>NZ_ALWU01000001.1:0-581415 GCF_001027565.1 Wolbachia endosymbiont of Armadillidium vulgare str. wVulC | reverse complement strand
AATTTAAGCCCAATTTGTCTTCTAATTCAACTATTTTTGCTTTCAAGCTATCATTTTCTCTGATCAGCGCTTTTATTTCTTCCTTGAGATTAACGTTTTCTGCTACAACCCTCTCTTGCAGCACTGTTATCATTTACCCATTCCATATTTAGCTTCCTATTTCTTTACACTTTTATACTTACTTTGTAAACCACTTTATCTCCGTGAACGGTTACCTATTTAAGAAATTTACCAGCAAAAAAAGACAAAGAATTCCCGGAGTAGCTCACTCTTTATTTTAAAATTTGACGTTGGGTGATGTCTTAAGCAGCCCGTTTCAGCCTGTATAGGGAAAAACCCGGAAATTTTATAAAGGCATAGCATGCACATAGTGCAAAAATAGTACGCCAAATACAAGTCTTCTTGTCGTTTTAATCTGCACAGATTGGGAAGTTAAATAATATAGCTTCACTTTCATGATAAGTGAACTGACGAAATTTATAAAGTAATTTTTTCGTTTCTACTGAATGACAGTTGTGGCCTATGCAAGAAGTCTGTTGTAGTTTGTACGATATCTTTATAAAATGGCTCGCATAAGTTATCTAGCAGTGCAACTAAACAAATACAAAAATCAAAGTGTTGCGGTTTTCGGCCTCGGTAAAACTGGTTTGTCTGTCATTAATGCTCTAACAAAGAGCAGTGCAAGAATCTATGCATGGGATGACAATGAAGAACAAATAGCAAATGCAAAAATGATATATAAAGAGTGTAATTTTATTCATCCCAAAGAATATAATTGGCATGAGATAAGAACATTGATTTTAAGCCCTGGAGTGCCAACAACAACGCATTGGATAGTGAAACTTGCAAGAAGCTTTGATTGCAAAATAAAATCAGACATTGAGCTATTTCTTGAAACTAAAACTACAAATCAGAAGGTTATAGGCATCACAGGAACAAATGGCAAATCAACTACCACATCACTAATAGGGCACATACTAAAATCTGCAGGGAAAAAGGTAGCTATTGGCGGAAATTTAGGTGTTCCTATTTTGGATTTAGAAAGAGACGCAGAAATTTATGTAATTGAATTCTCTTCTTTCCAATTGGAGATAATGAATGAAATTAATGTGGATATTTCTGTATTGCTCAACATCACACCAGACCACATAGATAGACATGGAAGTATGAATAACTACATAGCAACTAAATTAAAATTGATAAACGGTAGCAAGATTGCTGTGATAGGATGTGATAACAAAATTACCGCTGATGTATTCAATAAATTCACTGGGAACAAAATTTCAATCTCAGCTTCGATGTCACCCTCTTTGTCATCCCAGTGCCTAGGCACTGGAAAACTAGAGAATCATAGCTTATCAGTAAGCGACGTAAAAATAAACCTAATATCCAACGCAGAGAACATAGCAGCCACATATGCCGTATGTAAGCTACTTGGAGTAGATAGCAACACCATTATCAACGGAATCAAATCCTTCCCAGGGTTAAGGCACAGAAATGAACTACTTGGCAAAATAAAGAATGTACTTTTTATCAACGATAGCAAAGCAACCAATGCAGAATCGAGTGAAAAGGCAATTTTATCTTATAAAAACATATATTGGATTGTCGGTGGAAAAAGCAAAAAAGGTGGAATAGAATCATTAAGCAAGCATTTCACCAAGATTAGAAAAGCTTTTCTTATTGGGGAATCAACTGAAGTTTTTGCAAATATTATGGAGAATAAAATAGATTATATGAAGTGTTATAATCTAGAAAACGCATTTAAACTGGCTTTTAAAGAGGCAATAAATAGCAAAGAAGAAGTAACGATATTACTTTCTCCTGCATGTTCCTCTTTTGATCAATGGAAAAATTTTAAAGAACGTGGTGAAGCATTTTGCAGAATGTTTGAAAATCTCAGGTACAATTACATATGTTGTTTAGTGTGATATTGCATGAAACGAGATGAAATGAAGTTAATAGTAGATGAGCTGATTAAGGTTATTCCATTTGAAGGAATAAGTGATGCAACCTTATTGAAAGTGTGCACGGACCTTAACCTAGCCAATAGTTTTTGTAAATTTCAAAATGGAATATATAGTGCTTTGGAGTACATAGCAGAGGACTTAAATAGCTCAATGGAAACTGAACTTTGGAATTACAATTTAGAAGATATGAAGGTAAGAGAGCGGATAAAGTTAGCTGTCCAAATACGCCTTTCAAACTATGCTAAGTTACCAAATTACAGAGAGTTTTTAAAAAATGTTTTATCATCCTCTATATTACCAAAAAATACATACTTTTCTAGTAAAGTCTTGTACAGAACTGTTAGCACAATTTGGTACGGTATTTACGATCAATCAACAGATTTTAACTACTATACAAAACGGGTGATATTAGCTGGAGTGTACTTAAGTACGATACTTTTTTTTATTAATGATTATTCAGAAGATTTTGTGGATACTCTATCGTTTCTTGATAAGCGTATCAACAATGTCATGACGTTTCAAAAGTTTAAAACCCGTTTAAAAGGAATGGTAGAAAGCTGTATCTGTTCAGGGGAGTAGCAAGGTAGACAAGGTGGTCTAATCATAGAATAGCTATGAGGTATAGCCCTACTCATAATAGTCGAAAAAGAGTAAGATATGGATTTATAGTAGTGAAGGTAAGTAGCATATAGTTATGACTTAAGGAAAAAGGTAATGGAAGCGTTGGATGAAGGAGTTGCCAAGAGATTTAAGATCGGGAAAACAACTTTATATGAGTGGAAGAAAAGACGTGAGAAAACGGGAGATTTTCAGTCAAAAAAGCCTGGAAGAGTGGATAAAATTACCGACTGGAATGCATTTGCAAGGTGGCAAAACTCAGTCAGAGATGCTGGTGCAATATTAGTAGACAATCGAGCACTTAAAAATATAGGATTCACAAGACTTACGGATACAAAGAAAGAAATGAGGAAAAGCGAGCTCAATTTGTAAGGGTTATAGCGACAAAAGAACCTCAAAACTTAGTATATATAGATGAATCTGGTATTGATAATACCGAAGACTATCCCTATGGATATTGCCAGAAAGGACAGCCCTAAAATCTGGAATCAGCATGGTTGCAGCCTTAAGTGGAAGAAAAATAGTTGCTCCGTTAATCTTTGAAGGCCACTGCAATATGTTAATAAATGGTTTGAGCAATTTCTGACACCGATCTGGACAAACTTTGATAATGTGTAATAGCCCAGACTTAATCTGACAGGCATGAATTAACTGACAGAAGAATCGACGAAGTCAAAACCGATATCAGAATCTGTTCTAATGTTATCAATATTTTTTTGGTAGGCAATATGCATACTATCAAAAAAGGTTTGCATAGCCATAGCAATATTTACCTGAATGTGGTCTAGATCTATTGTAAGAATGCACCCAATGGTCTACGTCTAACTGAAGTTCTGCCAAAGAGGTGTAAATTTTCTTTCTAAAGATAATATTGTAACATTCATCTTCTGTGGAACCTTTCACATATGCCATTAGTCTGTGGAGTTGGTTCTAGAGTGATCAATATTTTCTATTCCCAAATATAGCTGGTACGCATGATTCCCTGGTTTGCCACAATACTCCGTACCTCTATCGGTTAAAATGCGTAGCAATCTGTTCATCAAAAAATGGTATAACTCTATCATTGAGAAGATCTGCAGCTGTGATGGCAGTTTTCTCCGTATAAAGCTTAGCGAAGGCCACTCTAGAGTAGGTGTCAATGAAAGTTTGTTGATAAATTCGTCCAATACCTTTCTACATAATATGTATCTTGACTACCTAAGTATCCAGGGTGTTGTGTCTCAATTTCGCCATGTGCCTCTTTTTGTTCCTTAGCTTTTTCTAAAGCAGTAACTTGCTCCTCTGTCAAAATTATACCATCTTGTACTACCTTTGCTTCCAGCACTTTCAATCTCTTTTTAAAATTTTCAAGGTCGTTTCTTTGCCATATTCCCGCTAGCAGATATTAGAATTCCTCTCTTTTTCAGTTCATTTGCTGCTCTTTCTTGTCCATATGCTGGAAATTCTATTGCTATCTGCTTTTTCTATATTCTCTGATACTCTATTTGCATATTATAATGCACCCCATAAACTAGACCAAAAAAAAATGGTTAATCCGAGTAGGAAGGTAAAGGGGTAAAAGTATGGCAACAAAAAAATATGAACCAGAGTTAAAAGCAAAGATAGCTTTGGAAGCAATAAAAAATCAAAAAAGCACATCTGAGATATGTAGTGAATATAAAATACCATCAACAAATCTATATGATTGGCGTGATAGAGTATTGGCAAGGTTAAAAGACCTATTTGTTGAAGAAAGTGAAAGTGCGAGAAAACAAAGAATCTTAGCGCAAGAAATAGAAAGTTTACATAAAGTAATAGGAGAATTGACAGTGGAAAATAGTTATTTGAAAAAAAAATTACTGAAATAAGCAAAAAAGATAGAGTAAGGTTTATAGAAAAAGATTCTGATCTGTCAATTAGGAAACAGGCTGATTTATTGGGGATTTGCAGATCTAGCCTATATTATAGGCCTATAATTAATAACGAAAGTGAAGTAGCAAATTTGATTCAATTGGCTTCTGATTGCCGTTATGGATATCGTAAAATTACTGCTGAAATCATAGCGAGTGGAGTAGTAGTCAATCACAAAAAAATCTTAAGAATTATGAAAAAAATGAAGATTAGTGGGCTGTATTGTAGAAAAAGATGTAATACAAGTATTAAAGAAAAAAAAGCATAAAATATATCCTTATTTACTCAAAGATTTGATTATTTGCAGAGTTAATCAGGTATGGGCTACTGATATAACATATATTATGGTAGAAGGTAAGTTTGTCTATTTTGTGGCAATAATGGACTTGTATAGTCGCTATATTATTGCTCATTCATTATCACCATATCTCGATGCTGGATTTTGCCTTTATACTCTCAAAGAAGCTCTAAAACAAGGTAAACCTGAGATTTTTAATAGTGATCAAGGGATGCAGTTTACTAGCTACAACTTTATTATGGAATTAGAGCGTGCTAATATTAAAATCAGTATGGACCATAAAGGACGTTGCTTCGACAATATATTTGTTGAGCGCTTATGGAGAACTTTAAAGCAAGAAGCTATATATTATTATAGACCAAATAGTATCAGAGATTTGAATCTTATAATAAATGATTTTGTTGCTTGGTATAACTATAGAAGGCGACATCAGACTCTACATTATAAAGTTCCTGCTGATCTTTATTATCATAAACAGTAAATGAATATGTTGATAAATACTTTAAATGTGTGTCGACGTATTTATCAACATATTCATTTTAAAAATCGGATCACTTTGAAAAAAATGGTCTAGACAAATGGGTGCACTATACTCAATACCTTCACTTTCGTTGTACCCTGCATTGTCCATTCCATTAGCTTTACTACGCTCGTTACCTTACGCAGCATAATGGTCTGTTCTAGGCTGCTGGCTAGACTTTGCCTAGGTTGACCAACTGTCTTCTAAACGCTTTTCTTGGTGCACTCATAAGTATGCCTTTCAACATATATTTGATAGAGTTTGTGAAGAACATGATATTGAACACCGTTTGACAAAAGTTAGCCATCCTTGGACAAATGGGCAAGTTGAACGTATGAATAAAACCTTAAAAAATGCTACAGTTAAGAAGTATTACTATCGATCTCATCAGCAACTCAAAGAGCATCTTTATGCTTTTGTTATAATTACGCTAAAAGACTCAAAACTCTCAATGGTCTTACACCTTTTGAATTTATATGTTTACAGTGCTCCTGATTTGTTTACACTAAATCCACACCATCACACTCTGGGACCATACATCTAGCCAAAGAGTTGTAGTTATTGGTTTACTAAAGCGATTTAAAATAATTTCAGACAGGTATAGAAATAAACGAAGGCGTTTCGGTTTACGGTTTTGCCTCTTTCTATAATTTTGAGCTGCTTCCTTAGGTTATGCAAGAAGTCTATTGATTGCAAACTTAACACTTGAACATAAAATATAGAAACGAATTATGCATTTGTAGCCAAAAAAGCCTATTTCCTGTATTTATCAGAAAAAAGGAATATAGCTACTTTTACCTATTTTACATAACAGTCGTGAGAAGAAGTTTTTTTTAGTACCCTTTGCTCCGTATACTACTATTTAGGTATTTATTGCAGTGATTTTCTTTCCTTCTTTAACTATTAAAAAGTTAGCTAGCATTCACTCAGCATTTATTATAGAATTGGTTATTAGCTGAATAGCCTTATATGCATAAAATATTAATTTTACTATTAATAATGTTGCCACTTAGGTTGCTTGCAACCGAGATTGAAATTGTTGCAGATGTAAATGGTGAGCCAATTTCAAATTTGGACATCGAAAAACGCATCAACTTGATAAATTCATTGTTTGGCACTCAAAGTGTTAATCAAAAAGAAGCAAAGCCTCAAATTCTTAGGGAGCTAATAGACGAAATTATCATTATCAACGAAGCGCAGAGGCTGAATATAAAATTGAGCAACGAGGAGTTAGATAATGCTATCATGTTATTTTTAACCCAAAATTTTAAACTTAAGGCTAATGAAGTTGATCAATACGTAAAGAAGCATAATATAGATCTCAACATCCTAAAAAAACAAATGAAGCGTCAGCTGTTGTGGGACAAGATTATTGAAGTAGGAATTATGCCATTTATTAAGATAAGCGATAAAGAAGTAGATGATGTAAAAAGGCAAACAGAAAAGCCGGATTATCTTATCACGTTCCAAGAGTTTATAATTCCTGATCAAAAAGGCAAGGACGTTTATGGTATAGCTAAAGATCTAGTAAAAAAATTACGTAATAGTAATAACCCAGAATCTTCAATAAAGATACGTAAAGCAACAGTTAATTTAAGTCAGTTCAAAGATAAACTTAAGAGCGTTTTAGAAAGACTAGAAACCGGCGATATAGCAGGTCCGGTTAGTTTCAGCGGAGGTTACTCCGTTATAAAAGTCATAGATAAAGTACAGCTTAGTTATGCGCTGCTGGAAAGCACTTTAAAATTAAAACAGATTGTGGTTGAAGGTTCAGAAAGTTTATTGGATAATCTCAAGGAGCAAAAAGTTAATTGTTTAAATTTTGATAAATTGGCAGATAATTTTAAGCTGCCAAATGCAAAAGAGTTTGAAATAAAAATGCGAGATTTAAGTCCTGATTTACAGATTTTATTTAGTAAAACAAGTGTGAATGAGATAGTAGAATTGAGAAAAAATGGCACTGCAAAGTTGATAATATTGTGTGATATCAAGAGTAATGTAGCGGATATAGAAGCAATTAAATGGCAGATGCGCCAACAAAAAATTATGATACAAAGCAACTTGTTATTAGATGATATGCGTAAAAATTCAGCTGTCAGTTACCGGCATTAGTTGAAGCCAGAGAGTGTCCTTGTCTCTGGCTTTGTATGCGAAAATTACTTTGTTCTATAAAATTTCAAAAAATTTGAACAAATATAGTTAAAATAGCACATGAAGAATATAATGCTAATTGGTGGTGGAGTTGGAAATGCAGTATTATTTTCGATAGGGAAGGCGTGTCTTGAAAATAATAATAAGGTTTTGTACTTTGCTGGCTATAAGAAATTAAGTGATGTATTTAAACGAGCACTGATAGAACGTGCATCAAATGCGGTAGTTTGGGCATGTGAAGAAGGATTGATAGACACAAGCAGAGATCAAGATAAATCATTTCATGGTAATATAGTTGATGCAATAATCTCTTATCAACAAGGAAAGCTAGGTATTAATTTGAACGCTATAGATAAAATCATCACTATTGGTTCTGATAAAATGATGAAAGCTGTAAATGACGCTAGAAAAACAATTTTAAAGCCATATCTGAAGTCAAGTCACATAGCAATATCGTCAGTTAATTCTCCTATGCAATGTATGATGAAGGAAATCTGCGCTCAGTGTGTTCAGCAACATATAAATACGGAAACAGGAGAAAGGAGTTTTGTTTATAGTTGCAGTAATCAAGACCAGGATATGGAATTTATTGACTTTGATTTTTTAAGTGAGCGCTTAAAACAAAATAGTTTACAAGAAAAACTCACTGCGAAATGGATAGATCATGTTCAAAGACATTAAACAGCACAAAAAGGAAATAAGAGAGCAATATAGAACTATAAGAAAAGATATTGATGAAAGTTATTCCAGTTATGCGGCAAATTCCCTTATTAATTTCTTTAATCAGAACTTAAGCTACGTTAAAGGCAAAACAATTGCGGCTTACATTCCAATGGATGGGGAAATAAATGTTGTCCCTTTGATGTGTCGTTTGCTCTATTTAGGTTATAAAGTAGCAATTCCTGATAAAAATCAGTTGCTAAGATTTGAGGGATGGAACGAAACAAATGAAGATGTAATTCCCGACACAATCATTACTACTGTTGTTGCTTTTGATGATCATTTTAATAGATTAGGTTTTGGCGGTGGTTGGTATGATGCAATGATAAAAAAGTTACGGCCGCTTGGAAAAATATTTATAGGTGTAGCCTATGAGAAACAATATTGTAAAGATTTACCTGTAGAACAACATGATCAAAAATTGGATATTATAATCACTGAGATGTGTGTTAGATTTGAAAGTGGATTGCCCAAGAAAACGGATAGAAAGGAGTAGCGTAACCCCACTTCTAAGGCTTACTATTACCCATAAATCTATAAATAGAGAAAAAGCTGCTATTTTACTAATTCAACTTTCTATTATAAATAGATCTATGATCTAAAAATGGAATATATGATAAAAAGAAATATAAGCACCTCAACTGGTAAATGGGCAGAAAGTGAATTTGGAATTGTTAATTTTGGTGATATAAGATTAAGTAAGAGGCTTTTAAAAACAGTTTTGCTGAATCGCCTGAACGGGGAGTGTAAAATAAACCATAGGCGTCAAGTTAAGGAAATAAAGGTATGAAAGAGATAGAATAATAAGTTCTCCCAGATGTACTTTTAGTGAGAGAACCAATGAATAAAATAACTTGCTTATCAAAAAAGCTCAAAGATTTTTTTAATGAAAAAGCAGACAAAATCTCAATTACAACAAGGTTTATAAAAAGAAAGAGAAAGCTAAAAGGTTCATCGTTCGTAAAAGCCATGGTCTTATAGGAGTTGATAATTGTAGCGTAGAAACAATGTGTCAATTACTAAACGAGAGATATAACAAAACAAGGTTTAGATTTACTGAAGAAGCAGTGGAATTTATGAAACAAATGTATTTTGTGTTTATTTAAAAACAGTCTACGGATTGATTGCAAAATCTTACAGCAATTTAATAGTGTTAAATTATTGGACAGTGGCTCTACCTAACAGTATGGAAGAGATGTATATAAGGGTGCTACAGTGGCTATGAAAGCAATACTAAGTCCGGAGTTTTCGACTACATGAAATAGACCAACTTAATTTAACGGAGGTCAGACCAAGGATATAGTAAGTAATATATTAAGCAATGATTTGCTAATCTCGGTTATTTTGTGCCAATAAACAAATCAATGAAATAGGAGCTTATTTCATAAGTCGTTGATACCAACATATATGATAAATCAAAAAATGGAGTTATTAGAATGTTTAGAGGATAAGTTATAGCCCTTCTCATAATAGTAGAAAAAGAGTAAGATATGGATTTATAGTAGTGAAGGTAAGTAGCATATAGTTATGACTTAAGGAAAAAGGTAATGGAAGCGTTGGATGAAGGAGAGAGTGGAGCCCAAGAGATTTAAGATCAGAAAAACAACTTTATACGAGTGGAAGAAAAGACGTGAGAAAACGGGAGATTTTCAGTCAAAAAAGCCTGGAAGCGTGGGCTATAACCATAAAATTACCGACTGGAATGCGTTTGCTGAATTTGCTAAAAAGCACGGTGGAAAAACTCTATCAGAAATGGCTAAACTGTTTGGGCAATATAAGTTGTCAAACGATTAGCGGAGCTTTAAAAAAGGTCAATTTTACGAGAAAAAAAGACCTATGGGTACAAAGAAAGAAGCGAAGAAAATCGTGCCAAATTCACAAAAATTATAGAAACAAAAGAACCTGAAAACTTAGTGTATATCGACGAATCTGGACACCGAAGATATTGTACAGTCCCGGAGTGTGATGGTATGATAGAATGTGAGAAAAAAATACCATCAAAGGAGGAGTTATGGTTACACGGGTGCACCAGAACAACAGAGGCAGTGCGTAGGACAATACAAAATAGTCAAGAGAGCATAGCAAAACTTTCTCAATGCTATAATCTTAATCCAAAAACTATTGTCAAATGGAAAAAACGTTCATTCACCAAAGATGTGAATATGAGACCAAAACAGCCAAAGTTTTAACCAAAGAGGAAGAGGCTATAATTGTTGCATTTCGTAAACATACGCTTCTTCCTCTAGATGATTGCCTATATGCTTTACAAGCAACAATTCCATATTTGACTCGTTCTAGTTTGCATCGTTGTTATGATATTAGCAGATTACCAAATGTTGATGGAGACATCCAGCCTAAAAAGAAGTTCAAACAATATCCTATCGGCTACTTTCATATTGATATTAGAACTGAGGAAGGCATTTGTTTGTTGCTATAGACAGAACGTCCAAATTTGCTTATGTTGAGCTTCACGAAAGCGCTACAAAACCTATAGCTGCTGAGTTTTTACGTAACTTGATTAGAATTTTACCATATAAAATCCGTACCGTTTTGACAGACAACGGTATACAATTTACTAATCAGAAGCGTCATAAGTATGCCTTTCAACATATATTTGATAGAGTTTGTGAAGAACATGATATTGAACACCGTTTGACAAAAGTCTTGGACAAATGGGCAAGTTGAACGTATGAATAAAACCTTAAAAAATGCTACAGTTAAGAAGTATTACTATCGATCTCATCAGCAACTCAAAGAGCATCTTTATGCTTTTGTTATAATTACGCTAAAAGACTCAGAACTCTCAATGGTCTTACACCTTTTGAATTTATATGTTTACAGTGCTCCTGATTTGTTTACACTAAATTCACACTCTGGGACCATACAATTAACATTAGTCTTTTTATTCCGATCTTTACTAGTCATATAACCCCCATATTAAAAATACTTTTTAAGTATACAAATCTTAGTTTATACACTTTATTACTCATTATAAATTATAGTGAGTGGATTTGCAAATACTTTCTGCTATAACAATCCGTTTTCTCTAAAGCTAAAATAGCCCCCACTTGTGATAATAATATGATCAAATAATCTAACGCTTACAGTACTACATGCTGCTGCCTAAGCTCTTCGTTACTGTTTGATCTTCTTCTGACGGCTCTAAACTTCCTCCAGGATGGTTATGTGACATTATTATTAATGCTGCATTTTTTATTAATGCTTTTCTTGTAATTTCCTTTATGTATACTGGTGCTTTTTCCATTTCACCAATATAGGATTCTTCTCCGATTAATTGGCGCCTTTTATTCAAATACAATATTTTTACACATTCCCTCTCTGAGTGGCCTATACTGACGTTTAAGTACTCTACTAGCCCTTGTAAGTCCATTATTGGCTTATTTTTGAGCTTTTTCTCTCAGTACTCTTTCTAACGTTTCCTTAACACACATAATCATTGCTACTGCAGAATCAGTTACTCCTTCTATAACTTGCAGGTCATCCATTTCTCGACCTAAAATCCTTCCTACTCCCGTATAAGTATTCACTAAATTTTTAGCAATTTCCTGAGCCTGCGGCCTTTCATGTACTGCACTTAGAAACGTCTCCATTGATTTCACGATCAAGTAGTGCTTTGCCTTTGCTTTCTAATATTCTGAATTCGATTTCTTCTTTACTTTTATTCATATAATTTACCCTTCACTAACAACAAACTTTTTTTAGATATTTACTGCTGTTTTTTTATCAGCATTGGCATAGAGCCATAGCTTGCGAGTGAAGTCAAATCAATTTCTCAATCTTTTTTACTTATTTTTTCATTAAGAAGTTAAGATGTTAATATATACTGATTTTTTATTTTAAATCTGTTGAATTTCGTCTAAAGAGAGACCTGTGGTAGTATAACGGATAAGTGGGGGAAGTTGAAGGGTTATCTGATGTAATTTATAGCTAAAGCGACTTAGGTTTACCGACAATTTGAAGAACTGTCATTCCGCTACTCGTTAGCGGCCGCGGTGGTATGACGTGTTGCTCCGTGTCAGCTACTTGGATGACACCTATAGCCTTTCATTCCAACGCGTAACGCTGGAATGACAAAGAAGAATGGGCTATTGGTTTTTCATATGGTTATGCAAGATCTTGATTCCCTTATATAAAAAACGCTGGTACTACATCCTGAAAATCCCAAATTGTTTCTTTGCAAACTTCACAATCTCCTTTTTCTTCTGCACAACTAGTTATTCTTTTATCACTATCAAAAAATTCTTTGCATTCATCAAGTGTTTTATCACTTATTGTCCCATCTTTTTTTACAAGTTTATGCGTTTTCTTGTCAGCAATAATCAGTGGTTGATTTTGAGAAAGCACTACCGCTGGCTTATTTTTGTCGATGCTTCCACCGTTGTAATATACTTTTGCGCTTACTACATAAGCCTCATCATCAAAAATATGATTTTTACAATTCTCATACTGATCACTTTCAACATCTTGCCGTATATCATAAGATTCTTTGCAAAGATTACCCGAAGGAATAGTAACGCACCATGAATTCATGCTTCCTCTACTAGTGATATAACTGTAGTCTATACCATTCTTATCACAGTTAGTTACTTTTATACCAAATTGTTTTACATAATAATCATTAGTTTTAATCTTGCCAATAATGTCTTCACTTAAGTCAGGGTATAATTTATTTATTGCCTCTCTTATATAAAGCTTACCATCGTTACTTACGTCAATATAGTTACCATCTTTTTTGCTGTTTTCACATCCTTCTCCGTTACACTCATCTTTGTTAGTTATAACGTCCTTGGCAATATGTTTTTCATCACAACAACAGTCTTCATCTTCTGTGAACAAATTTATAACAATTTCTGTAGTACATGGATAGTCATAGGTTTGCGTCTTATTGTATAAATACGGGCTAGAACAATTATCAATTGACATAATAATACCTCCAAAATTTTATTTTAATTAAATTAACAAAGCAAAGGTTTATCCTTTCTTCAAAGTTAGGTTGTAATTTCTGTAACATTTATAAGCTCATCTGATCACCAAAATAGTATTGATCTTCATCGAGATTGTGTTGTGTATCTGGCAAAACAGAAACATTAATAGCGTCTATGCAATTCTTGCAGTTTATATCATCGCCACATTTGCCTAAGATTTTTCCTGAGTCAGTTAATTTTAGAAGATATAATCCATTCAAAATATCAAAACAATCCTGCATTTTTTGACCAGTAGACTCTTGAGTCTTATAATCTATAATACATCCAGTTCTTATGTCACCTGCTAGTTCAAGTTTCTCTAATATTACGTAAGGTTTATTGACGTTTATTACTTTTTCATTATTATCTTTGACTCCGTGATCATCTTCTTCTATTATTTTCTTATCACTTAGTTCTTTATCATCAGTACATGGATAGTCATAGGTTTGCGTCTTATTGTATAAATACGGGCTAGAACAATTATCAATTGACATAATAATACCTCCAAAATTTTATTTTAATTAAATTAACAAAGCAAAGGTTTATCCTTTCTTCAAAGTTAGGTTGTAATTTCTGTAACATTTATAAGCTCATCTGATCACCAAAATAGTATTGATCTTCATCGAGATTGTGTTGTGTATCTGGCAAAACAGAAACATTAATAGCGTCTATGCAATTCTTGCAGTTTATATTATCGCCACATTTGCCTAAGATTTTTCCTGAGTCAGTTAATTTTAGAAGATATAATCCATTCAAAATATCAAAACAATCCTGCATTTTTTGACCAGTAGACTCTCGAGTCTTATAATCTATAATACATCCAGTTCTTATGTCACTTGCTAGTGCAAGTTTCTCTAATATTATGTAAGGTTTATTGACGTTTATTACTTTTTCATTATTATCTTTGACTCCGTGATCATCTTCTTCTATTATTTTCTTATCACTTAGTTCTTTATCATCTTCTTCTATTATTTTCTTATCACTTAGTTCTTTATCATCTTCTTCTATTATTTTCTTATCACTTAGATTTGTTACTCTGCCATCACACTTATCTTTAAGTATTGAACAAGGTGGCGTGCCTATGTTAATCATTATATTATAACGGCAATCAGAGTATACATCAGAAATACTATCTGGGGTTGTTAAATTAGTTGGGGGTAAAATATTATACTTCATAACTTAGTCTCCTAAAATAATTAATATTGGTTGGCATAAAAATACCTTTAAAATTTTATTTCAAAAAAAAGAGATGCATGGCTTCAAAATTAGAGCATCTCAACAAATTCTTTTATTGGTTCTCCTTGGAGCAAATCTATAATGGAAACAAAGACAACTTCTTCTGAAGAATTAATAGCTTCTCCTTTTATTTCACTATGTTTTTTTGAATCTTTGTTAGCTACTATAATAGAAGAATTAATAGCTTCTAAGCAATTTTTACAGCTTAGATCTATACCACAATCAGCCTTGAAGAGATGGTTACCTTTAGCCAATTTCAGAGTATCTGAATAATTACTCAAAATTTTCACACAATCATAAAAATTTTGACCAGTTGAGTCATAAGTATCAGCGTCAAGAATATCTTGCGTTTTCCCAGCAATCGTGAGTTCAAGTTGTGATAAAATTTTTCTAACCTCTGGGGAGATTTTTATCTTCTTGGTATTATCATTTTCATTCGCTACTTCCTTACTCGTTGGATCTTCCACTACTTCCTTACTCGTTGGATCTTCCACTACTTCCTTACTCGTTGGATCTTCCACTACTTCCTTACTCGTTGGATCTTCCACTACTTCCTTACTCGTTGGATCTTCCACTACTTCCTTACTCGTTGGATCTTCCACTACTTCCTTACTCGTTGGATCTTCCACTACTTCCTTACTCGTTGGGTCTTGATCATCTTCTTCTATTATTTTCTTATCACGTAGATTTGTTACTCTGCCATCACACTTATCGTTAAGTATTGAACAAGGTGGCGTGCCTATGTTAATCATTATATTATAATCGCAACCGGAAATACTATTTTTGGTTGTTAATTTTGAATCATTTGACTGACACGTACTAGTACATTTCATAACTTAATCTCCTAAAATAATTAATTATTACAATTATAATATACAATGGTTAATAAAATAATAACTTAATTGCCAAATTCAGCATATTAAAAACATTATGATTTAAATTTCTACCCTATCTTCATCAATTTTGCATACAGCCCGTCTTTACTCATTAGAGAGTCATGAGTTCCTACTTCTTCTACTTTTCCATGATTAATTACTATAATCTTGTCAGTTTTAAGTGCGGTTGATAGTCTGTGTGTAATTACGATCGTTGTTCTATTTTGCATTAACTTGCTCAATGCTTTTTGCACGAGGTTCTCACTTTCATAATCAAGGGCGGAAGTTGCTTCATCCAGTATTAAAATCTGAGGGTTTTTGAGTATCGCTCTTGCTATTATAATACGTTGTTTTTGCCCTTCAGAGAGTTTTAATCCTCTTTTTCCTACAAATGTATCGAATTTATCAGACAGCTTATCAATAAATTCCATCGCATAAGCACTGGTAGCTGCTTGCCTTACTTCCTCATATTCAGCACCTGGTTTGCCGTATAGTATATTTTCCATTATTGAGCAAGAAAATATCATGTGATCTTGTGGCACTAAGCCAAACAAAGATCTGAGGTCATTTAACGCAATTGACTTAATATTGTGCCCATCGATAGTAATGCTACCTTTGTTTGGATCATGAAAACGGAGCAGAAGCTTTAAAATGGTACTTTTACCACTGCCAGATGGCCCAACAATTGATACTGCTTGACCTGCCTCTATAGAAAATGATACGTTATTTAACGCTAGCTTATCAGCATAAAAAAATGTTACGCCATTAAACGAAATTCCTTTTTGAACACTACAAATTTTTATAGGATCATCGGCATCTGCTATAGAGCTTTTCATATTTTTAAATTCAAATAAACGCTCTACTATTCCAAGACCTCGTTGTAAATCACTGATATTATCGCTCAAATTATTTATAGCTCCTGCTGCGAGCGCTGAATAAAACACAAATGAGGAGAGTTCTCCAATAGTTATATTATTGCTTAAGACTTCTTTAATACCAAAAAAGAGCAAAACAACCAGTGAACCTATCACACACGTGATAACTAGAGTTACTAGGATAGCACGCAAGAGTACTAATTTTACGTATGATTTTGATACTGAGTTTAAATACTCTTTAAAACGGGTTTTTTCATTTTCTTCGAGTACAAACGATTTAATAGTCACTATAGATCGAAAATTTTCCTCACTAAATGACGCAAGCTCACTTAATTTATCCTGGGCAAAGCGTGCATAGCTACGCACTTTTTTTCCAAGTGAGGTCATGATAATGAGTAGTATAGGTATTATTGCTGCTGCATACGCAGTTAGTTGTATATTTGTATATAATAACATGGCAACACTACCAATCAGAATCACAAAATTTCGTAATATGGTTAGTAAGCTGCTATTTATTATTGATTGCAGCACAGAGGTATCAGTAATTAACGCTGAGATAACATCTTGTACGCCTATATTCTCAAAGAAGCTTGGTTGCAAGTTAGTGATACTGCTATATAAGTCATATCTGATTCTTGCGATAACTTTTTCGCTGCCAATGCCAATGAAATATAACCGAATAAATGCAGTGAGAGAAATGGCTAAAACTATAAGTATTGCAACTAATAGTTTGGTAGTAAAATTGTGCTCTGCGCCAGAGTCAATTATGCTGCTCAAACCTTTACCAAAAAGGAGAATAGTTAAAGCTGAAAATAAAACCGCAATAAAAGCTACAATAAAATAAGATAAGTTAGGCTTTATATAGCAAAATAACTCTCTAATATTAGATCGCATCGTATTTTGAAGTTTCTAAAGTTAAGTATATAGATTTTAGTTTCAGGAAAAAGGTACAGCATTAGTCCACAGAGTACCTACTTAGAGCAATACATTCAAGAAACTTTAGTTTGATTTTTTACTGTAGGACAGCATTATGCCAAGTGCAATGCTCGAAGATAGAAGAGAAGAGCCACCATAGCTGAAGAGTTATGCCGGTGGTTGGAAAAATGCTCAATGTTACCCCTATGTTTATTATGAATTGTGTAATAAAAAAACTACTGGAAGGATGAGCAGACCAGAGTTTAATATTCATTGGGAACGTTCAAAGAAGTGTGTCAAACCTCCATTTTTTTATCAATTTATTGGGAGTGTTAAATAAACTGTGTCAAACCAAGAAATAAAAATATAATTGATATAAAAAAACGGAGGTTTGACATGAGTCAAGTAAATAAAACTACCGGATTGGTAGATTATAAAGAATTAGAAACCTGTCGTCTATACGAGAAGGAAGACCGCTAACAGGAAGAGATGACACCGTTTATAAAAAAGCTGCTTGAGGCAAGTCTGGAAGGTGAAATAGAACACCACTTGTCTGGTGAAAGCGAAGAAAATAATCGAAGAAATGGGAAAAACTTTACGTACAACTCATTTGAGTTGTTAACACCTAGAGACAGGGAAGGAAGCTTTGAACCCCAAATAGTTAGAAAAAGACAAACAACAGAACTTGAAGCAAAGGTCTTAAGCACATTTGCCAGTGGCATGGAGATATAGCGTCACATATTGAGGAAATTTACGATCACAAAATATCGGCGGCAGAGATATCAAGTATTACTGACAAACAGTAATCAACGAATGGCGTAGTCGTCCGCTGCAGTCTGTATATCCGATAGTTTTCATGGTTTTTTAAGGAGTTGTGTAAGTAAATGTATGTATAATATATTAGCAAAATGGCAGAAAAGAAGTTTTATTTAGCTGAAAGTGAAGTTCTGGTTGGGAGTACTAAATGATCTCAAAGAGAGAGGAGTGGAAGATATTCTAATTGCATGTGTAGATGGGCTAAAAAGCTTTCCTGCAGCAATAAACGGTGTGTTCCCTAATGCAGAATGTGTATAGTGCATCAGATACGTAACTCACTGAAGTATGTAGCTAGTAAAGAGTTTTTTGAGTGATTTAAAGAAAAGCTTCAAGTAAGGAAATTGCCGAGAATTATCTGTTGGAATTAGATGAAAAATGGGGCACAAAGTACCCTATAATCTTGGCAGAATAATTGGGAAAACCTATCTGGTTATTTTAAGTATTCCGACCCAGTTAGGAGGATAATCTATACTACTAATCCCATAGAGGGGCTACATAGGCAAATTAGGAAATTCACCAAAACCAAGGGCTCATTTACTAGCATAAATGCCTTGTATAAACAGGTATATTGTGCTATAAAGAAAGCGGAGGAGAAATGGACTATGCCTGTACATGATTGGGCATTGACTATATCTCAGCTCGACATTTTCTTTCCCAACAGATTGAAAATTGAGTTGAATTAAAAATGCAGTTTGACACAGTTTATTTAACACTCCCAATTTATTACTTTATTTCTCGGTTTGACACAGCTTATTTAACACTCCCTAATTCTCCCTTCACTTTAGCCTTTTATATATAATGTTCTTCAGCTTTTCCTTCTCTAAAAAGTTGAGAAATTCCTCTGCTCTCATATTTGCTGAGATGTTCCTGCAACTGGTTCATGACTTACATTACTAAATGTAGAATCTGGTGCTCGCATTTGCAGTTGTTTTACTATCTCTTCTACCTCTGTTTTTTCTTTTTCTACTTTCCTCTTTTCCTTCTCTGCTACATCCCTTGCTTGTACTACTCTCGTTACTATACTGAGCTTTAATCTATCAATACCCTGGTCACTACATTCTGGTACATTCTCTATTGATTCTTCTTCTTCCTTCTCGCTTTCAATAAAACTTCTGCTTAGCTTCTCAAACTTATTTGCAAGTTCTGATAACCTTTCCAAGTCAGGCTCTTTTATTTCTCTCTTCAAGTCCCTATACTCTCTACATAGGTTCTTAAATTTTGTTATGTAATCTTCGTTTAAAACCAGAAAAGTATATTGGCACGCGGCTTTGTTGCATAGCTCCTTAATTTATTAAGAATGATAAAACTTTACATAACTATCTCAAATTTAGCAGTACCAATTTTAGTAAATTCATTTATTAAATAGCACTTGATTGACACACGATTTATTTCAGACTTATTTTTTAAACTAAATCCAAATGTTTTTTTAAGTCTAAAGAAAAAGCTTGTATCTTCAAGAAGTAAGGCATTGTAGCTTTCAACGTAGGACCTCGCACCATTTCTTCTTCCAATTTGCTATGCCATCTTTATAATTCTCACTCAACCTTATTATACTAATATTTTCATTTCTTTCTGACATGTAGATTTTTGCATCTTTTCTTGGCCGTATTATAGGCTTTATATTATATTCTTTACATATTTTATACACATTCGTTGCATCATAAAATGCATCTGCGTAGAGGGATAAGATATTGTACTTATCTCTCTATTTTTTTTAGCATGTTATATGCTAATGTACTATCACGTGAAATAGCATTAGTGTATTCCGTAGCTATTACTTCTTTATTTTTTATATTTTAAACAACATGTACCTGATCTAGTTGATTATTTCCTTAACATACTTATAGTTATGTTGATCACTGTTATTGTAAATATTAACTGAAGTACTATCTATAGCAATTTCTATGTCATTCTTATCAACCCTATGGTCATTAATTTTCATATTTAGTCTTGTTAACCTCCTGGGAATAGCTAATAACTCTAAGCTATCTTTTCCAGATACCCTTTTATAAAACCGCCTTAAACCTATCCTAAATAGATATATGTATTAAAATTACTACTCTATCGCTATAAATATTGTTACCACCAGCTACTTTTGAACTATTTTCGTACCAACTTTCCATGGCTTTATCAATAAAGTGAAAAATATTTCCTCTTTCTTCGAGAAATTTGTTATATTCACCTTGGTTCTGACTCTCATTTTGACTGGCATATTTTTCTTAAATGTCTGTTTTATAATGAATTCCTTCAGTAACTTCCACTTTTTCTACCTAGCTATGCAACAAAGCCTACTCCCCCTAAAACACAATTACACATAGACCTATTTATTATAGAGATATTGCTGCACCTTGAACTTATCTGCTCTGCCTTCAGCTCTACCTATTAAATAAGTTTTTTTGTTATATTGTAAGTATGCCAATACTAGTATAATCACTTTTATGTGATTTTTATAACTGGATATCAGTGTCAAATGATACCGTTATTATTTCTGAATATATCTCAATTTATATCTCCAGCAATGATGAGCCCTCTATCTTCCTTTAACCTTCCACCACTTTCTTGCAGAAAAAGTCTACCGAGCAAGGTTTTGTATTTATTAATTCCAGAGTAAATTATTCCATTGTATCTTCCGGCAGCAAGGTATGCGAAACCCAGAACTGTTGAGCCGAGGGAGCGTACATTATTATTGCCAGGCAATAATTTATTTAATAAATTACCATTTATGTCTATTATCCCCCCTTCACGGGCTTTTATTCGCATTCTTACATGACGAGATTTAAAATCTTCAAGAAAAGCACCTTTCTTTTCTTCTGCCCAAAAAGTTTCTCTAAGGGCTGGGGCATCAATCACAGCTGCTACAACTCTGTTTTTATGAATGAGACAAACTGATACTGCAAAATAAACCATGCAGCTAAAAAAATTTTCCTTGCCCTCTATGGGCATAATAAACCAAGTATAACCTTCGTCTTTTGCATCTTGATCTTCACAAATAAACTCATAGTCTTGTTTGTAATTTTTCAAGCAATCGTATATAAGTTGCTTGGAATTTGAATAAGTTTTATTGATAAAGTCCGCTGACTTAACACTGGAAATTTGCAATTCATTAAAATCACGTATAAGCTGCTTGGAGGCACTGCGTACAGAATCAAGCATCGCATTGATTCGTGGTGATGAAATGGCCATCTACTCTTTTACTCTTTCGTAATAGCTGTTATCAGGAGTATGTACTACAATTTTATCACCTTCTTTTATAAATTGAGGCACGTTAACGCGTATTTCGTTTTCCAAAATTGCAGGCTTATAAGAAGCAGTAACAGTCTGCCCTTTGATAACAGATTCTGTTTCTTTTACAGTTAATGTAACATAATCAGGCACATGCGCAGAAATTATTTTATCCTGATAAGTTACTACTTTAATTTTCATATTATCTTGTAAATAAGCCTTTTTTTTCCCTAATAAATCTAAATTTATAATAATCTGCTCGTAATTACTTGGATGCATAAGATTTACAATATTTCCCTCAGTGAAAAGGTAAACATATTCCTCTTCATCTAAAATTGCCCTTCTGATTGTTGCATCAGAACGAAACCTTTCATAGTATTTTGCTCCAGTTTTGATATTTTTCATTTCAGCTTGTATGTATGCACCACCTTTACCAGGTTGAGTATGCATAATACTCACAACCAAAAACAACCCACCATTATGTTCCAGAACCTGACCTGGTCTGATATCATTAGCCCTTTCTGCCATAATTACACCTTTAATTTAGTCTGACGATTATAAATAACTTTATACAAACATCAAAGTCTTTATTAATTAATAAATCCTGGCATATTGATTGCTATATACCTTTTCTTTATATTTATATGTGGAAATGTTTCTTTAGTGAAAGATAGCATGATGTTTTTTTTTGTGCTGATAACCAAAACTTCTAATATATCCCCTGAGCCAAAATTGCATACAGATTTCACATAGCCATATAATTCATTACTCTCTAGCCTTACTTCCATGTTTATAAGGTCACTTTGATAAAATTCATCCTCATTATTTAACTGTGGTAGTTTGTCTCTTTCTATGTATAATTTCTTGTTTCTTAAAAGCTCTGCTTCATTACGTGAATTTACATCGCTGATTATTGCTATTACTGAATTATCACCAATAACAGACACCGAGCTTATTTTGTAATTTTCATCGCCACTTGTTAGTTCACCGTATAGGGAAATATTTTCGGGCTTTTCAGTAAAGGTTTTTATTTTGACAGCCCCTTTGATTCCGTGGGGAGAAGTAATTATACCGAGACATACATTCATATTAGTATGATAGCTAAAATCAGCTTTTTGTCTATAGAATTGACAATTTACTGAATTAACATACAATTAATATTGTTATAATTATAGTGGGTAATGTGTGAGTTCTATCAGTAATCAAGAAAAGCAAAGTATCATTAGTGGCTTAGAAGAAATCAACTGCAAGCTACAAGGTGAATCTATAAAGCTTGATGACACAAAGGAATCTATAATAGTAGCACGTCGTAAACCTGTTGTTGAGGGGATATTAGAACATCTAAGTAACTCTTCCACTACTAACTGTAATGTTATGATCGATGCAGAAACTGGATTTGGGAAGACTTACGATATTGGAATGTGGAGTCATGTACTAGCCCAAGTAGGGTTTCATCATCTGGTTGCAGTACCAAACAGTGATCTAGTAAACCAAGCTAAAAAAATGATGAGTAGTGCATTTACTGTAAACATTAGAACACCTAAAACTGCTGAGGAAATTAAAAATGCATTGAAGGCAACTGAACCTACAACAATTATAGTAACGCATGACCTGCTCTTACATGATCAAAAATTTGAAGACCAAAATACCAAATTGTGGATTAGTGTTGATGAAGCAGACAGTATCAGCAAGCAGCAGGCTTTTGAGAACATGTGCAAGCTTGATGAGGAGTATCCTACAACTTATCTAACTGCAACACCAAAGAGAAGGATTTTAAATAGATGCGGAAAAGTTATCAGCCCTACAAGATTGAGTAGACGTTGTATTGCAAGCACCATCGAAACAATGAGTGTTATTGCAAAAACCAATAGAAGAGCAAATTTCACTCTAGCATTTGTAGTGAATATTGCTGTTACTATAATACCTATGATTATATTATTTCCTGTTATAAAAAGTAATGTTGCTGCAATAGTTGGTATAACTTCAAATTATTGGCTGTATTCTGCTTTGATTAAGCAGCTATACCATACAATTTCTCTGTTTATATTTGGTATAGTAATGTTGCTAATTTGGTGGGTGCTAACTAAAGCAACTGGAATAGAATCAAGAGAACTGCTTTCTAGATTTCTTGCTAACCTGCGTAGCTTATTTACTAGAGAAAAATCCAGTCCAGTTCATGAATATGTTGAAGAGAGTGAAGAAGTTTTTAATTACAATAAACTTGTTGATAACGATGATTTATTAACTTCTGTAAGATGGAACGTGCAAAGCCCAATTGGAGAAAGTGCTCTGATTTTAGTTGATGATGTAAATAGCATAGTTAATCTTAGTTTTGCATTGCAGGGTAAGAATAATTTAGTATATGAAGGTGGTACACGTTATGAAGTATATAATAAATTCCAGCCTGAAGGGATGTCATATCAAGACTACAGGCTCAAGTTACGTGAAGCGAATTTTATAAACTGTGTTAAAAAGCAACATCCTAGTCTGACAGAAGCGCAGATATCTGAATTAAAAGAGAAAGTCGATTTTAGTGATACCGCTAAATATTTAAAATATAGAGTAATGCATTCAATGATCGATCTTACTCTCTCATATTTAATGAAGTGTGATAATATTACTTTAGATAAAAAAAGAAGAGAAGGTTTAGGCGGATTGATAGAAGATGTTAAAAAGAATATTAGCTCTACTAATGATAACAATATTATAAGCTACCTAAAGGAAAAAGGCTTTAGTGAACAATTTGCTAGAGGCAAGCTTTTACCGCAAATAAAGGTAGTAATTGAAGCATTGCGTAAAAGTGATAATGAGCAATGCAGGTTAATAGTTGATAACTGGCACTTAAGCAAAGAGCTACATGGTTTCATGGAAAGAGAAGAAGGTGTACTGCATAGCCTCAGTAATTTCTGCAAGGAAAATAAATGCATCTTTGCAGGGATTGGGAGAAATGATCTTGATATTGAAGAGAACAGACCCTTTTCAGCAATAATGCGTAATCAAATAGGCGGATATCGAACTATCCATTGTGATTATGAAAAAAGGGATTTTGATGCGTTAGCTAAATGTGCGTTGACAACGATTGTAGATGGATCGAAAGGTCGTGGGTTTGATAGTGAATATAATCATGTTGCATCAATATTTGCAGATTCAATCAGTCAATTCAATAATCCATCTGAAGCCCTACAAAATCTTGGAAGAAATAGGGAACGTAATGCGAGCAGGCAAGCATGGTTTTTTGCTGCTGCAGGTGAAAAAGTTGAGCTATTTGTGGATAAGATCTTAGCAAATTTTAAAAACGAACCACGGAATTTTTGTCAGAAAATTTTGTTTCCAGCTACTGATAAATACAATAAGTTGCTAAAAAATAGAATGGGAGAAGAACTTGGAAGGAAAATAGAAATCTATATTAGTAAAAACATTGATGCATTAGGAAATATCAACGATCCAGCTCTGAAAAAATTTTCTAGTGATTTGATAAAGGAAGCGTACGAAAAAGTTCATGACATCAATGATTTTGATGTCAAAAAGACAGAAGAAGACTTGCATAAGATTTTAAAGAGCACAGAGAAATACCTTCGTTCATATGAGGATAGAGTTAAAAACGACGGTAAGTTATCTTGCATACGCTCAGCTTTGTTTTCTGTGGGAAGTACTATAACAAAGGTAATGTATTATCTATGGGCAGGGTTTGACTATTTAGTCTTTTTGGCTAAAGCGTACAATATAGATAAATCTGAAGATGCCAGTGCAAGAGCGTATGTACACATAATCAGAAATTGCCACTGTGAGAGTAGTGTAAAAGCTCAAAATGTATTAGCTCATGCGTTAGAAATCGCTAAAAAGCATGACGATAGTTTTACACAAAATAGGTTTTACGAAGGGAATGGAGATAGATGTAAAGAAAAAATCATCTCATATTTTCAATCCAAGCAATATATACGTGCATTAGATAGAACAATTGCTCAAATTAAAAATGAACACTTGGTAACAATTTTGAAAATTGTAGGCTGCAGAGGTGATACTAATAAATTGGCACAAGAAATTAAAGATTTTTTATGTGATTTAAAGAATTTAAACTGCGCAAACTTTAGAGAAAAGTATTATCAAGGAAACTCATATCAAGAGAGCAAATTATGCAAGATCAATAATCAGATCAGTATAGTAATTGATGAAATTGTAAATTGCCATAAGTGGCGTCATGGAATAGAGGGCTTGGAGCTAAAATTAAAAACCAATCATAGTATTTTTGAAGTAAGAGTTAACAATGATTTTTCTAAGTTATGTGAGAAAAACTTTAACAATCGCTCTAAAAACAGGACATATCTAGGTGGAGCTATGCTATTTTTTGGATTTATAGCTTCAATGGAGCTTATAAGTAGAATATTATTAGGCCAGAACATGCCATTGCCTTCACTTTATGGTTTGATAGTATTTGGACCACTAGCGTTTTTGTGTGGTGCATTGTTATATGAAATAACGACCTATTTAACAAGAGAAGCATTTTTTTTTGGAACATCAATTCTTTTAGAGAAACTGCCTAGATGTATTTTTAAAAATGGTTTAATGCAGAATTTATTAGGCACAATTTTATCACTTGGTCATGACGTTTTCTTACCTATTAATAAAAGTATCTTACAATCGTTTATATTTGAGGATGTAACAAAATTTGACTCACTAAGTGATATAAATGAGCTTACACTGATAAGAAAGGAGGGAAAAGTGAAATGCATGAATGAAATAACTAATGAAGTTATAGCTACTGACTTGTCTGCAGTTTCAGTACAGCCAACAACTAGCGAGCAGGTCTGCTACGCTTAACTGAAAGATTTTTCAGTTAAATATTGAGTCAGGATATCAATGCCTCTATCAATCTCTTTTTCAGTGATAATGAGTGGAGGCAAAATTCTTACAACGTTATCTGATGTTACTCCAACAGTGAGTAAGCTACGGTGACTTAGCTCTTCTGCGAACTTTTGGTTATTCATTTTTACTTTTATTCCGAGCATTAACCCTTTTCCTCTTACTTCTTCTATCATTGAAAACTTACTTGCTAAGTCCTCTAATTTATTTTTTAAATACTTACCTCTGACTTCAACGTTTTCTAAGAAGCCAGGGCTGAGCAATTCATCCAGTACAGCATTGCCTACTGAAGTTGCAAGTGGATTGCCACCAAAAGTGGAACCATGCATGCCGACCGCGATGTACTTAGCAGCCTTTTCAGTTGCAAGACAAGCCCCTAGCGGGAACCCTCCCCCTATTCCTTTTGCAAGGGCGCATATGTCAGGCTTAACTCCTATGTGTTCGTACGCAAATAATCTTCCTGTTCTACCAGCACCGCACTGCACGCAATCAAAAAATAACAATATGTCATTTTCGTCACATAGTTTTCTTAGTTCCTGCATAAAGGTATCATCCATTACTTTGATACCACCTTGTCCCTGTATTGGTTCTATTAATATAACACCTATACCACTGGAAATTGCTTTCTTTACACTCTCAATATTGGACTCTATGTTATCACACCATTCAATGTAAGGATTCAGTAATTCAGAAAATTTCTGTCTATCGTTCGTAGCACAGGTTAAAAATGTTCTGCCATGAAATGCACCATGAAACGTTAAAATTCTATGGCGATTTTTATTACCCTTTCCGTTTTGATAGGCCCTGGCAATCTTAAGTCCGCACTCCACTGCTTCTGCTCCAGAATTTGTGAAAAATACGGTATCAGCAAAGCTGTTGTTTATTAAATTTTCTGCAAAGTTGTTGGCAGTAGAGATATTATAGGTATTTGATATATGCCATAGCTTTTCTCCTTGTAATTTTAGGACATTAGTTAACCGTGGGTTGGCATGACCTAAGCTGCTAACAGCTATTCCAGAGTGAAAATCTATATAGCGCTTGTTGTCGATATCATACAAGTAAATACCTTTACCATAAGAAAAATTTATATTAATAGGAGAATAAACTGGCAAGATAGGAGAAATTGTCATAAAAGTATGATATGCTAATTTTTAATTAATACCATAAAAGCCGTTATTTTACAATGAGAAGGATATGTATAAATTAAGTAAATTAATTTTTACTAAACTAAAAAAAAATAGATATACAAAAATTATCACGCTATTCTCATTAATTCTTGTGATTTTGTTTAGCGTAATATATTGCAATTATTCATTAAGGAATAATTTTCTTTCTTCTTACCGTAATTCGAATGTAAACTTAAAAAATCTATTGGAAAGTAGTATAATAAAAAAATACCATTATTTACTAATAGAAAAGCATCATATTAAATACAACAGTTTTGACTACATAAACCAGCTGGTAAAACTGCGTGCTGAATTATTACAATCAGTGGGCAAAGTAAAGAATTTTAGCTTAATACTGTATGATCAAAATGCCAGAGTAATTTTCAGTAATTTTAATACTCAAGGTCATGATTATGAGCAGTTACTTACAAACGATGAAATTGATAAGTTGCTAAACAATCAAGAAATATTTTATGCTACAGGAAATACATTAACTTCTACTTTTCCTATATTTCATGAAGGTGACACTAAACCTTCGTTTTTTTTGAAGATTATTCAAAGCTATGATGACTCTTGTGTTGTGGTATATAGTTTGTTTTTAATATTCGTGGGCTTATTATCACTCACCTTAATACTGATAATGCTTTATTTGCACTTTTCTAATACAGAAATGCTAGCCAAGCAGCATAAAACTAATATTGAATTACAACAGATTAAAGAGACATTAGAGCAGGAGAATGCAAACAAGTTAAAATTTTTTGCAAGCGTTACACATGAGTTGCGTACACCTCTTAATTCTATTATTGGATTTGCAAAGTTGATCAAAAATGAAACTTTAGGTTCGGTAGATCACTCTCAATACAAGGAATATGTAGACGATATATATAATGCAGGTACGCATTTACTTGCTTTAATTAATGATGTACTCGATTTTTCTAAAGCTGAATCAAGTAGTTTAACGGTAGAGAAAGTGAAGTTTAACCTGAATAAGATAATAGATTCGTGCTTAAATATGCTATCACCTAAACTAAAAGAAACAGGAATTAGTTTAAAGAAAGAGATATCTGATAAACAATTATTAGTTATCACCGATCCCAAAAGAATGAAGCAAGTTATAATAAATTTGTTATCAAATGCAATCAAATTCACTCCTAAAGGTGGTTTAATAAGAATGGTTATTAAAGAGAATATAGAAAAAAATTTATTAACTATAGAGTTTCATGATAATGGGATAGGGATAATGCAGCAGGACATATATAAAGTCATGTCCGTTTTTGGCCAAGCAGATTCAGGATATAGGAGCGAAGGCACAGGTATTGGATTACCGCTAAGCAAGAAGTTAGTAGAGTTAATGGGTGGAACTTTCAACATTAAAAGTGAATCAAAATTTGGTACTACGATAACATTGAACTTCTTTTATGAAGAACAAACATGTGAAGATTTGATTGATTTTTAGTAGAATCTATTTGATATTGCACTTAAAAGTTACGTTATACATTCCTAAGTCATGCTACCATGGTATCAATTATGTTTTTTTAAAAATTTTTTATTTGTGTAATTTTGCAAATTATATGGGCAATAAAAACCCGTGTGTCATAGAAATAAAATTTTACATCAAACAGCTACCACCTGCTTAAGTCAATGAATATGTGCTTTAAGTCTGTGTGAACGTACTTCTCCACGTATTCATTATTTAAATATGCAAGTTAATCACTTCTTTAAGTCTTGCATTAGCAATTACTATGATTTTTCGCATTAGAGCTTACCACTTTCCCTAGGATGAGGTGCTACTCCGGCAAGACTTGCTACTTCTCTTCTGTTTAAGTAACCAAGCTCTGGTATTAAATACAGAAAATCTTGTGATAACTTTTCAGGAACTGTTTTAAGGATTTTTTGACGTTGTTGTAACTCACGGCTTTCATCAATGATTTTTCGTATAGTATTTCATCTATTTGGCTATTAAAGAATTCAATAGTTTTTTGACAACTTTCCCTTATATGGTCGTTTTCAGGTGTTTCCAGTCTACATTTTTCCTGAGTTCTCATTTGCGTAACGACGTTGACAAAGTGCAGCTAGAGTTGATTGTTCTTTTGACGTAGGTGCAAATAGAGAGAGAGTTCTATGGCGCATATTGAGCAAGAGCCATCGCATCTGATTTATCGGATTTTGCAAAAGTTCCGTGAGATAAAATAAAACTTTTTACTTTACGAGTATTAGCTCGATGTACTGCAATATTCTTGTCAACAAGAAAATGTGATAAACCAATTTTCCTGTATTTTCCAAAGTTACTAAAGTATTAGGTAGAATATCTGAAAACTTTTGAAATAATTGTTGCCAACCAGCAGAATCATTGTCAAATTTGATAGCGTTCTTCTGTTTGTGGATTGCAACGACATTTTTGAATTTTCCGATGTCAATACCAATAAAATTTTGATAAGATGTAATCATGATAACCTCGATAGTTTTATTAATTTAAGATTGTAAATGGGTGCATACCACACAACTATTCAAACGTATCGAGAGATGGGCTAGTGTACCTTGATAACGACGGTTGTAATACCAATTTTCCCTCGGTTGCACATGCCCGTGATAGTTCTATTCCTATAGTGAGTAGAGTTATCTTCCCTCTTGTTCGTTTTATAACATATTTTTAACTTACAATCTCTTGGCTGCTAATAAGTAGTGGGATGTCAGTGAACTTAAATTACTTTAGCTATGCTTCCTGAAAACACTTTATACCTCTTTATTATAAAAAAAATTCCTTTATAATAAAGCATGCTAATCAGGAACTTAATAAAACAAGCAACTCAAGTAGGAAATAGTGAAAACGTAATACGATATGTCGAATATCTCTATCAATTTGAGAAGTTTAGAAATACATTAAACCTCACTTTGTCACTAATAAAGCAAAATAGACTCTCATTTGAGATATATCAAGAAGGATTAGTGGATATGGAAGAGGGAGTATGTAAGACAATTCGATCTTCTGGTGTAAATAAGTATGTTATTGTGCTAAGAAGGTCAAATCCTTACATCATAGTACATGAACTTTCACATATGGTTGAAAATGAACTGGACTTAAGATTAGAGCAAGAATTTCTCTATAAAGTTTATCAGGATATTGAGCAGAACTTAAAGCAGTCAAATATTCTGGTACAAAAAATTATTGGTCAAATTATATTTAAAGAGATACAAGCTTACCAAATTCTAAAATCACGCGCATCTGAATTATTTGCACGCTATTTTGAGCTATTCGCTTGGGCTCAGGAGGTTTATCCTAAAGATAAAGAGTATCTAATTCGCACTCAAGATTTAAACAAAGTATTTCTTGCTACTAACCAATGGAAAAAGAGCTATTTGGATCAACAAATAATGGAGAGAATAGATAAAGAAGTAAAGGAGTATAGCAACAAAACTGCCTTTAAAGATATAAACAAAGTACAAAGCAGTTGGACTAATAAATTTTCCCCAGGAGGCAAAAAATTTGGTTCTATATTTGGAGACAGTGATTAGATTATAGCTAGATATTCTTCTACATTTACCATTACAGGTGGATCCACTAATGAGCAGTGGAATTGTGATTTTCATTGACAAGGCAATTCTAGCATTTTAGAATGCAAGTAATGAAAATAATAAAGAGATGCATGCAACTATAGGCTTTCCACTTGAGGTAAGTATCAGAGATCTTATAATGAATATCCTAAGAAGTTCAACAAGCTCTGCTGTAGGGCGGTATAAACAATCAACAACATCTCTTAATGGTCTAAAAGTAACAGAAGAGGTAAAATTATCTGATGATTTTATTGATGTATTGATGGGAAGGGAAGTACAAATATCCCGCAATGCTGTCATAGCAAAGTGTAGCAGGATAATAACGCGTGCAAATGGGGAAGAAATATCAGAAGAAAAAGAAATAAAATCCCAGGGATTTGTTACAGAACTTAAGGAAAAAATTCGAATATCTGGTAGAGAAAGTATTGCAGAATGGGCTGCTGACTGGTTAATAGAAGGGTTTAAACAACAATTATTGCCATTGTCTGATCTGGAAGATGTTACTGTAGCTACAAGTCAGCAGAGTAGACAACAATAGTAGAGTTAGGTGCCTTAGCTATAGTAGAGCAGATTGTTTTTAGCTTAAGTTATGTACGTTTTGCAGTTACAGCATTTCAAGGTATAGTTTTCACAATTAAAGTGTTTATGAAAACCATTTTAGCGGTTGAAACAAGTTGCGATGAAACTGCGGCAGCAATTGTAAATAGTAATAAGCAAGTTCTTGCTCACGAAATTCTTTCTCAGGCAGAGCATAAAAAATGCGGTGGGGTGATTCCTGAAGTAGCATCACGTGCTCATATGAAGCATTTAAGTGATCTAATAAAAAGTGCTATGGAAAAATCTAACCTTAACTTTTGTGATCTGAATGCAATTGCGGCAACATCAGGACCAGGGCTTATAGGTGGACTAATAATTGGTACAATGATGGCTAAAGCAATTGCACATGTAGCACAAAAACCGTTCATTGCAGTTAATCACTTAGAAGCGCACGCATTAGTTGTTAGGCTACTGTATAAGGTTGAATTTCCGTTTTTAGTCCTACTGATATCAGGTGGCCACTGTCAATTTTTAATTGCACAGGATGTAGGTAAATATATTAAACTTGGGGAAACACTCGATGATTCACTGGGTGAAGCGTTTGATAAAGTTGCTAAGATGCTAGGCCTAAGCTATCCGGGAGGTCCATTGATTGAAGAGTTAGCTAAAAAAGGTGATGGTATGAGATTTAAGCTGCCAAGAGCAATGATAAAACGCTCTGGATGTGACTTCTCATTTTCTGGAATTAAAACAGCAGTAAAAAACTTAGTGAAAGAGCTTGCAATGAGCAAGCAAGATGTTTGTGATGTGTGCGCCTCGTTTCAAGAGTGTATTAGCGACATATTAATCGATAGGGTCAAAAATGCGATTATTATTACTGTATCTTTAAATATTAAAATCAATGATTTTGTAATTACTGGTGGAGTTGCAGCAAATAATTTCCTGAAAGAGAGATTAAAAAAGCACATAGACTTGAACGTGCTTTCTCCTCCAAGCAATTTATGTACAGACAATGCAGTGATGATTGGATGGACAGGAATTGAAAGGTTACAGAGAAACTATGTAGACTCTCTTGACTTTGCACCAAGGCCAAAGTGGGAATTAGAAAAATATTACTAGCACAAAAAATTATCTATTATATAATGCGGCCGCTGGTGAATTTTTGTAGGCTTAAAAATTACAGTGGTATCTACTAAAGCCTTATTCACTACCGGCATTATTATTTATGAGGTACAGTATGTTCAAAAATAAATTTGACACAGTTACTAATGTTTTCAAAGCTAAATCTAGTACAAGCGCAAAGACACTCAGTTCAGGTTTATTTACTGCGGGAACCATTGGTATGGCCAGAGCAATTAGTGAGATAGACCTCTCTTTATTACAAGGCAATTCAGAAGATAAAGTCAATAAGCAAGACCTAATAATCATATATGATTATATTAATAAAGTAACTCAAGAAGAAAACTATAATATATGTACTAATAATCTTGATTATATAAAAAGCAAGATTTTAAAAGAAAATATAAGTGATTCATTAGCTGAAAAATTTTATCAAGATGGATGGAATATAACAAGTAATGATGGTTCTTCGCTATTAACAGTGGCTATTGAAAGAATTGGGAAAGAACAAAAGAAAAATAGGAATTATGATATTCATGTTCAAATAGCTGTATATCTAATTCTTGGTATGGACAGAGAATTGATTATAAAATTGGAGAATTTTGCAGATAGTAATGATAAAACGCTTCTACATTACTTAGCCGAGTCGGGTAAAGAAGATGTTTTACTTTTTGTGATAGAAAGTTCTAATTTTGACATTAAAGAAGCAGTAAGGAGTGAAGATAGAGGTGGTAAAACACCACTACATTATGCGGCTAAATTTGGCAATGAAGAATGCTTTAAAACTCTCATGGAAAATGAGGCACATTTTACTAGTACTATCAATTACTAGTACTATCAATTATAAGAGTGAATTGCACTATGCTGCTAGAAGCGGAAGTTTTAGCCTCCTAGGGTATTTAGAAAAAGTACTTACAGCAAGAGGAATTTTTGATAGGGAGAGAATTAAAAAAGATAGATATGGAAATAACGCATTACACTTTGCTGCACAATCTGGGAATGCTGAGTGCATAAAGTTCTTCATCGATAATCGAGTAAAATTTTTAAACAATCAATATCATGAGAATCCTTTGCATAAAATTGCAGGTAACTCAGAAACTCAAGATTCAGAAACCCAAGATAATGCTATAAATTTTCTTATAGAGCATTCAAAATTGTTAGGTCAACTAAAAAGTGATATTAATCAAAAAGATGTAGATGGTAACACCCCATTGCATATAGCTGCACAGCATGGAAATAAACAATTAATAGAACTGTTTAGTAGATTAGGTGCAAAAATTGTTATGAATAAGCAAGATAACACCCCCTTACATATTGCTATTATGCATGGTAATGCAGATTGTATAGAGCTATTTCATGAAAATAGAGAAGATATTCTTGAATCTAAAGGTGAGCATGGAAGAAATCTTGTACATTTGGCTGCAATGTACGGGCAGTTTGATTGTCTACATTTTTTACTCAATAAATTCCCTAATCATAATTTAAACACAAAGACAAGCAAAGGAAATACAGCATTACACTTAGCTCTGTTGAAAAGTACAGAGCTAGAGTCAAGAAAACAATGTGTAAGTCTGTTAATAGATAGAGGTATGCAAGTAAATGAGAGTAATAATGAAGGAAGCACCCCTTTACATTTTGCTGCTCAACTCGTTGGTCTAGAGTTTTTGAGCGTGATAGAAGGAGAGTTAAAAAAACAGAAAATCGACGTTCACCAGGAGATTTTGCGTAAGAACCAAAGCGGTAACACAGCTTTTCATATGGCAGCGTGTGTTGGCAATAAATCATGCCTTGAGCACCTTTTTTCTCTTATGAAGAAAGAGAAAATAGAAGAGATATTAAGAAAGGAAAATAACGATGGACAAACTTTACTACACTTATCTATGTTAAGTGGAAGCATGGAATGCGTTGAGTATTTGATGCAAAAGAGCCAAATTGATATTTTTTCGGAGCAAAATACGCAAAAAAAGTTGCTATTTGCAGCTATTTTGAGCGGTAATAAGGAATGTCTTGAATTTTTAGCGGAGGAAAGCCTTGTAAATAGAAACATGGCTGATAGCATTGGAGTGTTATTTTCTTATAATGATGAAAATGACAATACACCGTTACACATGGCTGCTCTTGCCGACGGCATAGGATGTTCTCAGTATATTATTGAAAGTGTTTCTAAGTTGACTAGGCTGGATATTAGTAGCACGACAAAAATTCACCTACTCTTTAACACAAACATTCATGGGCTTACACCTCTACACTTAGCTGCTATGAGCCTTAATGCTGAGGTAATAAAATATTTCATGAAAGATAATTATCCCTATGCTGAGAAAACGTTGAATATTTTATCTAAATCTGGAAGAACACCATTACACTACCTTGTAATGAATGATAATGATTTTGAAAGAATTGTAGATGAGGATTTTAAGCAAGATCGCTTCTTGAAAAGCATAGTTTTAGAAAAGCGTAAGCAGAATGAGCATTTCAGAGAGAAAGCTATCAATGCCTTATTCTGCTTAACAATGAATGACACAAAGAAAGTTATAAGTGAGAAAATAGATTTTGATATAAAAGATAATGCAGGAAAAACAGCCCTAGATTATTCTTTTGAACATAGCGATACAAGTATCTTGAGGTTATTTTTAGATGTTTTTTATGAAATAAAGAAGGACAGAAAAAGAAAATATGATAAATTTGAGATAGATTATCAAGAGAAACAGGAAATGGTTTCATGCATCACTAACGTGCTTACACCAATAGCAAGTATTACTATTTCGTCTTGCGTTCTATTCGATCAGTCAGAATCTGAAGTGAAAAAATTTTTTACTTATATTTCTATTGCCTGTTCTTTAATATCACTTGTACTTTTCTTGTCTAATTTAGTAATTAGTCGTCGAAAAGAACCACTTAAGAATGACATAAAAAACTATACTGAAAAAATAGACGGAATTGAAGAGATAACAGGAAAATCAGCCGAGACAAAAGTAGAAGTCCATGATTTGGAAGGATACAGTACAATAAGGAATGCAGAAGACATTTCAGAATTGAAAAGTACGCTTAATAATTTTATGAATGCAGTTGACTTAAAGAATAGAGACAAACCCAATATGCCTTCTCAAAAAATGAGCAGGCATGATAGCGTAGCACAATGTTCAGATAAGTCTTTAGCGAGCAGAAGAAATTCATCTTTTCTGAATGATGTAACAAAAAAGTTTGGTCAGTATGTAAGACGCAACAGTAGAGTACAAGATACAATGGACAGATGTGATAGTGCGTCATGTTTAATTACTATAGAAGAACATTCAAAAAGTAAACAAGAAGCTTCGCAAAGCAAATTAAAGGCTGTGATAAACAAGCTAAGAGCAGCTAATGTTTTTAGGAAGAAGGAAAATGTGGTTGATACATCAAGCTTATCAGAAAGTGCTGCAAAAAGGGATGAAGAAGAGTATGGGTTAATAAAGCGGTCTGCTGATACCCATGAGTACTCAATATTTTCGATTCCTCCAAATTGCTCAACCTCAGGAGAAGAGTTTGGTACCACTGATAGAGCAGCGCGTCGTGTGAGTTATGGTAGTGTAAATAAGCTACCTCCTGTGAGCGAGGATGGAGCTAGTAAATTTCCGTCTGCAACACTTTCTAGCCCTGGGGCGGTTACCATTAAAGAAGCAGACTTTTTTGAAGTGGAATATAGGCCAAGGGTGCAATCAAATCCGTCTTATATGACGAAAAAAAAGTTCGTAGGTAAATTACCAAAATCTAAGACATCTTTTGATTGTATAGGAAAGGGAAGGGACTCAGTATTTTCAACTTTTTCTAATCCAAATTGCTCAACCTCTATAAGAGAAGAGTTTAGTACTGCTGGTACAGGTAATAGAACAGTTCATCGTATGAGTTATGTTAGTGCAAATAAGCTATTTTCTGTGAGCGAGGAAGAAGTTCCACGCACAACGCTTTCTAGTTCTGTAGCGGAGGTTGCTATTAAGGAAGCAGACCGTTTTCAAGAGGAATATGGTAGATCAAGAACGTATTCAAGTCCAGCTTCTATGAGCAGAAGAGAAACTGCACGTAGAGTATTGAAATCTAGAATATCTTCTGATTATAGACTTTGACCAAGATCGGAGGAATAGCAGACATTCTAGTGAATCATTGCTAGGTAGTAGATAAAGAAATAATTGGCAAGGCTATCATCGTATAGTAAAAATGAATTTGATAGTCTTGCTAAACTTCCATAAGAAAGTTTATATTTGCATATGTTAATATTTTATTATATTAATGATAGGGTAAGGCAATAGCTATTAATACTTTCGAAATAAAAGTTATATATGGTGCATACAGTTAAGTTAAAAGGAAGATTGTGGAAATCACTCCATCAATAAAAAAGGAATTAAAACAAAGTATACTATATACTTGTCTAGAGAAGTGCAAGAGTGCGTTTTGGTTCATTTTCTGGTTTAGCTCAGGGATTAATGCGTTAATGTTATTTTTGCCACTTTACACCTCTCAGGTACTTGATCGAGTGATATCGAGCGAGAGTGTATCAACACTAGTTATGCTAACGATTATTACTTTATCTGCGTTTGCATGCTCTGCAATGCTTGAAACTTGTCGATATTTAGCCATGGCAAAAATTGGCGACTGGATTGATAAAACTGCAACGCCAGATCTGATAGTAAGGTCAATCAGGCTAACATCAGTGCAAAGCTCAACTTCAAGTGGTGAAGCAATACGTGACCTTGGGGTAATAAAAAATTTCATTACAGGAAATGGTATATTTTCACTGTTTGATACTCCATGGTCGTTAATTTACCTTGTTGTCATCTTTATGATACATACCTCTACAGGGTTTATAGCTATTGCAGGAATCATTATACTAGTTTCAATGGCAATATGGAATGAACTTGCTACTAAGCGTATATTGAGAGAAACCAATGAAGAAACTATACGCAATATTAATGCTATAGATGTTGCAACAAGAAATGCAGAGGTGGTTGAGGCTATGGGTATGTCAGAATTTATAGTTTCTGATTGGTGTAAACGAAATGATCAAAATCGTGCAATGCAAATTACAGCACAGAATCGTTCTAATGTAATTACTGGGATTACTAAGTTTTTACGCTCAACTCTCCAAATTTCAGTAATTGGAACAGGTGCATTACTTGCAATCACAGCTCACAAAACTGCCGGTAGCATTATTGCTGCCTCGATTTTAATGGGTAGAGTATTGGCTCCATTTGATGCAGCAGTTCACACTTGGAAATTTTTAAATCAAGCCAGAATGTCATATGAGAGGCTGCAAAGACTTATACTAACATCACCAAAAAGAGAACAAACTATGTCTCTACCAGAGCCTGAAGGGAAGTTGGAATTTGATAGGGTATTTTTTACTCCTTATGGGAGTAATAAGCCAACAGTAAAAGGAATATCATTTGTAATAGAACCAGGGGATGTAGTTGGTGTTATTGGTGCGAGTGCTTCTGGTAAGTCGACCATTGCAAAACTAACCGTTGGTGTGTGGAAACCCATATCAGGTGTAGTCAGACTAGATGGCGCTGATGTATATACTTGGAATCGAGAGAACTTTGGTAATTATGTTGGTTACTTACCTCAAGACATTGAGTTATTTAACACGAGCGTTAAAGCTAATATTGCTCGCATGAGACCAGATCCAAATCCTGAAGAAATAATCAAAGCAGCAAAAATTGCAGGAATACATGAATTAATACTAAGCCTGCCAAATGGATATGATACAACAATAGGAGGACCTGGAGGAGTAACGCTCTCTGGTGGCCAAAAACAGCTTCTTGGACTTGCCAGAGCTTTTTATGGTAATACTAAGCTTTTAGTGCTTGACGAGCCAAACGCTAATCTAGATAGCAGAGGAGAGGCGTGCTTGATTAATGCAATCAATACTGCAAGGGAACAAAATATTACCACTGTTATCATCACTCATAAGCTACCGTTACTATCCGTGGTTGATAAAGTGATTATCATGTCAGATGGTGTTATTTACGCTATGGGACCAAAAGATGAGATCTTGAGCAGATTAGTTGCTCCATCACCAGATACCACAGAAGATAAACGTTCTTCAGCTAGTGGTTAAAAAGAGGGAAGTATTTGATACTTCCCTTTACCTTATAATGTACTATATGTACAGTTTATGACAGTGTTGTCCCAGTGTACTGATACTATATTCGATTTTCTTAAGCAATTGTTATGCAAAAAATCCAATAATGATTAACCGCGGAATCTATTCACTAATTCCCTCACATTGACCTTAGACATTTCTGATGTAGGCTCTTGTTTATATGAAATATCAGATTTGCGGAACCTATTTGCTAATTCCCTCACATTGACCTTAGACATTTTTGATGTAGGCTCTTGTTTATATGAATCATCAAGTCTGATATCTTTTTTATCATTACCTTTGGTAATAGAACACACTACAGTATCAGCCTTCGTATGCTTAACATTTAGATCTTGTTGAAATCCATGCTTTCTCTCCATCTTTGCTTCAAGCTCATTGCCATCGCGTGTTACCATGCACTTTTCTGCGATTGAGTAAGCAGAAGTTATGTTGCCGTGCATTTCAGCATTATTGTGCAACAACGGATATCTTGGACTAAAACGCTTTTTACCTTGATAGATTGGATTCCAATCAAGAGGATTGTAAGCTTTTGTGCTAACCTCAACCTTTTGATCGTCTTGCTGCTTAGGAGAAAAACCAAGATTTTCTCTTTCTGCTTTGCTTGATGTTTTAAGGAATTTTACAGTCTCTAGTTCATCTGTAGTTGTTGCTTGACTTTTTTCTGGTGTTAGACATGGAGTAGAATCATTTATTCCTCCAAAGAACATATCGTCAACAGTTGCTTGTACTGGAGGACTTTTCTTATCCTGCTCGAATGTGTCATCAACATTTTTGTACACTGGCTCGTAGTACACTGGCATAGTTTCCATCAGTGTCTTAAAAGGGTTTGACTCTTTTGCTTCTCTTTCCTTTTGCATCATGTATTCAGAAAGAGTAGGCCGATGTTCAGCTGGAGTAATATGGTACTCTGAAGTAACTTTCTTCTTCGCAATGCTAAGCTCTGGAGCAACAAAATTAGCCTTCTTTCTTGCATTCAATTCATTTAATCCGCTTCCAACGTTATTTTTTCTTGTTGTGGTATGAATAACACCTGGAACTTTCAAAACAGTTGTTGATGCTTCGCTTCTTTGCGGCGTTAGACATGGAGTGGAGTCACTTATTCCTCCAAAGAACATATCATCAACTGTTGTTTGTACTGGAGAACTTTTCTTATCCTGCTCGGATGTGTCAAAAAGCACTGGTATAGTTTTCCTCATTGTCTTTAAAAAGTCAGCCGAACTAGGCTTCTTTGCATTAGATATACTGCGTTGTTGTCTTTCTTGATTAGTCATATTTTTACCTCTAAACCTATTAACTAATAAAAGTATAAATCAAGAGATATTAATTTTATTATAATAATAATGCTAACAAGGCTAAAGAAGCATTACCGTAGGGTTTTCTATATAGTGTTTAAAGGCATTTAAAAATTTTGCTCCGAGTGCTCCATCAACTGCTCTATGATCAACAGAGAGAGTAACTGTCATTATTTCTGCTATCTCTATTTTTTCATCTATGACAACCGGCTGTTTTTTAGATGCGCCAACAGCCATAATGCAAGACTGTGGCGGATTGATTATAGCGCTAAAAGTTTTTATACCAAACATACCTAAGTTGGAAATAGTAAACCCTCCTCCTTGAAATTCTTCAGGCTTTAATTTTCCAGATCTTGCCCTACTTACTAAATCTTTCACTTCTTTTGATATAGATAAAATACCTTTTTTATCAGCATTTTTCACTATAGGAGTAATCAATCCACCCTCAAGCGCTACAGCAATTGAGATATCTATATTTGAGTATTTTACTATCTTATTATCTATCCATGACGAGTTTATATCAGGAATTTTTTTCATGCTGAAAGCCACAGCTTTTATAATTAGGTCATTAATTGTTACTTTATTGTTTTCATTCGCTGAATTAACTTCATTTTTGAGCGATACTAGCTTATCGACGTAGCAGTCTATAGTTAAATAAAAGTGTGGAATATTTTGCTTAGATTCAACTAGGCGCTGCGCTATCACCTGGCGCATGCTGCTTACTTCAATTATTGTATTTTCCTCATATCTCTCATAATTTTTAGTTTGATCTAGACATTCTAATATATCAGCCTTGATAATACGACCATATGGACCTGTACCCTTTAATCGCTTTATATCAACATTTTCATTTTGAGCTATTTTCTTAGCTAAAGGGCTTATTTTTGTTCTACCTTCAGCATAACCTTCTGTCATCCCAGTGCTTGACACTGGGATCCATACTTCTTGATTCCTAGATTCCAGCGTCACGCGCTGGAATGACACCGGAGAGTGCCCCGTTGGCTTTTCGTTTAAATCTTGGTGTTTTGATTTTTGATTATCAACAGCACTTTCTATCACTTTTTTTATTTCCTTTTCAACCACATTATTGGTGGAAGTTGAGGTATAGTTGTTAAGTGCACTTTCATCTTCTCCTTCTTCTAACATTAGAGCTATCGGTTGATTTACAGGCACGCCACTTGCTCCTTCTGACACTAAAATTTTTGCTAAAATTCCTTCATCGATAGACTCAAACTCCATTATGGCTTTATCAGTTTCGATTTCGGCGATAACATCACCTACTTCAACTTTATCTTGTTCTTTTTTACACCACTTTACAATTTTTCCTCCAATTTTACTCATTGTAGGGGAAAGAGCAGGCATCAATATTTCTATAGGCATTTATTATATATTAAAAGATCTATTCAATTTTTAATTTACTCTTTATCCTATGTCAATCTAATCGTAATTTGTAGTGAATAAGTTTGTCATACTGATGTTTTTATTATTTAGTTCTAGTTTGCTTGCTAGCGACTTTATTTCAATAAAATCAAATAAAGTCAATATGAGAACAGGACCAGGGTTTCAATATCCTGTAAAATGGATATACACTTGCAAAAACCTGCCCCTCAAAGCTATAGAAGAGTTTGAAAATTGGAAATTTGTGATATAAATGAAGACTGTGGATAGATAAAAAGTAATTTACTCAGCAGCAAGCGTTATGCGACGATAAAAAAAGATACTTATGGATATCAAAAACAGAGTACGGATAGCAAGATCACTATGAAAATGGATAAGTCTGTTCTAAGAACCTGTACATGATCTCAAAGAAGGGATAAAGTAGGAGATAATGTATATAAATTAGATATATGAGAAGTGTATACCCAAGTGACATAAGTCGTGAAAAATTCAAGATAATTTTACCAGATCTAGAATCTTGTAGAAAAAAACAAAGCCAAGAAGACTTATGATGTATTTTGTGGAGTGCTGTACGTCCTAAAAAGCTGTTGCCAGTGGAGAATGTTCCCACAAGAGTTTCCAAAATGGAGAAGTTGTTACGACTACTTTAAAAAATGGAGCGAAAAACCAAGAGAAGATAAAGAAAGTATTTTGGAGAGTGTTTTAAAAAAAATTAGTTAGAAAGGTCCGTATCAACAATGGTAGGAAACAGTTTCTGTATAATTGATGCTCAAAGTGTTAAAAACGCAGATACTGCTGAAAGAAAGGGCTATGATGCAGGCAAAAAAATTTCAGGTATAAAGCGCAGTTGATACACAAGGTCTTCCACACGCAATTCATATAACAACGGCAGAAGCAGCTGATCGTAGCAATGCTGTAAAAATGGTTAAAAATGCTAAAGCAAAACTCTCTGAAGTCAAAAATATACTCGCTGATGCTGGCTATACAGGAGAAAATTTTGCAACACAAATAAAAGCAACTATTGGTGCAACTGTTGAGGTGAAGCGAATTACATACCTTTGCTGTATTGCCAAAAAGATGGGTTGTAGAGAGGTCTTTTGCTTGGTTGGAAAAATGTAGACGGTTATGGAAAAATTGCGAGCGTAAACTCAACACCAGCTTACAAATTGGCTTTCACTTCTTTGCTCCTCAAAAGATTATGAACAGGTTCTTAGGAAATCTAAGTATGATAATACTAAAAAAAGAAATGTACTCTATTAAACGTTCTATTGTTAACCTAGTATCCAGAACAAAAAAATATCAAAGTCGTCACATTATATCACGAACCTTTTCCAAGACTTTCTTCATATTTTCGCTTGAAAGTAGGATTAAGCCAAGCCTAGATAAGTATCCACCTTCAGTGCTGATAGAGTCTACAACTTCTTTAATGAATTCTCTTAACCCATCAACAGTATATAAGTGTTCTTTCTTTATATAAAGATATAAAGGCCTTGCTAACATATATTCCCCCGATGATATATTTTTATAAGTTGGCTCAATTCCTGCGATTGTACTTCCTTGAATTTCATCTTGGTTTTTCGCTAGAAAGCTGAAGCTAAATATTCCTAAAGCGTTTTTATTGCTCTTCAATTTTTGTATTATTATGTTTTCATTAATTCCAACTTCTATATACCTTCCATCATCCCTGATATTACTACATGCTTTCTTTCTTTTTTCCTGATCTTTATAATTCTCTTTGAAAATCCTTGAGTTCATACATGAATATTGATCAAGCATAATAAAATTAACCAAAGTTTCATGTGTGCCTGTATTTTGATGTGGACCATAGATTTTAATTTCTGTTTTTGGTAGGGCTTGATTTACATCAGACCAAAATTTTTTATTATTTTTTACTAATCTGCCATTTTCTTGAGAATATGCAGATAAAGTTTCAAATAGGTCATTTTTCGTAAAATCAAATCTATGGCTTTGATTTGAATTTGCAATGACAACTCCATCATAGCCAATGATGATCTCTATTACTTCATTAACTTTATTTCTTTTGCATAGTTCTCTCTCTACTTCCTTGATAGGACGAGATGAAGTGGTGATATCTGGTGTGTCTTCCCCTATCCCTAAGCAAAACATTTTGAACCCTGATCCACTTCCTATTGATTCCACAACTGGAGTTTTAAAGGGAAATACACGACTGAATTCTTCAGCTATAAATGAGATAAACGGAAAAACAGTTGAAGATCCAACAATTCTGATATACTTTCGGGCATCGGTATTTGATAGCGGCATGAGTAATACAAGTGCAAAAATAAGGAAAAAGCGTTTCAGCATCGTTTCTGCTTAAGAGTGTAAACTTAATTATTGTAATAAAAAATCAAACTGAAAAGCTTTTTTTCTAGATTTCAGCAGGTATAGCAATCACAATTTATTATCAAGCAGCCAGGAAAAATACTCCACAAAAAATAAAACTAGGTTACACCATAGCTACGTTGCAGTATCTCCTAACAAATAATTGAGTTGTTAAGTGCAAAAGTAGTCAATCTAATGTTAAAATACAACGTTTTTGGGAGTGTTAAATAAACCATACGCGTCAAGTTAAGGAAAAGTGGAATAAGAAAGATACCGTCTTGCTAGTCAACAAAAAAATTACTCAAGCTGTATCATAAAATCAAAAAATACTTCTGATTGTGTAACAGTACACAGATTACAGTTAGTGAATATGTTGAATGGATTGGAAGCATTTTTTGATTTTAAACTACAGTCAACATCCTAGTTCTGTAATTCTTGATATGATTTGGATCAAAAGCACTTTTGGATGTCAGGATACCGAAAATGATATGGAGTAGCTTACGCTCCCACAATTGCCATATTATGCTTACCCTTCTTCTTTAGTCTTTGGCAAAAACTCACAATGATAGGATTGTGATTCTTGGCTACTATGGCAGGAAAGAAAAGGGCCTTACGTAATGTTTGTGAACCTGATTTACTTAATCTTGGTTTAGAATGTACAGATGAACCTGATGTTATATTTTTCGGTATAACTCCTGTATATGCTGCCAATTGCCTGGCATCTCTAAAAGCTTTTATGTCAGGGATTTCAGCTAAAATAGCTATTGCTGATTCCTCTCCTATTCCTGGAATAGTCAATAGAAGCTGAAAATTTTCCAACAATTCTTTGTGCTGCTTTAATAGTTTGCGTATGGAGTTTTTTATTATTTCTATTTTTTTAACTATATTCGTTGCAAGATCCTCCCAAGCATTTGCAACTTCTTTAGGCAGTCTCTCTTTTTTTTCTAGGTGGTTATTTACTAATTCTTTTAACGCAACTGAGCAACGATAAAGATGTTTTAATTTTTTCATTTCAGAAGAAGGTGGTGTCCAACGAGTTGGTTCCTGTCTTTGGCAATAATCAGCAATAATTTCTGCATCAGTCTGATCATTCTTTTGTCTTACGAGCTTACTCCTTGTATAAGATTTAATACAATAAGGATTTACAACACTAACAAAATGTCCAGCATTGTGCAGAAATTCAGCCAAAGCTTCGCTATAACAACCACATGCATGCCTTTACTTCTTCCACATTATGCTTTTGTAGAAAACTCAGCAGACCTTGAAACCCAAGATCATCGTTCTTAAAGCTCCTTTTCCTAGTTTCACGCTTTTCTTTTTTACTTATGAATGAAAGAAAAACATCAAAGCGATCTTTTGATACATCAATTCCAAGAAAGTTGTTGATCATATATAACCCCATACGTTACCATTTAAAACGAAAAGTAAGGCTAACCTTGTGGATACAGAATTAGAGCCATTTAGGTCTTTCTACGATACCGTCCAGCCTATACTTTTGAGGAGGGAACTCTTATCTTTCTTACAGATTTTATATCTAAGAGGAGAAACAGAGTTCTTCCCTCCTCCACCTAATGCTTAAGCTTAAAACATTAGATGCTTTTTACAAGATACAAGAAGAGAAGCAGTAAAAATTATTTTAGACATTAAACGATAAAATTAGTAATTTATAGACTCTTTAAAAAAAATTATCTTATTTTAGATCAAGATTTCTTAAAAAATAAATATAACAAATAAGATATCTACCCTAAATGGTTGCTATATTAGGCGTATTCTCTTAACTTGATGCGTATGGTTTATTTAACACTCCCTGCCTGTGCGCTTTGATGCAGATTACTTAAACGCTTCTATTGATAACTATTGCAGTAGCATCTGGAATAATATTCCCTTGGTGGAAGTGAAATAAAGTTAAAGTAGGCTAACATAAAAATTAAGTGATACTGAGGCTCATATTCAAATGAGCCTCAGTATATTTTAAATCTTACCGCCCATTACAATGTTGATGAGTTTCCATACTTGAAATTTGAGGAGATTCTAATTTAGTACTCTGCAAAATAGAAAGTTTTAATAACTCCTTTAGAGCTAATTTTTCAAGTGCTGTATCATCTTTATTTAAGATTTTATCTAGCATGTTGCTTTTCTGTAAGCAATTAACATAATTTCTAGCTTCCCCATTAAGAGCCTCTACTGTGTTGATACAAGACAATACTAAATCCGAGCTCTTTATTGCTAAAATTCCATTTACGAAAATGTCTAATTTTGTTTTATCTTTAGTTAAGTCTCTAGCTAACCTATTTCTGATAACAGGATTATTATCATTAAACACAGTGTATCTAAGATAAAAACTAGGATTAGTAAGCATAGAGTACTCCACAGGTGCTGTGTTGGAAGTGCCGTAACGGCGGTACAAAGACATGCCACACTTAACAACACGATCTCCTCTTGTTGTAGTATCATACCTGAAATTACCATAATACTTTGATAACAAAGAAAAAAGACGTATTATACTTGTACCTCTATCTTTCATTTCCTCAAAAAGCTTTTTATCATTTATTAGTTTGTTCAAGATATAATCCATAGTGTCACACAAATGAAACATACCTCTCTTTTCCAAAATAGCCTCAGCTAATTCGATAGATTTTTTATCCTCATCTATGAAAGTTTTTTCATTTCTATTTAACTGTATGATTTCAGCTTTGCTACTGCTGTATAGGTTAGTTGTTTCTATTAATATTTCAAATCTTTTTGTATTCATATATATTAATTAAAGTAAATATTAATAATATTTACTTTTTAATAAAAATAAATAGAAATCTTAATTTTTTAAACAAAATGAAAGTCCTTTTATATTTGTCTGAGCATCAAAGAGGTTTTATTAGTGTGATCCGTTCTCTATTGCACCTGGCTGGAGCACGTAGTGCCAATACTTTTATAGCACCACTTCTACTGTGAATACTAAGCGATCTGTCTTAGAATCTCCTCTTTTTGCTGCTCATGAACTTTAGAACAACCGCATGCAGGAGATGCAGCAGCAGGTCTTGCAACACACTTAGGTCTTTTTGCTTGAGCATTGAGGCCAGACAATACCTCTTCCATCAATGGGTTGACAAAGAACCATCCTCCCATATTTTTTGGTTCCTCTTGACACCATATAATTTCAGCGTTTTTGTACTTCTCAAGTTCACTGCCTAGTTTATCAGCAGGGAATGGATAGAATTGTTCTAAACGGACTACTGCTATATCGTTTATTTTTTGTGCTTCAAGCATTTCAATTATGTCGTAATAAACTTTACCACTGCATATTACGACTTTACGTATTTTATCATTTGAAGCTAAACTTTTTCTACACTCTGGAATTATCGTGAGAAATTTTTCTTCAAAGTCAGACAGATTAGAAACTGCCTTTTTGTGGCGCAATAGCGATTTAGGTGTAAATGCTACCAAAGGCTTACGGAAGTCTCTGTGGATTTGCCGGCGCAAGGCATGAAAATAATTTGCGGGAGTGGAGCAATTCACTATCTGCATATTATCTTCTGCACAAAGTTGCAAAAATCTTTCTATACGAGCAGAACTATGCTCAGGTCCTTGCCCTTCATAACCATGAGGCAAAAGTAAAACTAGACCACTTGATCGCAACCACTTTGTTTCTGCAGATGCAATAAACTGGTCGATCATAATTTGCGCGCCATTTGCAAAATCACCAAACTGTCCTTCCCAGAGCACCAGTGAATATGGAGAATCAAGGCTATAGCCATATTCAAAGCCCATCACAGCATACTCAGATAGTGCACTATCTATAACTTCAAAGCGAGCTTGTTCTTTGTTTATATTGTTCAGTGGAATAAACGTTTCTTCTGTTACCTGATTAACAAGTCTTGAATGACGGTGCGAAAAAGTACCGCGACCAGAATCTTGTCCTGACAAGCGCACTCCTATTCCTTCTGTGAGCAATGACGCGAATGCAAGACTTTCAGCAGTTGCCCAGTCTATATTCCTACCGGAATTTATATTGTCTATTCTTCCATCGAGTATTTCTCTAACCTTATTGTGGATATTAAAACTGCTTGGAATATTGCTATTTATGTGTACACCTAACTTTTTTAGCTCATCTGGTGAGACACCAGAGTCTGTATAGTATTCATTCAAATCGTTCAACTTTGCTCTTCTTAATTTTGACCACACTCCACCAAACCAGTCGGCTTTTTTGGAAGTGTAAGTCGCTGACTCAGCAAGGCTTTTATCCAATCTTGCCCTAAATTCGCTGCGTAATTTATTTACTTCATTGTCACTTAATACTTTCTCTGCAGTCAGCTTCTCTTCATACAGTGTTCCTGGAGTTTTATGCTTTGATATTGCTTGATACATAAGTGGCTGAGTGAAATTTGGTTCATCGCCTTCATTATGGCCATATTTGCGGTAACATATTATGTCAATCACTACGTCCTTTTTAAATTTTTGCCTATATTCCATTGCCAAACTCGCGGCAAAACCCACGGCTTCTGGATTATCTCCATTAACATGAAATATTGGAGCTTCTATTGATTTTGCTACATCAGTACAATAAAAAGAAGAGCGTGCACAACGAGGATTCGCAGTAAAACCAACTTGGTTATTGATGACAATATGCACGATACCACCAACTTTATAACCTTCAATGTTGCTCAAAGTCAGGGTTTCGGCAACCACTCCCTGCCCGATAAAAGCTGCATCACCATGAATTGATATTCCAAGCACAGATCTCATATTTTGTTTTGCCCTTACTCTTCCAGCTAGAACCGGATTTACCGCCTCAAGGTGAGATGGGTTAGGACATAAACTTAAGTGTATTTTTTTACCACCAGCAAGTGCTCGATCAGAAGAGTAACCAAGGTGATATTTGACATCACCAGATACCTCAAGACCACTTGGGTATGCAAGATTGCCTTGAAATTCAGACAGCATTGCCGCATATTCTTTCCCCATAACTTTGGTTAGAACATTAAGCCGTCCTCGGTGGGCCATACCAAGAACTATTTCTTCAATACCAAAAGCTGCAGAATCACTAATAACTCTTTCAATTGCAACAATGGCTGACTCCCCACCTTCGATAGAAAAACGCTTATATCCAGGAAATTTCATATGGAGAAATTGCTCGAACATCTCAGATTCAATCAAGTGCCTTAGTATTTCTTTTTTATCCTGAGGGCTTAGCGTATAGACCTGATTTTCAATTTTCTCCTGCAGCCAAACTCTTTCCTCATAAGGGGAAATATGCATAAATTCAAAGCCGATATTCTTGCAGTAAATATCTCTATAGATTTCAGCATCACGCATTGGAGATAGGTTCGAGTATTTTTGATAATTTATTTCTTTATTTACATTTGGTGATAATGGATTTAAGTCTGCAAAAAAATGACCGTAAGATCTGAAAAAATTTGCTACACTAGACTCTACCTTAGTTACATGTTGCGTGTCACAAAATTCCGTTTTATTAACCCCTAAATTGCTCGAAAAAATTCTGTACCAATCCTCCCCGATTGATCTATCGCCCTGCAGATAACGGCTATACATTTCCTCTACAAATTCTGCATTATCACTATAAAGGTAGCTTAAACTTAGCATAATCACTATAAAAGATATCAAATACTTATAAGTATACCTTAAGTTTTTTAAAAAAGAACTCCTTTAGTTTCCAATTATTAAGTTATACAAACACTGCAATCTGAGTTCTCCAGGAAGGGTGTCATTCTAGACTGGCATCTAATCTTTCCATAAAACATTGTATTTTAACATAAAACAGCTATACTCACCAACTTATGCCCAATCAGAATTCCTAGATCCCAGTGTCAAGCGCTGGGATGACATCTTTTTTGGACTCCTATACTATTGCTGATTGAAGATTATTGAAATTTTTTTTGCACATTTAAGAGCGCAAGCGTTTATGAGTCAGAGGATAAGTCATATAAGATTTACTGGATCTTAATACTTTGAATTTATATTTTAGTAAACGGTAATTGGTATGAGTGATCTATTTAAAAGTGATAATTATGATAAGAATCTCAATTCTTTGATAAGAGCCATAAATCTGAAGGATACAAAAAAAATTAATGAACAATATGATGAAACATTGAGGGATTTATCTCAAGCTCTGAAGGGTTTTACAAATAAGGCAAAGTCAGAAGATGTAGCCAAGTTTGTTATATATAGTGACTTGAATAATTATGTAGAACCGGTGGATGCAAAGCCACTCGGTTTTTTTGGAACATTGAAGGGGATATTAGATAGAGTTTTGGGAAAAGATATTCCAGTTAAGGATAATGACATAAGAGATTTTGTTGGTGATGAATTATCAAGTTTCACTATAGAAGAAAAAGCAGCCGAATATACAATCATTTTGAAAGGAATTAATGTATTCGGCTATGAAAAACTTAATGCTTTGAAAAAATTTTTAGACTCAGAGCAGAACAAAAAAAGCCAGGAGGAACATAAACCGCATGAAGTAAACTTGGAAAGCAGAACAACGCCAAGGCAAAAGAAAGAAAAGCAGCCAAAAAAAGAATCTGCTAGTAATCACATGAAGCAAATAAAACGACCAACAACAGCGCCTCCGCCACCTCCTATTACTTCAAATGAGCTTAAACCTGAGCCTCAGAAAAAGGTTGCTACTACTGAAAAGAAGAAGGTGCGCTTTGAATCGAAACCAGAGATTATACCTTTTGATGATTCAGGATATGAAAGTTTATCAGATGAAGAGTCTGATAAAAAAATATCTAATTACCAAGAAAAAGGGTCAATTTACGTAACAGTTCCTAAAGAACATATAGAAGCGAAAAGAGAAAGTAGAAAGAAACAGCCAACAAAACCGTCAATAGCACCACCAATGCCAAACGCTATCGGTCAAGAAGTGAGGCAAAAACCTAAAAAAGATAAACCTGAAATACCACCAAAGCCTAAAAACCTAGGCCAACAAGTGAGCACGAAACCAAGGATAGTAGGAGTGACTCCAAAAAAATCAGCTAAAAGTAAACCGATAGTACCGCTAAAAAAAGCTGCTGATAAAGCAGCACCAGAAGTAAAAGTGGTTACTATGAAAGAAAAAGTAAATAGCAAGAAGGACGGCAGAGTAAAGTCAATGGTAGAAAAAATTGAGCAAAATCAAGCTGCTGAGAGCAAAGCCACTCCTGCTGCACAAGCAGATATCGGTATGAAGAAAGATCCTGAACCATCGCCAAAAGCTGCCTCTCAATCTCACTTATTTCCGACAGGAAATAAAAGATCTAAAATGAACCCCATAACAGCAAAGTCCGATCCCAAGCCTCCAGTTAGTGAAAAACCTCTTCTCACGCATGTCAGCGTAAAGAAAATAGCTGCACGATTTGAAAGCCATGGGAAGAAATAGCTATAACCTATTGAACAAACCCTATAATATCCTTGGTCTTTCTTATATTGTTATTTGCAATTTCTGCTGCTTTCTTTGTACCTTTTTTTAATATTTCATGTAAATGGAATTGGTCTTTTAAAAGACCGTTCATCTTCTCACGTATCGGTGATATAACACCGATGATTAAGTCAGCTAACTCTTTTTTGAAGTGCTTCATGTTATGCTTGTTCATTTCTTCGCACACTTTATCCACGCTTGTGTCACTAAGCACTGAATAAATGCTCACCAAATTGCTTATTTCTGGACGACACTTTAAAGTACAAAAATCAAAGCTTGAGATTGAATCTGTTTTTGCTTTTTCTATTTTTTTGACAATTAAGTCATCCGTATCATCAAGGTTAATGCACGAATGTTCTGAAGGGTCAGATTTACTCATCTTGCTTGTACCATCTCTTAAGCTCATTATTCTTGATGTGCAATCCAAAGTTAAGATTTCAGGTACGATGAAATAATCCAGTTTATAATGATTGTTAAAAGCTGATGCAATATCACGTGCAAGCTCCAAATGCTGTTTTTGATCATCACCAACAGGAACGTATTTAGTTTGATACAACAATATATCTGCAGCCATAAGTACTGGATAACTATATAATCCAAGAGAGGCTTTTTGCTTATCATTGCCAGCCTTGTCTTTAAATTGAGTCATACGACTGAGCCAACCAATTGGCGTGTAGCACCCAAGTAGCCAACAGAGCTCTGCATGCCCACTAACTGTAGACTGATTAAAAATAATGGACTTTTCTGGATCTATTCCACATGCAATATAAGCTGCTGCTGTTTTGAAAATATTACTTTTTAATTCGTTTGCAGGAAGCTTATTTGCTGTGATTGCATGTAGATCAACAATGCAAAAAAGAGATTTATATTTATCCTGTAAGCCTATCCACTGTTTGATTGCACCAAGATAATTACCTAAATGTAGTACGCCACTTGGCTGGATACCTGAAAAGACAATACTTGTCATTATACATTTACCTCATGCTAATCGCTTCCACAATCAGTAGATTTCTTAGAAAGAATAACCATTGCAGGACGGAGCAACCTATTTTTGATAGTATAACCAGTTTGTAGTACTTCTATAATAGTACCAGGCTCTTTTTCATCGTCCTCTCTTTCCACAACGGCTTGGTGTAAATTACTGTCAAAAAGCTCACCAAGTGGATCTACTTCCTCTATTCCATGTTTTTTTAGATCATTTATAATTTTTTGATAAGCTACTTTAATCCCCTCATGAACAGGATCACCATCTTTCAAATTTTCCATTACTTTTTTTAAATTGTCGCACGAGTCGATCATATCACGTGCAAACTTTGTGACTGCATAGTCACTTGCATCGCTAATTTGCTTTTGCATTATACGTTTGACGTTTTCATTATCTGCAACAGCACGGCGTAAATGATCTTCAAGCTGAGCTGCACGCTCTTTTAATGTATTGAGATCTTCATTTAAATCATCAGTTTGCTTATGGTTATCACTTTGTTGGTCGTCACCTTTCTGCCTACTTACCATATCAGCAAACTTCTTCTTTTTCTCTTTACTGCTATCTGACATATTATTACCCTTAAGAATCTAATAAATATATAGCAATTAATTCGAAAATATCAAGCGCCAGCTACATTCGTCTTTCTATGCTCGCATTTAAAAAGTCAATTAAAGTAGTTTTATAAAAAGAATCAGAAAAAGTACTAATATCATTTTGTGCCATATTAATGTAGTGTCTAGCTTTTTCCATAGAAAGCTGAATGGCATTATGGTGGTTAATATAGTGTAATGCTTGGTTAAAATTGTGTCTAGCTGAAGAAAAGCATTTTTCCCAGAATTTTTGCTCTGCTGGACTGCCCTTTTCGTATGCTATAATAGCAGGTAAGGTGACTTTACCTTCGAAAAAGTCTTTTCCGACTTGTTTTCCAGAAGTGCNTTGATTAGCAGTATAATCGAGCATATCATCAACTATTTGAAATGCCATACCAAAATTAAAACCAAAATTCTTTAGCCTCTCTGTTTCGTCATTTGTTGCACCAGATACTGTAGATGCAGCTTCACAGCATGCAGAAAATAAAGATGCTGTCTTTTCTCCAATGATATCAAAATAATTTTTCCTAATCGTGTTAGGGTCAAAACGCGTTGTCATCTGCTTTATCTCACCCTTCACAAGCAAGTTTGATGCCTTAGATAAAATAGAGAGAACACTTAAATTTCCACATTCTATAAGCCATCTAAATGCTAAGGTCAACAACAGATCACCAACTAAAATGCTTGATTTATTTCCCCAAATTTTATTCGCTGTTGCAACTCCATGGCGTGCCTTACTTTCATCAAGCACATCGTCATGAAGTAAAGTAGCGTTGTGTATAAATTCTACCGATGCAGCAATGTTGATCCTACTCTCTCCAGAATAGCTCAGCATTTTACATATAATAAAAACGAGCTTAGGCCTTATCTTTTTTCCTCCTGATTTAACAAGATGAGATATGATATCGGTAGCAAGCTTCGCATCTTCATCATTGACATTTTTGAAGATAAAATCATTCATAGTTGATAAATCATAAGATACGATATTATCTAATTTACTATTGTTTGTTAAATCAGTGTTTAGCATTTAAGAAGACTTATGCTTCTTGTTCTTTCCCGACTTTCTTCTTTTCTATTTTTTTTGATTCTGTTTCTAAAGTTACTATGCCTTTTTTAATGAACCACAGTACCCTTTCAGTTGCCTGCGCTCCTACACTTAGCCAATGTTTTAATCTATCAGCTTTCACTACAATACGACTTTTATTGTCTTTTGGTAACATTGGATCGTATTGTCCTATTTTCTCAATAAAACGCCCATCTCTTGGTGCTCGTGAATCAGCTACAACTATCCTATAAAAAGGGCGTTTCTTTGCGCCAAACCTTGCCAACCTTATTTTAACTGCCATGTCAACCTTTATTCATATATTAATTACAATTTAATACAATAAACAGTTCAAGTCAAACTAATTGTACCTCTTTTACCTGAAAACAACATAACTTCCGCTAATCACTCATAAAAGGAAGACCTAAGATAAAACTTTTTTATATATCATCAATCATAGCGTGGTTAACTTCAACTATATACTTTAATTTTAGATAGCGAATTAGCTGTTCCTTTAGCGGTATCATCACACGTTTTCCAGTGTCAAGCATGTTTAATTTACCATTTGATAAGTGCATTTCTTTTAAAACACCTATTATAATTTCATTGTTGTATTGAATAGGCTCTGTTACTAAACCAGCTGTCTTCATATTAAAAATCTCTTCTATAAAAGAAAAAGGGTAGCTTTGTTCATTGCGTTGTATTTGCTGATCTTTAACCAATTTTACACCTTGCATTTCTTCCAAATCTGTCTTTTCTTTTAGTTGAACTGCAACTTCTTGTCCTAATTTAAACATTCTTTCTTTTATAAACTCACTACGCCAAAGCTTCACGGCTGATGCCCTACTTTCTTCAAAACTTTGTAATTTAGGAGGAATGATATCAGTGATTTTTACACTAACAACAGCGTCCCCAACGTCCTTGAAATAACCTTTCTGATCCTTTTCTCGCGAAAAAATGAAAGAAATCAAATCACCAGAATCTCCTACGTTATTACCGTTTTGATCTTTTCCACTCGCATCTACTGGACCAATAGTTTGTATAGGCAAATTGTATTCACTCAATATTTCTTCAATTGCTGTGCCATTGTATATCTTATAGTTCACTTGGTTTATGAAGTCATTGACTCTTTCAAAAGACTTTTGGTTAGTTAAAACTGACTTTATGCCTTTTTTTAAATCAACTAAGTCTTCATCAGAGATTTGATGCGCACTTTCCACTTTTATTATGTGCCAACCAAAACTGCTTGCTAAAACTTCACTTACTTCACCTACTTTGAGAGCAAATACCTTTTCTCTCACGTCTTCTGGTAAAGAATCCTTGGTTATATTATCTACTCTAGTTTCCTCAAGTTTTGCTTTGCCAAACTTTTCTACTATCTGTTCAAAGCTCGTTTTACCCTCCTCAAATGCCCTTCTTGCTGTCTCAGCTTTCTCTTTGGTAGAAAATATTACATTGAATATATCTCTTTGATCTTTAAGTTCCTGTTGTTCTATTACACCATCAACTTCTTCATCTGAGATTTTGATTTGATCTTCAAAATACTTTTGGTCCAGAGAAATATATTGCGCAGTTCGATACTCAGGATAATAAAAATTGGACTTATTTCTTTCGTATAAATCAAGTAAGACTTGATCATTTGGCTCAGGAACGTTTGTAACTGCATCTTCAGTTATTTTAACAATATCAACTACTCTAGTTTGGTAGCGACTTTTGTATATCTGCTCGTCAATTTTCTCGCCAAAAGTTATCGGATAATTATCTTTAAATAATGAAGTCATGAACATCATTACAGGCAGGATTTTCTCTAGCTTTGCTATATACTCCTTTTCTGTAATATGCAGGCTATTTAGCGTTTTATGGAATTTATTTTTGTCAAATTCGCCTTTATCATTTTGAAAGTACTTGGTATTTTTAATATGGTTTTTTATAGACTCTTCTCCAACTGTTAATCCCAGTTCACTAGTTAGGTTAAACAATAGTTTTTGCTCTATAAGTGCATTAAGCAAATCGTATTTCAGCTTTTTGACTTGTTCTCCACTTGCATCAGATCCAGAGATTTGCTTTCCATAATTTTGATATAGCGATTTATACTCATCTGATGTTATAACTTCTTTTCCAACTCTAGCTACCTCTTCTTTTTCATCATCATCTGATAAAAGGTTGCTAACTCCCATGAAGATTAACAAGCAAGCTAAAAGGACAACGGTTACTTTAGTGAAAAAATTTTTAACATTCATTTTAAACTCAGTTAATTAATGGTTAATTATAGGATAGTGATAATATAATTCTTGTAAACCTGTTGCTTTATTAGCTAATATATATAATATTACAATATATTAACTTAAAATTTAACTCTCCTCTTAGATAAAAACATATATTCAACTGAGTTATACTATACCTTAAGAAGGGAAAATATTTTTTTGAATCGTTTGAAATATGCTTAAAGGTAAGCGCATTTAATTAACCTAAGAGGTGAGAAATATAAACCAAAAAGTTGTTGAATGACAAAGTTAATGCTTTTTTAGTTTTAATAGCTTATATTTTATCTTTATAACAGTAAAGGAATATTAACATGGGAGATGTTTTTTTGATGTCAATGGAGTCTTCTAAGGACAATAACGATAAAAATGAACAATTTCTCATGCAAATAGCTGCTTGGCTGGTAGATAACACTAGTTTAACTTTTAATCAAATAGCACAATGTTGCAAATTAGACCTTAAAAAAGTACAAGATATAGCTGATGAGGAAATAGAAGTTGAAAAGTATGACCCTATTATTTCTGGAATAATTACTGAAAAAGAAATCGATGATTGCAAAAAAAATCCAAATCGTGTGCCAAATTTGATTATGGAAAATATAAAAAAAAGGAGAAAAGCGGTTTGCAGCATTCTTGGCTTTGCTTCTACAATAAGGCGTAGAGATAAACCTAATGCGATTTATTATTTGATAAAAAAATTTCCTATCTTTGACAATAATGTTATAGCTAAGCTAGTGAGTACAACAAATTATACAGTTGAGCAAATAAGAGATGGATCTCATCATAACATGCACAATATAAAACCCCAAGATCCTGTACTGCTCGGCTTATGTAGCCAGGAAAATTTAGAAGCGGAAGTGGAAAAAGCAAAGGTAGAAGAAGAAAAACAACGAAGGTTAAAAAATATAAATGAATAGCTATTGATGATTCTCAAATTTTTGCGATTTGTGAACATTAAATTAACTTGACTTGTTAGTTTTTGTCAGTATAATATAAGTAAAGTATCTAGTTTAATAGTAATTAAGCTTAAGTACGCACTAAAAACTAGCTCATTTATTATCTTATAGTCACATCTTAGGTTAGTAAGCATCAGTTAAAATTTTTGGAGGATTATGACAACAATCAATGAAGATGTCTTAGCAAAAGGAAAGGTTATAGATCAACCTGAAAAAGGTGAACGAGTTCACAATAATGATACAGTAAACCAGATAGCCATTGAAGGTACTGAAAAAAACAAAAAAACATTAGATCTGAGCGAATTAAAAAAGAAAACAGCAGAAGAATTGTTAGAGTTAGCTGAAGAAAGAAAAATTTCAACTAACGGTAAAAGCAATGGTAGAATGCTAAAGCAAGAAATAATATTCAGCTTAATGAAGAAAATGAGCGAAGAAGGAGGCATAACCACAGGGAGTGGAATAGTGGAAATATTGCCTGATGGTTTCGGTTTCTTACGTTCAGCAAGTGCAAATTATGCCCCAAGTACCGATGATGTTTTTATTTCCAACGGGCAAATAAAGAAGTTTAATTTACGCACAGGAGATATGGTATATGGGGAAATAAGGCCACCTGGTGATAAAGAAAGATATTTTACTTTAACTAAGGTTCAAAGTATAAACTCTACTGAAGTCAGTGAATTAAGAAAGTACGTCCATTTTGATAATTTGCTTCCTCTTTATCCTGAAGAGAGCTTAATCCTTGAAAACAACAGCAGTGGAGATAATAAAAAAGATATAAATATGCGTGCTGTGGATATAGTGACACCTCTTGGAAAAGGACAAAGAGCATTGATAGTTGCTCCGCCTCGTACAGGAAAAACGATATTGCTTCAGCAAATGGCTCACTCTATAGCTACAAATCATCCTGAAATAGAACTAATAGTATTACTTATAGATGAAAGACCCGAAGAGGTGACAGATATGATGCGCTCTGTAAAGGGTGAAGTGGTAAGCTCTACATTTGATGAACCTGCCTATCGTCATGTCCAGCTTGCTGAAATAGTAATAGAAAAAGCTAAAAGAATGGTCGAGCACAAAAAAGATGTAGTGATTTTGCTTGATTCTATAACTCGTCTTGCACGTGCTTATAATGCAGTAATTCCTTCGTCTGGAAAAGTTCTAACTGGCGGTGTAGATTCAAATGCACTGCAGAGACCAAAACGCTTTTTTGGAGCAGCTCGTAATATTGAAAATGGTGGTTCTTTGACAATTATCGCTACAGCTCTTATAGAAACTGGTTCAAAAATGGATGAAGTTATTTTTGAGGAGTTTAAAGGTACAGGTAATGCTGAAATTATACTCGATAGAAAGCTTGCTGATAAACGTATATTTCCTGCTATTGATATTACAAAATCCGGAACAAGGAAGGAAGAGCTATTAGTTAATAAGGCTATACTAAATAAAATATGGGTGTTGCGTAGGATACTTAGTCCTATGGGATCTGTTGAAGCGATGGAGTTTTTGCGCGACAAATTACTTTTAACAAAGAGCAATGCTGACTTTTTTAACTCTATGAATCACTAGAAGTAAGCCAGTTATGATTGGATATGCTGAGCAAAAAGTAAAACGCTCTTATAGCTAAAATAATTTGGATTTACCAGATAGTTAAGTTGGTAATCTACCTTAAGTTGCTGTTCCAGCGTGTAGCACTAGTTTTGATCGAAAATTTTGTACAGTCAGTTTATTTACAATCAATTTTCCAGTATCAGCTACTTAAATGACATCTTTTGGACTCTTAATATTAGTATGTTTATACAATTGTGTATCAGTATTGGAGTGACATATTCCAAAAAGAATCGTATCTACTCTGAATCATCTGACAGGTTGTATGCTTGATAAGCGTAATTTGGAGCTTCCTGTGTAATGATTATATCATGAGCATGACTTTCTCTTAATCCTGATGCAGTAATAGTAACAAATTTGCAGTTTTTTTTCATCTCTTCTATATTACGATTACCAGTATAACCCATTGCAGCTTGCAATCCACCAATTAATTGACAGATCACTCCTGAAGCTGGACCTTTAAAAGGAACTCTTGCTTCTACTCCTTGTGGGACTAAATCAAGCTTTGAATCTTTATCTTGAAAATAACGGCTAGCTGAACCTCTTTTCATTGCGCTAATAGATCCCATTCCTCGATATTCTTTATATGCTCTACCCTTATACATGATAATCTCACCTGGGCTTTCGTCAGTACCAGCAAAGATTGAACCTATCATCACAGTATCAGCACCAGCTGCAATAGCTTTTGCAACATCTCCCGAGTATTTTATCCCACCATCAGCAATTAGTCTGACGTTTTTTGTTCTACACACCTCTGCAACATTCTTGATTGCAGAGAATTGCGGTATACCAACACCTGTAACTATTCTGGTAGTACAAATTGATCCGGGTCCTATTCCAACCTTCACTGCATCAACACCAGCATCAATCAACGCTTCAGCAGCCTCCTTTGTTGTAATATTTCCGCCGATTAATTGCGTATTCGGATACATCTTTTTTATTTCTCTAATGGTGCTGATAACGTTTTGGGAATGACCATGAGCGGTATCTACAATAACCACATCGACTTCTTCTTCGATCAAAGCTTCACATCTTTCTATATCATCTTTTTTACCAGTACCAATTGCAGCGGCAACTCTGAGCCGACCTTTACTGTCTTTACACGAATTTGGATATCTATTGTATTTTTCAATGTCTTTAACTGTAATTAGGCCTATGCAACAAGAATTTTTATCAACAACCAAAAGCTTCTCTATTCTATTTGCATGCAACAATTTCATTGCTGAGGCGCTACTCACTTCCTGCTCCCGCACTGTCACTAACTTATCTTTTGTCATTACTTCGGAAACTTTTATATTCATGTTCTGGTCTTCAATAAATCTTACATCTCGGTTAGTTAAAATTCCCACTAACTTGCGTTGCTCAACTACAGGAATTCCAGAATAGTTGTACTCTCTCATTAATGAAATTGCTTCCGCAACCGTTTTATCTGGGGAAATTGTAATTGGGTTATACACGATCCAACTTTCATATTTTTTCACCCTTCTTACTTCTAAAACTTGTTCATCTATTGATAAATTCTTATGTATGCAACCTATTCCCCCATGTTGGGCAATAGCTATTGCAAAGCCTGATTCAGTAACAGTATCCATTGCGGAGGATATGAGAGGGATATTTAGTTCTATATTATTTGTTAAATAAGTTTTTGTATCTGCATCACGAGGCAATACATCAGAATAGGCTGGTAAGAGAAGTACATCGTCAAACGAATAACAAGCTTCCATTTTTTTCATATGCTTTATTTAAAGCTTATACGCCAATTAATGAAATTGCAATAGAGCTTTTGTAAAATTAGCCTGGCTCCAGCTGTTTTTAGATCAAAATAGGATAGGGATGTAGCTTCTAATATATTTATCGCATAATTATGTTATTTGCTAGCAAACAAAACTGTTCAATAGTTAAGCTTTCTGGACGTTCGTCTCCACTCAGTTTAGCATTCTCAAGAATAGTTGAGACATCACTAGTTATACTTTGCAAGCTATTTCTCAGCATCTTTCTTCTTTGAGCAAAAACAGCACGTGTTAGCTTTGTTAAGGTTTCTAAATTGACTGCAAATCTTAGGTTGGACAAAGGTTTTACTGTAATTACTGAAGAATATACTTTTGGTCTTGGAAAAAACTCCTTAGGTTCAATATCAAATTCCTTTTTTATGTCGCATAGTAACTGGCTTAGCACTGATAGGGAACCATAATCTTTAGAATTAGGTTCTGCTGTAATACGCTCTGCTACCTCCTTTTGGAACATTAACGTCAAACTCGTAAAAAATTTTATATTATTTAACCACTTTAAAAATAACGCTACCGAGATATTGTAAGGCAAGTTAGCAATGACTTTAACTGGACATTCTACCAGCTCTTTTTCTACAACATTAAGTGCATCTGCTTCTATAATTCTATATTTTCCCTTATGCTCATTCAGCAATTGTTCATGATGTTTCACTAAATTACTATCTTTTTCTATAGAAAGTAGAAACTTTGGATTATACGCCAATATTTCCCTTGTTAACGCACCATATCCAGGACCAATTTCAATAACATTAAAATCTTTCAGGCTACCAGCTAAGGCAACTATTCTTTTTGTTATCTCATTCGATAAAATAAAATTTTGCCCTAGACTCTTTTTTGGCTTCAATAAAAATTTTCTCATATAATCTTATTATGCAGTTTTTTAAAAATTAGTTGACGAAAATTCACTGATAATTGTATATTGTCAGTGTATTTAATGCCGGCTTAGCTCAATTGGTAGAGCAACTGACTTGTAATCAGTAGGTTGTCAGTTCAAGTCCGACAGCCGGCACTCTTATCCATATAAGAAAAATTGATGTCCTTTTTAATAGTAGCAAATTGGAAAATGAATGGAACGCGTTCTTCATTTGTTGACTTCATAGACAAACTTAATGATAAGAGCAACAAAATTACCTCTAAATTAGTAATTTGCCCTCCTTTTACATCATTTCCAAGCAATATAGAGTTGGACAACAATATTAAAATAGGAGCACAAAACTGCCATCATAAAAAATCTGGTTCTTATACAGGCGAAATTAGCGCAGAAATGTTAAAGGAGCTAGGATGTAGTTACGTAATACTTGGACATTCTGAAAGAGCTCATGAAACAGATAGTGAAATAAAACTGAAATCAGAAACAGCAATAGAATCAGGCTTACACCCAATCATCTGCGTAGGTGAAAACTCAGAAGATTATAAAAATAAAAAAACAAAAGAAGTAATAGAATATCAGTGTAAAAACCGTTTGCCAACACATGGTGAATATACCATAGCATACGAACCGATATGGGCAATAGGAACAGGAAATGTGCCAAATAATGACGCAATTGCTGAGGTGATAGAGACAATAAAATTTTGTACTGGTAAAAAACACATTATATATGGTGGTTCAGTCAGCTCAGAAAATATAGAAAATTTACTCAGTATTCCAAATTTATTAGGAGTTTTAATTGGTAGTGCAAGCTTAGATTTTGATCACTTTTATAAAATTATACAACAAGTCGAGAAAAATTTTTCTCTTATTAATTCTAAAAATAGATAATACTCAATATAGGAATAGGTCTATCACGTGCGTCTCAGCAGATTCCGCTAACATATAGTGAGATTGACGGTTGTCAAGGCGACACTGATTTCTATACAAAAGTGGTGTCATCTAAATACTGACACTGATTTCCATCCAAGACGGTGTCATTCCAGTGCCCAGACACTGGAATCCAGAAAAAGTAATTTCAACCAAGTGATAAAGGCTGGATTCCAGCATCACGCGCGCAGCTGTACGAACATTATCTGTAAGAAGATGTCATCCCAGTGCCCAGACACTGGGATCCAGTTAAATTTGCGAGTATAAAAGTAGCTGCTTTATGTTAAAATACAACGTTTCTGATGGTGATGGAAAAATGGATTCCAGTGGGCTTTGTTGCATCACTCAAGAGAAAAGAACTGGCAGTTACTGACGAAATTCACTATAAAACAGGCATTTAACCTACGAAAGAAAAATATGCCAACTAAAATGAAGATCAGTAACTGCCATGAATATAACAGATTTCTGCAAGAAAGAGGAAATATTTTTCATTTTATTAATGGAAAATTGGTACGAAAATAGCCCCAAAATGCGAGGTGGAAATTATATTTATAGTAATAAAGTTGTGATTTTAGTGCATATAGTCGCTAGTCTCTTTAGAATTGGCTTAAGACAAACGGTAGGGTTTATAAAAGGATATTTGCAGCAAGTAGGAAAGGGCTTAGCAGTCATTAGCTATTCGCAGGCTTCAAGAAGGTTTAAAAAGCTCAATATTAAGATCAATGATTGCAGAGTTGATAAAAACAATATGGAAGATATTGCAATTGCCATAGACAGCACAAATTTATAATAACACCCCTGGCTACAGTAAGGAAAATAGGAAAGTATCGCAGTTATAAACAGGTAAGATGTAATATTGAGTATAAATAGTAAAAAAGCTATAGCTGCACAATATAGCAATGGTCAACCATTACGGTACTTGCTGACTTGATTTCAGCATGCTAAAAAGCATTATATGCAGACAGAGCCTATGATAGGCGCAAGCTTTATAAATTGTATATGATATAAAGACAAAAATTTTACCGAAAAATCGTGCAGCGGAGCATACAAAATTGGACTATATGGCTGAAAGGAATGCTGCCATTAGATTATGTGGTAAAGAAGGTGTGAAAGAGTGGAAAAAGGAAGCAATTTATGGGAAAAGGTCATATATTGAAGGATTTTTCTCAAGCAAATATTTGTTTAGAAATAGATCTGAAGTAAATCGAGAAAAAGAGTTGCTAATAAAATGTTACTTACTCAATAAATTTACTGATATTGGCATGGCTAAGTTTGAGGTAGTTTCATGAATTTATTATGCTTTACCCACTATCCGATAAGCGATGCAACAAAGCCATCCCAGTGTCAAGCACTGGAATGACACCATCTACTACTCAAATTACCTGCAAATTGCAATTTTCGTACGATTGTGGGGTTATAGCTTAGAAAATTAACGATATTTTATTCCCCGGTGAACGCTCTATTTTGTTTTCCAACTCCAGTTCCAAAAGAGCCATTAGAGCTATGTTGGTAGAAAGTCCGCTTGCTAATATAAGTTCATCTATATCAACAGGTACAGAGTTAATATGATCAACTATAACAGATTTTGCCTGTTGTAATTTTCCTTGTTTTTGGTCAGCAACGATATCAAATAGACTTTTTTGCTGAGGAGGTAAACTAAACCTAATACTCTCTATTATGTCATCAGCGGATTCAACAAGTTTAGCGCCGTTTTTAATTAAATAATTACTACCACTACAGCGTGAATCTAGAGGGAAACCAGAAACTGCAAACACCTCTCTTCCTTGATTCAAAGCAAAATCTGCTGTGATGAGAGAACCAGACTTTTTTGATGCTTCAATTACCACAACACCGAGTGACAGGCCAGATATAATACGATTCCTTTGAGGAAAATACTGAGGCTTTGGTTTAGTAGTAAATGGAAGCTCAGTAATTACTAATCCGCCATTTTCAGTGATTCTTTTGTATAGATCAAAATTCTCTTTTGGATACACCACATCAATTCCGCTTGCTGTAACAGCAATAGTGGGATGATTTTTGTATATTACACTGTTTGCTGCGGTATCGATTCCTTTTGCAAGTCCAGAAACGATAACAAAACCAGCTTTGCTTAAATCAAGTGCTAGTTTACTGGCAAAATTTCTTCCATTCATCGAAGAGTTACGACCACCAATTATTGCAATTATCTCACGGCTTAATAATGATACATCACCAAGCACGGTTATTACAGCTGGACAATTCGTTATATTCCTTAAAATATCGGGGTAACTTGGGTCACATGCTGGTATTATTTTGGCTCCAATTTTTTCTGCACTCTTAATTTCTTCTTTTGCACTTTGAATTCCATAATCCTTATTAGCTAACTCATTAAGATATTTAAGCACTTCATCTAGCGACCCACATGCTCTTAGTATACTAAAAAACTTTACTGGTCCCACAGCTCTAGCCAAGCTTAGCCATATTTCTAGTTCTTCGTTATTTAATTTATTTATCTTCATAAAAGGCTTGAATTTCTTATCAATTTAGTGTACCCAAGATAATGTAAATATACAGTGTTTTATGACGCATTTTGTTACAGATAAATGCATAAAATGTAAATATACGGACTGTGTAGAAGTATGTCCCGTTGACTGCTTTTATGAAGGTAAAAACATGCTTGTGATTAACCCAGATGAGTGTATTGATTGTGGAGTGTGTATACCTGAGTGTCCAGTAGATGCAATTGTAACTGATGATTCCATAAAAGATATTCTAGAGCTAGATGAAAGCTTACTGAATAATGAACAAAAAATCTTTAAATTATTTTATAACATAAACGTAGAATATTCGCAAAAATGGCCAAATATCACAGCTAAAAAGCAACCCCTAGATACAGCAGAAGAGTATAAAGAAAAAAAGGATAAAACAGCTTATTTTGATGAAAATTTAGAATAATATTAACAAAAAAAAAGATTAAACTCCTTGCATAGCCATATGAAAAACTAGCAGCTCGTTCTTCTTTTTCATTCCGGCGCATAACGCACAATCGTACGAACCATAGGCGTCAAGTTAAGAGAATACGCCCAATATAGCAACCATTTAGGTAGATATCTTATTTGTTATATTTATTTTTTAAGAAATCTTGATCTAAAATAAGATAATTTTTTTTAAAGAGTCTATAAATTACTAATTTTATCGTTTAATGTCTAAAATAATTTTTACCGCTTCTCTTCTTTCTTATGCCACTTTTCCTTAACTTGACGCGTATGATCGTACGAACATTGTAATTTGAGTCCACCAAGAAAGATGTCATTCCAGTGCGTGACACTGAAATCCAGCCTTTATTATTTGGTTGAAATTAAGTCTTCTGGAGCACAGTGTCTGGGCACTGCCATCATAAAGGAGCCAGTTTGCATGACACCACTTGCTGCCTGCAAATTGCAATATCTGTACAGCTGTACGTAGTATAGAATTTTTCAAAACGTTTTTTCTATTGAAGATAAAAGTATCTTTTATATATGCTATATAGCAAAATACAGAATGCTTATGGTTCCAACTATAGCAATTTTAAGTGGTGGATTTTCTTGCGAAAGAGAAATATCGCTTATAAGCGGAAAAGCAATAAAGAAGGCGCTTGATAGTCTTTCATATAATGCAATAGAAATAGATGTTGATAGCAACATTGCTGAAAAGCTTAGAAAAATTAATCCGGGCCTTGCTTTTATCGCTCTGCATGGACCTTATGGTGAAGATGGTTGTATTCAAGGTTTATTGGAAATCTTAGGTATAAAATATACACACTCCGGAGTTATGGCTTCGGCTGTTGCGATGAACAAGGCAATGTCAAAACATATATTTCGGTCTCTTAGTATCGACACTCCAAAAGGTTATGTAATTAGTCGAGAAGATGTGCTAAAAAATAATATTAAAATTGATTATCCGTACGTCTTAAAGCCGATTAACGAAGGCTCAAGCATTGGAGTACACATGATTTGCTCGCATGAGGATTACTTAAAATTAAAAAATATGTTTGCAGCGCGTGACCAGAAAGAAGAACCAGTGTCAAGCTACTCGAATGACAAGGAAGGAGATACTTGGATGACAAAAGACTACTCAAGAGACTTGATGATCATAGAAGAATACATACCGGGTATAGAGTTACATACTGCTGTGTTGCTAGATGAAGCCATTGGCACTATGGAAATACGACCAAAAAATAAATTCTATGATTATGAAGCAAAGTATACAGATGGATTTGCAGAACATATATTTCCTGCTGAAATTCCTGGCAATATATATAAAATGACCTTGAAACACGCACTGAAAGTTCACCAATTTTTAGGATGCAAAACTATTTCCCGCTCAGACTTCCGTTATAATCCAAAAAACAACACTTTAAAAATGCTTGAGATTAATACACATCCTGGCTTTACTGAATTATCGTTAGTGCCAGAAATTGCAAAATTGACAAAAGGAATCAATTTTAATGAATTAGTTAAAATTATTATTGAAGCAGCACAAAAATGTTAGAGATTAAGTAAATGTTGAGCAATGTTACTAGAAGCCAAAGGAGTTTTTTGCGTAAGTGTGCCTTGGTTGTTATCATAGCACTTTTTCTTACGCTAATACTCTACAGCTCACTTGATAAAATAATAAATCGATTTAATTGCTACTTTACCTGGTATAATGATCACTTATCCAACTTATTACTCAGCAATGGATTTTTAATCGATAAAGTAGTTGTCACCGGCAACAAATTTACAAATGAAAAGGACATTATAAGTTTGGTAGATAGAACGCAACCTATCATGTATATATCACTCTCAAAACTTATAGATAATATACAATCTGTAAGCGAATGGATAAAATATGTAAGAATTTATAGAATTTTGCCTAATATCTTACACATTGATGTAGATGAACATACACCTTTCGCTCTCTGGAAAGATGATAACAGAACTTCAGTAATTGATTCTGAAGGTAAAGTGATCGTAAATGACTACCCGATAGATGACCTCGTTGTAATCAAAGGACAAAATTCGTTATCAAACCTAAGATTCATTAAAGATATGCTAGAGAGAAAAACTCAATTAAGAGATCATATTTCTTCTTGTATTTATGTAGGAAATAGAAGGTGGAATATCGTACTTGATGACAATTCTACAGTAAAATTGCCTGAAGATAATCCTTATAGCGCATGGGATTATTTAAACCACTTGCAAAATACAACTGACTTTACTTTTAGCAATTGGAGCATAATTGATATGCGTGTTGCTGATAAGATCTTTGTAAAAAGGTAGTGCTCCTTTTCTTGTCATGCAAGTAGCTATAGCTCTTTTCACAATAATCCGAACAGATCATAATATGCTACTAGCCTACTATAGGTATAAACACATATCTTACCCTGTTCGGACTATTATAAGAAAGGCTATACATACTGTAATTGCTATTGAATGATGGAGAGACATACTCCATTATTTTAGCACGAAGTAACAAATTCAATGAATTAGTTCTTCAAGAATAATTTAAACTTTTACAGTAGGAGTAGTCTCATGAAACATTATAGCGGGTTAGATGTCTCACTCAAAGAAACTTTTATTAGTATCATTGATGAGAAAGGAAAAATTGTTAAAGAAGGGGTTGTTGCAAGTGAAAGCAGTGCAATAGCTGATTGGTCAAAACAAAAAATACGAGTCCATAGGAATAGAAAGCGGGCAATTATCAATATCGATGTGCAAAGAGTTTTGGATTACCAGTAACTTGTGTAGATGCAAGGCATATGGCAGCAGCATTATCTGCGAGAATCAATAAGAATGATAAAAATGATGCAAGAGGCATAGCACAAATGATGAGAGTTGGGCTATTTAAGGAGGTATTAGTAAAATCAGACGAAGCTTGTCAGGTTAAAATAATACTTGGAAGCAGAAGACAATTAATACGTTGCAGAGAGCAAATTGCGGGAACAATAAGGGAAAATATACGGGATAAAAGTTAATCAACGTCTTAGTTCTGCAAACTTTGCTTTAAAAGTGCAAGAAATGGTTAATAATCTAGATGAAATTAGCCAAACCTCAATTGAATCATTAGTACATAGTTTAGAAATAATAGAAGAATCAACAAGAAAACTTGATAAAATGCTCTCAGAACAAAGCAAAAAAGATGAGGATTGTAAATTATTAACTACTGTTCCAGGAGTTGGTATTATAGTAGCAATGACATATAAAGCTGCAATAGATGATCTGCATAGGTTTGAAACATCTTATACAGTTGGAGCCTATATGGGATTAAGTCCAAGACAGTACGCTTCTGGTGAGATTGATCGACACGGAAGTATATCAAAAATGGGACTGTAGGAATATGTTATATGAAGCCGCGCAGGTCTTACTGGTAAAATGTAAAAGGACATTTAAATTAAGAAGCTGGGGATTGAAGCTTAAAAAGAAAAAGGGCATGAAAAAAGCAATTGTTGCAGTAGCAAGAAAATTAGCCGTGATTATGCACAAGATGCTAATCGATAGAAAAGAGTTTTGCTATCAATAAACACTAAAGAAGTATAAAACAATAATTTTACTGAAAGTAAATGCCGATGGAAGGGATAAGCAAGAGGATAAGTTGAAGCATAGACTTCGTGGCCGTCCACTTCCGCCTAACAAGTATAGTGCTACAATATAAATTAGCCATATTAGACCGCGGAGAGAACAATGGAAGCATGCTACTTTTAACTTATATTAAGACTATAGAGGAAAAGAATGATACCTTAGTTTTTATAAGCTTAATGAATATGTGGTTTAAGTTTGTGTGGACGCACATATTCATTGGCTACATAGTTTAAAAGAGATTAATTGGAAATTAGTGTTGATGTTTTTATTGCCAATAAAACCTCTTTTGATTGAATAAGATAATACAATAATAAATAAAAGGTTGTATTAGAGCTGAATTTTACATCAAAAAATATTTTTCATGATACAAAAAATTATTGTTGACTTTTATGCAATTAGAGAACTTTTCCTGTTATTCTAGTGCGTAACACTGGAATCCAGTTTTCTTTACAAATTTACTAAAGTAGGGTGTCATGCCAAGTAGGATGTCATTCCAGTACTGGAATCTAGCTTTTTCGTAATCATTGGAAACGCTGTATTCTAACATAAAGCAGCTACTTTTGTGCTTACCAACGTAATAAAATTCCTGGATGCCAGTGTCTGGGCACTGGCATCCTGCAGATAATGTTCGTGCAGCTGTGCCTCATGCGCTGGCTCTCTTAAATTACTCTAACTATAAATATTAATAAATTTACTAATTGCAAAAAAGGCAAAAGAACCCCCACGTAGTGAGTTTGACCCTATAATAATTTAAACTGGCGCTGTAATAATGTGCTAACGCTTAAAATAAGCGCGTTTTGGCTGAATGTAGAAAAAATAAAAAAGACATGCAGCCGCTATAATTTTATGTAATCCGCCAATAAGTACCCTAAGTTTTTTACTGAATTTTTGTCATTGAGCCTGCAGGTCAAAAACAAGTTTTGAGTCATAAATACCCTTATTGTCATGATAAGTGAACTAACGAAATTTGTAAAGGAGTTTTTGTTCCTACGGATTAGAAAGTTAGCATTCTGCTAGTCATATTCTTTACCTTGCTTTACAACAATGCATCTTTTCATTCCAGCCAAATCATATATGTATTCTTGAAAAGCTAGTCCATACGAGGGTATTATTTTGTCAATATTGCTTTGATCTTCGCCTATTTCCAGTATTGCAAACCCATCTTTTTTAAGGCACTTTCTCAATATTGGAAAAATACTCAAGTAACAGTTCAATCCGTCAATACCTCCATCAAGAGCAATTCTTGGCTCCTTTTGTACTTCAGCTTGCAGATCTTTTAATTTACTTCTTTTAATGTATGGGGGATTGCTTATTATGAGATCAAATAAGCCTCTACATTCTGTCCACGAATTTGGAAATATTTTAGCTCTGCTGAGAAGATTATGTTTCTTTGTGTTCTGGTAGGCAATTTTGTATGCTTCCAGGCTTTTTTCAAAACCAACTCCAATAGCATATTCATACTCACTAAGCACGGAGATCAACAAACAACCTGTGCCTGTGCCAAAATCTGCAATTTTTATTTTTTGCTTCTTATTCGGGTAATATTTTAATACTGTCGAGATTACTGTTTCACTATCTGGCCTTGGATCTAGAACATGTTGGTTAACTATAAAATTTTTACTCCAGAATTCACGATTACCTACTATTTGCGATATTGGATATTTTTCTACTCTTTTTTTTGTTAATTCCCAGAATAAAAGTTCTTTGTTTCTTGGTACATGATTGGTGTGATTCATGATTATGAATGATCTTTCTACTCCAAGTACATGCTGCATGATGATTTCACAATCCAAATGTGATGATTCAATTCTATGTGACGATAGTAGCTTCGATCCTTCCTGAATTAAAGCGTGATTGTTTTCATTATTCTAAAAATGTGTTCCTTTTAGCTAAGGACAGCAAAATTAAGTGTAAAACTTTGAACTTAGGATAGCTGCACTCAATCCCAGTGTCAAGCGTAGGATTGTAAAAATCGTCTGGATTTACTAAGTAACCTGGTTAATTCAATTGGTGTTAATGTGAGAAGCTCTTGGTTCTGTTATAAGCAATATTCTTTGCATATTCTGTGGTAGCCTTCACACTATATCCATACTAATTTAGCTATAGCAAGTGAAGCGATAATTTTTTGATATTTAAGCTAATCTGCGCTTTGGCATATGACTATCAGTAGCTTTCAAAGCAGTTAGGCTGAGATTATTAGAGTGATAATGTTTATTTTTATATTGACTATTGAGGTTTATTATTTTATAACTAGAGACTTAGTTATTTTGAGAGCTTTGAGTTTATAACATATGCCTACGATAAATCAATTGATGTCTAAAGGTAGATCAAGATTGATCTGCAAGAAAAAGGTACCAGCTTTAGGAGAATGCAATCCTCAAAGGAGGGGTGTTTGCACTAAAGTATATACCACAACTCCTAGAAAGCCTAATTCAGCGCTACGCAAGGTAGCTAGAGTAAAAATTAGTGGATATGGTGAAGTGACGGCTTATATACCTGGTGAAGGTCATAATTTACAAGAGCATTCTGTTGTTTTAATACGTGGTGGGCGGGTTAAAGATTTGCCAGGTGTGCGTTATCACATAATAAGAGGTGCTCTTGATCTGCGTGGTGTGCAAAATCGAAAGAAAGCTCGTTCAAAATATGGTGTAAAGAAATCTGGTTAAAATTTATGGCTCGTCGTAATAAAGCAAAAAAAAGAACAAGTCCTGATTCTCGTTATGGCAGTGTCTTGCTTATGCGTTTTATTAACACAATTATGAAATGTGGTAAAAAATCTATTGCAGAAAAGATTGCTTATAGTGCTTTATCTTTAGTTGAAAAGAAAATAGGCAAAGGTGCTTTGTCAATTTTTGAAACAGCAGTAGAAAATGTTACCCCTTCTATAGAAGTGCGTTCTCGACGTATTGGTGGTGCAACTTATCAAGTGCCTGTTGAAGTTCGGCAAGAGAGGGCGATTTCTTTAACATTGAGGTGGATTGCTAGAGCAGCTTCTGATACTCGACAAAAGAGTGGCAAAACTACTGTTGATTGTCTGCAATCTGAAATACTAGATGCTTATAATAAATGCGGTGGTGCGTTTAAGATGTGCGAAGAAAAATATAAAATGGCTGAAGCTAATAAGGCATTTTCTTATCTTCGTTTTTAATTTTAGCTGATTGATTGTAATATGGAAATTTTAATATCTAGGTATAGAAATATAGGGATAATGGCTCATATAGATGCTGGTAAGACTACCACAACAGAGCGTATTTTATTTTATACTGGTAAACAAAATAGAATTGGTGAAGTGCACGATGGTGCAGCTTCTATGGATTGGATGGAGCAGGAGAAAGAGCGTGGTATTACAATTACCTCTGCTGCAACAACATGTTTTTGGAATGATCATAGGATTAATATAATAGATACTCCTGGTCATGTTGATTTTACTATTGAAGTTGAGAGATCTTTAAGGGTTTTAGATGGTGCGGTTGCTGTATTTGATGGAGTTGCTGGAGTTGAGCCCCAATCTGAGACAGTTTGGCGTCAAGCTGATAAATATAATGTTCCTCGTATCTGCTTTGTTAATAAAATGGATAGAATAGGGGCAAATTTTTATCGATGTGTCAATATGATAAAAACGAAGCTTGGTGCAGCACCTTTAGTTATTCAGTTACCAATAGGAAGTGAGAAAGATTTTAAAGGTATAATCGATCTCATTTCTATGAAAGCCATTATATGGCAAGAAGAAACGTTAGGCGCTAAATTTTCTTATGAAGATGTTCCTTCTGATTTGTTTGATAAGGCTCAAGAATATCGAAATTTTTTATTAGATGCTGCAGCTGAGATGGATGACGAGGCGATGAATACTTACTTTGAATCTAATGATTTACCAGTTGATTTATTGAAAAAATGTGTGAGAAGTGGGGCCATTAAAGGAAAATTTGTCCCTGTATTATGTGGATCAGCTTTTAAAAATAAAGGCGTGCAACCACTTTTAGATGGTGTGGTTGATTTTTTACCTTCTCCTATTGATGTTGATGTAATTGTTGGAACTGATCCTAAAGATTCAGAAAAGAAAATTGAGATCAAACCTTTAGAAAAGGAGAAATTCGTTGCTCTTGCATTTAAAGTGATGACAGATAAATTTGTAGGCAGTTTGACATTTATTCGTATTTATTCTGGTAAATTGAGATCTAAATCTATCGTGTTAAATGCAGGGAAAAATGAGACTGAAGGGATTGGTAGAATGCTGCTTATGCATGCAAATAACAGAGAAGATATAAACGAAGCTAAAGTTGGTGATATAGTTGCCTTGGTTGGATTAAAGAAAACAACCACCGGGGATACTTTATGTTCTGTTGATTTTCCTATATTATTGGAGCGTATGGAATTTCCTGAGCCTGTTATTGAAATTGCTATAGAACCTAAAACTACTTCAGATCAGGAAAAATTAGGTGTTGCTTTGAATAGATTAGTTGCGGAAGATCCTTCTTTAAGGATATTAGTGAATGCGGAAAGCGGTCAGACTATACTGAAAGGTATGGGTGAATTACATCTTGAAATTATTATAGATAGGCTAAGGCGTGAATTCAATATTGGTGTTAATGTTGGTGCACCTCAAGTTGCATATCGTGAAACTATCACTAAATCTGTTGAAATTGATTACACTCATAAAAAACAATCAGGTGGTGCTGGTCAGTTTGCTAAGGTTAAAATAAAATTTGAACCTCTTGAGCCTGGTTCTGGGTTTCAATTTGAAAGTAAAATTGTAGGCGGTGCAATTCCAAAGGAATATATTCCTGGTGTACAAAATGGTTTGGAATTGATAAAAGAAGGTGGTATCATTTCTGGCTTTCCATTGATTGATTTTAAGGCTATTCTTCTTGATGGTGCTTTTCATGAGGTTGATTCTAGTCCTTTAGCTTTTGAACTTGCTGCTAAAGGTGCTTTTAAAGAGATGGCGAATAAAGCTGGTCCAAAAATGTTAGAGCCTATAATGAAGGTTGAAATCATTACACCTGAAGAGTATATGGGTGATATAATGGGTGATGTAAATAGCAGAAGGGGGCAAGTTTTGAGTATGGAAACGCATAATAGTAGTACTATAATTCTTGCTTTTGTACCTCTTGCAAATATGTTTGGTTATATAAATATTTTGCGTTCTATCTCTCAAGGAAGAGCTCAATATAGTATGCATTTTTCTTGTTATGAACAAGTGCCACAATATGTAGTTGATGAGTTAAAGTATAATTAAAGGGTAGTAATTATGACAGCAGTAGTAGAAGCATTTGACAAGCCGCATGTAAATGTGGGAACGATAGGACATGTGGATCATGGAAAGACAACGTTAACAGCGGCAATAACAAAACATTACGGGAACTTTATAGCATATGATCAAATAGATAAAGCGCCAGAAGAAAGAAAGAGGGGAATAACAATAGCAACAGCGCATGTTGAATATCAGACGGAAAAAAGGCATTATGCACACGTTGATTGTCCTGGGCACGCTGATTATGTAAAGAATATGATAGTAGGTGCAGCACAGATGGATGCAGCAATATTGGTGGTGTCGGGGGTTGATGGGCCAATGCCACAAACGAGAGAGCATATATTGCTGGCAAAGCAGGTGGGTGTTGGATATATCGTGGTATACATAAATAAAGCTGATGTTGCTGATGCTGATATGATAGATTTAGTGGAAATGGAAGTGAGAGAGTTGCTGAGCAAGTACGGATTTCCGGGGGATGAAGTACCTGTGATAGTTGGTTCAGCACTCAAGGCGCTGGAGGATGATAGCAGTAAATATGGAAAGAAATCAATAGACAAATTGATGGGAAAATTAGATGAATATGTGGAGATTCCACCAAGGCCTGTAGATTTACCATTTTTATTGCCAATCGAAGATGTATTTTCGATATCGGGGCGTGGGACGGTAGTAACGGGAAGGATAGAAAAGGGAGAGATAAAAACAGGTGATGAGATAGAGATAATAGGTCTAAAAGCGACGCAAAAGACGATATGTACTGGTGTAGAAATGTTTAAGAAGTTGCTGAATAAGGGGAGTGCGGGGCTGAATGTAGGGATATTACTAAGGGGGACAAAGAGAGAGGAGGTGGAAAGAGGGCAAGTATTAGCAAAATCGGGGACAATAACGCCGCATAAGAAATTTAATGCGGAGGTATATATATTGAAGAAAGAAGAAGGAGGAAGGCATACACCATTTTTTGCGAATTACCAGCCACAGTTTTATTTAAGGACAACGGATGTAACTGGGAGCATAAAATTGCTAGATGGGAAGGAGATGGTAATGCCAGGAGATAATGTGAGTGTAGAAGTAGAATTGCAAGCACCAATAGCAATGGATAAGGGGTTGCGTTTTGCGATAAGAGAAGGTGGTAGAACTGTTGGTTCTGGTGTGGTTTCGGAAATTTTGGAGTAAGATTTGAATTATAGGAGTGTAGCTCAATTGGTAGAGCACTGGTCTCCAAAACCAGAGGTTGTAGGTTCAATTCCTATCGCTCCTGCATTAATGTTATGGTAAAAATGTTAAAAAATTTGTGTGGTTTTTTTTGTGATATAAAGCAAGAAATAAGGAGGATTGCTTGGATAAAAAAACAGCAGGTATTGTCATCTCTGTTTGTTGTAATAGTTGTTATATTATGTTTTTCGATTTTCTTCTGTTTCGTGGATTTTATGTCTCTTTACATAATTAAGACTTTGTTTGGAATTATTTATGGGATGTGAATATAAATGGTATATCATTAAAGTTGATTATGGGTATGAATCAGATATACGTGAATTGGTAAGCAATACTGTCTATTTTAAGGAGGTATTTATTCCTTATCAGATAGTATATAACTCAAAGTCTAATATAAAAGAGTTATGTGAAGTATATATATGTATGCATCTGTGTGATGAAAGCAAAAATATTTTGAATCAAATGATTGGATTTTGTAGTGACGAGTCTGGTAATTTTGAGGAGATTTTAGATGATGAGATAAATTCAAAACGCAAGGAATTTAATAGATATAAGTGGTATATTTTAAGAGTTGCCTCTAATTATGAAGAGAAAGTGCGCCAACATATATTAGAAAATTCTATGAGATTGGGTATTAACAATTATTTTAATGGGGTTTTTATTCCTTGTGAAGAATTAAGTGAGGTGGACTTAAAATCTAAAAAAATTGCTGCACGGAGGAAATGCTTTCCTGGTTATGTTTTTTTATACGTGAATTTATGTGATGAGGTATTGAATTTTATCAATAATATACCAAAATCTCTTAAGGTTTATGGATTTTTGAAAAATGGTAATGTTCCAAAGGTAATTACGGATGATGAGATTCGCTCAATGTGTAGTGCGCTTTACAATGCTCAAGAAACGAAAAAGTTAAGTTATGGTTATGAGAAAGGTGAAAAAGTAAAAATCAATGATGGTCTTTTTCAAAATTTTACTGGTAAGGTAGATATGGTAAATGATGAGAAAAAAATTATTAATGTGGAAGTATCGATTTTAGGTAAGCCAACAATAATAGGGCTTGATTTTGCTCAAGTTGAAAAAATAGAGGAGTAGTTATGAGTGTTATAATTGCTAAGATTAACTTACTTATGGAAGCTGGAAAAGCAGTTCCAGGACCGAAAATTGCTTCAGTACTTGGTCCGCGTGGTATACCTGTTCCTAAGTTTTGTGAAGCTTTTAATAAAGTTACTAGCGCTGCTAACGCTAATTATAAAGTAGGCGATTTAGTAACAGTGCGAATTTCCATAAAGGATGATCGCTCTCATGATTTTACTGTTAGCGGTCCGCCTGTGGCTTATTTACTTAAGCAGGAGGCTAAATTAACTAAAGGTTCTGGTAATCCTGGTAAAGAATTAGTGACTAAATTACCTATGTCTGCTATAATTAAAGTGGCAAAGTGCAAGATGGTTGATATGAAAGTGGGTAATGAAGATTCAGCAGTGAAAATGGTTGTAGGCACTGCAAAATCTATGGGTATAGAAGTTGTGGAAGGTTAGGTAAATGAATACATATAATGATAATCCTAAGCAGTGTTTGAAGAAGATTATTGAGTTTGCTTCAGCAAAATTTAATGAATCAATTGATATTGCAGTCAATTTAGGAATAGATTCTCGTAAATCTGAAGAGCAGGTGCGTGGTACAGTAGTTTTACCTAAAGGTATTGGAAAGGATATTAAAGTGGCTGTTTTTGCTCAGGGTAAGCATTTATTAGAAGCTAAAAAAGCTGATGCTGATATTGCAGGGGGAGAGGATTTAGTTGAAGAAATAAAAAAAGGTAAAAAGTTGGATGTTGATTGGTGCATCACTACTCCTGATTTTATTGTAAAAATTACTCCTATTGCAAAAATATTGGGTGCTAAAGGGCTGATGCCTAATCCTAAATTTGGTACTGTGACTTCTAATGTTGAGGAGGCTATTAAAACTATTAAGTCTGGTCAAATAAGATTTAGGACAGATAAGAGTGGTATTATTCATGGTAAGTTAGGGAGTGTTAAGTTCGATGTTGATAATTTATTGGAAAATTTAAAAGCCTTTCTTAAAGTAATTAAAGATAATAAACCTACTTCTGTAAAAGGAGTTTACTTTAAAGGTGTTTTTTTAAATTCAACTATGGGTAAAGCTTATAAAATAAACAAAATAGAAGATATAATTTAGGGGAGTGGTACCGTGAAGCGTAAAGATAAGGATGAATTTATACAGAGCATAATGAATATATTTGTAAATAATGATTTCTTAATATTGGTAAATTTTAAGTCTATGAATGTTAATGATTCATTAATTCTTAGGAATAGCCTAAAGTCTGTAATGAGTGGGATGTTGGTAGTTAAAAACACTCTAGCCTGCTTAGCTTTGGAAAGGACTGGCAGATTTTCTTATTTATCAGGCAAATTTTCTGGTCCTGTTGCTATTATATACTCTAGTGGCATAGTAGAAGCTGCAAAATTAATAGTTGATTTTGTTAATACTAATAAAGAAAAAATGTCTGTAATTTGTGCAGCTCATATAAATGAATTGTTGACAGTGGAAGATGTTAATAAATTGGCTAAATTGCCTTCTCTGGATGAATTACGTGTTAAAATTATGCGTTTAATATCTTATGATATTCCTGCTCGATTGGCGTTGTCTATTAATTCATCTTCTATGAGGCTTATGAGAGTTTTGGATTATTATAGTTCTAAAAAATAAATTTGTTGTTAAGTAAGGTGGTAATTATGAGTAATGTAATAAGTGATTTAGCTAATAAAATATTAGATTTAAAACTAATAGAGGCTTCTGAACTTGTAAAAGTTCTAGAAGAGAAAATAGGGTTGCCTGCTAATTCTTTTCTTGGTGGAGCTGTTGGTGCTGGGGCGCCTATTAGTGATAATGCCGCTCCTGCTGCTCAAGAAAAAGCTGAGTATAAAGTTGTAATTAAAGAAATTGATGCGAGCAAAAAAATAGGAGTTATTAAAGCTACTAGAGAGGTTAATTCTACATTGGGTTTAAAAGAAGCAAAAGAGTTGGTTGAATCTTTGCCTAAAGATTTGATTGCTAATGTTTCTAAAGACGAAGCAGAAAAAATAAAGCAAAAACTTATTGAAGCAGGAGCAACTAAAGTTGAGTTTGAATAAAGTGTTAGTATATTAATTTTATGTTGATATAGCTCTTTTAATTAGTTGAAGGTATTTTAATGATTGATTCTTCTTATATGTGTGCTTCTAGTGCTTTTGTTCCTAGAGTTTCTTATTCCAGGTCGATTGATTTAAAAGATTCTTTGTTAGATTTGGTTAAAGTTCAAAAGGAATCATATAGTTCCTTTAGTTCTAATAGTAAGGATAATAAAAGGCTTGAAGCTATCTTTCATACAATCTTTCCAATAAATGATCCTTTGCATAGGGCTACTATCGAGTTTATGAGTTGTAGGGTAGATGATCTTAAGTATAATGAATCTGAATGTATAAAACGTGGTATAACTTTTTCTGCTCAGGTTATTGCTTCTATACGTCTTGTTATTATGCAGGATGGTGTTTCTCTTGATGAATATAAATCAATTAAAGAGAGTGGCGATCATTCTAAATTTGCAACTGTTATAAAATCTGTTGAAGAGCAAGAAGTTCGCTTTTGTGAACTGCCTATGATGACTGATAATGGCACTTTCATCATTAATGGCGTAGAAAAAGTTATCGTTTCACAAATGCATAGATCTCCTGGAGTGTTTTTTGATAGTGATAAGGGGAAAACTTACAATTCTGGTAAATTGATCTATTCTGCCAGAGTTATTCCTTATAGAGGTTCTTGGCTTGATATTGAGTTTGATGTTAAAGATCATTTGTATTTTCGTGTTGATAGAAAGAGAAAATTGCCAATATCAGTTTTATTAAAGGCTTTTGGCCTATCAAATAATGATATACTTAATAAATTTTATGAAAAAGTAGAGTATGTAAAACATAAAAGTGGTTGGAAAGTACCTTTCACTCCTGATAAATTTAAGGGAGTTAGATTGCCTTTTGACTTAAGGGATGTTACAGGTAATATCCTGCTTAAAGCTAATGTTCGTATTACCGCAAGGCTAGCCAAAAAGATGCATGAAGATGGATTGAAAGAGTATCTGGTGCCTTCTGATTCTATATGTGATTTATTTCTTGCAGAAGATTTAATAGATAGTGCTAGTTCTGCAAAAGTTTTATCTGCTGGTGAACCTATAAAATTAGAGGATGTAAAAAAGCTTGAGTTGTTATCTATAGATAAAATATCAGTATTGAACATAGATAATGTTTCTGTTGGACCTTATATATTAAATACACTTTTCTTAGATGAAAATATGTCTTATCAGAATGCGCTATACGAAATATATAAAGTTTTACGTCCCGGTGAAGTTCCTGTTTTAGAGATAGTAGAGGAATTTTTCCATAATCTTTTCTTCAATCAAGAATATTATGATCTGTCTGATATTGGTAGATTAAAACTTAACTCTTGCTTTGGGTTAAATTATGACGAAAATTTAACTACTTTAACACATGGAGACATTATTGGAATTATAAGAAAAATAGTATTGTTACGTGATGGTCAAGGATCTGTAGATGATATTGATCATTTAGCAAATAGAAGAGTACGTTCAGTTGGGGAATTTATAGAAAATCAATTTAGAACTGGATTATTAAAATTGGAGCGGGCAGTAGTTGATTCTATGTCTACTTCTAGTTTAGATAAAGTCTCTCCATCCGATTTTATAAACCCAAAAGTGTTAACCAATGTCTTAAGAGATTTTTTCAATTCTTCTCAATTATCTCAATTTATGGATCAGACTAATCCATTATCTGAAATAACACATAAAAGAAGGTTGTCGGCGTTAGGTCCTGGTGGTTTAACAAGAGAAAGGGCGGGATTTGAAGTGCGTGATGTTCATCCAACTCATTACGGAAGAATTTGCCCTATTGAAACTCCTGAGGGGCAAAATATAGGCTTAATTAACAGCTTGGCTATATACGCTCGTATTAATAAATATGGGTTTATTGAAAGTCCTTATAGGAAAGTAGTGAATAAGGTTGTTACTGATCAAATTGAGAATCTGTCTGCTATAGATGAAGGTTTATATTATATAGCTGATACCAGTGCAAAGCTTGATGAAAACAATTGCTTTGTTGATGATATGCTGTATTGTAGATATGCTGGTACTTTTGTCATGGTAAGTAGTAACCAAGTGAGTTACATTGATTTATCTCCTAAGCAGGTAATATCAGTTGCTGCTTCTTTAATTCCATTTTTAGAAAATGATGATGCTAATAGAGCACTAATGGGTTCAAATATGCAACGTCAAGCTGTACCTTTATTGAAGCCTACTGCTCCTTTGGTTGCTACTGGTATGGAGTCTTTCGTAGCTTCTGGCTCTGGTGCTGTAGTTTTAGCAAAACGTGATGGCATAGTTGATAGCTCTGATAGTAACTCTATAGTTATACGTGTTTTTGATAAAGAAGGGGTTAACTACTTGGATGTAGATATTTATCATCTAAGGAAATTTCAGCGTTCTAATCATAATACTTGTATTAATCAGAGACCACTGGTGCATGTAGGTGATTGTGTTAAGAAAGGTGATGTGATAGCTGATGGTCCTGCTATTAATAATGGTGAATTGGCACTTGGTCAAAACTTGCTAGTTGCTTTTATGTCTTGGCAAGGTTATAATTTTGAAGACTCAATTATTATTTCTAGTGAAGTTGTTAAAAAAGATCTCTTTACTTCTATTCATATAGAAGAATTTGAATGTGTTGTGCATGATACTCCTTTAGGGTCAGAAAAAATAACTCGTGCCATACCCGGTGTTAATGAAGAAAATCTTTATCACTTGGATGATAGTGGTATAGTGAAAATTGGTACAAGAGTTGGTCCGGGCTATATTTTGGTGGGGAAAGTTACACCTAAGCATTCTCTTTCATTGCCTCCTGAGACAAAACTGTTAATGACAATTTTTGGTGAAAAGTCATTTGATTGTGCGGATTCCTCTTTATATACATCTCCGGATATTGAAGGGACAGTGATTGACGTGCAAGTCTTTACACGCAGGGGGGGAGAAGAAAATGAAAGGGCATTTCTCATTAAGCAAAAAGAGGTAAATGACTTTGAGAAAGAGCGAGATCATATAATCAATGTTATTAGTCAATATTTCTATGATGAATTGAAAAAACTTCTTATTAGTTCTGGCTCTCAAGATCGAGAAAGTATTAATTTTATTGAACGTGAGGTATGGTGGGGTATAGGATTAAAAAACCAATCTATTTCTAAGCAAGTTGAGAGCTTAAAAGAGGATTTTAATCAAAAGATATCAAATGCAATAGCACAATTTAAGAAAAAAGTAGAAAAATTACATGAAGGTTATGATTTACCTCAGGGTGTGTCAATGTCAGTAAAAATTTTCATTGCTGTGAAACATAGTCTGCAACCAGGAGATAAAATGGCTGGTAGACATGGAAATAAAGGTGTGATTTCTCGAGTTGTTCCAGTGGAAGATATGCCTTATTTGGAAGATGGTACTCCTATTGATATTATTCTTAACCCTCTTGGCGTTCCTTCACGAATGAATGTAGGGCAAATATTGGAAGCGCATGTAGGTTGGGCTTGTAAAAAATTAGGAGAAAAAGTAGGCAATATTCTTGACGAGATCAATAAAATCAAACGTGCTTTTTGTGAGGGAATTAAATCTCTTAATGATGATGATTTTGTAAAATTTGCAGCAGCATATCTTGATAATAAAAAAATTGAGGATATTAATGATGATGAAATAACAGCTTCTATTTTAGATATGCCTAATAAGGATGAACTAAATAATGAATTGACTACATTAGTAGAGAATTATTTTAACTCTTGTAAGGGTGCACACAGCAGTTTACGTAACTTCCTTACTGAGGTTTATAGTTGTGGCAGTAATGTATCTGTTTGTAATAATATTCATGATATTAGCGATAATAATCTCATTGAATTTGCGCATAAATTACGTAATGGCATTCCTGTTGCTGCACCTGTATTTGAAGGTCCAAAAGATGAACAAATAGTAAAGCTATTTGAACTTGCTGGGTTGGATAACTCTGGGCAAGTTGTATTATATGATGGTTGTTCAGGTAAGAAGTTCGACCGCAAAGTTACAGTTGGTTACATGTACATGCTTAAGTTGCACCACTTAGTAGATGGTAAAATTCATGCGCGTTCAGTAGGACCTTATAGTTTGGTTACTCAACAGCCTCTTGGAGGAAAGTCTCATTTTGGTGGTCAGCGTTTTGGTGAAATGGAATGTTGGGCATTGCAAGCCTATGGTGCTGCTTATACTTTGCAGGAAATGTTAACTGTGAAGTCTGATGATATTAATGGTAGGGTTAAGATTTATGAGTCGATAATAAAAGGTGATAGTAATTTTGAATGTGGAATTCCTGAATCCTTTAATGTGATGATAAAAGAGCTGCGTTCCTTGTGTTTAAATGTGGATTTGAAGCAAAATGGCATAGTAATTGAAGATATATCCCATACTAACATTGCACAATCTTTTAATGAGGTTAGCATTTCTATTGCTAGCCCTGAAAGTATTAGGCGTATGTCTTGTGGAGAGATAACGGATATTTCAACCGTAAACTATCGTACATTCAAAGTTGAGAAAGGTGGGTTATTTTGTCCTAAAGTTTTTGGTCCTGTCAATGATGATGAATGTTTATGTGGAAGGTACAAAAAAAGGAGATATAGGGGCCGTATATGCGAAAAATGTGGAGTAGAAGTTACATCTTCCAAAGTAAGGAGAGAGAGAATGGGTCATATAGAGCTTGCATCTCCTGTTACTCATATATGGTTTTTGAAGTCACTTCCTTCAAGAATTGGAGCATTATTAGATATGTCTCTGAGAGATATTGAGAGTATTTTATATAGTAATAATTATGTTGTGATAGATTCTCTTGTTTCCTCTTTCGAAAAAGGTGAAATTATTAGTGAGAAAGCTTATAATGAAGCTAAAGATAGCTATGGGGTCGATAGCTTTGTAGCTATGCAAGGTGTTGAAGCTATAAGAGAACTGCTAACGCACCTTGATTTACATGAAATTAGAAAGAATTTAAGACAGGAGTTAGAGTCTGTTGCTTCTGAAATGAGAAGAAAGAAAATTATAAAGAGATTGCGTATTGTTGAAAATTTTATCAAGTCTGGAAACAGGCCTGAGTGGATGATACTTACAACTATACCTATTTTACCACCTGATTTGCGTCCTTTGGTATCGCTTGAAAGTGGTCGCCCTGCAGTTTCTGATCTGAATCATCATTATAGATGTATTAATAATAGAAGTAGAAGATTGGAAAAATTGTTAAGTTTAAATCCTCCTGAGATTATGATTCGTAATGAGAAAAGAATGCTACAAGAGGCAGTTGATTCTCTTTTTGATAATAGTCGTCGTAATACTCTGATAAATAAAGCTGGCGCTACTGGATATAAAAAGTCTCTTAGTGATATGCTGAAAGGAAAGCAAGGTCGTTTCCGTCAGAATCTTTTAGGAAAAAGGGTAGATTACTCTGGACGTTCTGTAATAGTTGTTGGTCCAACTTTAAAACTAAATCAGTGTGGATTACCAAAAAGAATGGCTCTTGAGTTATTTAAACCTTTTATTTACTCAAAGCTTAAGATATATGGCATAGCTCCAACTATTAAATTTGCTAGTAAATTAATAAGAGCAGAAAAGCCAGAAGTTTGGGATATGCTTGAAGAAGTAATAAAAGAGCATCCTGTTTTGCTAAATAGAGCGCCTACGCTACATAGGCTTGGTATTCAGGCTTTTGAGCCAGTCCTTATTGAAGGTAAAGCAATACAGCTTCATCCACTTGTTTGTACAGCATTTAACGCTGACTTTGATGGTGATCAAATGGCAGTGCATGTGCCAATTTCATTAGAAGCTCAACTTGAAGCTAGAGTATTGATGATGTCAATAAATAACGTTTTGAGTCCTTCTAATGGAAGACCAATTATAGTTCCTAGTAAAGATATAGTACTTGGTATATACTATCTGACTCTACAGCAACTTAAGGAAGATAGCTTATCACTTTTTAGTGCTTTTTGTGAAGTTGAGCATTCCTTAAACAATGGTACTCTACATATTCATTCTAATATAAAGTGCAAAATGGAGTATATTAATAACGATGGAAACATTCACTATAAAATTGTTTGTACAACTCCTGGACGTTTAATATTATGGCAGATTTTTCCTAAACATGAGAATCTAAGCTTCGATCTAATAAATCAGGTATTAACAGTGAAGGAAATAGCTAGCATAGTTGATTTGGTATATCGTAATTGTGGTCAAAGTGCTACAGTGGCATTTTCTGATAAATTGATGACACTTGGCTTTGAGTATGCTACATTTTCCGGTACTTCTTTTAGTCGTTGCGATATGGTTATACCTGGGACTAAAGCTACACATGTTGATTATACAAGGGGTGAAATTAAGAAATTCTCTGCACAATATCAAGATGGGCTAATCACTAGAAGTGAGAGGTATAATAAGGTTATAGATGAGTGGTCTAAGTGCACAGATATGATAGCGAATGATATGTTAAAAGCGATATCTGTATATGATGAAAATAGTAAGTACAATTCAATATACATGATGGTTAGCTCCGGTGCAAGAGGTTCTACTTCCCAGATGAAGCAGCTAGCAGGAATGCGAGGGCTTATGACTAAACCTTCTGGTGAGATTATAGAAACGCCTATAATTTCTAATTTTCGTGAAGGGTTGAATGTCTTTGAATACTTTAATTCTACTCACGGTGCACGTAAAGGTTTAGCCGATACTGCACTTAAAACTGCAAACTCTGGGTATTTAACTCGTCGTTTAGTTGATGTATCTCAAAATTGCATAGTTACAAAATATGACTGCAAAACAAAAAATGGTCTTATTGTAAAGGCTATAGTTGAGGGAAGTACTATAGTTGCATCTCTAGAGAGTGTTGTGCTAGGTAGAACAGCTGCAAATGATATATATAACCCAGTAACAAAACAGTTATTAGTAAAAGCAGGGGAATTAGTTGATGAAGATAAGGTAAAGCAAATCAACATTGCGGGTCTTGATGCTGTAAAAATTAGGTCACCTTTGACTTGCGAGGTGAGTTCCAGTATATGTTCTTTATGTTATGGAAGAGATCTTGCAACTGGTAAAATTGTTTCAATAGGCGAAGCAGTTGGTGTAATAGCTGCTCAATCTGTTGGGGAGCCAGGTACTCAGTTAACGATGCGTACTTTCCATATAGGTGGAGTAATGACTAGAGGTGTTGAATCCTCAAATGTTATAGCTTCTATTAATGCTAGAATAAAATTAAATAATAGTAATATAATTATAGATAGAAACGGAAATAAAATTGTGATAAGCCGTTCCTGTGAAGTCGTCTTAATTGATAGCCTTGGTAGTGAAAAATTGAAGCACAGTGTGCCTTATGGTGCTAAACTTTATATAAATGAGGGTGAGTTAGTAAAAATTGGTGATAAAATTGCGGAATGGGATCCTTATACATTACCTGTTATTACGGAAAAGACTGGTACAATATCTTATAAGGACTTAAAAGATGGAATTTCGATCACTGAAGTGATGGATGAATCTACAGGAATATCAAATAGAGTAGTAAAAGATTGGAAATTGTATTCTGGTGGAGCTAATTTACGTCCTCGTATTGCGCTCCTTGATGATAATGGCGAAGTAATAACGCTCGCAAGTGGTGTTGAAGCATGTTACTTTATACCGGTTGGTGCAGTGCTTAATGTACAGGATGGTCAGAAGGTTCATGCAGGTGATGTTATTACAAGAACACCAAGAGAGTCAGTTAAAACTCGTGATATTACTGGTGGTTTGCCGAGGGTTATAGAATTATTTGAAGCACGTCGTTCTAAAGAGCATGCTATCGTTAGTGAAATAGATGGTTGTGTAATGTTTTCTGAGAAAGATCGTAGAGGAAAACGCAGTATATTAATTAAACCTGTAGATGAACAGATTTCTCCAGTTGAGTATCTGATATCAAGAAGTAAGCATGTGATAGTCAATGAGGGTGATTTTGTGCGTAAAGGTGATTTATTAATGGATGGTGACCCTGATCTTCATGATATTCTACGTGTGCTTGGGTTAGAAGCTTTAGCACACTATATGATTTCTGAAATACAACAAGTTTATAGGTTACAAGGTGTGCGCATAGACAACAAACATTTAGAAGTGATCTTAAGACAAATGCTACAAAAAGTGGAAATTACTGACCCTGGTGATACTATGTACTTAGTTGGCGAAAGTGTCGGCAAGCTGGAAGTTGATAGAGAAAACGGTGCTATGAATAACTCTGGCAAACGGCCTGCTCATTATCTCCCTATTCTACAGGGGATTACTAGGGCAAGTCTTGAAACTAATTCTTTTATTTCTGCTGCCTCTTTCCAAGAGACAACAAAAGTACTGACGGAAGCAGCATTCTGCGGAAAGAGTGATCCTTTAAGTGGATTAAAAGAAAATGTTATAGTAGGAAGATTAATTCCTGCTGGTACGGGTTTGATTATGAATAAGGTGAGGGCACTTTCACTTTGTGAGAATATAGATAAGTATGAAAAATATTTTGATATTGAAACTTATGACGAGAAATGTTTGGGGGATAATGGTTGTCATTTAAGTTCTGGTGAAGAAGAGAGTATGGTGGCATCACATTATGATCAGTCGAATTGAATATAGCTAACGAGACAGTATGTTGAATCAACTTTTTTTAATTAAAAAAATTGATTATATTTTCTTTTACTTCTGTGCTATCTGTCATGCTATTTACTCTTACACGAAATTCAGATGAATTTTTAAGTCCACTACTGTACCAGCCTATATGTTTGCGGGCTATCTTTATTCCTATGTCGTTTCCATAGTATTCAAGAATACTGTCGTAATGCTTGAGTATTATGCTTAACCTCTCTGAGGCTGTCGGTTCAGAAATTTCACCTCTACTTAAAAAATTCATTACTTGATTAATCAACCAAGGTTTGCCGTAAGCACCACGACCTATCATTACTCCGTCTGCCCCTGATTCTTTGAGCGCGTTTTGAATATCATCCAAGCTTTTAATATCACCATTCACTATAACCGGAATTTTTACTTGCTCTTTAACATTTCTAACGAATTTCCAATCTGCTTGACCGTTATAAAGCTGTGCCCTTGTTCTTCCATGCACAGTAATCATTTTTGCTCCTAAATCCTCGGCAATTTTCGCAAGTCTCGGGGCATTGCGATTTTCATCGTTCCATCCAGTGCGCATTTTCACCGTAACTGGCACATTCACTGCTTTGACCACGGCCTCAATTATCTCAGCTGCTTTTTTCTCATCACGCATTAGCGCTGATCCTGCATAACCGTTTACAACTTTCTTAACAGGACAACCGAAATTTATATCTATTATTTTTGCACCCATATCCTCATTTAGTTTTGCAGCTTCTGCCATAACATCTGGCTCACACCCAGCAAGCTGCACAGCAGTTAATTCATCGACTTTTGCTTTTTGCAGACTCTGGCGAGTTTGTATAATCATGGCTCTGCTTGCAATCATTTCTGAGACTAACAAACTTGCACCAAGTTTCTTCACAATACTTCTAAACGGATAATCAGTCACCCCAGACATTGGCGCTAAAATTACCGGAGAATCAATCGTCAAACTTCCTATTTGGAGGGGCATGAGGTTAATGATAATTCTTCATTGTGAACTACGTAATGTTACAAAACGAGCCCGCATGCTGCACCTCTGAAGTGGAAGACAGAGATGTTGCCGTTCTCGGAAGATTACATAAAAGTCCTCCCCTTAAATCTTCCTTCCATTTTTCATCATTCATGAGTGCTTCTGCAAACTCTCTTCTTTTCTCCTCCAATTGCTTTGAATCAGGTGTGTACTTCGATAGCTTTACATCAATCTGATCAAATAATTTATCTTCTTTAAGCATTTGCGTAATCATACGAGCATTTTCTAACGCGAATATTCCACAGTTATGCCCATCGCTTTGTTGTGGGGTTTTGGAGCTTTTTATGTCTAATATCCATTCCCCTTTTTGCAATCCTCCCTTAACAATATCCAGCAAATTATTTGGCAATTGATCACCAAATGAGTTGCAGTAATAAGCTCTAAATTTCTTATTACCTGCATCAGGTTTAATGACCAAAGTTACCCAATGATTATTGTTAATATGAAAAACCGAAGTAAATATCAATCTAGGGTTTTGTTCCAATTCACCTCTGTAATTCTGAAGGAACTGTCTTGTGATTTCATCCCAGCCATCAGAATAGCCAGGGGCAAGAAAATAGACGTTATTGTTGCTATGTCCATTTTTTGAGTACTTATACACAACTCTTGCAATATGTGTAATGTCATTATCATCTAACCAGTAACTATAGTTTTTTCTGTTTGTCTGATGCACAAGAGTGTCCAAATTTTCATGAAACTCTTTACCACCCAAACCACTATCCAAAGAGCTTCTACGACTGCTGTTCCTTGAATCGGGTTCACTGCCTGGTATAATACCACTATCTGTATCTGGAGTTTTTGGATTTCCTTGATTATTTACAGCCTGCTCTTGCTCTGGTGATTTTGACAGCTCATCAGTTTTAGTATTGCTCTCTTTTTCCTTTGAAGCTCCTTTTCCATCAACATAACCCTTTACCCAGTGAAATAAGGGCTCAACAACCATTTTGTATATCACTGTGAGCACTATTCCCATTAAGATCCAAGCTACAGGATGAAAAATTAGCATAGCAAGTGGTAAAGTTAAGAGGGTAGACCCTATTATCAACCCCAAACAGCCAACAGTAAATGTAGCTGCTAGATATATACCAAAAGCGTAGATAGCAAATCTTCCATCATCCTTAAGTTTGGTGAAGTGAGTACTCTCTTTAAATTCATTGTATTCTTCTATGATGCCTAACATATTATATTTTACGTTAATTAATTCTAGCAAATTCTGGAGGTAAAATCAATATTAGCATTTATCTGCATTGTATGCAAAAATATTGAATGTTAGAAACTTTTGAAGTACAGTAATGATGTTAGTAATAGCACAATATATGCATGATATAGAACATATACGCAAAAACCCTGAAGGATTTGAAAAAGCAATGAAAAGCAGAGGGATGGAAGAATTTACTACAGAAGAAATATTGGGTATTGATCATGAAAAAAGATCACTGACTACTAGACTACAAGCTTTAAATAAGCAACGCAACGAAGTCACAGAAGAAATAAAGAAGCTTAAAATGAACAAAAGCCCCTGTGAAAAGCAAATAGAGTTATCAAAAAGCATCACAAATGAGATAGAGGCAGCTAGTTTAAAAGAGCAGGTAGAAAAAGATAAGTTAATGAATACCTTATCTAATTTACCGAATGTCCCTTCGCAAGATGTACCAATAGGTGCGGATGAAAACTCTAACATAGAAATTAGAAGGTGTGGAGAAAAAAGGCAATTTGATTTTACACCAAAATCTCACTATGAACTTGGAGAAAAATTAGGTTTAATGGACTTCGAACAAGCGGCGAAAATTTCCGGATCAAGATTTGCGATATTAAAAGGACAGTTAGCTAAGCTTGGACGAGCGCTAATAAATTTTATGCTTGAAATGCATGTTAATGAATTTGGCTATACTGAGGTGTATCACCCAGCTTTGGTGAAAAACGAAGCTATGTATAATGTTGGTCAGCTACCGAAATTTTCTGACGATTCGTATTTAACTACCGACGAATTGAGATTGATTCCCACAAGTGAAGTGTTTTTAACAAATTTGGTTATTGATAAAATAGTAGAGGAAAAAGAACTGCCTATTCGTTTTACTGCCTATTCGGAGTGCTTTCGTAAAGAAGCAGGTAGTGCAGGTCGCGATACCAGGGGCATGATAAGGCAACACCAATTTGGTAAAGTGGAGTTAGTAAGCATCACAACTGAAGACCAATCAAATGATGAGTTTGAGCGTATGACGAGTGTTGCTGAAGAGATATTAAAAAAATTAGAATTGCCATACAGAGTAATGCTGCTTTGCAGTGGCGATATGGGCTTTGCTGCACAAAAGACTTATGACATAGAGGTGTGGTTACCTGAGCAAAATAAATACAGAGAAATATCAAGCTGCTCAAATTGTGGTGCATTTCAGGCAAGGAGGATGAACACTAAATACTTCTCGGAAACTGATAGAAAAACAAAAAAATACCTGCACACTTTAAATGGCACAGCTTTAGCTATAGGTAGAACTATTATTGCCATAATGGAGAATTATCAAAATTCCGATGAGTCGGTTACAATACCAAACGTGTTGCAAAAATATATGAGTAATGATACTGTTATAAGCAAATAATAATTTTGACATATAGAAAAGCGAGGAAATAAAGATGAAGGTTTTGGTTATAGGTTCTGGTGGGCGTGAACATGCTTTACTTTGGGCTCTAAAGAAGTCTCCTAGCTTGACTAAGTTATATGTTACTCCTGGTCGCTCGGCCATGGAAAATTTTGGAGTTCTTGTGAATATAAATATTCAAGATTCAGTAGATGTTACACAATTTTGCAAGAGAAAAAATATAGAGTTAGTGATTATTGGTCCAGAGCAACCAATAATTAATGGGCTTGCTGATGATTTAACTGCAGAGGGAATAAATATTTTTGCTCCAAGTCAGGCAGCTGCAAAACTTGAGGCATCAAAGTCTTTTACGAAGGAACTATGTAAACAATATGGTATACCAACCGCCAAGTATGAGCGTTTTATTGATGAAAGGTTAGCTAAAAATTTTGTGCGTAGTAATAGAATAAAATTGCCGCTTGTAATTAAAGCAAATGGAATTGCAGCAGGGAAAGGCGTCATAATATGCCACACAGAAAATGAAGCTTTTTCAGCAATAGATTCAATGCTAGTGGAGAAAAATCTTGGTGAATCAGGTGAAGAAATAATCATAGAAGAATTTTTAATTGGAGAAGAAGTAAGTTTTTTTGCTCTTGTTGATGGGTTGAAAGTAGTAACTCTTGGATGTGCAAGAGATTATAAGAGAGTTGGTGAAAATAACAAGGGCCAAAATACTGGAGGCATGGGGTCGTACTCATTACCTTCAATTATAAGTAAGGATATGGAGCAAAAGATTATACAAAAAATAATATACCCTACAATTCAAGCACTGACTAACATGGGAACATCTTATAAGGGAGTGCTCTTTGCTGGTTTAATGATTTGCAAAGATAACCCAAAGCTTCTTGAGTATAATGTTAGATTTGGTGACCCGGAAATACAATCCATGTTACCTAGGCTTGACCCAAACTGTGATTTGTTAAAATTGATGTTGTCAGTTGCAGAAGGCAAGTTAAGCACAAAAATGGTGAAATTTAATGATAAAGCTACAGTTTGTGTAGTTGTTGCAAGTAAAGGCTATCCTGGTGATTATCGAAAGGGAGAGGTAATTAAAGGATTGGATAAAATTGAAAACATACCTGGTATATTAGTGTTTCATGCTGGTACTAAGTTGGATGAAAGTGGCAATTGGATTTCCGATGGCGGAAGGGTGCTAAATATAGTAGGAGAAGGAAACACTGTGGAAGAAGCTAAAAGTAAAGTGTACTCAGCGTTAAATTTTCTAGAATGGCCAGGGGGGTTCTTCAGGTATGATATTGGTAGTTAACGTTAGCTAGCAGGTAGCCCATATAGAAACGAAAAAAGTTACTTTGCAGGTAGTAATACAGACAACTAAAGAAAAATATCAACTAGATTTATAGTCTATTACCACTGTTCTTGCAAATTTATCATAGAATGTTTGTTTACGTTGATCAAATATTGCAAACATTAAAGCTAAAATTAGTATAATAAAAAAACATGTAGAAACATAATCAGGCAGCAGATAAAACAGAAAATCATGAATAATCCAAATGCCTTCCTGAAAAATACATCTTATTGTTGCTTGCATTAGAGTGACGTTTTTAAATGTATTTGCGTCTTTAATACATATGCCACACAACAGCTTTCCTGGAGTGCCGCCGAGTCTTGTTATCATTAATATTTGTAATACTGTGAATGGCACCAATATTATGACTGTTACAAAAAATTCTTCTAATAATGTTACTGTTTCTGGTTGTTTAAATGCTCGAAGAAAATCATCTTTACCTAAAGATATAAGCATAACAATAAGTAAAGGGAAGAGGAATATGATTTGATCAAGTATTGCTGCTACAGTACGCCTTGTAAATCCTACATAATTTACTTTAACACTCGTTTCAGTATTCATATGCGCCCCACCTATAGTTCATAGTATTACCAACTAATATAAAAGTACGTTATTAAATAACCGTAAATATACTAATTTGGGTAATATTAGCTACTTGTACTGCTCTATTATTTGAATTAACATTAAACTATTTGTAGTTAGGAAAGTTATGTCAACACCAATCACAGTTGCATATGGTGACGGTATCGGACCAGAAATTATGGAAGCGGTGCTGTCGATATTGTGCGAAGCAGAAGCGAAGATCTCAATAGATATTATTGAAATAGGAGAGCATGTTTATAATAAGGAATGGTCTCGCGGAATCTCTCTAAGTGGTTGGGAGTCTATTGAAAGAACAAAGATATTACTCAAATCTCCGACAACAACTCCTCAAGGCAAAGGACACAAAAGCCTAAATGTGGCACTCAGAAAGAATTTAGGATTATATGCAAATATCAGACCGTGTATTTCATATCATCCTGTTATAGAAAATAAATTTGGTAAGTTTGACATTGTGATAATACGTGAAAATGAAGAGGACGTTTACACGGGAATAGAGCATAGGCTTACTGGTGACTCGTACCAATGCACTAAAATTATTACTAGATCTGGCTCAGAAAAAATATGCAGGTACGCTTTTGAATACGCAAAAAAACATAGCAGAAAGAAAGTAACTTGCCTGACTAAAGATAACATAATGAAAATGACTGATGGCACTTTCCATGCAGCATTTTGATTGCATTGCAAAGGAATACCCAGATATCAAGGCAGAACATTATATAGTTGATATTGGAATGGCACGTGTTGCAACAGAACCGGAGAATTTCGATGTTATAGTAACTGAGAACTTATATGGCGATATATTATCAGATATAGTGGCACAAACCTCTGGATCTGTGGGACTCGCTGGAAGTAGCAATATAGGTAATGAATATGCAATGTTTGAAGCGGTTCATGGTTCTGCTCCTGATATTGCAGGAAAAAACATAGCTAATCCTTCTGGTCTTTTAAATGCTGCAGTGCATATGTTGGTCTATATCGGTCAAGTGAGTACTGCAAAACTAATTTACGATGCATGGCTGAAGACTTTAGCGAATGGAATACACACTGCCGATTTATATAAAGAGAAAAAGAGCAAACAAAAGGTTGGAACAAAAGAATTTGCAGAAGCTGTTATAGATAATCTAGGAAAGAAATCTGCTGAGCTTATAATTAGCAGTGATTCGGATAGTAAAATAAATAAAGTACAAGACAATTATAAACAAGATTACAAAGTTAAAAAGCTAGTGGGTAGTGATATAACGCTTGCCTGGGACAAATCCAACAATTTTGATCAAATAGTAGGATTATTTGAATCGAGTAATCTGAAAATGATAGCAATATACTCAAAAGGACTTGCAATTTGGCCAGGAGGCTCAAAATCTTCAAGTGACCAAATAACCTGCAGGTTTATTGCAAATAATGAAATTACAAATAGTGATGTGAATAACTTGCTAATCAAATTTGAGGAACACAATTTTGATGTGGTGAGAATGGATAAGTTGTATTTGTATGATGGGAAAGAGGGTTTCTTCTCTTAGTGGTTGCTTGATATTTTTATGCTTGTGTGAAACATTAAATATATTATACTAATAGTATCGTGTATTTATGTGAGGTGTAGTAATGAGTCAACATTTTAAGTTAACTGGTCAGGAGTTTTATGATAATAATGATCTGTTTAACGTACTAGAGATAAAAGCTGAACAAATTGTAGGTAAGGATTATCAAGCTCTTAGCAAGTTTCTGAAAAAACAATATAATAAATTGATACTTGTAAACCATCCTGACAAAGGTGGAGACAAAAATAGATTTGATCAGATTTATAAAGCTTATCAAGAGGTAAAAAAGTACATTGAACCTTTGGAGTCAGGAAATCCTTGTGTTAAAGTCAGTGTTGATGCTGAAAGTGATGGGCGTTTAACGGCAAGAGAGTTTCACTATAGGAGAAAGTTGTTTAACGAGCTAAAAATCAGTGAGGAAGAAGCTGTAGGTAAAGATTTTGATGGGTTGATTGCTATACTAAAAAGAAATGATTGTTCGTTTGGAGAAGACCTAAAAAGCTATAATGAACTTCAGGCTCAAATAGAGAGGATTTTGCTAAATCCAAATTTAGATAATTTTCAGAAGAGTGTACAAAGTGCAAAGTTAATGCAAGAGTTATATCAATATATAGCAAAGCCAAGCATACAATTATTCAATTATATTACTCCTCTAAAAGAAAAGAGAAGCCTAATTGAAGAAGATAAAAAGACATTAGCATTGAAATTTATAGAGCGCAAAAATGCTCTAATGTTAGTACCAAAAATAAGTCTTCTGCCTTTAGCTCTATTAACTATAATTACTATAGGTTGCTATTTTTCATGGTGGATCATAGCATTTAATATCATTATCAATAAGCTCTGTAATTCATTAGTAAATTATTATATGGAGAAGTATAAAAACTCAGAAATTTCTACTGATGAATTCATGAGTAAAATGAGCTATATCGAGCTAAGTAGTAAACTTCTTATCAACTATCCTTTAGCTGCTTTTTCTGTTTATTTAGTTACAACAAATTTCATTGCTAATGGATTAACTGTTGGTGGAGCTATACTTGGTCCACTATTGTTATTGGCAGTATTAATTGAAGCATTAGCTCCTATTTTTTCAAAAGGCTGTGAAATATATGCTGAACAGCACACAAAAGATTTACTAGAAGAGGATCCAAGAGATAGAGTACAAAAGGAAACTGACCTATTAAAATGGTATGATTTGCGGAAATTATTGATGCCAATTATCATGCCTCTTGTTAGAAAATGTTTTGCAGAAGTGGCAAGCGAATTTGCTGAAAGGAATCTTGATGAGGTAAAAACTGATATGTCTGATGTTAATACTGAAGGACTATCTAATCCTCAAGCAATTGAATTTGCACAGCAAACAGTATAGTATAAGCTTTTAGCTTTATGGATGGACTCAAAAAAAGTCAAATTGATATTTGAAAAGCTTCAACAATCAAACCCTACGCCAAAAATAGAGCTAAATTATACCAATCATTTCACGCTGCTGGTTGCAATAGTTTTGTCAGCGCGGACAACTGATGTAAGCGTTAACAAAATTACAAAAGAACTATTCAACATTGCTAATACACCAGAAAAAATGCTGAATCTTGGGCAAAATGAGCTGAAAAAACGTATAAGTAGTATTGGTTTATATAATTCCAAAGCAAAAAATATAATCGGACTTAGTAAAATACTGGTGGAACGATACGAAAGCAAAGTTCCTAGCGATTTTGATGATTTAGTATCTTTACCAGGGGTTGGGAGAAAGAGCGCTAATGTGTTCTTAAATTCAGGGCTTGGTATTCCAACATTGGCAATTGATACTCATGTTTTTAGAGTAAGCAATAGAGTTGGGCTTGTGAAAGAAAAAGATGTATTTAAAACAGAACAATCTCTTTTGAATGTGGTTCCAAAAAAATACCTACTTTATGCTCATCATTGGCTAGTTTTACACGGTAGATATGTTTGCAAAGCACAAAAACCTTCGTGTGAAACGTGCATAATTCATGATTTATGTGAGTTTGAACGCAAAAGGTATAAAGTCCTAGCACACCACTCCGATATTCCTTCCTTTTATCATCCAAATAGCTGACGCTGGTTCCTTTACGACGGCAGTGCTCAGACATTGGTTCACCTTATGATGGTGTCATTCAAGTAGCCCTTCGTTGTCATCTCACGCTCCTGTTTTCTTGTCATTCCAGTGCCCAAGCAACAAGGACAACATTGCAAATTTAGAGTTCAAAAGGGTTATTCCTCGAGAACTATTGCATCAGAAAGCTGGCGCTGAATTTGTATATAATGTTGATCTTGGAGGTTTTTATGAATAATAGTAAGGATAAGAGAAGAAAAAAATTAGAAATTCGTATTCTATCAAGTAGAGGTAGGTCTTTACTTGACCATGAGCTACAGCGATACAAGTAGTAAAGAAATATCAAGGCTAGTGAGGGAATACAGGAAAATTAAGGATGGAACGTTGCGTGATATTATTCATTCAAGGCTCTTACTAATAGATAGGTATAGTAGTGCTTCATAAACAATTCTTGCGTTCTACTCCCCAGCGGTACTTATGAATTTTTCCAGATTTACGAATAACACGATGGCATGGTATTAAGTAGGAAATTGGATTATTAGCAATTGCATTTGCAGCAGCACGTATGGCCTTTGGCTTACCAATTATATGAGCAATATTGGCATAGCTTGTTGTCGTACCTGTGGGAATTGAAATCAATGCTTGCCAGACTTTAATTTGAAAGTCTGTTCCCCTAACAAGCAAAGAAAATGATCTCTCAGGTATTTGTGTGTCAAAAATATTGCGTACAATTTTTGCCGTTGTTAGCCTATCTTCTTTCAGGCAGGCTTGTGGCCACTCTTTTTCAAGTATCTTAATAGCTGAAGTTTCAAAATCACAAAAAGAAAGGTGACAGATGCTTTGTGTTGTAACTCCAATAAGTGCTTTTCCAAAAATAGTAGAGTGGTAACCATATAAAATATCGATAGATTCTTTATTTTCTCCAGGTGTTATAACCTGATATTTAGCCATACTTAAGAAATCAGTACTGATATAGTTTAAATTGATTTATATTAAAATTAAAGAGTTCAAATGCTACGCATGACCAATCCATCCCAAAACGAAAGATTCTCGTGCGATCCGAAAGTCGTAATGGTTGAATTCCATCGTGTGTCCAGAGAAGGTGAATATGTTTAGTAGGAGTTAAACCTACCAGGACAAAAGTCGGAATCCTGTAACTAGGGTAGCAGTATTGCGGGAAACCAAGATGCTGAAGCCTACCGACAACATTGTTGTAAGAATAATGATGAATTACCAGGCTGTAGCGAAAGCGAACACATAGGTGACCTCGAAAGTAACGTGAACCCAAAGGCCGAACCATCGGTGGAATGGTGAAGGCAACATAGACAGTTGAAACCCGAATGATACAACTGATCTACTTTGGCGGGGCGGTAGTGATAGCATGGTGATAAGGACATATTAAACAACTGGAGAAGCCCTCCTCATCCCAGGGAGAAATACCTTGGAGCGGTAGGTTCTATAACTGAACAGAGGAAATGAACCGAAGATGAAAGGGTGGCGGACGGGGTGTGCCGCATAAGTGTTGAAAGTGTCATAAGAAGAAGATAAAAGAGCTATTATTAAAGAAAAATGGAGGCAATAATGGATCAAATAGAAAGAATACTAAACTTAATAAAAGACGAGGATTTGGAAAGACTAGGAAAATCAACAGAGGTAGATAAATGTAATACTAAGTTAGTTGGTAAATAATATTTAAAGGCTTAATATTAATGGGTCAGAAAACAAGCTTAAGAGCACTAGAAATGGTAATAAATAGGTGTGTGATAGATAAAAATGATGATAAAAGTACAGTTACATACAGTGGCTTATCGAAAAGGTTAAAAGTTCTGATTATTTTAAAGGTGTATATATCGATTTAATAAGCAAAGTGGAAAAATTATTGCCCAGAAAAACGTCACATAACTTACATAGATTCGATTCAACAATTATAAATTTATCAGGGTACCTTATAAAAGATGGGTTAAAAATAGGTGATGACAGTCAAGTCAAAGTAAGCGTTGGATTAAAAGGCCAATTACCGACGAGTTTTGTCAAGAGCAAGAAGAAAGTAGCTAGCGCTGGTTAGAGCAATTAATGAAGCTAAAGTTAAAAAAGAGGATATTTTATTGTTTGATAGAGGGATTGCAAAAGTTGCAACTTTCACTGAGTTTGACAAAAAGGAGTACAAATTTATCACAAGAACATACTTAAAAAGAAGGTACTGCGTTATAAGAGAGAATGAAATTACGCAAAAACAACAACCAGATGGATCGGAAATTTTGGAAGATAATATAGTGAATCTTTACAGCGGAAGCAGAGCAATAGCAAGTACGACTAATAAAAATTAAAAATAGAACAGAAATGGTTTTTGACCAACTTATTTGAAATACCGGCTTATGAAGTAACACAAATATACAGACGCAGGTGGGATATAGAAGTATTTTTCAAATTTAAAACCTCGGATATAAGCATTTTTTAGGGAGTGTTAAATAAACTGTGTCAAACCAAGAAATAAAAATATAGTTGATATAAAAAAACGGAGGTTTGACATGAGTCAAGTAAATAAAACTACCGGTTTGGTAGATTATAAAGAATTAGAAACCTGTCGTCTATACGAGAAGGAAGACCGCTAACAGGAAGAGATGACACCGTTTATAAAAAAGCTGCTTGAGGCAAGTCTGGAAGGTGAAATAGAACACCACTTGTCTGGTGAAAGCGAAGAAAATAATCGAAGAAATGGGAAAAACTTTACGTACAACTCATTTGAGTTGTTAACACCTAGAGACAGGGAAGGAAGCTTTGAACCCCAAATAGTTAGAAAAAGACAAACAACAGAACTTGAAGCAAAGGTCTTAAGCACATTTGCCAGTGGCATGGAGATATAGCGTCACATATTGAGGAAATTTACGATCACAAAATATCGGCGGCAGAGATATCAAGTATTACTGACAAACAGTAATCAACGAATGGCGTAGTCGTCCGCTGCAGTCTGTATATCCGATAGTTTTCATGGTTTTTTAAGGAGTTGTGTAAGTAAATGTATGTATAATATATTAGCAAAATGGCAGAAAAGAAGTTTTATTTAGCTGAAAGTGAAGTTCTGGTTGGGAGTACTAAATGATCTCAAAGAGAGAGGAGTGGAAGATATTCTAATTGCATGTGTAGATGGGCTAAAAAGCTTTCCTGCAGCAATAAACGGTGTGTTCCCTAATGCAGAATGTGTATAGTGCATCAGATACGTAACTCACTGAAGTATGTAGCTAGTAAAGAGTTTTTTGAGTGATTTAAAGAAAAGCTTCAAGTAAGGAAATTGCCGAGAATTATCTGTTGGAATTAGATGAAAAATGGGGCACAAAGTACCCTATAATCTTGGCAGAATAATTGGGAAAACCTATCTGGTTATTTTAAGTATTCCGACCCAGTTAGGAGGATAATCTATACTACTAATCCCATAGAGGGGCTACATAGGCAAATTAGGAAATTCACCAAAACCAAGGGCTCATTTACTAGCATAAATGCCTTGTATAAACAGGTATATTGTGCTATAAAGAAAGTGGAGGAGAAATGGACTATGCCTGTACATGATTGGGCATTGACTATATCTCAGCTCGACATTTTCTTTCCCAACAGATTGAAAATTGAGTTGAATTAAAAATGCAGTTTGACACAGTTTATTTAACACTCCCATTTAAAACCTCGGATATAAGCATTTTTTAAGCCATGACATGAATGGAATGAAAGTGTATATTTATATGATTATTATTACAGCTTTATTATTTCTTGTTTATAAAATAAGAAACAACTTAGACGGATTTAAGATAGCACTATTACAGTTTACATTAGATCTTAATGACTCTTTTTTACGTTCAATTTGTTTTACTATCAGGAGGTAACTTACATGCCGTTGATCACCTTATATCACGCCATTTTTGATACTTTCAACACTTATGGTCTTTGTTGCCAAAATACATTTTTCAATTGAATAAAAATACAAAATTATGAACAAGAGTTGTAATGAGACTAAATTCAAAAAATTTTAAAAAACATAGTTGATGGATGAGAATCTTTTTGTTTTTTTCTGTACCAAAGATTTTTTTGAATGTTAGGTCTACTACATCTAGCTTTTCGTATGGAAAATAGAAGTTTTGTAGAGATTTTATTTAGGCATACTGGTTTGAATGTGAATATTAAAAATAATCACCATATAGATCGTCAAGGTAATTTCTTTCATACTCCTGAAGAATATATTAGAAAAATTGGACAAGTACAGAATAAAAACTTTTCACATCTTACGATAGAAATACAGAAAGCACAAAAAGGGAAAGATTTATTGAATGCTCTTTCTAGTGAAAATTTCTATGAAGCAAAACAAGATCTCAACCCTAATTGCTGGGAAAGTGATTTTAATGGAGAAATAGAAACGCCTCTTACTAGTGGAGATTTTCATGAAGCCAAAAGTACTATTAAATCAAGATCTCAATCCTAATTGTTGGAAAAGAAATTCAAATGGAGAAATAGAAACGCCGCTTAGCTTGATTATTCGATCATGTTTACAAGGAATAACACAAGAAAATGAAGAAGTATTGACTAAATTTTTAAAACATAAAGACCTAGATTTTAGTCAAATAAAACCAATACCAGCTATAGAGCGAAATCCATGGGTAAAGCAAATAATTGAGCAAGCTATGAAAGAGCGATTAACTAATGCTATTAATAGAAAAGATTTGGATGATGTAAAAAAATTAGTAAAAGATAACTGCTTCATGAATCGTGCAGTTGTTACTGCTGCGTTGAGGAATGTTAATAATCCAATCGAATCTATTGAAAATTATCTAACTTCAGCAAATGCGCATAATGTTGCCCTGAAAATAGACGATGCGTTAATTGCTCAAGAATTGCAGCAGTTTGAAGATCTGAAAGGCGAGCTTAAAAGAACAAAAATTCGACTTAGAGAAAAAGAGCAAGAGTTGAATAGGACCGTAGATGAAAGAACAAGAGACACTGACAAAATTTCACAGTTAGAAAGGGATTTAAGGCAGGAGAGATTAAAACTTCAAACTCAAAATCAAGACTTAAAGAACAAAAACAGAAAACTTTCAGAAGCAAACATTTATAATAGAAGGCAAAGTAACTATGCTTCTGCCTCTTTTGTGTTATTTGGAGCATTTGCTATTGGCACATGTTTAACAATATTTAGTTTAGCAATATGTATCCTACTTGCTGTAGCTGCATTTGTCTTCCTTATAATTGGATGCTACTGTTCATATAAAGCAAATACAGTACTGAGTGATGTGACAAGCACTCAGTTTGGTAATGTTGTCAATGATTTAAGACGAAGTTAAGGAAACTCTGCTGAAAGTTTTTATACATACTGAAAGTATCTTGATAATTTAGATGAGTGTAAACCTGAGTGGTTTCAAGACTTAAATAGTTGTTGTAAACTTGCTTTTATTATCTTTTAGTTCAAGAAATTAAAAATTTAACGATTAGAATTATAATTACAGACCAAAGTAAGAAGTAGGCTTTTCCATTTGATCTACTTTTAACTTGTAATTTTTTATCGGCTATTAGGTTTAATTTTTCTACAAGGCTAAGTATTCCTTGGATTGCTTTTATGGGATAAGAGCTTTTAATTTTTTCCTTATACCCTATTTTACTTTCATGTTGACTGCTTATCCACGTTTCAACTACTTTCCACATATTGATTTCTGGATAGACCTTTCTACATGTCCCCTCCAGTAAAATCATAGTTTTCTGTAGCAATAATAATTGTGTTTGAACTTTCATATCAAAATCACCAGTTATTTTTAATAGCTGAGTAAGTAAGCTAGCAAATGAAATCTTCTGTATAGGCTGTCCAATAATGGGTTCACCTATTGCTCTGCAAGCTGTAACAAAATTTCTATGCTGTGATGGAACATAACCAGCTCTAAAGTGCATTTTTGCAACGTGATCGTAATCCCGATTTAAAAAGCCTTTGAGTATCTCTATAACGTAATAGCATGTCTCACGATCTATTCTACCCATGATTCCACAATCCAGGGCAATAATATTGTTATTACTATCAACCATTAGATTTCCAGGATGCATATCAGCATGAAAAAAACAATCCCTATATACCTGATTACAAAACGATTCTATAAGATTGATAGCTATTTGCTTACGATTATTCAGCTTTTCAACTTCGTATATTGGTGTAGCTTCCATCCATTCTAATGTTAAAACCTTTTTTGAAGTTCTGCTCCAATCTACTTCAGGTACATAGAAACCTCTGTCATGTTTAGTATTTTCCTTCAGTTCCGAAGAGTGAGCAGCTTCAAAACGTAGATCTAACTCTAATCGGCAAATTTCAGCAAAAGTTTTGACTAATTCAATTGGCCTCAGCCTTTTTGATTGTTCACTAAATTTTTCTGCAATGTCCGCAAGCCAAGAAAGCATCTTTATGTCCCTTGAGAATGTTTTCTCAATATTTGGCCTTAAAACCTTTACAGCAACTTCCTTACCCTCAGTTGTAACTGCTCTATGCACCTGAGAAATTGATGCTGCTGCAATTGGCTTTTCAGAAAAACTTGAAAAAATGTCACTTAATTTACAATTAAACTCACTTTCTATAGTTTTAACTGCTATTTTATGTAAAAACGATGGCAATCTATCACATATCAATAACAAGTTATTTGTTATATCCTCATTTAAAACATCAGTACGTGATGAAATGGATTGCCCAAACTTAATGAACACCGGACAGAATCTTTCAAGAGCACGCTTTAGTTTATGACCTTGTATTTTATTTATTGATTTTTTTGATGGTGGAAGTAAATAAGGTAACACATTATAACGTGTCAGCACTGTAGTTATGTGCAGAAGACGTAAAATATTTTGAATCATTTCGCTGCGTAACTGCTAAATATTTCATTTAGCTCCATAATTTCATTAGATTTACCTTGATAATAGACAGTATTATTTATGCAAATTATGTAATCTGAGGATGGTAGAGCAGAGTTAAGGTCATGAGAAGTCATAAGAATCGATACTAACCTTTCCTTTGCTATTTTATTTATAATATCATAAAATTTAGCCCGTGCGTTAATATCCATTGCACTAACTGGTTCGTCCAAAATGATCAAATCAGATTCTGAAATTAAACAACGTGCAAGTAGTAGTAGTTGTGTTTGTCCTGCAGAAATTTCTAATACTTGGTTCTTCAAAATGTTACCGATGCCAACCAATTCTATCGCTTCTGTAACAATAGGTTGGTTTTTCTTCAGTTTCTTCGAGGAGCTATTTAAAAGGAAAGACTCAACTGTTATTGGCATCAAATTACCAATACTAAAATTTTGTGGCATATAGCTAATTTTTATATTGTCAGCGAATACAATACTGCCAATAAAACCTTTATTTATACCAGCAACTGCTTTCACTAAGGAGGTTTTACCTCCACCATTTGGACCAAGTATTGTAACTATATCTCCTCTTTCTAATGATATATTGATATTATCAAGAACTTTTTTACTACCATATGCAAGAGTAAGGTTTTCTATTTTTAGAATGCAGTTATTGACACTACTTAATTTTTTGGCAAAAATTGACTTCTTCTCAACATTTATATGAGACATTTACTGATTTTTTTTCTATTACTTTCATTTACATTATACTACAATAGTGCCTTTTCATCCAATTTAAAAATTGTAGCTACAATCAAACCTATACACTCACTTGTAACTTCTGTTACAGATGGGATTTCAAAGCCAGAATTACTAATGTACGAAGTAGTGTCTGAACATAACTACATGCTCAGGCCTTCAGACGCAAGTAAATTAGAATCTAGCAATATTATATTTTATATTGATGATTCATTGGAAACATTCATTAAAACTTTCGCTAAAGAAAATAAGAAGTTAATACCGCTATCGAGTACAATCGATCTACTTCCTGCTCGAACGCATTCATTTTCTAGTCACACTCAAGATGAAAAAGATTTACATATTTGGCTGAGTCCTGAAAATGCAAAAAGTATGATACTTTCTATCAGTGCGACGTTGTCTAATATAGATAAAGAAAATGCCTATCAATACAATACCAATGCAATGAAGGCTATAAGAAAAATAGACCAAAAGGTAAAAGAAATCATGAAAGAATTAAATGAGTTCAAAAATCAAAAATACATAGTTACTCATGATGCTTATCAATATTTTGAAAAATATTTTGGTTTAAGTTACCCAAGTGCCATTCTTTCTATAGAAGAGGATTCTTACATAGGTATGAAGAGTTTAATGAAACTAAAAAAAGTAATGAAAGAGGAAAGTGTTAAATGCATTTTTTCTCATTCACGAGAGGATGGCATAAAACCTAATACCTTTTCTAATGACGTAAAAATGGTAGTTCTTGACCCTATTGGATCAGACATAGAATCTGGAAAAGATGCATACTTGGCTATAATCAGCAGCATTGCGCAAAATTTTAAGTCTTGTTTTATTGAATAAAAAGTTCCTTGTATCTTATGGCAAATATTGAAACCTGTGCTTTCTATCCCGGTGCTTGACACTGATGTCCAGCCAAATTGATAAATATGAAAGTAGCTCTGCTTAAGGATTGAAATAATTAGCGAGAAAAAAGCTTAACAGGACTCATTATAAACAAACATTTAACTGAAAAATTCCAATCAAAATGAAGGTTAGTAAACAATTAGCTACACTTCTTAAAGATATAGCCTTACACTTAGCATATAAAAACATCTATTGTGATTAAAAATACACTAAATCTTGGTTTGCGTATATTTTACTGTTTTCTACATTATAGAGACAATAAATTTGTGCAATCATGGAGAGTATTTGCACAATCTTCTAATTTCTCGGGAGTGTAAAATAAACCATAGGCGTCAAGTTAAGAGAATACGCCCAATATAGCAACCATTTAAGGTTTATTTGTTATATTTATTTTTTAAGAAATCTTGATCTAAAATAAGATAATTTTTTTTAAAGAGTCTATAAATTACTAATTTTATTGTTTAATGTCTAAAATAATTTTTACTGCTTCTCTTCTTGTATCTTGTAAAAAGCATCTAATGTTTTAAGCTTAAGCATTAGGTGGAGGAGGGAAGAACTCTGTTTCTCCTCTTAGATATAAAATCTGTAAGAAAGATAAGAGTTCCCTCCTCAAAAGTATAGGCTGGACGGTATCGTAGAAAGACCTAAATGGCTCTAATTCTGTATCCACAAGGTTAGCCTTACTTTTCTTTTTAAATGGTAACATAAGGGGTTATATATGATCAACAACTTTCTTGGAATTGATGTATCAAAAGATCGCTTTGATGTTTTTCTTTCATTCATAAGTAAAAAAGAAAAGCGTGAAACTAGGAAAAGGAGCTTTAAGAACGATGATCTTGGGTTTCAAGGTCTGCTGAGTTTTCTACAAAAGCATAATGTGGAAGAAGTAAAGGCATGCATGTGGTTGTTATAGCGAAGCTTTGGCTGAATTTCTGCACAATGCTGGACATTTTGTTAGTGTTGTAAATCCTTATTGTATTAAATCTTATACAAGGAGTAAGCTCGTAAGACAAAAGAATGATCAGACTGATGCAGAAATTATTGCTGATTATTGCCAAAGACAGGAACCAACTCGTTGGACACCACCTTCTTCTGAAATGAAAAAATTAAAACATCTTTATCGTTGCTCAGTTGCGTTAAAAGAATTAGTAAATAACCACCTAGAAAAAAAAGAGAGACTGCCTAAAGAAGTTGCAAATGCTTGGGAGGATCTTGCAACGAATATAGTTAAAAAAATAGAAATAATAAAAAACTCCATACGCAAACTATTAAAGCAGCACAAAGAATTGTTGGAAAATTTTCAGCTTCTATTGACTATTCCAGGAATAGGAGAGGAATCAGCAATAGCTATTTTAGCTGAAATCCCTGACATAAAAGCTTTTAGAGATGCCAGGCAATTGGCAGCATATACAGGAGTTATACCGAAAAATATAACATCAGGTTCATCTGTACATTCTAAACCAAGATTAAGTAAATCAGGTTCACAAACATTACGTAAGGCCCTTTTCTTTCCTGCCATAGTAGCCAAGAATCACAATCCTATCATTGTGAGTTTTTGCCAAAGACTAAAGAAGAAGGGTAAGCATAATATGGCAATTGTGGGAGCGTAAGCTACTCCATATCATTTTCGGTATCCTGACATCCAAAAGTGCTTTTGATCCAAATCATATCAAGAATTACAGAACTAGGATGTTGACTGTAGTTTAAAATCAAAAAATGCTTCCAATCCATTCAACATATTCACTAACTGTAATCTGTGTACTGTTACACAATCAGAAGTATTTTTTGATTTTATGATACAGCTTGAGTAATTTTTTTGTTGACTAGCAAGACGGTATCTTTCTTATGCCACTTTTCCTTAACTTGACGCGTATGGTAAAATAAACTGTGTCAAACCGAAAAGTAAAATATTAGAATTAATATAAAAGGGCTAGTGTACCTTAATGGATACGGTTGTAATACCAATTTTCCTTCGGTCGCACACGCCCGTAATAGCCCTATTCCTATAGTGAGTAGGGTTATCTTTCCCTCTTATCTCTTTTATATCACATTTTCAACTTACAATTTTTCCACGGTTGGCTCATTTTTGTCAGTCTACATTCAATAATATTTTCCTTACAAACTCCACAAATATATACTTAAAAGCATACACCTTTCATTACACGACCCTACAGCGTTGCTTATCTAGTCACGGGATGAGAATTACGTATTAATAAAGGTTAATATAGTAATAAAGATATTGACGCATTAATAATATTATTATATTCTTAATATAATTAAATAATTAAGAAAAGTTATGAGTATTGTATTTTATTGTGAAGAGTTTAATGACTGTGATTTAGACAATGGTAAAACTCCTTTAAGGAAAAAGTTCAATGAAATAATTAAAGATTTAGAGGAAAACAACAGTACAAGCCAAGGAAATATAAAGTTAATAAAAGGTTGTGGGAATATTGAATATTTTCGAGCTAAATTAAGTGATAGTGACAGATTACTATTTACGAGGAGAAAGCATAATGACAAAGATGCTTTTGTTATTTTAGAAGTAATTCTGAATCATGATTATCATAAGTCTAAATTTTTAACAAATAGAGAAAAAATAAGAAACATAAAAATAATAGATGAAAAAGTTCCTGATACAGTAGAGATTGAAGATGCTCCACAAATTCGTTGGTTAGGTAATTTTATTACTTTTAGTGCAAAGCAGGAAGATATAGTTGAAAGAGTTGAAAAGTTTGAATTACCTTTAGTTATTAGTGGATCTGCTGGCAGTGGAAAGACATCAGTGGCTTTGGAGAGCCTAAAAAGGATAAAAGAGAAGTTTGAGGGAGGAAAAATTCTATATATTACCAAATCCGAAAATCTTATAAAAGAATCAAAAAAAATATTTGAATGTGAAAATTACAATCAGACTACTGATGAACTAAGGACTCATACTCCAGAAGAAATTGATTTCTTATCTCTTCATGAATTTTTAAAAAAGATAATAAAAGTAGAAGGAAAGAAACCAATCAATAGAAGTAAGTTTTTTTCATGGTTCAAGGAAATATGCAAGAAAGATAAATTTAAAGGGTATAAAAAAGACGGAGATAAAATATTCGAAGAATTTACAGCTGTGATAGGTGGAGGAAGTTTATTAGGAGAAGATGGAAAAGATAGATATGCTAAATTAGGAAATAGACAATCTATATTTCCTATAGATAAAAGGAACAGTGTTTATGATTTTTTTGAAGAATATAGGAAATTTATAGAAGGAGATCAAAAGTATTATGATCCTAATCTTGTTGCTTATGAGTGCATTGCAGAAGAAATGTATAATGCGATTGTTGTAGATGAAGTTCAAGATTTAACTGAAAGTACACTGAGTTTAATCTTGAAAAGTTTAAAAGATGAAAGAAAGGGTAATTTTTTATTATGTGGTGATGTTGATCAAGTAATACATCCTAGTTTTTTCTCTTTATTTAAGTTAAAATCTTTTCTCTATCAAAATAAATGTATAAGGGACCAAGGGTCAGAAGTTTTTTATACCCTTGAGAAAAATTATCGTAATAGCGAGCAAGCTATTGAACTTGCCAATCGTATACTACATCTTAAAAATTATTGTTTTGCTTCAGAAGATAAAATGATAGTAGATAACGCTTTTTTCATGAAGAGTGATACTAAGAACAAAGGGAACGTTGGCTTTGTTACTGATGATAAAAAAGAAGAAATAGCAAAAAAAGTAAATGAATCTATGAATTGTGCTGTTTTAGCTCTGGATGATGAAAGTAAAGAAAGTGCACGTCAGTTATTTGATACTCCACTTGTGTTTAATATACATGAAGCCAAAGGCTTGGAGTTTGAAAATGTGATTCTTTACAAGTTTACATCGTGTAAAGCTTATAATGAAATATGGAATATAGTATGTCCGGATAAAAGTGAGGGTGAAATAGATAATACTATTAATAGGATTCGTGATTCATATAACAAAAAGGATGTTAATACTTCAAGAAATAAGGATAAGGAAGATAAGTCCTTGGAGAAATATAAATTTTATATGAACGCTCTGTATGTTGGAGTTACTCGTGCTGTTAGTAATATCTATATTGTAGATGATAAAAGTAATTTATTGAAAATAGTAGAACCAGGGGAAGAAGGTAATGTGAATATTAAGAAAGAAGAATCCAGTTTTGAAAAATGGAGAGATATGGCACTGGAGTTAATAGAGAAAGGAAACATAGAGCAAGCTAAAGATATAGCAGAAAAATTGTCACGTAAAGGGGAAAAAGAATATGCTAAAGAGGTTATGAATTCGTTGAAAGCTAAAGGATGTCATAAACAGGATCAGAACTCAGATAAGAGCAAGCATACAAATTCAGTGTTAGAGAGTTCTAAATCTTCCTCACAAAGCTCAGAACATGAAGGAAAAGAAGATGATATTAGCAAATCTCAGAATAAAAAGAGTAAACATAATCAAAACAAAAAGAAGAAAGCTAAGAAATGTAATAAAGTTCAAGAGGTGAAGCCACAGCTTTCTTTAAATGAGAAGGATAGTACTAATAAGAGTACAAACCCTCAGAATGAAGAGCATAAACAGGATCTAAATGACAAAAAGGAATCAAAAAGATTAGAGAAAAATAAAAAGGAATTATTTTTAGCTTTAAAAAATGGTAATTTGCAAAAGGCTAAACGGTTAATTAAGCAAGGAGTTAATGTTAATGCTAGTAATGAGGAAGGTAGTACTCCTTTACATTTGGCAGCAGAAAATGGTTACTTTGATATAGTTAAACTTTTTCTAGAGAATGGAGCTAAGGTTGATGATAGGGATATTTTGAATCGTACTCCTTTACATTTGGCAGCAGAAAATGGTTACTTTGATATAGTTAAACTTTTTCTAGAGAATGGAGCTAAGGTTGATGATAGGGATATTTTGAATTGTACTCCTTTACGTGTGGCAGCAGAAAATGGTTACTTTGATACAGCTCAACTTCTTTTGCAGTATAAAGCTGAAGTTAATACCAAAGATACTTCAAGTCATACTCCTTTATATTTGGCAGCACAGAATGGTCACTATGAAGTAGTTAAACTTCTCCTAGATAATGGTGCGGATGTCAATGCTAAGAATAAGAAAGGTGTTACTTGTTTACATTTTGCAGCACAGAATGGTCACTATGAAATAGTTAAACTTCTTCTAGAGAATGGAGCTAAGGTTGATGCTAGGGATATTTTGAATTGTACTCCTTTACGTATGGCAGCAAAAAATGGTTACTTTGATATAGTTAAACTTTTTCTAGAGAATGGAGCTAAGGTTGATGATAGGGATATTTTGAATTGTACTCCTTTACATTTGGCAGCAGAAAATGGTTATAAGAATGTAGTTGAAATTCTTCTGAGGAATAAAGCTAATATTGATGCTAGGAATAATTTTAATTGTACTCCTTTGTTGAACGCACTAAAAGAAGGCCATTCCGAGATAGTTGACCTTCTGCTTGCTAACCCAAATATTAATGTTGGTTATTCAAAAGCTTCGTCTGCTAAAAAGAAAGAAGACAAAGAAAAATTTCTCCAAAAATTATCTCAAGATAATGAGTTGTTTAATCTGATAAAACAAGCAGCAGAAATAGATGAAAATAAGGTAGATGAATTACTCAAAAAGATAGAGAAATTACTGGAATCAAAAAACAAACATAGTTTCAAACCAAGCTTAAACTACTCTCCAGATGGTAATGATGAAAATACGACTATTAAAATTGCTATTAAAGCTAGTGGAAAGGTATTGCAGCTCTTATATGATTATGCGGAGAAGAATATAGGTACAGACACTGAAATATTTAAAAAACTAAAACATGCTAAAGAAAACTCTCAGTCTAAGAGAGATCTTTGTAATGTTTCTGTCTCTAATCATTCTACTTTAACTCAAAGCCCCTCATTTGATGAGAGAGGATTTAGTGCCAAAGTATAATAAAATATGAGAAAAAATGCCATCAAAGAAAAAGTCTGTGTGCCAGAACAATAGAGATAATTCACAGTAGTATTAAGTTAATAAAACTATAGAGTTACTTTAAAAAAAATTGAAACTAGAGATTGGCAGGCTTTCAAAACAAAGCATTATCTTTAATCATCTTATTAAGTTATTGATTTTTCATATATAAAAAAATATTGCAAATATTATGTTTTATCTTCATTAAGTATCTCAAAAGGTTGATCCTCATTTAGGAGTACAAATGATTTTCGGTAATAATAATTTATTAATTAATGCTTCAAGTATAGGTGATCTTAGTAAAGTTAAAGAACTTCTTGGAAATGGAGCTAATATTTATGCTAGAGACGAGAGAAGCAATACTGCTCTGCATGTGGCTGCTATGAATGGTCATTTAAATGTAGTAAAAGAGCTTTTAAGCAGAGGGGCTGTGATTTATACTGAAAATAAAGATTATTTCACACCTTTTGAATTAGCAAACAACGAAGGTAAGTTGGAAGTAGTAAATTTTCTTTTAAATCGCCAAGACAATTATGGCAAGCGTTACTGCATTATGCTATTAATAATAGAAACCAAAAATTGATAGATCTTTTATTAGGGAAAAGGGCTGATGTTAATGTTAAAGACAAAAAAGGGGATACTCCCCTGCATGTTGCTGTAATGACTAGTAATTTGTTTACTGATGAAATGTCTGATTTTTTGGATATGGTAAGAAAGCTTTTAGATAAAGGGGCTAAGATTTATACTAGAAATAAAGGTGGTTTCACACCTTTAGGATTAGTAAAAAGAGGAAGTGACTTGGAGATGTTTTTTTTAATTACCAAGACAATTCTGGTAGTACGTTACTGCATCATGCTGCTTTTGATAATGACCCAAAATTGATAAAATTTTTATTAAATGAATTAAAGTTTAATATTAATATTATAAACGAAGAAGGCAATACTCCTCTGCATGTTGCTGCGAGGTATGGTCGGTTAGATGCAGTAAAAGGGCTTTTAAGCAGAAGGGCTAATATTGATGCTAGAAACAATGTAAACAATACTCCTCTGCATATTGCTGCAAGGTATGGTCAGTTAGATGTAGTAAAAGAGCTTTTAGACAAAAAGGCTAAGATTTATACTGGAAACAAAGCAGGCAATGCTCCTCTGCATGTTGCTGCAAGGTATGGTCAGTTAGATGTAGTAAAAGAGCTTTTAGACAAAAAGGTTAAGATCAATACTGAAAACGGTATAGGCAGTACTCCTCTGCATGTTGCTGCAAGGTATGGTCAGTTAGATATAGTAAAAGAGCTTTTAACCAGAGAGGCTAAGACTAATGCTGAAAACAAAAAAGGCAATACTGCTCTGCATGTCGCTGCAAGGTATGGTCAGCTAGATGTAGTAAAAGAGCTTTTAACCAGAAGGGCTAATATTGATGCTGAAAACAAAAAAGGCAATACTCCTCTGTATGTAGCTGATATTAATGCTAAGAATAATAATAATTCTACTGCTCTGCATGTTGCTGCAAGATATGGTCATTTAAATATAGTAAGAGAGCTTCTAGACAAAAAGGCTAAGATTTATGCTAAAAACACTGTAGGCAATACTCCTCTGCATGTTGCTGCAAGATATGGTCATTTGAATATAGTAAGAGAGTTTTTAAAAAGAGGGGCTAAGACTAATGCTGAAAACAAAAAAAGCGATACTCCTCTGCATGTCGCTGCAAGGCATGATTATTTAGATGTAATAAAAGAGCTTTTAAACAAATGGGCTAAGATCAATGCTAAAAACAGTATAGGCGATACTCCTCTGCATGTTGCTGCAAGACATGGTCATTTAAATATAGTAAGAGAGCTTTTAAAAAGAGGGGCTAATATGTATGCTGAAAACAATGATGATCTTGTACCTTTTGAATTAGTAAACAACGCGGAGGTAGTAAATTTTTTTTTAGATCTCAAAAGCGATCGTGTGCTGCAGCAACAAGCAGAATAATGTTTGTGAGAAGCTTTATTGAAGATGAAGGAAGGTCCTTCGAAATCGGTTTTCAGGAGCAGGTTTCAAACCACCTTAAGTGGCTCTATTTAAGAGATAGGGTCATAAGCGTTAAGGAAAAATCAGCGTAAGAGCTGGAAGGTGAGGATCAGAAAGGCGAACGTAAGTGAACCACTGATGAACGTGTCGAAATGGGAAGTGAACATCGAAAGGGGGAGTGAGTCGTTCTCCTCTTAATGAGCTTACAAGAAACCTGATTACTGTGTAGGTGGTGTTCGGCATAAAGGTAGCGCGAGTCTGATCTGGGCTTTAATAATGCACCCCATAAACTAGACCAAAAAAAAATGGTTAATCCGAGTAGGAAGGTAAAGGGGTAAAAGTATGGCAACAAAAAAATATGAACCAGAGTTAAAAGCAAAGATAGCTTTGGAAGCAATAAAAAATCAAAAAAGCACATCTGAGATATGTAGTGAATATAAAATACCATCAACAAATCTATATGATTGGCGTGATAGAGTATTGGCAAGGTTAAAAGACCTATTTGTTGAAGAAAGTGAAAGTGCGAGAAAACAAAGAATCTTAGCGCAAGAAATAGAAAGTTTACATAAAGTAATAGGAGAATTGACAGTGGAAAATAGTTATTTGAAAAAAAAATTACTGAAATAAGCAAAAAAGATAGAGTAAGGTTTATAGAAAAAGATTCTGATCTGTCAATTAGGAAACAGGCTGATTTATTGGGGATTTGCAGATCTAGCCTATATTATAGGCCTATAATTAATAACGAAAGTGAAGTAGCAAATTTGATTCAATTGGCTTCTGATTGCCGTTATGGATATCGTAAAATTACTGCTGAAATCATAGCGAGTGGAGTAGTAGTCAATCACAAAAAAATCTTAAGAATTATGAAAAAAATGAAGATTAGTGGGCTGTATTGTAGAAAAAGATGTAATACAAGTATTAAAGAAAAAAAGCATAAAATATATCCTTATTTACTCAAAGATTTGATTATTTGCAGAGTTAATCAGGTATGGGCTACTGATATAACATATATTATGGTAGAAGGTAAGTTTGTCTATTTTGTGGCAATAATGGACTTGTATAGTCGCTATATTATTGCTCATTCATTATCACCATATCTCGATGCTGGATTTTGCCTTTATACTCTCAAAGAAGCTCTAAAACAAGGTAAACCTGAGATTTTTAATAGTGATCAAGGGATGCAGTTTACTAGCTACAACTTTATTATGGAATTAGAGCGTGCTAATATTAAAATCAGTATGGACCATAAAGGACGTTGCTTCGACAATATATTTGTTGAGCGCTTATGGAGAACTTTAAAGCAAGAAGCTATATATTATTATAGACCAAATAGTATCAGAGATTTGAATCTTATAATAAATGATTTTGTTGCTTGGTATAACTATAGAAGGCGACATCAGACTCTACATTATAAAGTTCCTGCTGATCTTTATTATCATAAACAGTAAATGAATATGTTGATAAATACTTTAAATGTGTGTCGACGTATTTATCAACATATTCATTTTAAAAATCGGATCACTTTGAAAAAAATGGTCTAGACAAATGGGTGCACTATACTTTCCTGAACATTCCTTGTGTCTCTACGGCACACAAAAAGCTCAATATTAAGATCAATGATTGCAGAGTTGATAAAAACAATATGGAAGATATTGAAATTGCAATAGACAGCACAAATTTATAATAATACCCCTGGTCACAGTAAGGAAAATAGCGAAGATAGAAAGTATCGCAGTTATAAACAGGTAAGAAAGCTACACGTAATATTGAGTATAAATAGTAAAAAAGCTATAGCTGCACAATATAGCAATGGTCAACCATTACGGTACTTGCTGACTTGATTTCAGCACGCTATAAAAGCATTATATGCAGACAGAGCCTATGATAGGCGCAAGCTTTATAAATTGTATATGATATAAAGACAAAAATTTTACCGAAAAATCGTGCAGCGGAGCATACAAAATTGGACTATATGGCTGAAAGGAATGCTGCCATTAGATTATGTGGTAAAGACGGTGTGAAAGAGTGGAAGCGGTTTATGGAAAAAGGTCATATATTGAAGGATTTTTCTCAAGCAAATATTTGTTTAGAAATAGATCTGAAGTAAATCGAGAAAAAGAGTTGCTAATAAAATGTTACTTACTCAATAAATTTACTGATATTGGCATGGCTAAGTTTGAGGTAGTTTCATGAATTTATTATGCTTTACCCACTATCCGATAAGCGATGCAACAAAGCCCACTGGAATCCAGTTAAATTTACGAGTATAAAAGTAATGTTAAAATACAACGTTTCTGATGATCAGTGTCAAGCACTGGCTCGCTAAAATTACTTTAGCTACAAATATTAAGAAATTTACCAAATAGAAAAAAGGTAAAAGAATCCCCGTGGTTAACTAGTTATTTGTATGTACTTCAAAATATTGGCGTTTTTTATTCTAAACGCTACGATTCAGCCGCTTTTAAATGCGACTAACTCAAATTATAAACGTTAAGAAATTTACTAAGTGGAAAAAAAGGCAAAGAAACCCTAGGGTGGCTAGTATCCAAATTCTCCCTTGTCAATTTGGCGTTTTTTGCTGTCTTAAACGCTTTGTAAGCGCGTTTCGGCTTATATAGGTAAAAACCTAGAAATATTGTGAAGACATAAGGTGCACATAGTGCAAAAATAGTACGCCAAATACAAGTCTTCTTGTCGTTTTAATCTGCACAGATTGGGAAGTTAGATAATACAGCTTCAATATTATGATAAGGGAATTGGCGAGATTTGTAAAGGGGTTTTTATGAACTACTTTCGACATCAATAGCTGGTTCAAGTTTTCTATTCAAAATTTTTAATATAAAATCCAATTCATCTGGATTGTTATACCGTATCATGACTTTACCCTTGGAATTGTTATCATTAATTTTGATCTTTAAACCAAGTTGAGAAGATATAGCTCCTTCTAGCGCTGCCATATCTTGATTTTTAGTACACTTATACTCTTTTTGATCGTTATTTTGTTGTAAGTCTTTTATCAATTTTTCAGTTTGTCTAACGCTCAGGCCTTGAGAAACTATTCTTTTTGCAATACTTTCTGCATTTTCAATATTAATCAGCGCTCTTGCATGACCCATAGATAGCTTTTTTTCGTTGATCATTGTTTTTACTCCACCAGAAAGTGACAACATCCGAATCATATTGGTTATGTGACTGCGGCTTTTGCCTATAGTTGAGGCTAATTCTTCATGTGTATAGGAAAACTCATCTATCAGTTTCTTATACGCTTCACCTTCTTCTATTGGATTAATATCTTGCCTTTGTATGTTTTCAATAATGGATACTTCCAAGCATTCCTTGTCGCTCAGATCTTTTATGGTAACGGGTGCACTATCAAGATTTGCGATCTTGCTTGCTCGCCAACGACGTTCCCCAGCTATTATTTCGTAACCATCATCATTTGGATCTTTGCGCACCACAATAGGCTGTATAATGCCATTTTTCTCTATCGAACTTGCAAGTTCTTTTAATGACTCCTCATCAAAATATTTTCTTGGCTGAAATTTGCTCGGGTGCAGTAATGAAACAGGTAACCGATCTTCCTTATTATAATTATCGCCTATGAGGCCGGCAAGACCTCTGCCGAGGCGTCTATCATCCTTCATACCACGCCCTCACTCACTAGTTTCTTCTCCTTACAACTGCTCGCGTGCTTTTTTAAAATTTCCCTTGCCAAACTTATATATGCTTGTGCACCAGGACACTTAAGATCATACACAATAGCGGGTTTTCCATGAGAAGGCGCTTCTGATAACCGTACGTTACGTGGAATAACAGTCTCATACAATGGGATGATAGTTTTGTATACTTTATCATTTAAATACTGGCAAATATCGTTTTTAATCTGTTCACTGAGTTTGTTGCGCCTGTCATACATTGTTAACACTATCCCTTCTATTGCCAAAAAAGGGTTTAGGTTATTCCTTTTTATCAGTTCTACAGTTTTAACTAAATGGCTTAATCCTTCCAGAGCAAAAAATTCACACTGAAGAGGAACAATAATAGAATTAGCAGCAGCCAAGGCATTTATGGTTAGAAGTCCAAGTGATGGAGGACAGTCGATGATTATGTACTCATAATTATCACGTACTTTCTCTAGCGTGTCTTTTAGTACGAATTTTCCCTGCTCAAGTTGTGATAGCTCAATTTCTGCAGCTGATAAGTCAACCACTGATGAAATCAGCGATAAATTTGGAATTTCCTTTATATTAAAAATTGCCGACCTTACCAATTCACTTTTGCTGCTCAGTAGTATTTTGTATATATTTTTTTCTTCCCTACTACGATAAGAAATCCCGAGTCCTGTACTAGCATTCCCTTGAGGATCAAGATCTACCAATAAAGTATTTTTTCCTACAGCGGCAAAGGCTGTCGATAAATTTATACTAGTTGTGGTTTTGCCAACTCCACCCTTTTGATTTACTATTGCAATGATCTTGCTCACACCTTTTATCTTAATATAAAATAATTCTATTGTATATATGCGAGAAACTTTTGCATTAGAAAATTTTTTTTGTTGCCAATTATGCTCAAAGTAAACTGCCTTTTTTTATCTTGTGTAACACATTTTGAACCTTGTTTCCTAATTCATTCAGAGTGAATGGTTTTGGCAAAAAGTGAAAATCTTCTATATTGATGTCATCACTCTTTAAAAAAGCATCTTCTGCATACCCAGAAATAAAAATAACGTTGATATTTGGCCTATGGATCAATGCTTCTTTAACTATTTCTGGTCCGCTCACCTCTGGCATGATTACATCAGTGATTATAAGATCTATGTGTTGACTTTTTTTACTGATTATTTCTAGTGCCTTGCTGCCCATGCTTGCTTCTATTACATCAAATCCTTTTCTTTTGAGTGCTCTAGCAATGGGTTCCCTTACTGAACCTTCATCTTCAATCAATAAAATTATACCATTACCTTTAATTTCACTTATTACCGGTCTTTCTATTTCTTCACTATCTGACTCTCTCAGATTTTCATCTGATATATAAATCATGGGCAAAAATATGCTAAATTTAGTTCCATGATTTACTTTGCTAGCAACATAGATGTATCCTTCAGTTTGTTTAATAATGCCATATACAGTAGAGAGGCCAAGACCTGTACCAGAGGTAATATCTTTGGTAGAAAAAAATGGGTCAAATACCTTTCCAATTGTATCACTTGTTATTCCACATCCAGTATCAATTACTTCAATCACAACATAATTTCCATGTTCGATCGTTTCCTTGTCTGGAGAAAACATATCTTGAGATGTAGAATTCAATGAGTCAATCTTTTTATTAAAGGTTAGTATAGTTAATTCTCCGCCCTTTTCCATAGCAGCACTGGCATTGACTGCTAAGTTAAGTATAACTTGCTCTAATTGCCCTTGATCAGCCCTAACAGCACCCAAGTCTCTACCATAATAAATATTAAATTTTATATTTTCACCTATTAATCTTTTTATCATTTCATAAAGATTAGCTATAGTACTATTTACATCAATAATTTTTGGCTGCAAGGTCTGTCTTCTTGAAAAAGCAAGCAATTGTCTTACTAAATTTGATCCACGCTTTGCATTTTGTTGTATCTGTATTATATCTCCAAAAGATGGATCACTAGCTGAGTGTTGGAGTAAAAGTAAATCACAAAATCCTATTATCCCGGTTAATATATTGTTAAAATCATGTGCAATGCTACCCGCTAACTGCCCTATAGCTTGCACCTTTTGATAATGCTCAAGTTTTATCTCTAGTTTTTTACGTTCAGTATTATCAATAAAATAACAAAGTATGAACATCACTTTATTATGAAGAAACTTATTGAAATATATTTTCATATTATTACCAGCATTAAGCTGAACATCAAAGGACGCATTATTTACCCTATTGCTCGAAAAATATTCACGCACTTTCGTATGATAATTATCCAATATCAATGCAAAGATCGAATCATTATTTGGCCCTGCAAGTTTTACTAATGCTATATTTTTCTTTATAAAGTTGCCGTTTACGTCGCATTGTGCAATAGCAATTGATGAATTTGCAAAACAAGGATGTAGTTGATAATCAACAATATTTGATTCAGTTGGTGTTATAAATCCATGTATATAGCTATGATTATATTTATCACAAAATATAGTAGTACTCATATAAGCCTTGAATGGAGCACCACTTATAGTAAAAAACATAATCTCATTTTCGGTTATTGTATCGTCATACTTAGATTGAGATATAAAATCATTGATTGAGCTGCCTTTTTCCAATTTTTTTAGTTCAAACACGTCTAAAAATCTTTTATTTACAGATAAGATCACTCCTTTTGTATTCGCAACGTAAGTTGCTATATTGTGTTTCTCTATTAACTCTTCATATACCTGTTCCTTGTTTACCTGCGTTGCCTTCAATACAAAATACCCATCCGGTCTTGCTATTGGTGATAATGATAAATTTAAAATCTTATTACTATTTATAGCAATTTGTGGATTATCCGGTATCGGCTCAGAGAGCAAAAGAAAGTTAGATATTCTATTCTTCTTGCTTAAGGAAATGCATACTTTTACAGAAGTGTTATTTTTTAACGCATGATAGAGTGATTTTCTGTCTTTTTCTGAAACATCTCCTGCTTCAAGAATTTTATCTAGCGTAACATCATCGTCTACGTGATCTTTAAACCTTTCGTAGAACCTTGCATCAGCATAAAAAATACCTTCATCTTTATATAAAATAAGACAAAACTCTGTATTATGATTTAGCGCATTTGCAAATATTGCATTTTGAAACTCTATGATATTAAGTAGATACTTGTAACGTTTTATATTATATACCACAAAGAGAGCCATTAGAGTGCTAATTAACAAATTAATCTCTATGTTAACATGCTGACTATATACATTAGAAAAATAGAGTACTGATATTGCTATTGGAGGTAAGAGCATAATAGCTGCTATCACAATAATTGACATCCCATAATTTCTTAGTATGAAGTCAACTCTGTTCTCTTTTTCATTATCTATGTATCTTTTACTCATTATTATTACTTAGCATCTTGCACATATAAAAATATTCTACTATATTGATTTAATTATTATAGATTTATTAATATCCTTGATAAGTAATTTTCATCCAAATCTAAATAAATCTTGTAAATATCAGATACAACAACATTAATAAGCCAGTAGGAAGACATGATGGAAAAACAAAAAACACAAGCATTTGAATGGTTCTGCGCACTGAGAAACAAGATTACCGAATCTTTCTTATCAATTGAGGCACAGTCATTCACAGAATCAAAAATCGAAAAGAGAAAGTGGGACCGGCCAGGTGGTGGAAGTGGTGAATCTACAATTATCTTTGGTAATATTTTTGAAAAAGTTGGAGTAAACGTTTCAAGGGTACATGGAAAACTTGCAGACTCAGCCATTAATGAAATTCCTGGTGCAAACGAAAGCAATGGAGAGTTTTGGGCAAGCGGTATATCTTTAGTGTCTCACATGCAATCGCCCCTTATCCCTGCAGCACATATGAACACAAGGCTGATATATACCTCAAAACAATGGTTTGGTGGAGGAATGGACTTTACTCCAACTTATAAAAATGAGGAAGATTGTGAGTATATCCACGAATCAATTAAAGCAACATGTGATAAGTTCAACATCGAATATTATCCGAAATTTAAAAAGCAATGTGATGATTACTTTTTCTTACAACATAGAAAAGAGCCACGTGGTATTGGTGGAATTTTTTATGATAATCTGAGTTCTGGTAACTGGGAAAATGACTTTGAGTTAACAAAAGCAGTAGGTAAAGCCTTTTTAGAAATTTACTTGCACATCATACACAAACATATGAAAAAATCTTGGACAAAAGAACAACGAGAAGAACAATTGATAAAACGTGGCAGGTATGTAGAGTTCAATCTTCTTTATGATCGTGGTACAAGGTTTGGTTTAATGACTAATGGTAACCCAGATGCAATCATGATGTCAATGCCACCTCTTGTTAAGTGGGTATAGAGCTGCTATTAGCAGAAAATAAATCATTATAGTTTAAAATTGTACCACAATGGTGAACTTTTATATAGAGGGGTACAATCATGAACATAATAGATAAATTTTTAATTAAATCTACTAAAAGTGGCAGCCTAGGAGATGTGAAGCTAGCTTTAAGTCTTCATAATATAAAAAACAGCTTTGAGAAGTTCTTTTCTAAAATTAATCCTTTTAGAGACAGGGCATCATTTAATGTAAGTGGTGATCAAACTTTAACCCAGGCTTTAGAATACGCAGTAACAAATCTTGATCATAATGTAATGAAATTGCTTACTGATGCTGGAGCAAATGTTAACGCAATAGGTAGCGACAGCATAGGAAGTGTAATTTATAAATATGATAGAGCTCTTGCTCATGAGAAAGAGGTTATGCCGATCTTTGGTAAGGAGTATTTCAAAGACTATAAGGAAAAATGTTGTTTAATGCTTGGTGAGTTAGTAGCAAATGGTGTAATGCCTCAAAATGCTGCAGAAAAGGAAAAAATATTGGACATTTTCAAAGAAACAGATGGCTTTAATGAGTTTAAAGAAGTAGCAAAGCTGAAATTTGAGACTAACTCAGTTAGCAACATGATACCACCTAAGAAATCTCCGAGAACCTTTGAATATGAGCCAACAACCATACATACTGAAGTGAGGAATAATGTAATACCACCTAAAAAACCCCCTAGAACTTTCGAATATAAGCCACAAAATGATGCTTTGCTTTCAAAAGAACCAATTTACTCTAAGGTTAGTAACTCATTAGAAGAGTTGAGTGTGTCGGAGGAATCCATTTATGCTGAGATATATGATTCATATAAAAGATCTAATGAAAATTTATCATTGGAAGATAGTGGTTATTCTAGTATATCAGAAGAACCTATCTGTGAGGATGTAGATAATTTTTCAGAGCAAAAAAAGTCCGCTAACTTAAATCATAAAGAGCAGCAAGAACCTATTTATGCTAAAGTGGATTCATTCAAAAAAAGAGCAGAAAGGAAAGCAAAGGATATAAAGGCCAATTCTGGAACTTACTACGGGCTAGTGCAGGATAAAGTGAATAATTTGCAAGTAAAACCAAATGGGCAAAGTGCTAATAAGCCAGCGAGTCAACAAATCAAGACCAAGGCTGGATTTAGCGTAAAAGAAATAAGGCAAAATTTTGAGCGTAGAGATTCTGGATACGATTCTGGCTATGATTCCGATACAAAAGTTGAACAGCAATTAGAATTGGGATCTAAATCTCCTAAATCTGAGATAGGTTCAGTGAGCATTGAGCATGGAGTAAGGAGGCTGTCGATATAAAATCACTACTCTAACTATGTGATTCAAAATAATTGAATTGACTTTGTATGTATAATCGATATAACTCAGTTAGATTCAAGTCGACTCTTTCGTCTAGTGGTTAGGACACCACCCTTTCACGGTGGTAACACGGGTTCAAATCCCGTAAGAGTCACTCAAACAGAATGCAAATAATTAAAGTTTTGAATGAGAAAAATTAGGCTTTATGTTGGAGAAGCTTTATCACAAGATGTGAGTTTAGCACTTAATTCACAACAAAGTCACTATATTTGCAATGTAATGCGGCTTAAGAAGCATGATAACCTCTCTCTTTTTAATGGAAAGGATGGAGAGTGGTTAGGGGAAGTAGTTAATGTATCACGTAAATTGACAAAAGTTACACTCAAAGAATGTACTAAACAACAGCAATACGAGGAAAACTTGTACTTGTATTGCGCTATGGTGAAAAGCGGTGCTTTAGGCAACATAGTAAGACAGGCAACTGAAATGGGAGTAACCTGTATTCAATTTATTTCAACAGAGCGTACAGTAGTAAAAAACATTAACCTAAGTAGAGCAAAATTACAGGCAATCGAAGCTGCGGAACAATCTGGTAGGATAAGTATACCAGAGATTTTGCTTCCCATTAATTTTTGTGAATTACCTGATTCTCAGAGTAAAAATTTTGTTTTATGTGATGAAACAGGTGAAGGACAACCTCCTAATAAAGTGCTAAAAGGCAAGAAAAACGTTGCTATTATTGTTGGTCCTGAAGGTGGTTTTTCATCTTATGAACTTGATCTTGCCAATAAGTTTTGTCAGAAATTGAGTCTAGGCAAAAGAATTTTGAGAGTTGACACTGCTGTAGTTGCTGCATTAACTTTCACCAATTGGTATAGCTAGATTTTTTATATGGCTAAGATCTTTAGTTTGAGAAATTTGATTTAGTAATACTACATTTTTCCTAAAGTAAACAAATGAATCTTGCATTTTGCTTGAATTTTGATACTCTGAGTAAAGAAGTCGGGGCGTAGCGCAGCCTGGTAGCGCATTTGGTTTGGGACCAAAGGGTCGGGAGTTCAAATCTCTCCGCCCCGAGATTAGAGGAATTATAAGAGCAATCTCTATCATTAAGCAAATTGTTGATGCCAGAATGACACCTTTATCATGTAAATTATGGCATATTATATTTTAGCGCTCAAGTTTATAAAATAATTGACAATGTTAATTTTCTAATTTATAAATAGATTTTGAGATGATTATCCAAGGAGGTATAGAGTTTGATTGAAGTATCAGTTCATTATGGTGATGTAGACAGAGCTCTTCCAGTATTGAGAAAAATAATTCAAAAGGAAGGAAGAGGGTTGAAAATGAAAAAAAAATATCATGAAAAAAAATCAGAAAAAAGAGTTAAAAAGAAAGCTGAAGCGAGAAAAAAGAGGTATCAGCAAGAATGCAGAAGACAACGTTATGGTTGGTAATTTTTACTAAGGTTAATAGTTAGTTATCTTATGAATATTCACGAATATCAAGCAAAAGAAATTTTACATAAATTTAATGTTCCAGTGCCAAAAGGTTTTGTTGCTATATCTGCAGAAGAAGTGAAGACTCAAATAAGCCAGTTAAAATCTGACGTGTTTGTAGTGAAAGCTCAAATTCATGCAGGTGGTAGGGGCAAAGCTGGTGGAGTGAAGCTAGCAAAGTCAACTGAAGAAGCTCAGCAGCTTATAAAGGATATGCTTGGCATGACTTTAGTTACTCATCAAACAGGGCCAAGTGGACAGCAGGTAAAAAGAGTATACATTGAAGAAGGTTCAAGCATTAAAAAAGAGTATTATTTAAGTCTCGTAGTTGATCCAAAGCTCAATAGGCCAGTATTTATATTTTCCTCAGAAGGTGGAATGGATATTGAAGAAGTGGCAAAAAATTCTCCTACAAAAATTGTGAAATTTGATATTGATCCTGCTACTGGTTTTACAAGTCTTGATAACAGTAAACTTGGCAATAGTTTTAATCTGAGTTCAGAACAAATAGGAAAGATAACAAATATTGCAAAAAATATATATGATGCGTTTATTACAACCGATGCGAGCCAAATAGAAATTAATCCACTAGTTGAAACAAATTCTGGGGATTTTGTTGCGCTTGATGCTAAAATTAATTTTGATGACAACGCTTTATATCGTCATCCGGAAATTGTGCAGCTCCGTGATTATGATGAAGAAATAAAGGAAGAAATAGAGGCTTCAAGGCATGGGCTCAGTTATATAAAAATGGATGGCAATATTGGCTGTATGGTGAACGGTGCAGGTCTTGCTATGGCAACAATGGATATAATAAAGTACTACGGAGCAGAGCCTGCTAACTTTTTGGATGTTGGTGGTGGAGCAAGTAAAGAGACTGTTACCGAAGCATTTAAGATTATACTGTCTGACAGTAATGTAAAAGGAATTTTAGTTAACATATTCGGTGGTATAATGCGTTGTGATATCATTGCAAATGGGGTTGTTGAAGCCGCAAAAGAAATAGGTATTAAGGTTCCTTTAGTGGTTAGATTGTCAGGCACTAATTTTAAAGAAGGAAAAAGAATTCTAGAAGAGTCAGGGCTAAATATTATTGCTGCAGACGAACTTGACGAGGCTGCACAGAAAATAGTACAAGAGGTGAAGTAGAGCATGTCTGTTTTAGTAAACAAAGATACAAGGTTAATATGTCAGGGTTTTACTGGTGCGCAAGGTACATTCCATTCAGAGCAAGCAATTAGCTACGGAACAAAAATGGTTGGTGGTGTAACTCCTGGTAAGGGTGGTAGCACTCACCTTAATTTACCAGTTTTTAATACTGTAGCAGAAGCTAAAGAAAAAACTGACGTGGATGCCACGGTTATATATGTACCTGCTAAATTTGCAGCTGATGCAATACTTGAAGCAATAGATGCAGAGATAGAGCTAATAGTTTGTATTACAGAGGGTATTCCTATACTTGACATGGTAAAAGTTAAGCATGCACTTATTCGTTCAAAAAGTCGATTGATTGGGCCAAACTGTCCAGGAATTATTACACCCGAAGAATGCAAAATAGGAATTATGCCAGGACATATTCATAAACGTGGACATATAGGAATTATGTCTCGCTCTGGAACTTTAACTTATGAAGCGGTAGCACAAACAACTGCTGTTGGTCTTGGTCAATCAACATGTATAGGAATTGGAGGGGATCCTGTTCATGGTATGACGTTTGTTGATTGTATGGAGTTGTTTTTAAAAGATGATGATACTCATGGTATTGTAGTTATTGGTGAAATAGGTGGGAATGAAGAAGAGGATGTATCACATTTTATAAAGGCGGAAAAAACTAAAAAACCAATTATTGGATTTGTAGCAGGCCAAACAGCACCTCCAGGAAGACGTATGGGGCACGCTGGGGCTATTATCTCTTCTAGTGGAGGAAGTGCTGGTGCAAAATTAGAAATTATGCGGAGTGCTGGAATTGCAATTGCAGAAACCCCTGCAGTAATTGGTAAAAAGGTGTTAGAAGTAATGAGTCAGTGTCTCGCCTAGGGTATCCGTTCAGCAAGGTGGCAAAATAAGATAGACAAAAACATAGAAATAAATGGTGTCATCCCAGTGCTTGACACTGGGATCCAGTTTTATTTACCAAAAGTGCTTCATTCTATAACGCAAAACCCATACTCACCAAACCCAATGCATTACTTGCAATCTGGATGCCAGTGGGCTTTGTTGCATAGCTCAATAAAAAGAACTGGCAGTTACTGACAAAATTCACTATAAAACAAGCATTTAACCTACGAAAGAAAAATATGCCAACTAAAATGAAGTTCAGCAACTGCTATGAATATAACAAATTTCTCCAAGAAAGAGGAAATATTTTTCATTTTATTAATGGAAAATTGGTACGAAAATAGCCCCAAAATGCGAGGTGGCAATTATATTTATAGTGATAAAGTTGTGATTTTAGTGCATATAGTCGCTAGTCTCTTTAGAATTGGCAAACGGTGGGGTTTATAAAAGGATATTTGCAGCAAGTAGGAAATAGCTATTCGCAGGCTTCAAGAAGGTTTAAAAAACTCAATATTAAGATCGATGATTGCAGAGTTGATAAAAACAATATGGAAGATATTGCAATTGCCATAGACAGCACAAATTTATAATAACACCCCTGGCTACAGTAAGGAAAATAGGAAAGTATCGCAGTTATAAACAGGTAAGATGTAATGTTGAATATAAATAGTAAAAAAGCTATTGCTGCAAAATATAGCAATGGTCAACCATTACGGTACTTGCGACTTGCTCGAAGATTTTAGCACGCTATAAAAGCATTATAGAGCATACGATAGGCACAAGCTTTATAAATTGTAATGATATAAAGACAAAAGTTCTACCGAAAAATTGTGCAGCAGAACATACAAAATTGGATTATATGGCTGAGAGAAATGCCGCCATTAGATTATGTGGTAAAGAAGGTGTGAAAGAGTGGAAAAAGGAAGCAACTTATGGGAAAAGGTCATATATTGAAGGATTTTTCTCAAGCAAATATTTGGGTTTAGTTTTAGAATGAGATAAATCGAGAAAAAGAATTGCTAATAAAATGCTACTTGCTCAATAAATTTACTGATATTGGCATGGCTAAGTTTGAGGTAGTTTCATGAATTTATTATGCTTTACCCACTATCCGATAAGCGATGCAACAAAGCCATCCCAGTGTCTGGGTACTGGGATGACAAGAAATAGGATGACAGGAAAAAGGGCACAGGGAGTTCTTTTGCCTTTTTCTCTATTTGGTAAATTTTTTAATATTTAATGCAATTAGCCGGTACTGAGATGATAACGAGTAGTAAGCTAAACGTCTGTGTGGTTATTGGTATTATCAAGATATCCCCTAATCTTCTTTAAATCTTCCCAAGCTAAACGTTTTTGTGCTGGTTGACGAAGTAGGTAGGCTGGATGAAATATAGCGGCTGTAGTAATTGAATGAGATAAATATTGGTTAGTATACGTATGAAACCTGCCACGCAAGTTCGATATAGTTTTTGTGTTATCAAGAAGGCTATAACATGCAATTCCTCCAACTAAAATTAGAATTTGCGGCAAGACTAGCGCGATATGTTTCTCAACGAACGGCCTGCACATATCAAGCTCCAAATCAGTTGGCTTTCTGTTACCAGGTGGACGCCAAAATAAGGTGTTGCTTATATATACCTTAGTGCGGTCCAGATTAATTGCACTGAGCATCTTATCGAGCAGCATTCCGCTTGCACCACAAAATGGTATGCCTTTAAGGTCTTCATTTGCTCCTGGTGCTTCACCAACAAGCATGATTTTTGCATTTGGATTACCATCGGAAAAAACAGTATTAGTTGCAGTTTTTTTTATTTCACAACCCTCAAATGACTTAACTGCACTTCTTAATTCATCTACACTACTACACTCACTTGCAAGCTTCCTTGCTTCAATGATCCAGTCACTTGGGAACATGGTTTGTTGTTTTTTTTTCTGCTCGATGACAGGAGACTGTGCAGCTCTCTCATTTTCCACTTTTTTTTCCTCTTTACCTTCAGTTAGCGTGCAATCAACTCCCACTTCATGATAGAACTTCAACAATTCTAGATCTTCATTACTCATAGTTCTTTTTAACCTTCTGTGCCCTTCTCATAGCCATATCATATTTCAATTTAGACAAATGTCTAATGTATAATATGCCATTTAAATGATCTAGCTCATGCTGAATACATCTTGCAAGCCAACCACTAGCTTTTAGCGTCTGTTCTTCATTATTTAAATTTTTATATTTCACAGTTAAATATTTTGGACGCTTAATTTCATGGCTTTGCTCTGGAATTGAAAGACACCCTTCACTCATAATCACTTGTTCATCGGATAATTCCTTAATTTCAGGATTAATCATGCAAAACTTGCCAACTGAATCATACCCTACTAGCTCATCTTCAGCCTTCTCTGGCCGAACGTCCATGACAAAAATTCTCTTTAGCACTCCAACTTGAACTGCAGCAAGACCAAGACCTTCCGCATCGTACATAGTTTCGAACATATCGTTTACTAATTCTTTAATTTTATCGTTTATATCTGTTACTTCACTGGCGCGTGTAGTTAACCTTTCATCGGGTGCAATTACAATTGGCAATTTAGGCATAAAAATTTTAACTTTATGTTTTATTTTCCCCTTTGTCCAGGTATATTAAAATGTTGCTGTATTTTTAATAGAAATATAAATTATTAAACGAAGCTACAATTTAAATGAAATTGCATCATAAGGTCAACTAATGTACTCTGCAGTAATAATAAAACCAAAGCAGAATGTTTTTGCTGTTTTAGACATAGGTACAACAAAAATTATCTGTCTCATTGTTGAGATCAATAGCAATTTCAGCTATAAAATAATAGGAACGGGTTATAAAAGTGCAGAAGGTATAAGCGGTGGATCAATAACTGACGCAAAGCATGCAAGTTACTCTATTTCATCAACTGTAGGTTTAGCTGAGCAAGTATCAGAAGAAACTATAGACCAGATATATGTGAATGTAGCCGGATGTGGAATCTCATCTTTTAACGTACATAACGAAATAATTGCAGCTAATCACGAAATTTCAGACCGAGATATAAAACGTGTAGTCTTTCAGACATTTGAGAAATATATTGAAGAAAATGTTATCATTCACAACATACCACTGAAGTATCATTTAGATGATATGACTGATATAAAGGAGGTAAGTGGATTGTATGGAAAGAGATTATCTGCTGATGTTAATGTCGTTACTGCTTCGCGTCCAGCGCTTACCAATATTGAAAACTGCATAACTAATAATAGCGGGATAAGTATGGCCGGTTGTATTGCTTCTGCATATTCTGCAGGCCTTGCCTGTTTAAGTGAAGATGAAAAAGAGCTAGGAACTGCCGTTGTTGACATAGGGGGTGGATGCACTGCAATTGGAATTTTTAAGAGAGGAAAGCTTATATACGCAAGCAGCATTCCAATTGGTGGCATTCACATCACTCGAGATATAGCTTATGGACTATGCACAAGTATAGAGCATGCTGAACGCATAAAAATACTATACGGTAGCACTGTCGTAACTTCAATAGATGAGAACGAATATATTACACTGCAAAACAGTGAAAATGATGAACCGACTCGAGTACCCAAGTCCGAACTTATTGACATCATAAGACCTAGAGTTGAGGAGATATTTGAACTGGTAAGAGAACAATTTCAAGAACAAAAAGATCCAATCAATAAAGTAGTGCTCACAGGTGGAACCAGTCAACTCACAAGCATGAAGGAAATTGCAGGCTATATATTCAACAAACAAGTCCGTATCGGATGCCCTGAGTCTTGTAGCGGTCTTGATGGCGAATATGATAAAAGTCCTGTATTTTCTGCTGCTATAGGCTCTATAAAGCTAATAACTGACACTTTTTATAAAAATGATTCTGGAATGCTTGGTCACGACGGCAAAATAAGTAAATTATACCATTGGGTTAAATCGAAAGTCACGGTTTAGATTTCTGTTTTACCTTCTGTCGCTGAAATGACTTGATCTAGGAGCTCATTTTTATAGTATTTTTACATCTATGTATTCACAAGAGAAGCAGAAAATTACAATAAAAACATAAGAAATATGAACATAACTATACATTCACAAGAAGATTTTGACTTTATGCGTAAAGCTGGCAGGCTTGCAGCTGAAACTCTTGATTTCATTGCACCATACGTCAAGGTAGGTGTAACAACTAATGAGTTAAATGATCTATGTCACGACTTTATAATCAATGCAGGTGCAATTCCAGCACCACTGAATTATAAGGGATATCCGAAATCAATTTGCACTTCAAAAAATGCTGTTGTATGTCATGGTATTCCTGATGATAAACCTCTTAAAGATGGAGATATTTTAAATATTGACGTTACAGTGATTTTAAATGGCTGGTATGGTGATACAAGTCGTATGTTTTGGGCTGGTAAACCCTCAATAAAAGCAAAGCGTTTGTGTGATGCTACTTATGGTGCATTGATGGAAGCAATAAAACAAGTCAGTCCAGGCAATAAGTTAAATGAAATAGGACTGACTATAGAAAAATATATTGGAGATTTTGGATATTCTATCGTACGCAATTATTGTGGACATGGCATAGGAAAGGTTTTTCATGCTCCACCAAATGTTGTACATTTTTATGATGAAGATGAGGATCTTGTCTTAAAAGAAGGCATGTTTTTTACAGTAGAACCAATGATCAATGCTGGAAATCATGAAACTCTGCTTAGTAAGCTAGATGGCTGGACAGTGACAACACGTGACCTTTCACTTTCTGCACAGTTTGAGCATACGCTTGGGGTAACAAAAGATGGCGCTGAAATATTTACATTATCACCTAAGGATTGGCATTTTCCACCTTATGATTAGATTTTTTTAAACACTTGGTTTTCGAAAAAATCTAACTCTTAACTTGTGATATAGCAACTAACCCAATTAGTGCACAGAAAATCATGTAAAAACTTGCTAAAGCTCCTTGTCCTGTAACTTTGATAATAGTTGTGCATATAAATGGTGCAAAGCCACCAAAAAATCCCGAAGCTATATTTCTTGATAAACCAAATCCACTGTATCGTACCCTTGTTGGAAATAATTCACACATAAACGCGCTAACAGGACCAAGCGATGCAGCTATTGGGATTATAAAAAGAACGTGTGCCATTATGACTAGCAAATTATTACCACTTAGTATCATTGAAAAAACTGGATAACTTACTACTATAAAAGTCACAAATGCAAATTTCATGACTGTTTCTCTTCCTATCTTATCAGAAAGTATTGCAAATAGTATAGTCAGTCCTCCAAGTGCAATTTGGTTCAATACTTCCACTATGTGGTTAAAGTGAGTGTTGATTGTTGATGCAAGTACATTGAAAAACACTAGATATATGTAAAGAGATGCATTTTCAACTATGTCAACTCCCACTGATATTAAGAAAGGTTTTTTATAGCCATTTAATAGTTCTTTTAACGGTAATTCATGTGGCTTTTCCTGCTTTTTATACTCTGGGCTTTCATCAAGTATATACCTCATATATATGCTGATTAATCCCATTACAAAACTAAAAATAAAAGGCAATCTCCATCCCCAAGATTCAAAATCGGATACCTCCTTACATATGAGCACTGCTATCAGACTCAATATTGAACCAAGAATTGCGCTTAAAACTTCAATACTGCCAAAGAATCCTCTTTTATTCTTAGGAGCATGCTCTATTAGAAATGGTGCATTTCCTGCCTCTCCTCCAAGAGATATACCCTGTAATAATCTTAAACATATCACTAGTATTGATGCTAGTACTCCAATTTTTTGATAACCCGGAACAAAGGCAATGAGTACAGTTGATAGAGTCATCAATATAATAGAGAGAAATAGAGCAATCCTTCTTCCATATTTATCGCCAATGTGGCCAAATATAGCAGCACCAATTGGTCTTATTAGGAAACCCACTGCAAACACTCCAAAAGCTTTAAGTATGCTGACTAATTTGTCATCTGACGGAAAAAACACATCTCCGATTATGCTTATTAGATGACTAAAAAGCATGTGGTCATACCACAACAAAGTATTACAAATTAAACTTGATAGTATTACTTTTGTCATTTGTTGCACAAAATCTTCCATAATCTGTTTGATATTATAGTAATATTACTTACTTTTTCAAACGTTAATTATGTAAATATTATATTAGTAATACTATCTTATTAAATTTTAATATTTTTATATCGTTGATTATATTTAAATATCCTTATACTATACCTGTATATTTCCATATATTTTTTGGCGAGAAAGTTATTTTAATTTAAGTACACAAAGTCTCTTGATATGACACATACTCCAGTTTTGTTAAAAGAGATGCTATTGCACTTATCACCACAAAGTGATGGCATATATGTAGATGCCACATTTGGAGCTGGAGGATATAGCAAAGCAATATTAGAGTCCGCTGATTGCAAAGTGTATGCAATTGATAGAGATGAAACAGTTACCGAATTTTATGATGATCTGAACGTTAAATATCCTAATAGAATAAAATTGTTTATTGAAAAGTTTAGTAATATTAAAAATTTATTAGATAGCAACAATATTGAAGGCATTGATGGCATAGTTTTTGACGTTGGAGTTTCATCTATGCAACTCGACAATGGAGATAGAGGATTTTCATTTTTACGTGATGGTCCGCTTAACATGAGCATGGATAACTATTCTCATATGAATGCTTCAACGTTTGTTAACGCTTTACGTGAAGAAGAGATTGCAAACACTATATACAATTACGGAGGTGAGCGTCATTCTCGTAGAATCGCAAGAGCAATAGTAAATGCGCGGAAGAAGAAAACTATCAAAACTACATTTGAACTTGCGGATATCGTACGTTCTGTAGTGTTTCGTGGAAAAAGCAAGATTGACCCTGCAACTAGGACATTTCAGGCAATCAGAATATGGGTAAATGATGAGCTAGGAGAGCTTGAAAAGGGTATTAAAGCTGCGTCTGAAATTTTAAGTGAGAACGGCAAATTAATTGTAGTTACTTTTCATTCTTTAGAAGATCGTATAGTTAAAACCCTTTTTAAAGATTTGTGTGAACCAGGATCTACCAAGACATTCTCCCTTTTAAACAAAAAAGTGATGAAAGCAAGTGCAGAAGAAATAAATGCAAATCCGCGTGCGCGTTCAGCAAAACTAAGAGCTATACAGAGGTTGTCATGAGGACCTTCTGTATTATTTCAATAACTATGTTTTTATTATAGGGTTATTAAGGTAAAATTACATGTCCACTCACTAAATAAATAGCTAACACAAATAAAACGTGAAATTAATTTAGTGCAAAGCAACATAAAAGTTCTTCAAGCAGAATGAAGTTATTTGAGTAATCCAAAAAAACTTGCAGTCTTACGGAGAAATACCTAAAAAATAACTCTTTGATACTAGCTAGCCAGGTTCAACTCTCTAAATAGCCGCAGTGCGTTAGCACAATTTAAAACCTAGAGTAACAATTAGAACCTATCTTGAAAGGGAAATTTGAAATATTAACGTAAAAAATTGCTTCCATATATTTTAAATCTGATTATAATTACAGTTAGAGATATTTTAAGAGCTCAAAATCTATCTTTGTCTGCAGACTTTTCAGTCAAACTTTCAATCAAAAAGCGTATTCTTCAGAGCATGTAAGTGTGCTTAATTTCTGTCGTATGTACGCTGCACTTTTTTCTAATCTTTTTTACACAGGAGGATTTTATGTCCAGAATTCCAGATACTTGACCTTTACTTTAGCTAAAAACCAATAGGCGCCTATTGTTTAACGCTAATTAAAATAAAAATTTTCTAATATATAGAAGAATTACAAAATCACTGTTTACTGAAAACGGGGCAAGAAAGCTGCCAATGTCAAAGAATTTTAGGTAAACGTTGTTTGCTTGACGTATGAGCGTGCTCTCCTTACTTCAAGAACTCTTTAATATATGCTTAACCACTTAAGTCCTTTCAAGATATGTTCTTAGATTTAAGCTTTTAGGTAAACACACTACAATAAAATTTACTTTAGTATAAAATTATTTGCATAAGATTTTGGCAGCCTTTTAACATCTTTTGGCATTTCAATTATGTATTTTGTGTTATGTTTCTTTGCGTAAGATACTGCTTTTTCAAGAGAATCAAACTTTAATACAATCTGTTTTTGGGGATCTTTTGATCCAAACCACCCCATCAAAGGTTCAATATAGTAAGAACAAGGCTCAATTTTTAGGTGCCAGAATTTTGTATTACCTAAACCAGATTGTGTTGCAGTTTTTGTTGGCTTATAAATCTTAAAAACTACTTGATCGTCAATACTCATAGTCCTTACTACGTAATCTTAAGTATATATCTAAATAAATTTTTCCACAAAGAATTAGTGTGAAAGAATGAAGTTTGAAATAAATATTTTTATGTTATATTATTAAATTATATAAAAAGGATTAGCTGAATAGGAGTAATCGATGGCACAGCAAGAAATGGTAACAATTAATGCAGAGTTACGTGATGTAAAAAAAAAGAAAGCGATGCAGGCTCTGAGGGAGAAGGGAAGTATACCTGCAGTTATATATGGCAAAGGGCATGATAACGTAAATTTGACACTATCTACAAAGGAATTTACTAAACAATATAAATCAGGTGCTCTTTCTGCACATTTAATAGAACTGGATATTTCAGGGAAAAAAGAATATGCTCTTGTTCGTGATATTCAATGGCATGTAGTAAAGGATACTGTGCAACATGTTGATTTTCAGTTTGTTGATAAAGGTAGTGAAATTAAAATAGATATACCTTTATCGTTCATAAATGAAAGTAAATCACCAGGAATTAAATTAGGTGGGGTGCTTAATGTTTTGTGTCGTTCTATTACTGTTAAATGTTCTCCTAATAAAATACCTCAAGTCATAGAAATTGATTTATCTGACAAAATGATTAATCAGTCTATACATATCAATGATGTAAAATTACCAGAAGGTGTTAAGCTTGCAGCTCATGAGGAAGAAAATTTTACCATTGTGACAATTTCTGCTGCTGATAGTGATGTTGAAGAGCCTAAAGCAGAAACAGAGGAGTAGTGCGTTTAATAGCTGGGCTTGGTAATCCTGGTAGTCAATACGAATTAACTCATCATAATATTGGCTTCATCATCGTTGATGCAATCTACAAATATTGGAATTTTCAGTCATTTTCTAAGAAAGCCGGTTACTTGATAACCTCTGGCATAATTAATAATAATAAAATCATGCTGATAAAACCTTATTCGTTTATGAATAATTCAGGTATCCCTATTACAAAAATAAAAAATTTTTACAAATTATCGCTAGATAATGTTGTTGTCATACATGATGATGCTGATTTGAAATTTGGAAGAATAAAAGTAAAAAAAGGCGGCAGCTCTGCTGGACATAATGGACTCAAGTCTATAGATAGCCTCATTGGTAATGATTATTGGCGTTTGAGATTTGGAGTGGGTAGGTCTGAAAATCAGAAAAGCTTAGCAGATTATGTGTTATCAAAATTTTCAAATTTTGATAACGTTACCCTCTTAGTAGAAAAAATAGCAAAAAATATACACTTAATGCTGCAAGGAGATAACACAGCTTTTATCAACTCGGTTGGGAGTATGTTAAATAAACTTTAGTATAGCAATCGAATAGGACATCTATCATCTTAAACATCAAGATAAAAATTATTGTTTTTTATTATAGCATTTAAACAAATGATGATTTTCCTCATTAGAGCAACTTTGCCAGAGTCAACTAAACGCTGGTAAAATACTTTCATTTTTTTATTATGATGCATTGCAACCACAGCAGACATGTATAATGCTTTTCGAGCATAAAATCTGCCACCCATAGGGAATGTTCAAAAAAGCATAGGCGTCAAGTTAAGGAAAAGTGTAAGTAAAGAGTGAAGGAAAATAATAAGGTATAAGTTCTCCCAGATATACTTTTAGTGAGAGAAGTAACGATAAATAAAATAACTTGCCTATCAAATAACCTCAACAAATTTTTCAATGAAATGGCAATCAATTGAAACAGAAAAGGAAGAGGCGGTTCATCATTCATAAAAGCTATAATTTTGGGTAATTGAAAACTGCAGCATAGAAACAATGTGCCAATTGCTAAATGAAGACTCGATAGAAATTACAAAACAGGGTTTAGGTTTACTAAAGAAGCAGTTGAGTTTATGAAACAAATGTATTTTATGTTTATTTAACTACGGATTGATTGCAAAATTTTACAGCAATTAGGAAGCGTTAAATTATTGGATAGCAGCTACATTAGCCTACCCGGTAGCATGGAAGATATGTACAAGGATAGCTATAGAGATTGTGAGAGTAATACTAAATCAAGAATAAAGCTACAGTTAGTCTTTGATTACCTGAATCAAGCGCTAGATAAATTAAATTTAATGGAGGTCAGATCAAGGTTATAGGGATTATCTTGAACAGCCAATGATTTTTTGATTTTGGCTACTTTGTGCCTAGTTCTTTTAAACAAATTAATGAAATAGGAGCTTTTTCATAAGTCGTTGATACCAACATATATGATAAATCAAAAAATAGAGCTATTGGAGTATTTGGAAGGTCAATTATCTTCAGAAAAAAATTAGGAAAGGAAGTAAAAATTCAGGTAAGAATTATATGTCAAAAACTAACTGGATATGGCTAGAAGAAGAAAAGCTAATAAATTAGCAAAGTCACATATCTTCCAAAAGGAATCAAAAATTGTTGAACTGGTCAATACTAATATTCCAGAGGATAAAATTAGTGCTGAGCAACAGAGTAAGGTGGCAAATTGAGTTAAACTATACAAGAGCTATATAAGACTTGATAGGGAAGCCACACAGTGTGAATTATATGCTAAATTATGTGCAATTCTCATGAGTTGTACAAAACTAAAAAAGAATACAGTTTAATAAAGGCATTTATTGAGCTAAAAAGGCGGATTAGAGAGTTATTTTTAGTATTAACTAAAGATTATACTAGCATTTCTTAGAAAATTTACTATAACTTGGTCGCAATTTTCATTAAACGTAGAAGGGCTTATCCACTTTAACCTCTCTAAATTTTCTCACAATCTCTTAACTTGAAGCCTATGGTTAAATAAACTGTGTCAATCCGAGAAATAAAAGTAAAATAGAAACAAAAGTGCTGTCTCTTGTAGTATTTTACTCCTTAACATCTTTCCTTAAGTTGACGCCATTGCCTGAACAGATACAAGAAGTCTATTCAATAACAGTAAGGTTTTTCAATCTTGTTCCACAGCAAATTTTAATGCCATGTGAGTAGTTATGGTGCTGTTAACAATCAAAATGACAAAAATTAAAATGGTGATTAGTAGTGTATAAATATTCAAGGATAAACTTTCAAATTGAGTTAGCAATTTGAAATATACAAAAGTTGGCATTATCATTGGCAAAACAAGAATTTGCGATACTCCTGATGCTAAGTTGTTTCGACCAATCATCAATGCATTTCCAGTAGCTGAAATATTAATGATTATCAGCGTATTAAATAATAAAGATACTCCAACTGCTATTGAGTGTTCAATACTGTTGCCTAGAACTGCAAAGCTGAATATGGAAGAAATTACTGAAATCGGTAACCCAAATAATAACCAGTGAGCGAAAATTTTATAAGCAATTATAAGCCTAGAAGAGAGTGGCTGTACAAAGATTTGCTCTAATATTCCATCATGATGATCAGATGCAAACAAATTGTTTGTAGAGATCTGTAAAACAAATGTAGCACATATCCATGTTAATGTTAACATAACTTCTTGTTTATTGTTGTTTTCAAGTGTATATGAAGATAAACTTAACATTATAATAAAAATACATACTATATAAGTAACATTATTATCATCTATTACTAATTTTTTTACTAAATCTATCATACCAGGATTTTANATGTTTATTATAAATTATAGTGTTTACTTTGAGGGTAGTATAATTTTTTGTTCACAAGTTATATAAGTTTTAATATATTTTATTGATAATGCTATGGAGAAGTTAATGAAAATAAAGTTACCGGAAGATTACACTCCTTCAGAAAATGAAGAATATATGAACGTAAAACAACTGGAATACTTTAGCTTAAAGTTACAATCAATACTTGCTGACCTGGAGAAACAAGATCTAGAAGATAGTAGTATTTATTCTGATGGAGATAGTGGAAATGGGGAATTAATTAAGCGCCGCAAAGATAGAAAAGAAAAAATTAAGGAGGCGTTAGAAAAAATAAAATCAGGCACTTATGGTTACTGTGATGGAACAGGAGAAGAAATAGGAGTTGAAAGACTGAAAGCTAATCCGCTTGCTATATATTGTATCGAAGAGCAAGAGAGAATAGAAAAAGAAAAGAACGTGTATAACATTAATGATTAATTTACAAGTATAGCTTTTCTCATAATAGTGAAAACAAATGAAGGAAAGCAAAATTGACAGCCTGGCGAAAAGATTGAAACAGAGAAATATTCTTTGGCTCTGTTTTTGATAACAAATCAATGGTGTTAAATGTCATTAAAATCAGGAGAATACGCAGGAGGATACAGAATTTCTATACCAACGCTTTTGGCAAGTTTGACAATCTTTTTAGACTTATGAAAAGTTGCATTATGGGAGTATTAAATAAACCATAGGAGTCAAGTTAAGGAAAAAGATATGAGGAGATAGAATAACAAGTTCTCACAGATATGTTTTTAGTGAGAGAAGTAACGATGAATAAAATAACTTGCCTATCAAAAGACCTCAACAAATTTTTCAATGAAATGGGAAAAGAGCAGTTGTGTTAATAAAAAAAATGAAAAATATCGAAAAATTTTCAATTCAGTGGATTTATAAAAAATTAATATATTATAATCCTTAATTTAAATATTTAGTGTAGCTATGAATAAGTTCTCTAATTGCATAAAAGTCAACAATAATTTTTTGTATCATGAAAAATATTTTTTGATGTAAAATTCAGCTCTAATACAACCTTTTATTTATTATTGTATTATCTTATTCAATCAAAAGAGGTTTTATTGGCAATAAAAACATCAACACTAATTTCCAATTAATCTCTTTTAAACTATGTAGCCAATGAATATGTGCGTCCACACAAACTTAAACCACATATTCATTAAGCTTATAAAAACTAAGGTATCATTCTTTTCCTCTATAGTCTTAATATAAGTTAAAAGTAGCATGCTTCCATTGTTCTCTCCGCGGTCTAATATGGCTAATTTATATTGTAGCACTATACTTGTTAGGCGGAAGTGGACGGCCACGAAGTCTATGCTTCAACTTATCCTCTTGCTTATCCCTTCCATCGGCATTTACTTTCAGTAAAATTATTGTTTTATACTTCTTTAGTGTTTATTGATAGCAAAACTCTTTTCTATCGATTAGCATCTTGTGCATAATCACGGCTAATTTTCTTGCTACTGCAACAATTGCTTTTTTCATGCCCTTTTTCTTTTTAAGCTTCAATCCCCAGCTTCTTAATTTAAATGTCCTTTTACATTTTACCAGTAAGACCTGCGCGGCTTCATATAACATATTCCTACAGTCCCATTTTTGATATACTTCCGTGTCGATCAATCTCACCAGAAGCGTACTGTCTTGGACTTAATCCCATATAGGCTCCAACTGTATAAGATGTTTCAAACCTATGCAGATCATCTATTGCAGCTTTATATGTCATTGCTACTATAATACCAACTCCTGGAACAGTAGTTAATAATTTACAATCCTCATCTTTTTTGCTTTGTTCTGAGAGCATTTTATCAAGTTTTCTTGTTGATTCTTCTATTATTTCTAAACTATGTACTAATGATTCAATTGAGGTTTGGCTAATTTCATCTAGATTATTAACCATTTCTTGCACTTTTAAAGCAAAGTTTGCAGAACTAAGACGTTGATTAACTTTTATCCCGTATATTTTCCCTTATTGTTCCCGCAATTTGCTCTCTGCAACGTATTAATTGTCTTCTGCTTCCAAGTATTATTTTAACCTGACAAGCTTCGTCTGATTTTACTAATACCTCCTTAAATAGCCCAACTCTCATCATTTGTGCTATGCCTCTTGCATCATTTTTATCATTCTTATTGATTCTCGCAGATAATGCTGCTGCCATATGCCTTGCATCTACACAAGTTACTGGTAATCCAAAACTCTTTGCACATCGATATTGATAATTGCCCGCTTTCTATTCCTATGGACTCGTATTTTTTGTTTTGACCAATCAGCTATTGCACTGCTTTCACTTGCAACAACCCCTTCTTTAACAATTTTTCCTTTCTCATCAATGATACTAATAAAAGTTTCTTTGAGTGAGACATCTAACCCGCTATAATGTTTCATGAGACTACTCCTACTGTAAAAGTTTAAATTATTCTTGAAGAACTAATTCATTGAATTTGTTACTTCGTGCTAAAATAATGGAGTATGTCTCTCCATCATTCAATAGCAATTACAGTATGTACTTATAGTTTGTGACAGCTACTGCTACGAGTTAGCTTAGATAGAAACTGACTGAGAGTTATATTCCTCAGTAAAAACCCTATCATCTCTGACCAAAGAGTTAGTAAGAATAAGCAGTTTTCTCATAGCAGCAGTGGAATATGGCTTTTTATGTTGATTGTACAATCTAGTTAAGAATTAACCCTCTGTGCACTACCATGTGATACGTTCGAACTTTTCAATATAGTAACTTTACTATACGCTAAAACTAGCTATATTAGCTTACTTTTGCTAAATTTACATACGAACCAAATTGCTTAATTTGATTGCAAAAATTTCAAGCTTCTCTTTTCACAACGCCGCTTTTATTTTAATTGTTCTCACAAATATACGTACTATTTTTATGCTTTTTTAAAAAAGTAAATAAATAAATTTTTTGTGGCACTACGAAATCAGTATTTTTTATAAATATTACTTGAAAAGTATTAAAATATTTGCTAAAACAATAATATTTAGTAAGGTAAAAATGAATTTCAACGAGCATGTTCAAGGCGACAGATTACATTTGTATTATCAAAAAGTAGATATCAAGGAATTGATAAGCTTTTTGCAAGAGAACAGAGGTATTACACAACTTTTTCTCGGGGATTGTAGTATTGATGAAGAAGGAGTAAAAGCTTTAGCTAAGCTTACAAACCTTACTAAACTTGATTTGTGGAATAACAATATTGGTGAAGAAGGAGCAAAAGCTTTAGATGAACTTACAAACCTTACTGTTCTTGATTTGAGTTTGAACAAAATTAGTGAAGAAGGAGCAAAAGCTTTAGCTAAACTTACAAACCTTACTGAACTTAATTTGGGGAGTAACAATATTGGTGAAGAAGGAGCAAAAGCTTTAGCTAAACTTACAAACCTTACTGAACTTAATTTAGCTAATAACAATATTGATGATAAAGGAATAAAAGCTTTAGATGAACTTACAAACCTTACTAAACTTAATTTGAGTTATAACAAAATTGGTGAAGAAGGAGCAAAAGCTTTAGCTAAACTTACAAACCTTACTAAACTTAATTTGAGTTATAACAAAATTGGTGAAGAAGGAGCAAAAGCTTTAGCTAAACTTACAAACCTTACTGAACTTAATTTAGCTAATAACAATATTGATGATAAAGGAGCAAAAGCTTTAGATGAACTTACAAACCTTACTAAACTTGATTTGAGTGGTAACAACATTGGTGCTGAAGGAGTAAAAGCTTTAGCTAAGCTTACAAACCTTATTAAACTTAATTTGTGGAATAACAATATTGGTGCTGAAGGAGTAAAAGCTTTAGCTAAGCTTACAAAACTTACTGAACTTAATTTGGGGAGTAACAATATTGGTGCTGAAGGAGTAAAAGCTTTAGTTAATCTTACAAAATTTATTAAATTTGATTTGAATAGTAACAACATTGGTATAAAAGAAGTAAAAGCTTTGGCTGAATCTGAGGAATACTGGGAATTCATAGATGAATTTGGTTATACATGTCTAGGCAGCTCTCTAGTTTTTTATAAATGTCTGAAAGCATCATGGTCTAAAGCAAGAGCAAGATCTAACGGTAATGTTGGCAAGCTAGATGAAAACAGCGTAAAGAAGTTGTTTTTTGATCTTGCGCAACAAAATCATTGCGAAGAGGGAATAAAGCTTCTGCTGAATGATCCTGATAAATATCCTTTTCTAATTAATTCAAGAGATGAGGAAGGGCACACGCTATCTCATTTTTATACTCACTCCCCTGAGATGCAAAAGTTTTTCTTTGAACGTGGCATAGTCCCTGAAAAAGAAAGGAATCAAAGAAGAGAAGATGAACGCATTGCACGAGATAGTCAATCTGTCCATGCAAGTCCAATAGTTAAACGGATAAATTTTTTTACTAAGAAGCTAGTTGAATCCGTAAAAGTTGACAAAGAACAATTGAAGCAAGCTGCAGGTTCTTACGTGGAAAATATACCTGAATTACTTGAACAATATCATAATGATCCGATAAGACTAAGGCTTCTTAGTTTAACTGACAATGAAAAAGGAAGTGTGATGAAAAAAACATTACGCGAGACTGATCCTATACCAGGTGATGAAGAATTTATTAAGACTGTCATTGATAAAGCCGAGCAAGCACTAAAACAGCAGTATTTAAAAAAGAACTGCCACGGTGAGTATGACCAAGAATACCCAACACAGGAATTGCAATATGATTATACGAGAGATGATGCAAAAATTACTATACCTGAATCTATAGGTTATATAAAATTACTTATTGATAATTTTTCCGTTCCACTGAAAGGAAAAAAGGAGTTGCTAGTTACTCTTATGGAACAAAACTCAGAGTTAGTAAGAGGAAAATTGTCTATAATTAGAAAAGAACTCGGAAATAGTGACATCCTCAATGAAGGACAATTTAAGAAAACAGAACTACACGGATTATTAAATGGTATAGATGATGATAAAAAAATAAATAAGTTGTTTAAAGAAATCAGTGGTCTAGATATAGAAAAGGTCTGGAGAGAGCAAAAAGAGTTCGTTCTTCTAAAACAAATATATACAGCAGCAACAACGTATGGTGAAAATAGCAGTGCCTGCATCCAAGGGACATGGACCCAGATTATTAGTAGTATAGAAGAAATTAGCTCGGAAATCGTGGAACGATATGATTGCTATTTAGAAAAAGAACAAAAATTGGAGGCACAAAAAGATGTTATTACAAAAGAGAACATTACACCGTTTATAGAAAATTTAGCCGACAGATTAATTCAATATGTCAAGGATAATCCAGAGTTACAAGAGGTTTTGCAACATCACTTATTACGCATAGAATGTATAGATATTAATGATCCTGAGAAAGTTACGTTTAAACAACAAAAGATTTTAGCAGAGATAAGTAAATATTTTAGCGAAAATATTAAGGGTGTTTTACCGAATTACAATAGAAGTATACCAAGTAGAGGTGAATACGCTCTTGTTATCGAGGGATTGTCAGAGATAGAAGTAATGCAACGCTTTGCACAAGAGCCATCTAATCTTCAGGAGAATATCACAAGAGAAACGGAAGCTCAAATTGATGAAAATAGTGATTTTGATGCAGAAGATAATAGTAACAGTTATGCAACTATTAGTGAGAGCGACACAGATGAAGAATTTTATGATGCTAATGAGTCAATTTTTCCAGAGGAAAGCAAAACACTGTTAGTTCCAGAAAGATTACAACCAGAAAATTCAGTTATAGCAACAGATCAAACAAATGGTATTCAAAATAATAATCGACAGCCAAGTCCACGAATTGAAAAGAAAACTATTGTAGCTGCTTCCACGCTAGCAATAGCTGGAGTTGCTTTAGGTGTAGCTATTGCAGTTTACTTAGAAATGTTAGCAGTGGGAATAGCAGTTGGAGCTTGTTGTCTTGTCGCTGCTGCGATCATATATTGTTGTAATAGTCCTTCAAATTCACTTAAAAACAGTGATGCCACAATTGTAACTAATGAGAGACATTTAGAGGCTTAAATGAAATGGCAGAGAAAGATTTCTTTTTAGAACATTCCATATTGGATTTTAAGTGATTAATTGGCTAATTTAGACTAAATTTTTGTATGAACTAATTTGTTGAGCTTCGTTGCAAAAATTTCACACCTTTGTTTTCACAACCCTATATTTATGCAACGTGTTCTCACAAAGGTAGGTACTTTATTTTGCGATTTTGGGAAAAGTAAATAACTGAATCTTGTGTGACGCTAATTCAACATCTTATTCTTTCTAAATACATACGCTGTAAAATGAAATAGTGGCATAGAAATAATACCTATAAGTTTCTTTGAATTTTAATTTATGCTGTTAGGCCATGATTTACGTCCCTTGTTTTGTATTTGCTCTTTAGTCGCTGAGTTAATCACGTGAAAAATGACTGCAGGTATAGTACATCTGATGTAGCAAGGTTCTTGGTTAAAAAGTTTTACATCTATCAGTATTAGTGTTATACTAAAAATATTATTGATCAGGGGATTAATATATTCGGTAGAGATCTAAGTGTGAACGTACATACTACCATTAGTAATGTTCTTGTTCTCCAATGTTTTAGGGATAGTGCTATGGAAAACAAGCTTGATAAATTTATATAATTTAATAAATTAAATATAGGGGGTATAAAATGTCTTATAATTTTCAAAACATTCCTAAGTCAGGATCAAGTGATAAATTACAACCTAAACCAGATGAGAATAATAGAGTAGTATTATTCCATGAAGGTGAGGGCAACAATCAATCATTAGGTTGGTATACTGAAGAGCAAATAAAAAATAATCCTGATCTTCTATTTTTGTTTGGTGATTTTGTTTGGTGATAACGATGACGCAAAATATAGAACAGATAATCACAATCCAGGAGGTAGTAAACAAGCCGCAATTACAAGACCAGCTGCTGGACCGTATGATAGGTTGCCAAGCAACGGTGGGATAAATGGCAATGCAATAGGAATAACCACTACTTTCTATAATAGTGATAAGTATACTCTTAGCATAAATGAGTTTAAAGTTCTAATGGATAAGGAATTTGAACCTATTGAAACTTGGGTAAAAGAAGGTGGATGTGTTGTCATACCCTGTGATAACAAAGGAAAACATAATTTAGGTACTGGAATAGCTGGATTAGAAAGAAAAATTCCTGGTGCTATAGATTATATACAATCTAAAGTAAAAGAGTTAGTAACATTAGGAAAACAGCCAACACAGAACTCTCAAGATAAAAATCTCAATACCTTAAAAGAGGAATTACACAACACCCTATCAAGAGAGCGTGAATCTTATAAGTCATGTGGAGGATTAAAAAATTACCTAGGTAAAGAAATTAATGATCAATCACACGCTACACTAAGAGAAGGTATCAATGATAAACCAGAAGAAATACTAACTCCACAAGAAAAATCTAAGCGTAATAACATACCTTTGTATAGCGCTTTAGGTGTTGGGGCAATTGTTGGTGTGGTAATAGCATACCTTGCAGGAGCAGCAGCTTTAATGCCACATAGTGTTGCTATTGCAGTGTTTATTGTGTCTGCTGCTGTTGGTACATTAGTAGGCTATGGCATTGGAAAATTTTGTGAAGAGAAGCAAAAAGATCCTGATATAAGTAGATTTACTGCTGTTAAGAATATATTTTTTGGTATATCTATCACTGAACATTCTAAACCAGGATTGAAGGTTTAATCCAAACTATTAAATGTATAAAAAAGTAGTATAGAAAAAAAGCTCTTTTCTGTACTACCCTATTATAACGCAAAATCAGCCATTTTAGTCTACTTTCGCCACATCTATATATGAACTAATTTGTTGAGCTTCGTTGCAAAAATTTCACACCTTTGTTTTCACAACACCACTTTTATTTCAATTGTTCTCACAAATATACGCACTATTTTTATGCTTTTAGAAAAAGTAAACAATTAAACCTTTCATGACACTAATTTATAGTATATTTTTATTGAATTATTGTCTTGACTTTATTTATTAACCTCTCGTACAGTAAAAGCTGTTGTAAAAACTTAAGTTCGAGGTAACATGTTTCCACGTAATAAAGATAAAGCGGTAGAGCCCACCGCAGATGAGCAAGGAAATACTCCTTTGTATTTTGCTGCTTTGAAAGGTAATTTAGAAGTAGCTGAAGCACTATTGAAACATGAATTAGGCGTTGATCCAGAAGACTCTGAGAGGTGTGCTCTCTTGCATCTTGCTGCTTTGAAAGGTAATTTAGAAGTAGTCAAATTACTATTGAAGCATGGAGCAGATGTTAATGCAGAAAACTTTGAAAGAAAAACTCCTTTGCATATTGCTGCTCGCAGTGATTATCCAGAAATGGTGAAAGTTCTGTTAGAGAGAGGAGCACGTGTTAATGCAATAGATAATGAAGGACGTACTCCTTTGTATTTGGCTCAGTCCTGTGGACACGGGAAAGTAGTCAATTTATTGCAGCAAGCTGCAATGCAAGGGCCTAATGGCAACATGAATGATGTGAACGTGGAGAACTTATACAGACCAGGAATGGATAGAAACTATTGAGGCATTTTCTGTTAAGCTATAGGCAGTATATTTTCTTGTTAATTTTCGCTTGCATGTTACAATAAGTATTGAAGATGAGGTGTATGCTATGAATAGTGAGATAAAAAACAAGCAGTTTGTGGAATATGCAGAACAAACTAGCTCAAAAAGTTATTATTTTTCAGAGTATTGGGATTCACAGCCAAATATTGATCTAAGCAATTTAAACTCAGAGAAAGACTCAAACTCAAGCTGTGATTTAGGTAACTCTCTTCCTTTTTTAAAAGGAGATTCACCTTTAGCAGAAAAAGAAATACCATTGACTGATGAAGAGAGTTTGTTAAACGACGAATTTCATCAGAAGATGAATGATATAGAGGAAAAAAATGAACAAGAGTATAAGAAAATTAAAGGAGAAAAAGCCTGGGCAAAGAGTGCTCTAAAAGATATTAAAGATGTAGTAGATGAGTATCTTAAAAAGGGAATAAAATTGAACTCATATTGTGACGACAATGGAACAACTGTAGTGAATTTAATATTTAGGAAAATGCAAGATGTTCTTGAAAAAGTAAACCCTGGCAGAGAGATTCATTGTAGTAAAGATCCAGATCCAGCAATAGAAAATGTGAGCATTATACTAGATATTGCTGAAGATTTACTATTAAAAGGCGGGAAAGTGCAGCGATGTCTTTTCTATAACGATAGGATGTCACATGCGACTATGGGATTCATAAATCTTCGTAATGAACAGTTTGATAACTATCTTTCTGGTGAATGTGAAAAAATTAGAAGCCGGCTAGAAGGAGCTGCGCGTGAAAGCATTGTGAACAAAAACAAACAAATTCAAGATGAGTTAGAAATAAACATAGATAATATATATTTTTATATAAAGTATCCACAAGGTAGTATTGTTGAGATTGTAAAAATTACAAATGAATTGGAGGTAGAACATCTAGAATTAGAAGTCTGCGAGTTGGAGATAGGAGGAAGTAAAGTAATAGTTGAATTTAAAAAAGAAGAAAGAAATTACACTGACATTGCAGGTAGTGACGGTATAGTGTTAATTTTCTACACCAGCTTGGGGAAGTTAGAAGTTGAATTATATCTTGATGAGGAGGATGAAAATCTCATAGGGGTAGAAGTAAGAGATCAAGAAAAGTTAGAGAAATTGAAAAGTTGTAAAGAAGAAATAGGGCAAAATTGCTTATTAGGAGGTTTATCAGTTAATCAAGCTATAGAACAAGGGTATTTTGAACGATCTAGAGAGCTTTGTCAGTCTTCTGAAAGAGTTAGCTTATCTGAAAAAATTGAGGAAGCAGCATTGGAAGCAGTAAAAGATTTAGAGTATGGCGATATAGTAAACTCTTCGTCAAATTCCTGTAGAGAAAGTTATGCAGAAAATCAGGGTGCTAGTATGAACTCAAGTCACTCAGTGCAGCAACAAGTGAAGTGAAAATAGTAGGAGTTTAAGTATTTCAGTGGGAGTGTTAAATAAACTGTGTCAAACCAAGAAATAAAAATATAATTGATATAAAAAAACGGAGGTTTGACATGAGTCAAGTAAATAAAACTACCGGTTTGGTAGATTATAAAGAATTAGAAACCTGTCGTCTATACGAGAAGGAAGACCGTTGACAGGAAAGGAGGGAGCATTAACACCATTTATAAAAAAGCTGCTGGAGGCGAGTCTAGAAGGTGAAATAGAAAACCATTTATTAGCTGAAAGTGAAGAAAATAATCGAAGAAATGGGAAAAACTTTACGTACAACTCATTTGAGTTGTTAACACCTAGAGACAGGGAAGGAAGCTTTGAACCCCAAATAGTTAGAAAAAGACAAACAACAGAACTTGAAGCAAAGGTCTTAAGCACATTTGCCAGTGGCATGGAGATATAGCGTCACATATTGAGGAAATTTACGATCACAAAATATCGGCGGCAGAGATATCAAGTATTACTGACAAACAGTAATCAACGAATGGCGTAGTCGTCCGCTGCAGTCTGTATATCCGATAGTTTTCATGGTTTTTTAAGGAGTTGTGTAAGTAAATGTATGTATAATATATTAGCAAAATGGCAGAAAAGAAGTTTTATTTAGCTGAAAGTGAAGTTCTGGTTGGGAGTACTAAATGATCTCAAAGAGAGAGGAGTGGAAGATATTCTAATTGCATGTGTAGATGGGCTAAAAAGCTTTCCTGCAGCAATAAACGGTGTGTTCCCTAATGCAGAATGTGTATAGTGCATCAGATACGTAACTCACTGAAGTATGTAGCTAGTAAAGAGTTTTTTGAGTGATTTAAAGAAAAGCTTCAAGTAAGGAAATTGCCGAGAATTATCTGTTGGAATTAGATGAAAAATGGGGCACAAAGTACCCTATAATCTTGGCAGAATAATTGGGAAAACCTATCTGGTTATTTTAAGTATTCCGACCCAGTTAGGAGGATAATCTATACTACTAATCCCATAGAGGGGCTACATAGGCAAATTAGGAAATTCACCAAAACCAAGGGCTCATTTACTAGCATAAATGCCTTGTATAAACAGGTATATTGTGCTATAAAGAAAGTGGAGGAGAAATGGACTATGCCTGTACATGATTGGGCATTGACTATATCTCAGCTCGACATTTTCTTTCCCAACAGATTGAAAATTGAGTTGAATTAAAAATTCGGTTTGACACAGTTTATTTAACACTCCCTATTATTGACTTTCATGCAATTAGAGAACCTACTTCTACTTGATAGAATACGAATTTCTAATTTTTTTCTTCTCTTATCCTCACTATTATTCATAAAACCTGCTACGCCAAGCCTGGCTATATAATAGTCATGTGGACAAGTGGTGCAAGATATATTTATACATGCTTTGGCAATTGTTTGATCTACATTTGGTCCAAGGCCCTTTTTCAGTATTTTGGTAGGCTTTCATATCGCACTTGGTGTGCTAGCATACGCGACTATTCTAGCCTTTCCTTTGCCTCAAGGTGAGATAACCTTCGGTAGGGAAAACAATAAGATTAAAACTTAAAGTTAATGTATGTACCTTTTAAAAGCTAATGTCTGCTTTAATAAATCATTCCTTTCATTTATTAAATTACGCGGCCGTATATATTTTTCCTCAATTTCCCTCATCTCCCTTTCTCGTTCTTTGATGCTTGCTCCCATAATTTCTGCTAAGTACTTACTTTTTCCTCCCTCAAGCTCTGATTTTAGTCTCCTCACTTTGTATTCTAATTCATCAAATCTTTCATGCTTTTCTAAAAGTTCCATCATTTCGTTTATTTTACTTAATAGCTCTTTCTCTTTGGTATTTTCTGCAATCAAAGAAAGTAAAAATTTATCTATTTGATAATCAACATCTGCTTGGGATGCAAATGACTCTATTGGATTTTCTTGATATTTAAAATCGCATAAAAAGCTGACAAACCTTATCTTCTTCTCAAGGTAATTTTTCATATCTTTTGAAAGATTTTTTTCCAGTTCTTTGTAGCCTTTTGATAGAAATGTTTCTAGCTCTTTTAAGTAATCTGAGTTTAGCTTGCGTACCTTTTTAGCGTTATCAGGTAACACAATTATTAGCAAATGCTTTATTATCTCAATATCACTTGATTTTATTGCCTGGTACAACGCTTTTTCTCTATCTTCCTTCACATCATACAATTCTGATGAATCGCTCAAGCTGAACAAGTAATTTACTTCACTACCATCTTTTTTAGGATAGACTATAACATTCACTCCTCGCAGTGGATGGTCATCATTAAATTCCTTCAGTAATTCTTGCTCAGTAGTTTCTTCTATAGCAACGGCTGCATTGCTTAGCTTTTTAAGCTGATTTATATCACTACTTTCTTTTTCAAGTAAAATTTTTGCTTCTTTCAGCAACCTTCTATAGTTAGTAATTTTTTCTTCATTGCTTAGTGCTAAAAAATATTGCTTGAGCTGCTCAGAACTATATGATAAAAACTCCATTGCTTTACCTTAACTTTACCGTTACAGTAACCCATTCTCATGAAAACTGAAACAATTTTCTTTTCCACAGAGAGTTAAACAAAGGTTTGAAAAAGGGTGAAGTGAAACCACCCCATTTCAATTCTAGTATCACATTAAGCCATTATCATAAAAACTAAAGTGACTTTTTTCTGTTATTATTACATGATCCATTAATTTGATTCCTACATTATCACATGCCAACTCTAATTTCCGTGTATTCTTTTCATCTTCCTCAGATGGTTCTTGATCTCCGCTCGGATGATTATGTGCTACTATAGCAGACATTGCTTCGACCAATAATCCCCTTTTGACTATTTCTCTTATGTAAAAAGGTGTTTTGTTTACAGTTCCGGTGTCTTGAACATACTCGTGCACCAAACGGTTACCTGGATCCAAGTATATCACTCGTAAGCCTTCTTTTCTGAACTGCCCTATTGTTGCCTTCAAGTACTCTATTAGCTTTTCTCTATTATCCATAATTGATAACTCTTCTAATTTGCCTTTCAGTATCCTTTTTATAATTTCTCTCACACATTGAATACTTGCTACAGATGCATCATTCATTCCTACAACGCTTTTTAGCTCATAAAGATCAGCACTAATTACTTTTCCCACACTATTGAACAACGCTATTAGTTTCTCTGCAACATTTCTGCTTTCTCCTTTTTCGCATACAGAATACAGTATAAGTTCCAATAGTTCATGGTCAAGTAAAGATCTACCTCTGCTTGATAAAATACGAGTTTCTAATTTCTCTTTTCTTTTATCCTCACTATTATTCATAAAAACCTCCAAGATCAACATTATATACAAATTCAGCGCCAGCTTTCTGACGCAATAGTTCTCGAGGAATAACCCTTTTGAACTCTAAATTTGCAATGTTGTCCTTGTTGCTTGGGCACTGGGATGACACATAAGAAGCTACTTGAATGACACCCTTACGATATTTCAAATTACAACAGCTGTGCAGATCCAGTTAGAGAATAATGCGAAAAATTATACAATCAACGAACTACCCGCCATTTCATTTGGCTTTTTGAGTCCAAGTAGCTGTAAAATAGTAGGGGCAATATCAGATAGTCTTCCATCTCTTAATTTTAGATTTTCGCAAGATACAACGAATGGAACTTTATTTAGAGTGTGTGCTGTATGAAGTGTGTTGTTTTCTTCATCGAACATACATTCTACATTACCATGGTCTGCCGTAATAATGAGTGCGGTGTTACCAACTTCTTCAGCAGCACTCAGCACTCTTGCAAGGCAATCGTCTACAGCTAGCACAGCTTGCTCGGCTGCTTTTATGTTACCTGTGTGTCCCACCATATCAGGATTAGCGTAGTTTACAACTATCAGTGAAAATTCTTGAGAATGAATTTTTTTCACAAGCTCTTCTGTGAGCTCGAAGGCTGACATTTTAGGCTGCAGATCATAAGTTTTAACTTTTGGTGAAGGAATTAGTATTCTTTCTTCACCGGAAAAAGGTTCTTCTCTTCCGCAATTGAAAAAGAAAGTCACATGAGCATATTTCTCAGTTTCAGCAATGCGCAGTTGCCATAATTTATTGTCTGCTATTACCTGCCCCAAAGTGTTAGCGAAAGATTCAGGAGGAAAAAGATAAGGAATTTTTAAGTCTGCTTTGTATTGCATCATGCTTAAAATTGATGAGAATTTTGCAACTTCAGTGAATTTCTCGCATGACCATTGTTTTAATGAAAGATTAGCAGCGCTGGTTGGTGTCATTCCAGCGCGTGACGCTGGAATCCATATATTTTCTTCTTTCTGGATCCCAGTGTCAAGCACTGGGATGACAGAGGATTTTATATAGTCTGTTTTGTTAAGCAAAATACTTGCCAATTGTATCATTCGATCAGCACGAAAGTTAGCCAATAGCAATCCATCTTCTGGTTGTATACCTTGATAATCACCTATTACTGCAGGCCTGATAAACTCATCAGTTATATTATTTTGATAATTTTCATCAATAAGCAATACTACATCATCGTGGCGAGGTGCCTTTGCAAATGTGATAGCCTCATAAGCCTCAATTGTTCTTTCCCACCTATTATCACGGTCCATAGCATAATAACGCCCAGAGACAGTGGCAATTCTTATGTCATTGTCCTTTATACTCTCTGCAAATTCTTGAATGCATTTTTTTCCTGAATTTGGTAATGTGTCTCTGCCATCTAAAAATGCATGTATTACTACTTTAATTCCGCGCTGTGATATTTTATTTGCTAAAGCTGAAATGTGCTTTTGATGCGAATGGACACCGCCATCTGAAACTAATCCCATTATATGGCATATACCGTTCTTACTTTTTAGATCATCAATAAAATTCTTTAGATTTACATTATTTTCTATCGTTTCGATTTCTTGATTAATGCGTTGCAGACTTTGCATTACCACTCTACCACTGCCAATATTCATATGGCCAACTTCTGAATTGCCTATTTGGCCTTCTGGTAATCCAACATCAGTTCCACAAGTGGATAGACTGCATTTTGGGTAATTAGAGCTAATATATTGCCAACAGGGTGGATTTGCATTGCTGATAGCGTTGTATTTACTGCTTTCTATTCCATTCCCCCAGCCATCTAGTATGCATAAAACAACCGATTTAAAGTTCATATAATACTAGAATTTTATAGATTTAATATGATACCAAAAACAAACTCTCCTCACAACTTTTGCGTTAAAGTAGGAGATAGAAAAAGCTGCTTATAGGCAATGGTATATGAGGTTTTTCATAAAATATTTCATTAAAGTGATTGACAGTTGCTGAAGTTTTTACTAAAACACTTCCTACTTTTAATAAGAAAGTCAAATGAGTTTTACCCAATATGTAAAAGCTAATATTTTAGCAACATCAAGCACTATAATTAATATAAACAAATTCGTAAACTTTTTAAAACACAATACACACATTACAAAGCTTATTTTACGATGTTCAAGCATTAATTATGAAGTTATAAAAGAACTAGCTAAGCTTTCACATCTTACTTCACTTGATCTGAGTTGCTGTTGTATTGATACAGAAGGTGCAAAGGTTTTAGCAAGCGGAAATCTTACAAATCTTACTTCACTTGATTTAGGAGGAAACGAAATCGATGATGAGGGTGTAGAGGCTTTAGCAAGTGGAAATCTTACAAGCCTTACTGAGCTTAAATTATATGATAATAAAATTGGCGATAGAGGTGCAAAAGCTTTAGCAAGTGGAAATCTTAAAAAACTTACTTTACTGAGTTTAGGATGGAATGAAATTAGTGACAAAGGTGCAAAGGCTTTAGCGAGTGGAAATCTTACAAACCTTATTACACTTAAAGTATATGATAACAGCATTAATTACAGAGGTGCAAAAACTCTAGCTAATGGAAATTTGGTACGTCTTACTTCACTTATTTTCAATTATTGCAGTATTGATAGCACGTTGCCTAAAAATATTCTGCCTGAATTAAAAAGGAAGTGTAATAAAAGAAAAATAGGAGGGGAGCCAGAGAGTAGGCTAAGTGATACACAGACATCTTTGCATTTTAATAGTAAGAAAACAAGTGACAGAAGAGAATAGTGGGCTGTAAATATATATTACAACAGAAATCAACGCTCCCCGGGCCGGATTCGAACCAGCGACCAATTGGTTAACAGCCAACTGCTCTACCACTGAGCTACCGAGGAATAAACCTTTTTCAACTTATCATATTGAACGTCGATTGTAAACGATTTTTATGTAGACTTTAAACCCATAAAACTCCTTTACAAACTCCGCCAATTCCCTTATCATACCAATAAGAGTATTCATCCTTGTTTTTGGGCTCAACGACAAAATTCAGTAAAAAACTCAGATATTTATTGGCAAATTACAAAAAATTATAGCGGCTGCATGTCTTTTTATTTTTTCTACATTCAGCCAAAACGCGCTTAAAATAAGCGTTAGCACATTATTACAACGCCAATTTAAATTATTATAGGGTCAAAACTCGCTATACGGGGATTCTTTTGCCTTTTTTTCGCTTGGTAAATTTTTTAATATTTATAGCTAAAGCTTCAGGCCAGCGCGTGACGCTGGAATCCAGAAATTTTTTGAACACAAAAGTTATGCTAGGTTTTTGTTGGTAAGAAAGGCTGGATCCCAGTGTCAAGCACTGGGATGACACCGAAGGGGCACTGAGATAGAGGCTACTTGAATGACAAAGAAAGGGATGATAGCCATATTCCAGCAGGTATGCACTTGATGCTGGACTCACACAATCTTATCAAGTTAAACATAAAATTGATTTGCTTGCTCACAAGCAAACTTTTCTGGATCCTAGACTGGGATGACAAGAGAGAGATTACTCAAATAACACCTTCATGGTGACTTAAATCACAAGTTCATGATGCTCCTTTAAAAAGCACCATTTACTTAAGATTTTTCTAAGCCTGTAATACCTATACACATTTACTTTGATTAGAATCCCATGCTTTACCAGAAGGGCAATTGTTACTAGTACATGCAGCTTGTCCTGTTATTGCCTTCACAATTGCAGGGGCACCAAAAAATACAGCAGTAAATGCACCTAGTGCAAAAAGTGCTGGCCACGGCATTCTCCCAAATATCGCAAGCAAGGCTGCACCTATTATCACTATTGTGATCATCGGCCCACCTAAGCTGTGAGTATAGTTTACTATTTTGCATATTACTGCTGATGTTTCATCAGCATTTGCATCAAATACGAAGGAAAGAATTAAAGCTACAAGTAGAAGAAAGTTTTTCATTATGTCTCCGTATTTAACGCTGGATTATCTATCATTTTAATTAAATTTGAGTAAATGATACAAGTTGTATCATTTACTCAATACTTTTTACTGACACGTGTATCCTCCACTTGCATCAGGACTTACACGTGTATACTCCATCTGCATCAGGCTTCAATGTTTGTCCAGCAGGACATGTCTCGCACTTACTTGCTGCATCTGGCGCTATTTTTGAAACAACGACAGGGGCACCAAAAAACACAGCAGTAAATGCACCTAGTGCAAAAAGTGCTGGCCACGGCATTCTCCCAAATATCGCAAGCAAGGCTGCACCTATTATCACTATTGTGATCATCGGCCCACCTAAGCTGTGAGTATAACCCATTATTTTGCAGATTACTGCTGATGTTGCGTCTAGACCAGCAGCACTTGCATCAAACGCAAAGGAGAGAATTAAAGCTACAAGTAGAAGAAAATTTTTCATTATGCCTCCGATAATTTCTGTTTCATATTTAACTATCTATCACATTGATTAAGTTTAAGTAAATGGTGAGGATTTTTTGCTTAAAAATATCCTTTATTTCATTTAGAATACTTTTCTTAGTTTATTTATATTACAGTGCTACAGAAATTTTATAGCATCGTTTATTGCCTTTATCGTGCTTTGATTGACACAATTTACAATGATGGAGTGGAGCACGCAGGGTATCTGTCATTTTTAATCCTGTTATCAATATTTCCTTTTCTTATTGTTTTAATGGCTGTGGCGTCAACATTCGCAAGTTTCTTAGACCAATACAACGTCGGCTGGGCATTCATTATTGATAACATGCCACAGGATATTTTATCATCTTTGATGCCGCGTATTAGAGAGATAATATCAGGCCCGCCGCAAAGCTTACTAACTTTAGCAATTGTAGGCGCTGTTTGGACCGCCTCGTCAACAATTGAAGGGCTAAGAACAGTATTGAACAAAGCTTATAAAATTCCGGTTTCGCCGCCTTATATATGGAGAAGGGTACTCAGTATATTACAATTTTTAGTGATCACACTTATTATAACTCTAACTATAGTGTTCTCTACATTAGTGCCGATGCTAATTGATTTTTCCTATCAGGGGATTAGTTATACTAAATATCTCCTCATTGAATTTGTACTTTTCACAGTAGTCTCTTGGCTATATTTTATGTTGCCAAACATAAAACAAAACTTATCAGACGTATTTCCCGGATCTTGTGTGGCTGTTATTCTTTGGACAATTTCCGCTTCAGCTTTCAAGCAATACTTAAAAGCTTCCTTTGACCAACTGAATTTGATATATGGAAGTTTAGGTGGTGTGGTGGTGTCGTTACTATTTTTTTATGTGCTAAGTTTGATTTTTATATATGGAGCAAAATTTAATTTTCAGCTAAAATACTTCAATGAATCTCGCTAAGGATAAAGAAATGGGTAAGTTAGAAGGTAAAGTAGCTTTAATTACCGGGGCTTCAGGTGGAATAGGCTCTTCTGTCGCAAAAAAACTTGTAAAAGAAGGTGCATCTGTGATTCTGATTTCCAGATCTCTTGATAATCTCGTACCACTATATAATGAAATTGAAAAGTTTAGAGAAGGCTCTGTGAAACTAATTCAGCTTGATCTTTTGGATTTTGAAAGCGTAAAAGTACTGCCAAATATGATAGAAAACCTGAAATTATCAGAATCTGGAGCACTTGATATACTAGTTGCGTGTACTGGAATTTTAGGAAAACTGAACCCCATTCACGACTATGAGATTGAAGAGCTACAGAACGTAATGAATACAAATTTTACTGCCAATTGGTACTTACTAAAAAACTTAGATCCAATGCTAAAAAAGTCTAATGCTGGAAGAGTGATATTCATGACCTCAGAGGTGACACTTTCTCCTTCCTCCTATCCATATTGGATGCCGTATGCTGCAAGTAAAGTTGCACTAGAAATAATGGTGCAGATGTATGCATCTGAGACAAAACATACGAATTTGTGCGTAAATGCTGTGTATTTGGAAGGGCCTGTCGATAGTGAAATGTATAAGCAAGCGTTTCCCGGAAAAGACACATCTGAATTGGTGCCACCTGATGAACTAACAGACAAATTTGTGGAGCTTGCTTCTAACGATTGCAGCGTATCAGGAAAAATCTTACCACTTAGCAAATCTCCTGAATAAATTACCATAGTATCTGCAAAGATACCGTTAAGCCCACAACTGTATGAACATTGTGATTTGAGTCCACTAAGAAGGATGTCATCCCAGTGCCTCTATGGTGTCATTCCAGTGCTTGACACTGGAATCTAGAAAAAAAGAAGCTGGATCCCAGTGTCTGGGCACTGGGATGACATCCTTCTTAGTGGACTCAAATTGCAATGTTCCTACAGTTATACGTTAAGCCTAAAAGTAGTTAGGTTTAATAAAAATTCACATATACAGGAAAGATTGGTAACATTACTTGAATAGAGACCGTTATTGTAATTATGCCAAAACGTACAGATATAGAATCTATATTAGTAATAGGAGCAGGCCCAATAGTTATAGGTCAAGCATGCGAGTTTGATTATTCTGGAACGCAAAGCTGTAAAGTATTAAAAAGTGAAGGTTATAAAGTCATTTTGGTTAACTCCAACCCTGCAACTATAATGACGGATCCTGAGTTTTCTGATGCAACTTATATTGAGCCGGTACTGCCTGAAATCATAGAAAAAATTATAATTAAGGAGAGACCAGATGCAATATTGCCAACAATGGGCGGGCAAACAGCACTTAATTGTGCAATAAAACTTGCAGATGATGGAGTGTTAGACAAATACAACGTAGAATTAATAGGAGTAAATAGAGAAGCAATAAAAAAAGCAGAAGATAGGGAATTATTTCGCCAATCCATGGATAAAATAGGGCTAAAATACCCCAAAAGTGTCATTATAAAAAATCAAGAACAAATAAAAAAGGCTTTGGATTACGTTGGATTACCAGCAATCATCCGCTCATCATTCACCCTTGGTGGTGCAGGTAGCGGCATAGCATATAATAAAGAGGAGTTTTTCAATATCGCAGAAAGTGCTCTCAAAATTTCGCCAATAAATGAAGTTCAGATAGATGAATCAATTATTGGCTGGAAAGAATATGAAATGGAAGTTATCCGTGACTGCAAGGATAACTGTATAATAGTGTGTTCAATAGAAAATGTTGATCCAATGGGAGTGCACACCGGAGATAGTATCACAGTTGCTCCTGCTTTGACTCTGCGTGATGCTGAATATCAACAAATGAGAAATGCATCTATAGCAGTGTTGAGAGAAATTGATGTTAGCGCCGGTGGTGCAAATGTTCAGTTTGCAGTGAATCCTAAAGAAGATGGAAGCCTCGTTGTGATTGAAATGAATCCAAGGGTTTCTCGCTCTTCTGCACTTGCCTCAAAAGCAACAGGCTATCCTATTGCAAAAGTTGTAACTAAACTTGCTATTGGCTATTCGCTCGATGAAATACGTAACGACTGCGCTCCAATAATACCAGCAGCATTCGAACCAGTGATTGATTATATCGTCACTAAAATTCCTCGATTTGAGTTTGAGAAATTTAAGGGGACAAATTGTGAATTATCAACCTCCATGAAATCAGTGGGAGAAGTGATGTCAATTGGCCGCACTTTTAATGAGTCACTGCAGAAAGCTTTTTGTTCACTTGAAACAGGGCTAACAGGACTTGATGAAGTGTTTTCTGAAGACACAGATGTTAAATCTCAGTTAGCAAAATTGCTACCAAATAGATTACTGATTGCTGCTGATGCAATGCGCCACGGAATTAGCATAGAAGAAATAAATTCGATTACAGGATATGACTTATGGTTTCTGCAAAATATACAGCAAATCATCGTGGCTGAACAAAAAATCAAGGAAAATGGCCTTCCTGGAACTGCACATGAAATATTAGAGCTGAAAAAAATGGGATTTTCAGACGCAAGATTAGCAAAATTAAGTAATAGACCTACCTCTGTCATCCCAGTACTTGATACTGGGATCCAAGAAAAAAATAGGTGGATTCCAGTGTCACGCACTGGAATGACATCAGAGCAAATTGAAGCAATAAGGAAAAAATTTGGCATTAAACAAATTTATAAGCGTGTAGACACCTGTGCAGCTGAATTTGAATCAAGCACTGCTTATATGTATGGTTGTTATGAGGGTGATGTTAAAAATCAAACGGAATGTGAGGCGAATATTTCGGATCGAAAAAAAGTTGTCATTTTAGGTAGTGGACCAAACCGCATTGGTCAGGGTATTGAATTTGACTACGCGTGCGTACATGCAGTTTCTGCAGCCAAAGAAATGGGATATGAAACAATAATGATTAACTGTAATCCAGAAACCGTTTCAACTGATTATGATACTGCTGATCGTTTATATTTTGCACCACTCATTGCAGAGGATGTGCTTGAAATACTAAGTAAAGAGCAAGAAGATGGCACACTGGTTGGTGTAATAGTTCAAATAGGTGGTCAAACACCTTTAAAGTTAGCCAAAGTGCTGAATGAAAGAGGTTTTAATATCTTGGGTACATCTTTTGATTCTATTGACCTTGCAGAAGATCGCATGAGGTTTAAAAATCTTGCTTTGCAGCTTAATTTAAAACAACCTGAAAACTCTATCTGCTATTCAGTGGAAGAAGCGTTAACCAACGCAGAAAAGGTGGGGTTTCCACTAGTAGTCAGGCCATCATATGTCCTCGGCGGTCAGTCTATGTCAATTCTGCATGATATTGATAGTTTCAAAAGGTACGTCCTGAATCACACTAAAATCTTTGAGTATGGTTCGCTGCTTCTTGATAAATTTTTAGTCAATGCAGTTGAGATTGATGTTGATGCTGTGTGTGATGGGAAAAAAGTTTTCATTGCAGCGGTCATGGAGCATATTGAAGAAGCTGGTATCCACTCTGGCGATTCAACATGCTCAATACCGACAAATACATTGAGTGACGAAGTAATAAAAGAGATCGAGCTCCAAACTGAGAGAATAGCATTAGCATTAAAAGTGAAAGGCCTGATAAACATTCAGTTTGCTGTTCAAGGGAGTGACGTATACATACTTGAAGTTAATCCTAGAGCTAGTCGTACAGTTCCTTTTGTTTCTAAAGTAATCAATGTTCCTATTGCAAAGCTCGCTACTGAAGTTATTTTAGGCAAAAAATTAGATCAAGAGAAAAAATCTCTCGATCACTTTGCTATTAAAGCTGCAGTTTTTCCATTCATGCGCTTTTCGGAAACTGATATCCTACTTGGTCCTGAGATGAAGTCAACAGGAGAAGTGATGGGAATCGACTTATCCTTCGAGGCAGCACTTGCAAAAGTGCACATAGCTGCAGGATACAAATTACCAACAGAAGGAACAGCTTTAGTTTCAGTAAAAGATGATGATAAAGAGTATATATTACCTGTTGCACGGATGTTGAAAGAACTGAGCTTTGAAATATATGCAACCAAAGGCACAGCTTTGTATCTGAATAATAACGGCATTGTTGCAAAAGCTGTAAATAAAGTGAGAGAAGGCAGACCCCACATAGTTGATATGCTCAAAGATGGAAAAATAAATCTAGTGATCAATACTTCAAAAGGTGTAAAATCAGTTTCAGATAGCAAAGATATCAGAAGAACTGCTATTTTGCAAAATATAGCTTACAGCACCACAGCTTCTGGAGGTAAAGCATTAGTGCTTGCAATTCAATATGTAAAGAATAGCAATTTGGAAGTGAAGTCATTACAGCAAGTACAAAACGTTTAAATATTAAAACTAAATAAATTATTACTCTACTTTAATAAGAATTTTGTAACGTAGCAAATTCAAGTGAGTGAGAAATTTAATTAAAGGGATTTTTTATTATGGTTGTCGATATATAATTACTTGAGTATTTGGTTGCTCGTTGAAAGGCTTTGTATTAATTTTCCTAATTCAAATAATGTGCAGACTTTAACTGTAAAAATCTGCGTATTTATAGCATGATTCCTACTTTGTAAGTGATCATTACTGAAAGGTGTTTTCATGCATTTTTTACCTGAGTGCAATAAGTGTAATTCATTGAGTTTTTAAATTGATAATGAAGAAAAGCATTATTCGTCTAATAAAAGCAATCCAATATTCTTGTGAAGGAATAAAATCAGCTTTTGTATCAGAAGTTGCGTTCAGACAGGAGTTACTGCTTTTTATAGTATGTATTTCAATTTTGTTTGTTTTAGATGTAAGTAATCTAGACAGTGTAGACATTCAAGATAATAGAATTATAATAGTACTTTTGCGAAAAGTAAAAGATGCTATATGAGTGTGCCAAGAAAAGCGTTTAGAAGACAGTTGGTCAACCTAGGCAAAGTCTAGCCAGCAGCCTAGAACAGACCATTATGCTGCGTAAGGTAACGAGCGTAGTAAAGCTAATGGAATGGACAATGCAGGGTACAACGAAAGTGAAGGTATTGAGTTCCGAAATCTTCAATATCATAGAGGTCGACATTTTTCATATGATGGAAGACAGCATGAAGGGTAACGATAAGGCAAGTTATCACTGGGATCGGAGGCCGTGTCATGTGTTGAGATGGATTCTAAATGAACTTGGGAGATCCTTTGTATTCCTACTAAGGTACGTTGGAACAAGTCAACAAAGGCGAGAATTAACGGAAGATACAAAGGAAGTCGGACTGATTGATAGTACTCAGAGTGTGGGAAACAAGGGGAAGCGATCAGCGGTATAGTTAGGGATTGTTACACCAACACAACAGAGGTTGGGATATGATGCAAGGAAAACTAAATCAGATAGCAGTAATCAAAGATGCTGTGAATGCTACACTGAAGAGCCGTATGCGGGAAATTCGCAAGTACGGTTCTGTTGGGGGGATCATAGCAACTAAACCTAATAGGAGGATTTAAAGTTATGATCTCTACCGGACCTTGAAGGACGAGCAGTGGGAGAGGATAAAAGATAGCTTACCAGGAAAGGAGGGAGATAGCGGGAGAAGTGCAAAAGATAACAGGAAGTTCATAGCAGCAGTAATGTGGATAGGCAGAACAGGAGCACCATGGAGAGCTTTGCCTGTAGAATATGGAAAATGGTCGAGTGTACATAAAAGGTTTATAAGATGGGCAAGATCGGGTGTATGGCAAATGATTAACACCCTAGCAGTGGATGAAGACACAGAGTGGCTTATGATTAGATTCGACAATAATTAGAGCGCATCAGCATGCAGTTGGTGCAAGGAAAAAATATGGTGTGCAAGAACAGGAATTGGGGCGATCTAAAGGTGGATTTTCAAGCAAATTACAACGCTGTTTGTGATGCTCTAGGCTAAGGTTTTTTGTTACTGCTGGCCAAAGATCAGATTATGTAAAAGCTTTAGACCTAATAGAAGGCAAGAAAATGGAAGCACTTATTGCTGATAAAGGATATGATGCAAATTATATGATTAAAGCAGCAGAACTGTGAATGCTGAATCAGTTATTCCACCACGTTCTAATAGGAAAACACCGAGAGAGTACGATAAAGAATTATATAAAAAAAGAAATCTAATAGAAAGAATGTTTCACAAAAGGGAGTGTTAAATAAGCTGTGTCAAACCGAGAAATAAAGTAATAAATTGATAAAAAAATGGAGGTTTGACATGAGTCAAAAAATAGCAAATAGAACTGCCGGGTTGGTAGATTATAAAGAATTAGAAACCTGTCGTCTATAACGAGAAGGAAGACCACTAACAGGAAGAGATAACACCATTGATAAAAAAGCTGCTGGAGGCAAGCCTGGAAGGTGAAATAGAAAGCCACATGTCAGCTAAAAGTGAAGAAAATAACCGAAGAAATGGGAAAAACTTTACGCACGAGTGCAGGTTCATTTGAACTGTTAACACCAAGGGACAGAGAAGGAAGCTTTGAACCCCAAATAGTTAGAAAAAGACAAACAACCGAACTTGAAGCAAAGGTCTTAAGCACATTTGCAAGCGGCATGGAGATATAGTATCACATATAGAAGAAATCTATGATCATAAAATATCGCTAGTAGAAATATCAAACATTACTACTGCCAGTAATCAATGAATGGCGCAGTCGTCTGCTGCAATCTGTATATCCAATAGTGTTTATGGTTTTTTAAGGAGTTGTGTAAGTAAATGTATGTATAACATATTAGCAAAATGGCAGAAAAGAAGTTTTATTTGGCTGAAAGCGAAGTTTTGGTTGGGAGTGCTAAATGACCTTAAAGAGAGAGGAGTAGAGGATTGCATGTATTAAAAAGCTTTCCTACAGCGATAAATAGCTAATACGGAAATGTATAGTACACCAGATAAGAAATTCTCTAAAATATGTATCGAGCAAAGATGTAAAAGTTTTCATGAATGATCTGAAAAAAGTATACCGTGCTGCAAGCAGAGAAATTGCCGAGAATTATTTGCTTGAGTTGGAAGAAAAATGGGGAGAAAAGTATCCTCTAGTTTTGGCAGAACAACTGGGAAAATTTGTCCAGTTATTTCAAATATTCTGGGCCAGTTAGGAAGCTAATTTATACTACTAATCCTATTGAGGGGCTGCATAGGCAGATCAGAAAATTTACCAACACAAATGCCTTGTATAAGCAGGTATATTGTGCTATAAAAAAAGTAGAGCAAAAGTGAACTACAGCTTTGCCTTTTAACTATGTCTCAACTTGACATCTTCTTTCCTGGTAGATTGAAAATCGAGTTGAATTAAAAATTCGGTTTGACACAGTTTATTTAACACTCCCAACTCAAACAAGGGGGATAGGACTATGACTTCTACCAACCAATAATAGCGCTTATCCACTAATGGCTCAATAGCTGCTGTTGTTGTTACTACTATTGTCATTAACGCTATAGTAACTCCTAAGCCAAACTTAGATACTGTATTAATTACTTTTTTTATCTTGGGTTTTAACCATACCTAATAAACATTTAAATATTCTATGTCATATATACTTAACCATCCAATTCTGCAATATATATTTTATATCATGTCTTTAAAGATCTTCGATTGACTTTTAATGCACTTCATTCTATATAATTAAAATATTTCAAGTTACCAGACATGCCGAATCTAAAGATAATGGTGTAAATTTTGGGCCCAGCATCTTTATTTCTTATTATAAACAATGAAAGATTACAAAAAAGGGCATAGAAAGCGCTTAAGAGAGAGAATCATTTCAGATAATGGACAATCGTTGCTTGATTATGAGGTTTTAGAACACATTTTATACTCAGCATACAGTAGAATTGATGTAAAGCCAGTGGCAAAGAGTTTGATAGAAAATTTTGGCAGTTTGAATAAAGTTTTTAATGCCGATTTAGAAACACTGCAGAATATTGAAGGAGTTAATAATGCAGCCATATCGGCTATCTTTTGTGTAAAACAGGCTTTTGTTCGCTCTGCACGAGAAGAAATAAAGGACCTACCTATAATCAATAATTGGAAAAAACTCCTTGATTATTTAAAAGTAAGTATAGGAAGCCTCAATAAAGAAAATTTTCGCGTTATCTACATGAATAAAAAATATCGTCTAATAGCGGAAGATCTGCAAAACTTTGGTACAGTAGATCAAACTCCTCTTTATGTTAGAGAGATCATAAAACGTGCACTTTTAATTGGCTCAACGTCCATTGTAATATCCCACAATCACCCAAGCGGAGATGCACAGCCTTCAAGCAACGATATTTCTCTCACCAAACAATTAGCAGAAGCTTGCAAAAATGTAGGGATAGAATTAATAGATCACATTATTATTACATTCAGTAGCTATTTTAGTTTCAAGGAAAATAGGCTGTTGTTACAGCAGGGGAAACAGATCTAAATGTAGCTATACTTCCTTATTATGAAGGTTAAGCTAAAATGCGCTTGTTAAAGCATTTAAGACAATAAAAAACGCCAATTTAAAAAATAGATAGTGAATAACTGGCTAACAGGGTTTCTTTTATGTTATTACACACATATATCATAGAATAGATCTGAGAATATCTACAAGATGTACTACCGATGCGAATAAAAAAATGTGACTAATTACTTAATCTTTCACTCAAAACCAAGTTCACGACATCAGGGCTGGCTTTTCCTTTGGTGAATTTCATGACTTCGCCGACAAAGAATCCGTATAATCTTGTTTTACCGCTTTTGTATTCTTGAACTTTATCCTGATTGCTATTGATGATTTTGTCGATAATTTCTGATATTTGACCTCTATCGGTTATTTGTTTTAGGTCCTGCTCTTCTATAATAACGGATGCAGACTTTCCAGTTTTAAACATAATATCAAAAACTTGTTTACCAAGTTTAGCAGAGATCGTTCCATCGACGATAAAGTCGAGGAGCTCGGATAAAGCATCTGCTTTGATTGGGGAGCTAACAATATCAATATTTGCTTTGTTTAAACGACCGAAAAGCTCGACGGTTAACCAGGTAACTGCAATCTTTGAATCGTGCTTTTTTACCAATTTTTCAAAATAATCAGCAATTTCTTTATCAGAAGTGATAACGTCTGCATCGTATTCATTGATACCTAATTCCTCAATGTATCGCAGTTTTTTTTGATCTGGCAACTCGGGTAAAGATGATTTAATAGAATCAATTTTGTCTTGGCTTATTTCAACAGGTAACAAATCAGGCTCAGGGAAATATCTATAGTCACTTGAATCTTCTTTGCTTCTCATCACTTTTGTTTTTCCTAAAGTGACATCAAACAGTAAGGTATCTCGACTTATTTCTCCTCCGCTTTCCAAAATTTTGATCTGCCTTTGTGTTTCATAATCTATAGCTTGTACGATATAACGTATTGAATTTAAGTTTTTTATTTCACAGCGGGTACCAAATGCACTACTACCCTTTGGACGAACAGAAACATTTGCATCGCAGCGAAGTGAGCCCTTTTCCATATCACCATCGCATGAACCGATGTAACGCAAAATCTGCCTCAATTTTTTCATGAATTCTGCAGCTTCTGCAGATGAACGAAGATCTGGCTCTGAAACAATTTCCATTAAAGCAACACCTGCACGATTTAAATCTATGTAAGTTTTGCTTTCTTCATGAATACTCTTTCCTGCATCTTGCTCTAAGTGAATTCTTGCGATTCTTATTTCTTTTTCATTATTATTGATAAACACTTTGCCATTTTTAACTATTGGCTCAAAGAACTGGGTTATTTGATAACCTTGTGGTAAATCAGGATAAAAATAATTTTTCCGGTCAAAGTAAGAGCATTTATTAATTTCTGCAGAAAGTGCAAGTCCAGTGCATATTGCTTGCTCTATGCAGCGATAATTTAATATTGGTAGTGTACCTGGCATTGCTGCATCAATTAGAGAAACTTGAGTATTATGTTCAGCACCAAACTCCATCGGTGAACTAGAAAATAGCTTAGTCTTAGAAGAAACTTGAGCGTGCACCTCAAGTCCAATTACTGTTTCCCAATCCTCTTTTGTCATGTATTTGATTCAAGCAATAACCTCTATATTCTGCAAACTAGCACAAAAAGTCAAATAAAACTCATTCAGCCTATGATTTAAGAGCAGTGTATATCAAGAATACAAAAATTACTTTACAGGTTCTATTGGCTAGGATAAAGTTACACGCTGTCAAAAACTATCTATAGTAGGCCAAAACATAATTTTGAGGGCAACTGATTAGCTAATAAATTTATAAACATCAGTATACAATTCATCAATGCTTGGCTCTTTGCTATTTTTAGCAAAATCTTCTGACTTTTTCACTAAATCTCGTATTTCCTTATCAATAGCTTTGCATTCTTCTTCTGAAGCAAATTTATTATTTATCATGTACTTTTTTAAAGTGCTTATAGGGTCATGATTTTGCTTCATATCTTCAACTTCTTCTTTTAAGCGATAAGTAGCAGGGTCTGACATTGAATGGCCACGATATCGATATGTCTTCATTTCAAGCAGGATAGGCCCTTTTCCGCTGCGTGTGTATTCAACTGCTTCGCTTGTAGCCGCATAAACAGAGAAAAAATCCATTCCATCAACTTGTTTTCCAGGAATACCAAAACTTTCTCCTCTTTTATACAGCTCTGTTACTAAAGTTGATCTTTGCACAGAAGTTCCCATTGCATATTCATTATTTTCTATGATGTAAATTACAGGTAATTTCCATAAAGCTGCCATATTAAATGATTCATATACTTGTCCTTGATTTGCAGCACCGTCACCAAAATACGTGAATACCGCGTTATCTTTTTTCTTATATTTATTAGCAAATGCTATTCCTGTGCCAATTGGAACTTGCGCTCCTACTATTCCATGCCCACCGAAGAATTTTTTTTCAACGTCAAATACGTGCATAGAACCACCTTTGCCTTTTGAGCATCCCGTTTCTTTGCCAGTTAGCTCCGTCATCACGACATTCGGATCAGAATTACATGCGAGCATTAAGCCATGGTCTCTATAGCTTGTGATAAAAGCATCACCAGGTTTTGATGCAGCTTGAGTCCCAACTGCAACTGCTTCTTGCCCTATTGATAGGTGACAGAACCCGCCTATTAATCCCATTCCATATAATTGTCCTGCTTTTTCTTCAAATCTGCGTATGAGTAGCATTTTCCTGTAGAATCCAATTATCTGTTCTTTAGTGAAATTTTCTGCTTTCATATTGGTTTCTTTTTCATTAAACTAAAATAATATCAGAAGTTTTTAACATTTTGTAATAAATTTCAATGGGTTATTACCACTGGCTTGAAGCTTTTCACATTATCTCCGTCATTATGTGGATGGCAGGTATGCTTTATTTGCCAAGACTTTATGTTTATCATGCATCTGTAAAACCAGGGTCAGAAAATGATAGCTTGCTTCAAACAATGGAAAAGAGACTACTTAGATATATCATAAACCCTGCAATGCTTTTCTCACTTGGTCTTGGAATTACACTAATGGTTATCAGGGAAGCATACCGCGAAGGGTGGTTCCATGTAAAAGCACTAGCATTACTCTTTATGTTTGCTATTCATGGGCTACTTGCAATGCATAGGAAAAGTTTTGTAATGGGTTCAAATGAAAAAACCCACGTTTACTTTCGCGTTTTAAATGAGGCAGTTACAGTGTTAATAATAGTTATAGTTATTATGGTTGTTGTAAAACCGTTTTGATTTTTACTCTTTACGTTTACTAGCCTAGCTTGTGCTAGCTTAATAAGAGCTCGAACGCTAACATAATAATTGTTACTAAATAGTTTATTCTGATGTTTCACAGTCTAAGTAAAGTGCTTAAATTATAGATTCTTTGTTTTTGTGTGTTATCCTAGTTAACACGAATTCACAGTAGTATTATAATGAGTAAGTTAAAAAAGCTTGGTGCTGGATTTTCTTTGACAGGCCTGATTGGCAGTGATGATATAGATATGCAAGGAGCAGGAAATAGAAAGAAAAAATATCCAAAATTTTTGGATAAGACGTTTGCATGGATCGATGCAATAGTAAATTTTATTTTTAAACGCGAAAGTAATAACGTAAATGAAGTACTGAAAGTCACATGGGGACCACTGTTTTTTGGTTTAGTGGTGATACTCATCTTTTTTGGAATAGGCGGTATTTGGTCGGCTATAGCTCCAATTGACGGGGCAGTGCATGCAAGTGGAGAAGTTATTGTATCTTCAAATAGGAAAATAGTTCAACACTTGGGTGGAGGAATAATAAGCAAAATTTTAGTAAAAGAGGGCCAAGCAGTTAAAAAAGATGAGCCTTTAGTTTTATTAAGCGATGTTAATGAGAAGGCGAATTTAAGTATTATCAAAGAAAAGCTTTTATCATTTTTGGCAACCGAGGCAAGGCTTCTTGCAATCAGAGTAGATTTAGACACACTCGAATTTTCTGATGAGGTTAAAAGATTATCTGACGATGAGCTTGTAAATAAAGTGATAAGAAATCAAGTGAAGTTATTCAACTCTCAGAGAAAGAGCATATTAGGAAAAACAGATATATTACAACAGCGTATAAAGCAGTTAAATGACGAATTGGCAGGGCTAAACTTTCAACTAAATGCAGCTCATAAGCAATATGACTTGATAACTGAGGAGTTGGAAACAAAAAGACAATTACTTGATAGTGGCCATATAAGCAAACCGCACATTTTAGCTTTAGAAAAGCAGTTTGCTGAAATTGAGGGCAGAGTCGGGCATTACCGTACTCTAATATCTCAAGCGCAGCAAAAAATTGGAGAGAAAGAATTAGAAATTATAAACGTGACAAACGATTCTCAAGAAAGAGCAAACGCTGAACTTAAGGAAGTTAGCACATCTATTGCAGACTTGAAAGAGAGGCTGATGGTTGCTGAAGATTCATTAGCACGTACGATAATTAAATCTCCTCAAGATGGGATAGTTACAGATATAAGATACCATACTGAAGGTGGTGTTATACAATCTGGAGTTCCGATCATGAGCGTAGTGCCATCGAATGATGACCTAATAATAGATGCTAAAATTCAGACCAGAAACATAGAAGAGATACTGTCAGCACAAAAGAAAGATAGCAACATAGTCTCTATTGATGGGCTAGAAGGACTAAAGGTTAAAGTCCGGCTGAGTGCTTACAGTGCACGTCGTTTAAGTTTAATTAGTGGTATAGTAAGTCATATTTCTCCTGATGCTCTTGATGACCCAAGACTAGGGCGTTATTATTCAGTGCGCGTAGTGATACCGAAGTCAGAGCTTGCTCAATTTAAAAATGTATACCTATACCCTGGTATGCCAGCAGAAGTGTACATAGTTACTCAATCTCGTACTCTTTTATCATTCTTGTTTACGCCTATACTTGCAACAGTCGACAAGTCTTTCATAGAGAGGTAGTTTATTTGGCTTTTCTAAAAAGTTTGCTTACACAGTTTAATATGCAAAAAAAAATTATATACAAGTAGTGTATCCTTTTATAATTATTTTCTATAATATGTAAAACTTTGGTTCAAGATGTAGATGCTAACGTGAATATTAAAGGTTAGTTAGTAAACTCAAGTATATAATATAACTAAGGAATAATGTTATTAAAAGGGGTTATTAAGGTTTTTATCTCAATAAATTATAGATAAGTAAATTTGCAATAAAGTTTAATAGTGTCTGTTACTGCTTTTAGGTGTGAGGCTAGAGGGTTATTAGCAGTAACAGACACTATTAAACTTATTATAGAATTTCCTTAAAGTAAATACTTAATCAAAAACATTATAATATTTTAACTTAAAATAGATTCATGTAAATGCTTTTTTCCTCAAGTTAGTATTGTATTATTATACTTATTAAATGCTAAAAAAACATTAATCATCATTAATCTCTATTTGCATAGTAAGTTTATATATACTATTATATAGTTAGTTTTACAGCAAAAAATATGGTGAAGTTATTTGCATTATTGATAATGTTTTACTCAAACATATCAGCTGCTTCTGCTCCTATTTCTTGGCAATTTGGATTTCCTGCACCTGCAACTGAGATAATGGAGGTTGTAGTTAAGTCACATTCGTTTGTGATGAGTGTAATGATTGCAATCATGCTTTTTGTATGGACACTGCTTGCTTATGTAGTATTTCGTTTTCGTAAGAGTAAAGTGAAAAATGTAAGTAAAACGAGTCATAATATCTTTTTAGAAATTGTCTGGTTTGTTATACCAACGATTATTGTTGGAGTACTGGCTTTTAAAAATGCTGAATTAATTAAACTACAGGAGAAAGTGCCAAAAGCTGACATTACACTGAAAGTTATTGGCCATCAATGGTATTGGAGTTATCAGTACCCAGAATATCAAGGTGTTTCATTTGACAGCTATATTAAAGGAAAAGACGACTTTATCGAAGGGGATTTGAAACTATTCTCTGTTGATAATAACGTTGTTTTACCTGTCAATACTAACGTTCGTTTGCAAGTGACAGCAGGAGATGTAATACATAGCTGGGGAGTACCGGCTTTTGGTGTAAAAATTGATGCAATACCAGGTAGGCTAAATGAGGCATGGTTTAATGTTACAAAGCGCGGTATTTATTATGGGCAATGTTATGAATTGTGTGGTCCAGGCCATGGGTTTATGCCAATTGTTGTTGAGGCAGTGAGTAAAGAGGATTTTAATAAGTGGATCGAAAATAAAAAATTAGTGAGTTAAATTTGGAGTATAAATATGAGTGATGTACCAGAAGGTATAAGACGTTGGCTATTTTCTACTAACCATAAAGACATAGGAACACTGTACATTGTTTTCTCCATATTAGCTGGAATTATTGGTGGATTATTATCAGTGATTATTCGTACTCAACTAATGCACATTAATATACTTAACAGTAACTATCAATTATATAACGTGATGGTTACAGGACATGCAGTAATAATGGTGTTTTTTATGATAATGCCAGCTCTAATGGGAGGATTTGGTAATTGGTTTGTGCCTCTCATGATTGGTGCGCCAGACATGGCATTTCCTCGTATGAATAATTTAAGTTTTTGGTTATTAGTGTCATCTTTTATTTTGCTCATCCTCTCGGTGTTTGCAGGTGAAGGTCCTGGAACAGGATGGACTTTATATCCACCTTTGTCGCAAATTATGTCTCACCCAAGTGCAGGAGTTGATCTTGCTATACTTGCACTTCATGTTGCTGGTATGTCATCAATTGTTGGGGCGATCAACTTTATAGTCACTATATTCAATATGCGTGCAAAAGGCATGTCACTCACTAAGATGCCACTATTTGTTTGGTCTGTTTTACTAACGTCATTTATGTTAATTGTTGCCTTACCGGTACTTGCTGGTGCTATAACTATGCTGCTCACTGATCGTAATATAGGTACTTCCTTTTTTGATCCTGCTGGTGGCGGTGATCCTGTGTTATTTCAACATCTGTTTTGGTTTTTTGGTCATCCAGAAGTTTACATAATTATTTTTCCTGCATTTGGCATCATAAGCCAAGTCGTATCAACTTTTTCCCATAGGCCAGTATTTGGCTATAAAGGAATGGTTTATGCAATGATAGGCATAGCAGCGTTTGGCTTCATGGTTTGGGCTCACCATATGTTTACTGTTGGGCTTAGCGAAGATGCTGCTATATTTTTTAGCACCAGCACAATTTTCATTGGTGTTATAACTGGTGTAAAAGTCTTTAGTTGGATTGCAACTATGTGGGGTGGGGCGATTGAATTTAAGACACCAATGCTATTTGCACTAGGTTTTATTTTTATGTTTGTTGGTGGTGGCATAACCGGAATAATTCTTGCTCATGGTGGAATAGATAAGCTTTTGCACGATACCTATTATGTTGTTGCTCACTTCCATTATGTTATGTCACTGGCTGCCTTATTCGGAACCTTCGCTGGCTTTTATTATTGGATAGGCAAAATGTCAGGTAAACAATATGATGAGCGCTTAGGTCAAATCCACTTTTGGCTCACTTTCATTAGCACTAACATTACCTTTTTACCTCAGCATTTTCTTGGTTTAGCTGGTATGCCAAGGCGTATACCAGATTATCCTGATGCGTTTATTCCTTGGAATTATATATCCTCAATTGGCTCATATATGTCCTTTGTTTCAGTTATGTTTTTTATATTTATAGTTATACATCTCTTTAAATGGGGTAAAAAAACTGGAAATAATCCTTGGGGAGGTGATACCTTGGAATGGACGGTATCTTCACCACCACCTTTTCATACTTTTGAAAAGCCACCAGTGGTAAAATAAAGTGTACATAAGTGCTTTGTTAAGCGTTGAATCGACAATATTGGACTTTTGGCATTTGCTGAAGCCAAGGATAATGTACCTTGTAGTATTTACTGCAGTTGCTGGAATCATTGCTGCGCCAGGTAGCATTCATCCTTTTCTTGCACTAATATCTCTGATATGCATTGCTCTTGGCTCAGGGTCTGCAGGTGCGATAAATATGTGGTATGACAGAGACATAGACTTACTTATGGAGAGAACAAAAAATCGCCCTATACCTTCAGGTAGAGTTTCTGCAGAGAGCGCGCTTGAGTTTGGTATAACTCTTGGGATATTGTCAGTATTTATCATGGCAATAGCAGTGAACTATGTTTCTGCTACTCTGCTTGCAATTAGCATATTATTTTATGTTTTCGTGTATACAGTTTGGCTCAAAAGGCGCACTTCACAAAATATTGTTATCGGTGGTGCAGCAGGTGCTTTTCCTCCAATGATAGGTTGGGCAGTTGTGACTAACTCTGTAAGTTGGGAAAGTTTCGTTTTATTTTTAATAATTTTTATGTGGACTCCACCACATTTTTGGGCTCTATCTTTAAATAGATCTGAGGATTATGCAAAAGCATCGATTCCAATGTTTAATGTTATCCATGGCCCGGAAAAAACAAGAAAGTATATATTAATCTACAGCGTGTTGCTGGTATTAATTAGCTTATTTCCAGCATTATTTTTGAAAAAGACCCTGATTTACCTAAGTATGGCAATTATTGAAGGTTGTGTTTTTATTTGGTTTGCTGCATCCGTTATAAGGCTTAAGAGTCATAGCTCGCAGAAAAAAATGTTTTCTTACTCAATTTCTTATCTATTTTTTCTGTTTGCTAGTATTATTTTTTGTTCTATTGACTTATTTTGATTATGAAAGAACACAAAAACTATCTTTTACTTTCTCTTCTAATAATGCTCGTTGTAGCACTTTTTTTTGTTTCTACAATAAAATTTAAAGGTTAGGCTTAAATTGCCTCTATATCTATAAAAATTGTGATTTTATAGAAGCAACGTTATACTTTATTAATTCATTACAGTTAAAGATGAATAAAAAGGAAGTGACAATATACACAGATGGAGCATGTTCTGGTAACCCAGGGACAGGAGGGTGGGCAGCGATCATATTGTTTCAAAATCATAGAAAGGATATTTATGGTAGAGAAGAAAATACCACAAATAATAAAATGGAGTTAACAGCGGTGATCAATGGACTGAAGGTATTAAAATTTCCTTGTAATATCAGTTTGTATACGGATAGCCTTTATGTTAAATATGGTATAACAGGGTGGATAAGTAAGTGGAAAATGAACGGTTGGAAGACAAGTAATAAGAAGTCAGTAAAAAATATTGAATTATGGAAAAAATTGGACAATGTTGCTTTGCAACACGAGATTAACTGGAAGTGGGTGAAAGCGCATAATGGTGATAAATATAACGAGGAGGCCGACAGTTTAGCAAGAAAAGCAATAATCGATGCTTAAAAAAATCACTATATCATTTTCTATAATTTTATTATTCATATTTTGCTTCTTTATCTTTTTTAAAGGTGAGGATTCTTTAGAAATTAATATTAGTTATATTAATTTTTACACAAAGAAAAAAATATCGAAAATATTTGCCAATTCGGATGTCAACATGGAGAGTACCTCGGTTATTTGGCAGAAAGATGGCAAACTAGTCATTACAGATTTAAAAATAACAAATCCTGATTTTACTATAAAAATACCTGAGCTTTCCGCACATTTTAAGTTAAGTTCTCTATTTAAAACTAGCATAAATTTCTCTCAAGTTTCAGCTGATAATGTGCATGTATGTATCAATCAGAAAAAAGCTGACTTTAAAGCAGTAAACTTCAATCTGCAAAACTCAGTAAAAACAATAAGGAAATTCTTTTTTGACTTAAATGCAGACTCAAGAATTGAAATCACTAACATTGCTATCAACGAAAACACAGAAGATGAATTTTTTATTGATAAATTATATATCGGAAAAAGAGAAGATTTTAATATTTTAGACATTCGTGTTTATACAAAAGGTGAAAAGGGATTTCTAGATGATTTATCTATTACGATAAAAAATCGCAATAATTTACTGAATGTGTATGGGAGATTTTATAACCTAAAACTGAAACTATTTAGCAAGTTTTCCACATTAGTTCAAAACTTAGACAAAGATGTAGGCTTCAAAGGAAGCTTTTCAATGAAAATTAATGGAAAGGATGAAGTTGTAGATGGGAACATATACATATTAAACACAGATAATCATCAGAATAAAAACTTAGCTATAACTAATGTAAATGTAAATTTGACATATAGTAATGGAGTAATTAGTGTAAAAAACTTTCATTTTAACTTAAACGGCACGTATCTCTCTTTAATGGGCAAAATGAACTTTAGTACAAATCATGCTTTGTTTAGAGTTAACATTAGTAGACTTGTTGCAAAAGATTTATGTACTTATGTACCAGATGGTATAGTGAACAATAGATTTAAAAAATGGTATTGTGATAATATTGATGGGGATATTGTAAATACAATCATAAGTTTCAACGGCAAAATTAACAGCTTAGTTAATGATGATCTATCAGACGTCGTAATTGTTGCCGATATAGAAAACGGCAGCGTCAGATTTGATGAAGATTTTGAGCAAGTGAGAGAATTAAATGGTGATCTAATTCTCAAAAATAACAACCTCACAATTGCTGTAAATAGCGCTAAGTTTCAGAATTTCACTATTGATGGTGGTAGTGTTGAAATGAACTTTCTCGATAAGGAAGAGTCAGTTCTAGTTATCAATGGTAAGGTCACAAGTGATGCTTACGGGTTGTATGAGCCTATAAGATTTAAGCTGGACAACATGATTAAGGTTACAAGGGACAAGATAGATGGAATAGCAAAATCTGTATTTAATTTTCGCATCTTTAATCTAAACTCTAGTGACAAAAAGGTAGATTTTTTGGCCAAATTTCATTCTGAAATTGACAATTTGGTTGCTTATAATGAAAGTCTTGGTCAATATGATATTAAGCTCGATTTTGGTAGTGACTTTATAGATTTAAATGGTAGCGGCATGGTGAATAACACACAGCTATTATTTGACCTGAAAAGTAGCAACAAAAATGAAAGTTTCGCCTGGAATTTAATCGGAGATTTACCTGCTCAAGTACTTAATTTCGATAATGGCTACATCAATGTAAATATAGAATCAGTGGTAAATCAAGATAAAACGGGATATATTAATGGTAGTATAGATTTATCAGAGCTTAAATCACGTTCAAGTTATTTAGGGTGGAAAAATCGCTTTGAAGATCACAATAAAGTTTTGTTCTCTGTAAAGTTAAAAGGAGCAAGTGAGTTGTTAATAGACAAACTAGACGTTGTAGGAAATGACTTAGACATGAAGTTCAGCGGAAAAGTAGAGGATGGAAATTTGTATTTAAGTTCTAGCAAATTTGAATTGCCAGGCAACGATCTTAATGTAGAAATTGAGCTGGGTAAAGAGAAAAACGCCGTAACTATTTATGGCAAGGAAATCAACTTAAGTGATATTTTAGGTTTGCTTGGCAAAAACAATCATGGATTAAACAAAGATGTAGAAATTAATATGAATGTTGACAATGTCATCATGAAAGAAGGCATTGTGATCAAAAATGCTAAGCTGAATGTAACCTGCACTAAAGGTAATTGCAATGGAAGTCAATTTATAGGACAGTTTTTGGAAGATAACAGTAATATACTAGCAGAATATAGTGAAATAGGGCTTGAAATATATTCGGATAATTCGGGTATGCTTTTGCGTTCTTTAGGTATTGGTAAATCAATTAAAGACGGCAAATTATCTTTTTATCTATCTTCTCAGAGAGAAAAAGGGGAACATTACGGCATGCTATCTATCAGCAATTTCTATATCAAAGATGCTTCACTGCTTACTACTTTACTATCGATGTCTTCGCTGCCTGGTATTGTAAATGCTATAAAAAACGAAGGTGTGCATTTTTATAAGTGTAATGCACCTTTTTCATATAAAGATGGCACTATTGAAATTGAAGAGTCTTGGCTTGAAGGAGCGGAATTGGGCATTAGCACTAGTGGCAGGCTCGATATTAAGGATTATAAATTCCAGGTTGAAGGACAAGTAATACCAGCATACTCAATTAACAAATCTTTGTTAAAAATCCCTATAATCGGAAAACTTCTTACTGGTGGGAAAAGTAGGGGGATTATTTCAATAGACTACAAAGCAAATGGTGATGATAAGAACAATAACGTATCTGTTAATCCTATCTCTTCGCTAACTCCAAGCTTACTTAAGAGATTATTAGGAGTATTTGATCGTATTATGACAAAAACTAATGAAAGCATTTTAAAAGGTAGTGTGAAAAAGAAACTTAGCTCGATATGACCGGAAGGAAATTTGTTTGTTGTAGATTTGATATGCACTAAATAATAAAAGGTAGGAGAAAACGGTTCCTCTTTTTCTATACGTTTTTATATTACTACTTTGTAAGACTTAATTTAACATATAAAGTAGGAGGATGCTGAGTTGTGCTATTGATTATGTTTTCGATTGTTCAATAATTCTTAAATGTTTATTAGGAAGCTATATGTTTACAAGCGAGTTGATCACTACGCTAAATGGTAAATATTAGATACAACAAACAGAGGAAGTTAGATAAAATAATTAAGGGAACAAGAATATAAAGGTTTAACTTGAAGTAACCGGATAAAATCTCAATCACACTTCCAAGCGCTGGTGTCCACGAAAATAATGCAACTGTACAGATCAGTAGATTCCTTACGATTTTTGGTGTTTTATCTTCGTTCTCTAATTTGTGGTATGATCTCCTGATAAAAATTGTTATTCTACCTAAATACCAGTTAGCTATTCCACCAAGACTGGATCCCAATACTCCAAAAAGTAATATAAGTAGTGGATTGTAATGTGACCTAAAGCATAACATAGTGTAAAGTACAAAACCTTGATGTATGGGTAAGATAAGCGATGATACTAGTCTATCTGTGAACAACAGCAGATAATTTTCCATATGAATTTACCAAGTCGTTGTACCGTCTTCATTGTCAGAAATTGTAACCCCCATTTGTTTCAACTGCTCCCTTATTTTATCTGCAGTATCATAATCTTTGTTTTGTTTTGCTACTTTTCTTAAGTCTATCAATCTTTCTATTTCTTGATGACTCACACCAGCAGTGAACCACTCTTGATAACTTGATTCGAGAAGACCAATAAATCGTGCAGTCTTGATAAAACTTTCAGTTAATTTTAGCCTCTCATTTTCATTACTCGTTTTATTGATCTCTGTGGCCATTTCATGCAATGTAGCCAAAGCTTCAGGAATATTTAAATCATTTTTTAAAGCCTCTATAAAATCTTTAGAGACTTCCGCATTACTTTCCTCAACACATGTACCACGTAATAATCGATAAAACTTGTTTAAAGTTTCTTGCGACTCAGAGATGACATTTTCTGTCCAATCAAGTGGTTTTCTGTAGTGAGTTTTAAGCAGCGCATAACGTATTACTTCACCCTTTATTCCACTATCTAGCAAATCCCTTACTTTAACTATATTAAGTAAGGATTTACTCATTTTCTCTTCATTTACCGTAAGAAAACCGTTATGTATCCAATATTTCGCAAAAATTGATCCAGCAAATGCAGACTTACTCTGAGCGATTTCATTTTCATGATGAGGAAATTGCAAGTCTATACCGNCGCCATGAATGTCAAAATCTTTGCCAAGGTAAGCATATGACATTGCTGAACATTCTATATGCCATCCCGGTCTTCCCTCTCCCCATGGGCTACTCCAGTAACTTGAAAGTTTATAGTCAGTATCATTTGCAGGTTTCCACAGTACGAAATCTCCTGGATGTCTTTTACTTTCATCAACTTCAACTCTACTGCCATGATCCAATTCATCAATTTTTTTTCCTGATAATGCACCGTATTCAGGATAAGACTCTATACTAAAATATACATGTTTATTGAATTCATAGGCATGACCAGATTGCAGCAAAGACTTAATTAACTTGATAATATTATTTATGTTTTCTGTTGCTTTTGGCTCATATGTTGGTTCTGCACAATTTATGCTTCTCATGTCTTCATGAAAAGCTTTGGTATAATATGCGCTGATACTTTCTATATTACTACTTTTCTCATTTGCTGTATTGACTATTTTGTCATCGATATCGGTTATATTGCGCACATAAGTAACTTTACCATAACAAAATTTAAGCAGTCGAAATAACACATCGTAAACAGCAATAGAACGTGCATTGCCTATATGGGCCTTGTCATATACTGTTGGTCCGCAAACGTACATTTTTATATGATCTTGATTGATTGGTATAAAGAACTCTTTTTTTTTTGTTAAAGTGTTGTAAAGCCTAACCATATATAAAACTTTTTAGAAAAGAAAATGCTCCGATTATAAGTTGTGGTCCTTTGACTATGACAACAAGAGTAAGTAATAGCCCACATAAAGATAATAAGACCCCCAGTATAGAGAGAAGTCCATCTTTGCTCATAATACCCAGTGAAATGAGAGTTGTGCCAATTGCGGGAATAAAGTTAGTAAGAGGTAATGGAAGAGCTATTGATAATGCACAAAGCAGCATTATAAAAGCTAAAATTTTTTCGCCAGGCCCGTAAAAAATGAAAGACATTCTTGGTTTCATGAACTTTTCTATTTTTTTTAATGCAGGTGAAGTTTTTTCTACCACAAGAGCTAGTGTTGAACGTTGAAAAGATTTTCTTTCTAGCCAATTAGGCATCCAAGGAGAATCAAACCCAAATAGAAGCTGCAGCGCAAATAAGATTAAAGGTATAGAAAGAATAGTTGTGTAGCCAGGTGGAACAGGTATAGGTACCGATAGTGGTAAGGAGAAGATGATTATTAAAATACCAAAACCGCGCTCATGCAAAGCTGTCTTAATATCGAATAATGTTACTTTATCACTAGCATTGTTATTAGTATCTGCAACCTCTTTTAGAATATCGGAAGCCAATTTTTTACTTTTAATTAATTTCTCACTTTTTTGCACAGCTGCCTTTTAGTAAAAATAATTCATAACACAATTATTGCTTTGTTTCAATACACATCTTTATTTTATCATTATACTTGCAGTTGGTGGAGATGAAGTTCAAACAGGTTTCCCTTGCGTGTATATAACGCAAGGGTTAAACTACCTAAAAAAGTTATAGTATATTATTAGTATCTGATTGAGAATAATGACTTTCGTCCAAGTCATTACTTAATTGAGCAGAATACAATGAATTCTGCGACAATTCGATAGATTCACTTTCTTCTCCTGTACCAAACACCCATGATATAAAACTTCTAAAAAGAGATGAAAATATACCAGGTTCACTTGTTTGTGTAGATTGACTCTCTTCTGTATTCTCATCTAGCTTAGCAGCTTCTTTTTGCACTTCTCTTTTTTCTCTATAGAGTTCTTTGTTATTATATAGTTTATCTCCTTCTGTTTCCTCTTCCTCCACTATATTTGTTTTTTTATCATCTTCATTGCTTTCTCTAAGCTCTAATGCCTTGTTATGAGCTGGATTTTCATACTCTTCAGTTTGATATTCTTTTATCTCTCCACTATCTATATCTTTTTTGTTTTCTTTTTCTACTTGACTCCCAATCAAATTTCCAACTAATTCAGAGTCTAATGAATTCTTCATACTTGTTAATAGCTCATTTTGGAACACATGGCCCAGCTCATGACCTAAAACAAAGTCCATACCGGCAAATTTGTATACTACTATCGCTTTACCATCAGTTGCACCATAAGCATTATCTGCGTCAATGCCAGCTAATTCATTATATTTCTGGTAATCATTCTTGTTGTTAAAAACATTAACTTCTAAATTTAAAGTTGTTTCAGGTTTGTTTACATCAAACAATTTTTTAAAATTTTCATAAGCAGTATGAATGTCCTTTTGAATTTGGAATTTCTCTTGTGATGACATGTCGTCATACCTTATGTTATATTTTATATCTTCATCTTGAAATGAAAATACTTTTGGTAATACTTCCTCTATAGCTTCTGGTGCTTTATCAAAAATCTTTGACTCTGCAGGCTTATATATCTTATTAAAGAATTTTGGTATACATTGTTCTCTAATGTTATATATATGATTCCCATCCATATCACGAACTTCATAATTGTATACAGGATTTGAGTTGTTTTTGATTAATTGAAACTTTTGTCCATTAGTGTCAATACCTATTTTACCATTATAATCTTCAGAATAGTTTTTGTATTGTTGATTGTTATTTTTACTCATTTTCATACCTCACATTTAAATAACTTTATTTCTACATTATCAACGTAATACACATAAAAATTTATTAATAACAGTGATTGCATTTTTTTCACTACAGAACTTGTTTGTATGTCATATAAAGTGATTGCGAAAATTTCTATAAAGCATTTTAACGGTATTAGAAAAACCAGAGGAAAGAATTAAGTAGAAAATAGCGATACTTTGAACAAATAACACGCACCTTAGTGCGTGTTATGGAGTATGGAGACGCTAACGATCTGGCTCGTTAGATGATAGTTTCTCTGAATCCTTAAGTTCTTGTTTAAGGTTTTTAATGCCTTTTCCTAAATCACCCATAACTTGCGGTAGTCTGCCTGCACCAAACAGAACTAAGATTATTATTAAGACTAAAAACAATTGCCATGGTCCTAAACTCATTTTCACCTCCATTGAAAATATTAACTTTTAGATATTAAAACCTGACTGAAGCCAAGTAACACATGAATTATATCACCTTTATTTAATTATAGGTCAAAATTTTTCGATCTATTTTATAACAGCTTCAGATTAGCTTGAAGAGATTAGGTTTCGTTTAGCTGTAGAGTAAGAGGAAGCTCACTAAAAAACTTTGCTAACGTATCATCTTTAGGCCTATTATATATATAGCTGGGGACTCCTGATTGAATAATTTTACCGTTTTTCATTACATAAATAAAATCTGCAACTTTCAACGCTTCTTGTGGGTCATGAGTTACCATGAGTACAGGAATATTTTTACTTCTAAAAAATGACAATATATGTTGTCTTATTCGGTATTTGAGCAGTATATCTAAATTAGAAAATGGTTCATCGAGCAAAACAACATCAGGATTTTGTGCCATTACTCTTGCTATTGCAACTAATTGCTGCTGTCCTCCTGATAAAGCATGAGGGTACATGTTTTCATATTTTTCTATATTAAATAGCTTCAAGATTTCCAATGCAGTAAAGTATTTTTCTTTCTTAGAAGGACTGCAAATAGCAAAAGTTATATTCTCTATTACTGTTTTATGAGGAAATAATGCAGAATGCTGAAAGATCAATCCGATATTTCTACGCTCTATCGCAATTGATACTTTGTTACTTGCAACTAATTTATCATTTATAATAATGGTTCCATATTTTGGATTTTCTATTCCTGCGATTAATTTTAAAATTGTTGACTTGCCACAGCCAGAATGTCCTAGTAAACAGGCAATACTTCCTTTCTTTACCTTAATGTTTATATCGTTTAAAGCAAAGCCATCTTGATTATTATAAAAATAACTAATATTGTTAACTAGCATTAATCTTTCAATTGGAACCGTGTTATTAAATATAACAGTATTACACTCAAAAAATACAGAAATATTTTTTACTATTATGAATTAATTGTACAGAAGAACTAGGAAGATTAGAGACTTTTTGCTATAATTTTGCATAAATAGTAGAAGACACGGGGCTATAGCTCAGTAGGATAGAGCGTTGGATTCCTAATCCGAAGGCCGTGCGTTCGAATCGCACTAGTCCCACTTAATCTTAATAAAGTGGTTTAAAATCAAGAAACTAGGCTCTCCTAAGAAACTCCTTGAACTAACTCATCTTTTTTTACCAGGATATAGCCAAATTCAGAAGCTTTTTTACTCAGATTTTTCATAACCCTGTTTTGATAAAGTTTTTCGTAAGAATCAATTCCTTTTTCGACATACTCTTGTCCATACTTTAGCATATTATAAAAGATACATGCTAATTTCCTTGCCATAGCAGTGATCGCTTTTGGAGCTCCCAGTCGTTTTTTCCACTTTCTGCATTGTGAACCAAGAGCAGTATTACTTTTTGATACACATTGTGCAGCAAGCCGTAAGGCATTTGCAGCACGATTTACGACTTTACAAGTTTTCGTGCTAAACACTTTCTCTCCAGTGATTTTATTACCAGGACTCAGCCCGAGCCATAAAGAAAAATGCTTTTCTGTCTGCCATTTATTGTGATTTATACCTATTTCTGAAATGATAGCCTGTACACTTAATACATCAAGTCCTGGAACTTTAGTAAAATCCATTCCCGTTATTAGATATAAATCTTCGTCTACGGCAAAATCTGGACTATTCTTCTGCTTCCGCTTTTTTATTTTATTCAATGTTCCGTTCTCATTCAACTTTGTTTCAAATGTTTTATAGTAATTTTCTATGCTTTTATCACATTCGGTTTGAAAAAAAAGTATATGCTGCATATTCTTATTTCAATACAAACAAGTGTTCTTCTCTATAATCGCCTGTTAATGCTTTTGCTATAGTATGTTTATCGTTCTTCATATTCGAACTTCTAAATTCAGCTAGTTTTTCAGGGTTCCTCTCTCCTTCAATTATTTCTTCTGATTGTGCTTAGCATAAATATCCACTGGAATAATATTACACCTCAATTGTATCAGTTAAAATCCTCACATCATCCTTATTTAGCTGTTCTCTTATGATCTCAAGTAGCTCTTCTGAATGAATGAGTTTCTCTTTGGTGTAACCAGCAATTTGTTGCTTGGCTGCTGTGTAGTAGATAAATTTATATAGAAATACAATCGAGTTCACAAGTTAATAGTTTACAATTGAACATTCATAAAAACTCCATATACTTAAAAAATACGAGCTTAAAACATAAGAATGAACGATGATTTAGATAATACCGCAAAACAAGAAGCACTTAAGTATCATAATAGGGGTGATAAGCCTGGTAAAGTGTCGATTATACCAACAAAAACCTTATGTACACAGTATGATCTATCACTTGCTTATTCTCCTGGTGTTGCAGCTCCATGCCTTGAAATAGCTAAAAATCCTGAAGCTGTTTATGATTACACGGCAAAAAGCAATTATGTAGCTGTTATTTCAAATGGCACTGCAGTGCTTGGGCTTGGTAATATCGGTCCTCTTGCTTCAAAACCCGTCATGGAAGGCAAAGCTGTTTTATTTAAGCGTTTTGCTGACATTGATGCAGTCGATATAGAAGTTGACACAGAAAATATAGAAGATTTCATCAATGCAGTAAGGTATCTTGGACCAAGTTGGGGGGGAATAAATCTAGAAGATATAAGATCTCCTGATTGTTTCATAATAGAGAAACGTCTAAATGAATTGATGGATATTCCAGTGTTCCACGATGATCAACACGGAACTGCAGTGGTTGTTGCAGCTGGTATAGAAAATGCCCTCGATATTGCTGGAAAGAAATTAGAGAATGTCAAGATCATCATGAATGGAGCTGGAGCAGCTGGTATTGCGTGTTTGGAAATACTAAAGTCCATGGGTGCTAAGAACATAGTATTATGTGACAAACAAGGAGTAATACACAAAGACAGAAGAGAGGACATGAATGAGTGGAAGGAAAAATATGCAACTGACACTAAAGAACGTTCTCTACTCGATGCCATAAAAGACGCTGATATATTCATCGGACTATCTGCAAAAAATGTGCTTAGCGAAGAGATGTTAAAAAGCATGGGTAAAGACCCGATCATTTTTGCTCTTGCTAATCCTGATCCAGAAGTAAGGCCTGAGTTTGCAAAATCTGTAAGGCCAGATGCAATAATTGCAACTGGTAGGTCAGACTATAACAACCAAGTCAATAACGTAATGGGATTTCCTTACATATTCAGAGGGGCACTTGATATATATGCAACGACAATAAATGATGAAATGAAAATTGCTGCTGCAGATGCAATAGCAAAGCTTGCTCGCGAGCCAGTGCCGAATGAGATATCTGCAGCCTATGGTGGTCGTAAAATGAGCTATGGACGTGAATATATAATACCTACTCCTTTTGACCCAAGATTAATTTCTATAGTATCTCCTGCTGTTGCAAAAGCCGCGATTGACTCAGGTGTTGCAAGAAAGAAAATTCAAGATTGGAGTGAATATGAAGATCAATTAAAATCTCGTCTTGCTAGTGTTCTTAATACGCTGGATCTATTGTCTTCACAATAATCAATTGCATATTTTAGACTTATAATTAAAATAAACTTATGACTATTGTAATTCATAAATTAGAGAAAATTATCAAACAGTCATTTCCTGATGCTGATATAAAGATTAAGGACCTTGCTGGAGATGATGATCATTACCATTTAAAAATAACTTCCAAGTGTTTTTCCGGCAAGACAAAAATAGAACAACATAGAATGGTATATAAAGCTCTTGAAGGTCAGTCTATACATGCATTGCAATTAGAAACTAGCGCTTAAAATTAAGGTGAATTTATGAGCAATTTTGAACAAATAAAAAAAGATATAGCAGAAAATGATGTAGTGTTGTATATGAAAGGCACCTTTGATTTTCCTCAATGCGGATTCTCTGGACTCGTGGTGTCAATTCTCAAAAAGTTGAATGTAAAGTTTAAATGCATCAACGTGCTCGAGAATGATGAAATACGTCAGTCTATAAAAAGTTTTTCTGATTGGCCAACAATTCCACAATTATATATAAAGGGAGAGTTTATTGGTGGCTGTGACATAACCCGCGAGATGTATGAAAAAGGTGAATTACAAAATTTATTAAAGGAAAAAAAGATTATTTCGGAATAAGTTCCCAAACTTAAACCTTATCACCAGGCTTAACAAATAGATGGCCCAATGTTATTAACTTTATAGGCTTATTTTCGTTATTTACTACTATCCAAACCCCATCGTTTTCATGATCAACAATTTCTATTGGTGTAAATACTACATAATTATTGTCATCAACAATCTTTATTCCAAGAACACCATCATCACTTAAGCTCAAGGCTGAAGAAGGAATTTTATATGCAAACCTTTTGCCTGAAGGTAGACTTACACTAGCAGTAAGTCCTTGCAAGGATATAATCTCATTATCAGTTACCTTTACCTCTACTCTATAGGATCCAGTTCTAGGCTCAATAATTTTAGTAATAAAACTTACTTCACCTGCCAATTCTTTTCCGTCCAGTAAATTAATTTGAGCTGTGCTGCCTAGCTCTATTTTATTTACTTCATTCTCCGAAACGTATAACACTACAAGAATTTGATCGAAATTAACCACTTCAGCTATTTTTTGCCCAGCATTAACAAAATCCCCTTCGTTTGCATTGATTTTATCAATATAACCATCAATAGGAGATTTAACTGCAGTATTTTCTAAATCCAATTCTAGCCTTTTTAGGTCAGCTTTTGCACTCTGCAATCTGGTAAAAGCTGCTTCCACTCGTATTTGTGCTCCATAGCCTTTTTTATTCAATGTTTGAGAGGAATGATACTCAATTTCACATTGCTTTAATAAGGCTTTGGCTTTTTCAACTTGCTCAACTCTGTCATAATCTTCTATCTTTAAAATTACATTACCTCTCTTTACCTTTTCACCATCAGAGAAATAAACAGCAATAACTTGACCACTTGTTCTTGAGATAAGATTGGTCCTATGCAAGGGATTTACTGTACCAGAAGAATTTAAATATATAGTGCGGTTTTGTGGCGTATATTCCTGAGTTTTTACTGAAAAGCTATTAGTTGTATTATCACTATGAACTGTTTGATTCTTCCTCAAAAACACATTATTGACAACAAATAGTAAAATAAGAATGGCACTAGTAGTAATAATAACTTTGTTTCTCATCTTTAAACAATAAAACTTGTTGACTAATCTTGTTAGAAACAACTGCATAAAATTCCGAACCAGAAATGTAAGTATAATACATCCATTATCACTCCATAAATAGCTTTATGTGAGAACAAACACAAGTTTTCCTACAATAAATAAGTTTTTTATTGCTAAAATGCAATTTTTAATCAAATAAAAATGTAAATAAAGTCGTGCATAAGACTGAAAATTTCCATCAAATGATATGATGGAAATAAGAATATTGTAACAAAAATAAATATATATTTAAATAGTGGTTCCCAAATTTCCAACGTTCATATCGTTATAGGCAGTACTAAATCATCCATGATTGATATGCTTGAATTATTCTTAGTAAATAAATCAAGCATAATGTTAGGTATTCTACCATTAACTATGTGAACAACTCCAGCACATTCTTCCACCATTTTAGTATATGCCATAAGCCTTTCAACAAGTTTTTCTCCTTTAATTTCGCCACGATCAATTGATGCATTTAAACTTTTAATCAAGACTCTTCCATTGCCAATTGCGTTTATTTCTTCATCCGTATCACTCAAGATTATCATTTTAGACGCGGAAACTGCAATTGCAATTGCACTTGCAGTTCTATCGGCATCAATATGATATGTTTCTCCATTTTTTCCATAACCGATAGGTGCAATAACTGGTATAGAATCTGATTCTTCAATAAAAAATAATATATCAGGATTGATCTCAGTTGGTCTACCGATAAATCCCATGTCTAGTATTTTTTCAATATTATTTAATCTGTTTTCCCTAAGCGTAGTGCTTGTCTTTTCAGCTTTTATGAGGTTGCCATCTTTTCCACATAATCCAATAGCTGAACCACCGGCAGAATTTATATGCTGAACAATTTTTTTATTAACTGAACCACATAGTGCCATTTCAATGATTTTCATAGTGCTTTTGTCTGTAAGTCTGACACCATTTACAAGCTTATTGTTCATACCTAGCATTTTTAACACTGAGTTAATTTCATATTCTCCGTCATGAACTATCACCGGATTTATACCAAGCTGTTTCAACAGGACAATATTATGCACAAAAGCATTAAGCAGCGTTTTATCTGAGATTGTTACACTGCTGCATTTGATGATAAAAGTTTCGCCTACAAAGCTAGGTATGCTAGACAGCACTTCAAGTAATATTTCTGCTTTTTGCTTAAATGGTATCTCACCATTTGAAAATTCATCGCTCTTCATTTTTTTATCTTGTAAACTTGAAAAACTCATCTCTTACCTTGGTTATTTTATGCTTAACACAGATGCTTATTTGATGAATTGACACATGCTCATTATTAATCCACTTTTGAGTGCTTTCTAGAGTAGCATCTAGGCTTTCCTGACTCACTTTATCTATTTTTGTTAACACAATGTTAAAGTTAATGTTATTACATATTAACCAATAAACAAAGTCTTTGTCTATTTCTTTTAATCCTACCTTGCTATCTATAAGCACAAACACTCTTCTTAGATTTCTCCTTTGAATTAGATAATACTCAATTAGATTTAAGTATTGTATTGCTTCTTCCCTGCTTGCACGAGAATAGCCATATCCCGGTAGGTCGACAATCCTGAACTTATCATTGTACATAGAGTAAAAATTTATTTGTCTAGTGCATCCAGGCTTAGAGGAAACTCTTGCAGCTTTTTTGCTATTTATCAGTAAGTTGATCAAACTCGATTTTCCTACATTTGATCTACCAGCAAACGCAATCTCTGGAGCTGATTCATCTGGTAATGATTTTTTGTCTGAAGCTCCAAATATGAAGCTGCAGCTTGATGTTATCTGTCTTGCCATTATGTTCAGGTAGAAATATCCTAGGTAATTATAGTGTTATTGCTTGATATAAGAAATTTTTTATTTCAGTATATATTACTTACTTAAACAGTTGAAACTGTGTTATATGGATATAGAGAATAATTTACAAGACTTAAAAAAAAAATTTAATGAGATAGAGAGGAGTTTGGAAAGTCCTACCAATTTGAGTCAAAAAGAATTCATTAGTCTTTCAAAGGAATACTCTGAACTCAGACCAATCATCAAGATAATCGATGAATATAATACACTGAAAGAGGAAATTTCAGATTTAGAAGAAATAATGAAAGATGAAAATAGCGAAAATGATATAAAAGAGTTAGCAAAAGAAGAACTTTTTGAGAAGCAAAAGATACTATTACCAAAAGTAAAAGCCAAGCTAAAGTTAGCGCTATTGCCAAAAGATGAAGATGACTCAAGAAACGCAATATTAGAAATCAGAGCAGGTACAGGAGGAGAAGAAGCAGCGCTATTTGCAGCAATATTGTTTCGTATGTACCAAAAATATGCCAGAAAGAAGAAATTGGAAATTCGAGCCAATAAGCATTTCTAACACAGGTATAGGTGGTTATAAGGAAGCTTCTGCACTTATTAACGGAACAGAAGTTTTTGCAAGGCTAAAATTTGAGTCAGGAGTACACAGAGTACAGCGAGTACCAGAAACTGAATCCTCAGGAAGGCTACATACCTCAGCAGCCACCGTTGCAATACTACCTGAAGTTGAAGAGGTTGACTTTAAAATAGAAGAGAAAGATTTACGAATAGATGTTTACAGATCTAGTGGCCCTGGAGGGCAATCAGTGAATACTACTGATAGTGCAGTAAGGGTAACCCACTTGCCAACAGGAATAGTTGTAATACAGCAAGACGAAAAATCGCAGCACAAAAATAAAGCTAAAGCACTGAAAGTCTTGAGAGCAAGGCTATATGAAATTGAAAGACAAAAAAAAGAAATGGAAAGGTCAACAATGAGAAAAAGTCAAATTGGCTCTGGAGATCGCTCTGAACGTATAAGAACTTATAACTTTCCACAATCAAGAATTACAGATCATAGAATTAATCTAACTTCACATCGATTAGAGCAGATTATAAAAGAAGGTGAACTAGATGAATTTATTGAGGCATTGATTTCACGTAATGAAGCAGAAAGGTTGGCCGGAGGGGGTTAGCATTAAAGAATATTAATCTTCCAAATATTACTGAGTGTAAATTAACTTCTAGCATTATTGGTGAAGAAGGTTCAATAGCAATCACTAAATTGTTAAAGAATGGTAACTTTCCAAATCTTGTTAAACTTGATTTAATTTCTAATGATATTGATATTGAAAGTGGAGTAATATTAATGAATGCGCTAAAGGATGGTAGTTTTTCAAATATCAAAGAATTTAATTTACTTTATGACGATATCTGCAACGAAGGTATAGCAGCATTACGTGAATCATGGAACAACAATATGCTTCCAAATCTTATTAAGTTTAGTTTTTCCTTGAGTATTACTAATGATAATGAAGGCATAGAAACGTCAAGCGAATATCTATTCGGCTAACAGTGTTATATAGAAAAAAATAAGTTATATTTATTTGTTGCTACTTATAGAACGCTCAAATTCAACTATAGACCTGCTAAAAGGTGTAGCTGCTATTGACGTTATTGCGAAAATCCATTAGTTGATAATTTTGATCATGCTAGTCTATGTGAACAAAAAATAAGATAAGAAAGGAGAGGAAAAAAGGATTAGTCTCTAGGCAGTGTAGACATTCAAGATAATAGAATTATAATAGTACTTTTGCGAAAAGTAAAAGATGCTATATGACTTGAAGGACGAGCAGTGGGAGAGGATAAAAGATAGCTTACCAGGAAAGGAGGGAGATAGCAGCTGTCAAAATCTGTCAAGTAATTTTTATTGCAATTGTACAGCGCAAACTTAAACGCTGTAAGATGGGCCATTTTTTATTGGGTTTTCCTAATGAAAACAATGTCCGTGTTTTTTTTTAAATTTAATTATTACTTCTAAAAGGTCACACTCCGCAGCTTTGTGATGGAATAAGTTTTTCAATGCTGTCCACACAAAACTCAGTTGTGTTGTTAGCTATTTCATCGAATTTATCATTTATAGTCTTACCTGTTTCTTCATCTTTAATATATTCGTATAGAGCTAAAGCGGTTATAGCTGCACATGTTGCAATTAAGCCAGTTTGTGCTATAATGAATAGTGATAATCCTCCTACAAGTATAGATGTTAATCCAATAGCTAGGTTTATAATTTTACTTTGTGTTGTTTGTTATGCTGCCTGATTTTGACCTACTTCCTTCTCTTCAAGAACGTTTGATATTGTTTTTGAGGCAATTTTTACCGCGATTGTTGCAATTGCGATCATAGCTAATCCTATGGCTATTTTTGCTAAGAGAAAAAATGATGGGAACACCATCGCAAAGAATAGTAAGCCAGCTCCTACAATTAGTAACTTATTTTTAGGTTGGATTTCATTTGACATAATAAACCTCCATTTCATAACTGCCGGAGTATATCTAATATAAAATACGGAGATAGTCAACATATTTTATGAAAGGGCACGTTAAAAGTTTTTTTCATGTTGTTCTTCGCTGCCTCGTGGTTAAATTTGGAATTTTAGAAAGAGTTACGTATTATTTGAAATTCTTGTATACTGTTTTGAATCAGTTAAATAGATAATGAAGTGCAGGACGCAGTTTTAATTTTACAAGATGGTAAATGCTTTTGGGGAAAATCAGTAGGTAAAAAAGGCAAGTGCATAGGTGAGGTCTGTTTTACCACTGGTATGACCGGTTATCAGCATACTATAACTGATCCTTCTTTTGCTGATCAAATAATAGCGTTCACTTTTCCTCATATTGGTAACGTTGGAATAAACCATAAGGATAATGAAGGAAAGAAAATTTTTACAAGTGGTGTGGTTATGCGTGAACTTTCTTCTATGTCCCACCCTTCTTCATATATCAGTTTAAATGATTGGTTAGAGAAAAATAACGTAATTGGGATATCAGGAGTTGATACTAGAGCTTTAACGAGACATTTGAGAGAACATGGATCTCAAAATGGAATGATATGCTCATCGAGTAAGGCGCATGCGTTGGACAAATTGAAGGAATACAAATCTGTAAATGGGATAGAAATAACCAATAAAGTCAGCTTGCATAGTAATTTTAAAAGTGACCTTAATGCAAAATATAGGGTTGTAATCGTTGATTTTGGCGTAAAAATCAGTATAGTTTCACGCTTAATAGAACTTGGTTGTACAGTTGAATTAATCAGACCAAGCACAGGTTTTGCTCAAAAAGTGTTGAGTATGAATCCAGATGGTATAGTGCTTTCAAATGGTCCTGGTGATCCGCAAGAAATAGGAGAAAGTGTAGTTTCAGAGATAGACATTATTATAAAATCTAAAATACCAATTTTTGGCATATGCATGGGGCATCAATTACTTGCGATTACTTTGGGAGCAAAGACCGTCAAGATGGATATTGGTCACCGAGGGAGTAACCATCCAGTTTATGATGTAATTAGTGGAAAAGTTGAGATCACTAGCCAAAATCATGGTTTTGTTGTTGATTCAGCTTCTCTTCCAAGTAATGTTGAAATTACTCACATTTCTCTATTTGATAATACTGTAGAGGGAATAATGATTAAGGATTACCCAGTCTTTTCTGTGCAATATCATCCAGAAGAAGCTCCAGGTACGCATGATTCGCACTATTTGTTTAGACGTTTTATTGATAATATTGTGTTGTATAAAATGAAATCTGCGTGATTTTAATTAAGGTAGGTTTTATTGCTTGATTTTTTAATTTTAGGCGTTTAGTATTAAATACAATAAAAGCTTGAGTTAAGGTAGTGTTCTCTTAACAAATTTTTGTGGAGGAGTGACCGAGTGGTTAAAGGTAACAGACTGTAAATCTGTCCGCGTGAGCGTACGTAGGTTCGAATCCTACCTCCTCCATTGTGCGGGTATAGCTCAATGGTAGAGCTCTAGCCTTCCAAGCTAGTGACGTGGGTTCGATTCCCACTATCCGCTCTTTTTTTGTTGTATTTATATAAAATCAACATATTATTTATTGATGTATTTGTATTTTAGATAGAAGAGTTAAAATTATGACAGCAGTAGTAGAAGCATTTGACAAGCCGCATGTAAATGTGGGAACGATAGGACATGTGGATCATGGAAAGACAACGTTAACAGCGGCAATAACAAAACATTACGGGAACTTTATAGCATATGATCAAATAGATAAAGCGCCAGAAGAAAGAAAGAGGGGAATAACAATAGCAACAGCGCATGTTGAATATCAGACGGAAAAAAGGCATTATGCACACGTTGATTGTCCTGGGCACGCTGATTATGTAAAGAATATGATAGTAGGTGCAGCACAGATGGATGCAGCAATATTGGTGGTGTCGGGGGTTGATGGGCCAATGCCACAAACGAGAGAGCATATATTGCTGGCAAAGCAGGTGGGTGTTGGATATATCGTGGTATACATAAATAAAGCTGATGTTGCTGATGCTGATATGATAGATTTAGTGGAAATGGAAGTGAGAGAGTTGCTGAGCAAGTACGGATTTCCGGGGGATGAAGTACCTGTGATAGTTGGTTCAGCACTCAAGGCGCTGGAGGATGATAGCAGTAAATATGGAAAGAAATCAATAGACAAATTGATGGGAAAATTAGATGAATATGTGGAGATTCCACCAAGGCCTGTAGATTTACCATTTTTATTGCCAATCGAAGATGTATTTTCGATATCGGGGCGTGGGACGGTAGTAACGGGAAGGATAGAAAAGGGAGAGATAAAAACAGGTGATGAGATAGAGATAATAGGTCTAAAAGCGACGCAAAAGACGATATGTACTGGTGTAGAAATGTTTAAGAAGTTGCTGAATAAGGGGAGTGCGGGGCTGAATGTAGGGATATTACTAAGGGGGACAAAGAGAGAGGAGGTGGAAAGAGGGCAAGTATTAGCAAAATCGGGGACAATAACGCCGCATAAGAAATTTAATGCGGAGGTATATATATTGAAGAAAGAAGAAGGAGGAAGGCATACACCATTTTTTGCGAATTACCAGCCACAGTTTTATTTAAGGACAACGGATGTAACTGGGAGCATAAAATTGCTAGATGGGAAGGAGATGGTAATGCCAGGAGATAATGTGAGTGTAGAAGTAGAATTGCAAGCACCAATAGCAATGGATAAGGGGTTGCGTTTTGCGATAAGAGAAGGTGGTAGAACTGTTGGTTCTGGTGTGGTTTCGGAAATTTTGGAGTAAGTGTAATAATTGAGATGAAGCAAGATATATACATTAAGATTAAGGCTTTCGATTGTTCTTTATTAGAGGAGTGTGTTCGAAAATTTGTTGATGAATTAAAGCGGTCTAGTGCAAAATTATCTGGTCCGATTGCGTTGCCAAGAAAAGATTCTAAATTTATTGTTAATAGATCTCCTCACGTTGATAAAAAATCTCGTGAACAATTTGAAATGAGAATTTCCAAGCGTTTAATTGTCTTGCATGATCTTACTCCTACTATGATGCAGATGCTTACAGGTTTATCTTTTTCTGCTGGCGTGGAAGTGGATCTAAAAGTTAAGGAAGTTAAGGTTTAGGAGAAGGAAATGAAGAGAATAAATTCGCTGAGGAGAATTGGTTTATTAATGACGAATATTGGTCATACTGCTATATACTCTGATAATAGTCGCATGGCTGTAACTTTATTGCATCTCAGCGAAACTTATATTATTGGTATAAAAAGACAAGATAAATGTGGCTACAATTCAGTCATTTTAGGTGCAGGAGATTTTAAAAATATAGCAAAACCTCAGTTGGAATATTTAAAGAAAAATGGTATAAATAATAAATGCAAGTTATACGAAAGTAGATTAAATGACCTGTTGGGAATAGAATATGGTAAAAAGGTGGGAATTAATCATTTTGTAGTTGGTCAATATCTTGATATTACGGGTTATTCTGTAGGTAAAGGGTTTGCTGGTGTGATGAAACGGCATAATTTTAGTGGGCTTAGGGCATCTCATGGTGTTTCTATTGCTCATAGATCGCAAGGTTCTACTGGTCAATGTCAGGATCCTGGTAGAGTATTCAGAGGAAAGAAAATGGCTGGTCATTTAGGTAATAGCAGAGTAACTGCACAAAATATGAAGATATTATCTATTGATTATGAAAATAGTATAATTGCTGTAAAGGGTAACAATGTTCCTGGGTTTAAAAATTCTTATGTTTTTGTGAGAGATGCAGTTAAAAAATCTTTACATAAAGATGCTCCTTTTCCGGTGGGTTTGCTGTTAGATGCAAATGATGATACTAGTAATTTGGTGAGTTAGTTATGGAATGTAATTTAGTTAATCTATCTAATAATAATGTAGGTACTGCTCAGCTTAACCCTTTGATATTTTCTGCCAAGCAAAATTTGAGTATTTTGCATGATGTAGTGAGATGGCAATTAGCAAAGAGAAGAGTTGGTACTCATAAAACAAAAGGTATCAGTGATGTTTCTGGCACAACAGCTAAACCTTATGGTCAAAAACGTACTGGTAGAGCAAGACAAGGGAGTTTGCGATCTCCTCAATTTAGAGGTGGTGGGGTTATTTTCGGCCCTGTTGTGAGGGGTCATGCTTATTCTCTTAATAGAAAGGTACGCAAATTTGGTTTAAAAATTGCTTTATCTCTAAAATATTTAAATAATCAAGTGATTATTCTGGATAATTTAAATGTTGATGTGAAGAAAACATCTGAAATGTGTGAATATATTAAAAATTTTAAATTTTCTTCCTTTTTGATAGTTGGGAATTATGGAGATAATTTGTTGCGTGCTGTTAGAAATTTGCATTATGTGGACTTAATCAAACCTATTGGGTTAAATGTCTTTGATATATTGAATCATGAATGTGTGATGTTAACAAAAGATACTTTAAAGCATCTTGAAGGTAGATTATTATGATCAAATATAATAATATAATAAAATCTCCTATAATTACAGAAAAGGCCTCTTTTTTGAGGGAGAAGTTTAATAAATATTCTTTGTATGTTTTTGTGAATGTAAATAAGTGTCAAATAAAGTCGGCAATAGAGTCTCTATTTAATGTTAAGGTTTCTTCTATAAATGTTATTAAAGTAAAACCGAAATATAGGCGTTTCAGGGGTGTGATTGGTTGTGAAAAACAGAAAAAAAAGGTTTATTTTTCTTTGATAGATGGTCAGAAATTAGATATAATGAGTGTTTAATATAGGTATGAAATTTTTTAATCCTGTTACTCCGTCTTCTCGTGGGACTGTATTAATAAGTAAAGCTGGTTTATCAAAAGATAAGCCAGAAAAGTCTCTTGTATTTGGTAAGAAATCCAGTGGTGGAAGGAATAATCAAGGTAGAATTACAACTCGTCACAGGGGTGGTGGTCACAAGAAGAAGTATAGGATGATAGATTTTAAACGTAATAGAAGTGGTCGGGGTGTAGTTGAAAAAATAGAGTATGACCCAAATAGAAGTGGGTTTTTAGCATTGATATCATATGAAGAAGATGATACTAAGTCTTATATATTAGCTCCTCAAGGTATGAAGCTTGGTGATATTGTTACAGTTGGAAATGATGCTGATATTCTACCAGGTAATTGTTTGTTATTGAAATATATACCTGTTGGTTCCTTTGTTCATAATATTGAGCTGAAACCAGGTAATGGTGCTGCGATTGCTAGAGCTGCCGGTTGTTATGCGCAAATTGTTGGGCGTGATGGTCAGTATACTTTATTGCGACTTAGGTCTGATCAAGTTAGGCTGGTTTTATCTTCTTGTAAAGCTACTATTGGTGTAGTTTCTAACTCTGATCATAAGAATAGAAAGCTAGGTAAAGCTGGGAGAAGTAGGTGGCTTGGAATTAGACCTACTGTGCGTGGGGTTGCGATGAATCCGGTTGATCATCCTCATGGGGGTGGAGAAGGAAAAACTTCTGGTGGTCGTCATCCTGTTACTCCTTGGGGTGTTTCAACTAATGGTAGGAAAACTAGAAAGAAAAACAAACCTAGTAATAAATATATAAAGCAATTAAAAGGGTAATTTATGAGTAGATCTGTGTGGAAGCCGCCTTTTTGTCATCCTTCTGTAATAAGAGCAGTAAAAGCTGCTTTAAAGAAAGGGCTTGTTAATATGGTCATAAAAATTCGCTCTAGAGCTTCTGTAATCCCTCCTAGTTGTTTGGGTTTAAAGTTTGCTGTTTATAATGGTAAGGATTACATTCCTGTTAATGTTAATGATCAGAATATGATAGGTCATAAATTTGGTGAATTTTCACCCACTCGTAAATTTACTGGGCATAGTGGTGATAAGAAGGCAACAAGAAGGTGATTGATATGAAAAACAGAGATGTAATAGTTAAGGCTGGTTCTAGGGTTTTAAAATCAACTCCTCGTAAATTGAATTTGGCTGCTGATTTAGTACGTAATAAAAAAGTTTCTTTTGCTAATATACAATTAAGATTTTGCGAAAAAAAAGCTGCTGATTTTATAATGAAGGTATTGAATTCTGCAATTGCTAATGCTCAAAATAACTATGGATTGGACATTGATAATTTATATATAAAAGAAATTTTAATAGGTAAGTCTCTTACTTTGCGTAGAGTATATCCAAAAGCTATGGGTAGGGCTAATAGAGTTAGTAAACGTTATAGTAATATAACTGTAAAATTGGGGGTAATTATATGATTCATAAAAATGGAAAATTAATAAGGAAAGTGTAAAAATATGGGACAAAAGGTTAATCCTATAGGGTTTAGGTTGCAAGTAAATACTAATACCTGGAATTCAATTTGGTATGCTGAAAAGGGTTATAAACAGGGATTACATCAAGATCTATTTATTCGCAGTTATATAAATAAATCTTTTAAGCATGCTGGTGTTTCTAAGGTAGTTATAGAGCGTACGGTCAATTTAGTGTCTGTAATAATACATTCTTCTAGGCCTGGAGTGATAATAGGTAAGAAAGGGTCAGATATTGAGAAGATAAAGCAAAAAATAGCTGAAAAAGTAAAAAGTAATGTTGAAGTGAATGTAGTAGGAGTTAAAAGATCTGAAGTAGATGCAGCTTTAATAGCAAACAGCATTGCACAACAGTTAGAAAAAAGGGGTTCATTTAGAAGAGCGATGAAAAAAGCTATTCTAAGTTGTTTGAGGATGGGTGCTAAAGGTATTAAGGTGAGTTGTTCTGGGCGTCTTAACTGTGCTGAGATAGCTCGTACTGAATGGTATAAAGAAGGTCGTTTGCCTTTGCACACTTTACGTGCTAATATAGATTATGCTTTTTGTGAAGCGAAAACTATATGTGGTATTATAGGAGTTAAAGTTTGGGTTTATATTGGTAGTTAAGGTATATTGAAATGTTTGTTCCCAAAAAGAGTAAATATAAAAAGGTGTTTAAAGGGCGAATTAAGGGTAATGCGAAGGGTGGTAGTACATTATCTTTTGGAGATTATGGCTTAAAAGCTGTGGAAGTAGGTAAGGTTCAGTCTAAGCATATTGAAACTGCAAGACGTGTAATATCTAAAATGTTAAAACGCTCTGGTAAAGTGTGGATAAGAATTTTTCCTGATACCCCGGTTAGTAAAAAGCCAGCAGATGTACGTATGGGTAAAGGGAAAGGTAGTGTTGAGTTTTGGATATTTAAGGCTAAGCCCGGTAGGGTTTTATTTGAAATTAGCAGTGATGTTCCAATGCATTTAGCAAAATTGGCGCTTGAAAAGGCGACTGCTAAGCTTCCTATGAAGTGTAAATTTGTATCTAATCATGATTGAATGGAGTTGTAATGGATATACTTGAAGTTGAATCAAAATCTTCACAAGAGTTACATGAAATTCTTGTGAATTTGAGAAAAGAATTTACTAATTTGGTTTTTCAAAAGAAGTTGGGGCAATGTAACAATGTTTCACGTTTTAGCTTAATAAGAAAGAGCATAGCTCGTATTCTAACTGTATTAAATATAAGAAGGAGAGAGGAAAAAAATGCCTAAGAAGATTTTTTCTGGTACTGTAACTAAGGCTGAGTGTGATAAGACTGTAAAGGTTTCAGTATTGCAAGTGTATAAGGATAAGCTGTATAAGAAGATTATCAAAAAATATAAGAAGTATACAGCACATGACGAAAATAATAGTTGCAAAAAAGGGGATAGGGTTTTAATACAGGAACATAAGCCTCTTTCTGCTACTAAAAGATGGGTTGTGATCAATAGCTAAGATGGAATAGGTGTTTATATGATTCAAAAAAATACATTATTAGAAGTAGCTGATAATTCTGGTGCGCGTGAAGTGCTTTGTATTGGCTTGTTAGGTGGTAGGAAATCTGCATCTGTAGGTGATGTGATTATTATATCTACTAAATCTATTAATCCAAAAGGTAAAGTTGAAAAAGGAAGGGTATATAAAGCAGTTGTTGTTAGAGTGAAAAATAGTGTTAAGAAATCTGATGGCTCTGTAATTCGTTTTTCCAGCAATGCTGTGGTTTTAATTAATGATCAAGGTGAACCGCTTGGTACTCGGGTGTTTGGTCCAGTAAAAAAGTTATCATCTGGTTCTTTTATGAAGATAATGTCATTAGCTGTTGAGGTTTTATAATGAGTGCTAAAATAAAAAGTGGTGACGATGTTATAGTTTTAACTGGTAAGGATAAGAGAAAAATTGGTAAGGTAATCAAAGTTATAACACGTGATGCTAAAAAGAAAGTAATTGTTTCTGGCGTAAATGTGCATAAAAGACATACTAAACCAAAAGCTGGTAGTAGTGGTGGTGTATTAAATAAAGAGTTAGCTGTTGATATATCCAACGTTGCAACATTGGATCCTAAGTATAAAACTCCAACTAGAGTAGGGTTTAAGGTTATAGATGATAGAAAAGTTCGTTTTGCAAAAGTTTCTGGAGAAGTAATAGATTAGGTTGATATGTTTAAAGAGTTATATAAAAGTAGTATAGTAAAGTCTCTAAAGGATAAATTCAATTACGACAATATAATGCAAGTACCTAAACTTGTTAAAGTATGTATTAATATGGGTGTTGGAGATGCTGCTGCAGATAGTAAAGCGATAAATGAGCCATTTGATAATCTATATTTGATTGCTGGGCAAAAGCCTGTGTCAACTTTTGCAAAAAAATCTATTTCTGGTTTCAAGATTAGAAAAGGTGCTACAGTAGGTTGCAAAGTAACATTGCGTAGAAATAAAATGTATGAGTTCTTAGAAAGATTGATATATATTACTTTACCAAGGGAAAAAGATTTTAGAGGATTTAGTGTGAAGCAATTCGACGGTAATGGTAATTTTTCCTTTGGTATCAAGGAGCATATCTCATTTTTAGAAATAGACTATGATAAAATAAGTAAAATTAGAGGTATGGATATTAATGTTATAACAAGTGCGGTTAGTGATAGAGAAGCAAAGGAGTTATTACTGGCTTTTAGGTTTCCTTTTTTTGATTAATTGAGAGAAAAAATATATGGCAAAAAAATCTATGGTACAGAGGAATCTTCGTAGAATGAAGCTATGCGATCAGTATAAGGAGAGAAGGGAAGAGTTGAAATCTATAATGAATAATAAGAAGATATCTCTTGACGAGAGGTTTGCTGCTCAAAACAATCTGATTAAAAAATTGCCTAGAGATTCTTCTAAAACCAAAATTAGAAATAGGTGTGCTTTAACTGGGAGACCAAGAGGGGTATATAGAAAATTTGGTTTATGTAGAATTGTTTTGCGTGATTTATGTTCTTTTGGGCAAGTTCCAGGAGTTACAAAGTCTAGTTGGTGAATATAATATAAGGAGTATATTGTGGCGTTATCTGATAGTATTGGTGATTTTTTAACAAGGATACGTAATGCTCAATTAGCAGTGCATAGAACAACAATAGTGTTGTTTTCCAAACTAAATTCTTCTATATTGAAGATTTTAAAAGATGAAGGATATATCCTTGATTATCAAAAAGAAGTTATAGGTAATATACCTTCTTTCATTGTAAAGTTGAAGTACTATGAAAAGTCATCTGTAATTAGTGACATAATTAGGGTGTCAAAGCCTGGTTGTCGTTTTTATTCTAAGTATAAGGACATTTCTAAAGCATATAATGGTCTTGGTATTTTTATTATATCTACATCGAAAGGAGTGATGACTGATTATAACGCGCGTAAATTAAAGGTTGGTGGAGAAGTTTTGTGTCGTGTGTTTTGAATGATAGGAGAAATATATGTCTCGTATAGGTGCTGCACCTATTAATATTCCTGCTGATTTTTCAGTTGAATATAATGATGGTAGGATATTAATAAAAAATGCTAAGGCAGAAAAGGAGCTGAGCCTGTGTGGTAACATTCTGTGTCAGGTAGTTGATAATCAATTATTACTTTCTGTTGATCAAAATAGCGATGATTATGATCAAATAAAATCTATGTGGGGTACTTGTAGAAGTAATATTAATAATATTATTAACGGTATGGTTAATGATTTTTCTGTTAATCTTGAAATTAATGGTGTTGGGTATAAAGCAGAGTGTGATGATAAGTATTTGACTTTGTATCTTGGTTATAGCCATAATGTTAAGTATAAAGTGCCTAAAGATGTTGAGATTAAGTGTATAAAGCCAACTCATTTAGTGATTCGCGGTATGGATAAGCAAAAAGTCTATATGGTGGCTTCTGATATATGCAAAATTAGAAAATATGATCCTTATAAAGGTAAGGGTATTAGAATAAAAGGCAAATTTATGCCGCGTAAGGTTGTAAGTAAAAAGAAGTAATTAAAATGAAAAGATTGTATAATTTTTTAAGTAATGCTAAGAAAAGGAAGTTACGTAATAGAAAGAAGCTCAATAATGGTGTTGAGCGTTTACGTATATCCATATTTAAGTCTAATAAACATTTTTACGTTCAGTTGATTAACGATGCAAAAGGAATCACCATCGCTTCTACTTCTACTTTGGATGCTAAAATTAGGGGCATATGTAAAGGTAGGGTCAATCCTGAAACTATAAAGCAAGTTTCTTCTTTAATGATTGAGCGTCTGTCTGGTATGAAATTGGAGCAGCGGTTTGCGTTTGATCGTGGTGCATATAAATATACAGGATTAATTTCTCAATTTGCTGAAGCTTTAAGAAGCTCTGGATTTGAATTTTAGAAGGTTTTGAGTATGGCTATAAAGAATTTACAAAATAATAATGATTTATTAGAGCTTTTAGTTTCAGTGCGAAGAGTAACAACGGTTACCAAAGGTGGTAGAAGATTTTCATTTTCAATTTTGGTGGTTGTTGGTGATGAGAAGGGTAGGGTAGGATGTGGAATAGGTAAGCATGCAGAGGTTGCTGAAGCAAGAGTGAAAGCTGTAAATGCTGCAAAGAAGTCGATGATTAGAGTGTACTTACGTGAAGGTAGAACTTTACATCATGATATTAAAGCTAAATTTTGTTCTGGTGAGATAGTTTTAAGAGCTGCAAGGGCTGGAACAGGTATTATTGCTGGTGGAGCAATGAGGTTGGTTTTTGAGGTATTAGGTATAAAGGATGTGGTAGCTAAATCTACTAGATCAAATGATCCTCATAATATTATATGTGCAGTGTTTAAGGCTTTTGGTGTTATGTTATCTCCTCGCCAAGTGGCAGGCAAGAGGGGTAAAAAGATTAGTGAGATAGTTGAAAATAGGTAAAGTATGAATGATGCTGTAAAATTAAATTCTATATTTACCAAATTATCTAAGAAAAAAAAGCCTAAATTGTTAGGTAGAGGTATTGGTTGTGGTAAAGGTAAAACATCCGGTAGAGGACATAAGGGGCAGAAAGCTAGAAGTGGGGTTTCCATAAATGGTTTTGAAGGTGGGCAACAGTCTATATATACTCGTTTACCTAAAAGAGGTTTTAAGCCTATACGCAAAAATGTATACTCTATATTTAATGTTGGTGATGTACAGCGTTTAATAGAAGCTAAAAAAATAGTAAAGGACTCTATCATAGATAAGCAGTTGCTACATAAGTTAGGTTTTATCAGATCTATTAAGAGCGAAATAAAACTTCTTAATAAAGGTAAATTGAGCGAAAAATTTGTGTTTCATGTTGATTTTGCATCGGAAGCTGCAAAAAGATCTGTAACTTCAGTTGGTGGTAGTGTGGAAATACTATCGTAAATCATGAACAGTAAATTTGCATTTAATAGTTTGGATTCTACGTTATTATATAAAGGTGATTTATTAAAGCGTATATTTTTTACGCTAGTGGCTTTAGTTTGTTATCGTTTGGGTACTTATGTACCTATTCCTGGAATTAACCTTGATATAATCAATGATATATTTCCAAAAGAGAGTTTTGGTGTTTTTGGAGTATTTAATTTATTTTCTGGTGGCGCTTTAGCTAGAATGACAATTTTGGCATTAAACGTTATGCCATACATAGTTGCATCCATAGTTATGCAATTATTATCTTCTGCCGTTAAAGGAATCAATGAAATTAAAAATGATGGAGAGTTGGGACGTCGAAAAATGAACTCTTATATACGCTATATGACTATAGTGTTTTGTATCTTTCAATCAATTACGATCCTAATAGGGTTAGAAAGAATGAATAGGGAAGGAGTATTAGTTGTAGTCGAACCTGGTATTATGTTTCATACTATAGGTGTCTTTAGCCTTTTAGGTGGAACTGTATTTTTAATATGGCTTGGTGAGCAGATCAGTGTTAGCGGTATAGGTAATGGTATCTCATTAATCATTTTTACTGGCATAATATCCGAATTACATAATGCTTTGTCATCTCTGTTAATATTAAATAAAAATGGTAGCATGTCGTTATTCATTATCCTTTTTGTTGTAGTATTGTTTTTTTTACTGCTCCTTTTAGTTATTTTTACAGAATCTTCTTATAGAAAAGTAATTGTTCAATATCCCAAAAAACAGTTTAAAAAATTACATAATGACGATTTTACTTATATTCCATTAAAGATCAATTTATCTGGTGTCATACCAACTATTTTTGCTAATGCAATTCTATTAACGCCTATTTCAATCGCAAGTTTCTATAAGGATCATGCCATTGCTGATTTTATTTTAAATTACTTTATGGCAAATAAAGTAGTGTACATCATAACTTACTTAATACTTATAGTATTTTTTAACTTTTTCTATACCAATTTTATATTTAATCCAGAGGAAAATGCTGATTTTCTTAAGAAAAATGGTGGTTTTATTCCTGGTAGAAGGCCTGGAAAACATACTTCTGATTATCTTCAAGATATAGTTTTCAAATTAACATTTATTGGGTCTGCGTATTTGGTGGTAATATGTACTATACCTGAAATTATGAGGTATCATTATGATATACCATTTATTTTTGGTGGAACGAGCTTGCTGATTATAGTTAACGTTATTACTGATACTATTATGCAAGTACAATCTTATATTTTTTCGAATAGGTACGACAGTTGGATAAAGAAATATGAGTCTAAAACAAGGAGACTGAAGTGATTATTACAATTTTTGGTCCTCCTGGCTCTGGTAAGGGTACTCAGTCCAGTTTATTAATAGCAAAATATAATTTGAAATTAATTTCAGTAGGAGATTTATTAAGGAATATTATATCTAGCGGAAGTAAATTAGGTAAAGAAATAAAGGATACTGTCGAATCTGGTAATTTAATTCAAGATGAAGTTATATGTAGATTATTGTGTGACCAGCTTGCATCAATAGATGGTAGTTTTTTGTTGGATGGTTTTCCAAGAAATTTAAACCAGGCTCGTTTTTTAACTCAAGTTTTGCAAGAAAGATGTAATAGGGATGTTGATGTTGTAATTGAGTTGCAGCTTGATGATAATATTGCAATTGATAGATTAAAAGATCGTCTTACATGTTTGGATTGTAAAAGTATATATAGTATATCTTCTTTTAAAAATACTACTTGTGCTAAATGTAAAAGTACGAGGTTAGAGAAGAGAATTGATGATGCTAATATGTCTGCAATTAATAAGAGAATAAGAGAATATTACTTTCAGATGAAGGATTTACGCGAGTATTATAAGGGCAAATTGTTAACAATTAACGCTAATTTGAGTATTGATAGAGTAATGCAAGAGATTGAAAGTAAAATTTCTTGTAATTTGGTTTGACTATAAGTTGTTTTGTGGTATAAATTAAGAGTTATTATTAATAAGGTATCGAGGTATTAGTGGCACGTATTGCAGGTATAAATGTTCCGGTAAAGAAGTGTGTTCCTTTTGCATTAACTTATATATATGGTATAGGTATTACTACTGCGAATATAGTTTGTCATGCTTGTGAAGTTGATAAGCGCAAGCGTGTTTCAGAATTACGAGATGAAGATATAGAGAAAATCAGTAATTTTATTAGGCAAAATTATGTCATAGAGGGTGATCTCAGAAAAGAAGTGGCTATAAACATAAAATCTTTAGTGGAAATGGGGTGTTATAGGGGAGTAAGGCACAGAAAGGGTTTGCCTGTGAGAGGACAAAGAACTCATACTAATGCTAAAACTCGTAAAGGCAGATCTAGGTTGCCTGTTGCTGGGAAAAAATAAAATTTGTTATTATCGTGGGTTTTTATGAAAAAAGTTAAAACGTTTAGTAAGAATATAAAAGCGTTTATTAATGGTGTTGTTCATATTCGTGCAACTTTTAATAATACTTTTGTAAATGTAACCGATGTTTATGGTAATACGCTGTACCAAACTTCTGTTGGTGCATGTGGTTTTTCTGGTTCGAGAAAATCCACACCTTATGCTGCAGGTAAGGTTGCTGATTTTGCTGCGAAGAAAGTAATAGACGGATTTGGTATGAAAGTTGTTTCTGTAATAATTCGCGGTCCTGGTTTTGGTGCAGAAGCTGCAGTTAAAGCACTTCGGAGCTGTGGGTTGACTGTAACTTCAATTGCAGATGAAACGCCAATACCTCATAATGGGTGCAGGTTAAGGAAAAAAAGAAGAGTATAAGATATTTGAAAGGTTTATTTTATGTATTATAGTGATAATGTTTCTTTCTGTGGAAATTTAGATAAGTTAACTAAGCCTAATTCAATTAAGATAATATCAGGTGATTCAAGTAAAAAAAGTGATGTGGTCCTAGAACCTTTGGAAAGTGGTTTTGCTTTAACATTAGGTTATGCATTAAGGCGTACAATGTTATCTTCTCTTTGCGGTAGTGCTGTTTATGGAATAAAAATTGAAGGTGTGAATCATGAATTTACTTCGATTCAAGGAGTTAGGGAAGACATAACTAATATAGTATTAAATATGGGCATGTTGAGATGTAAGTTAAATAACACGTCTAATAAGTGCTTAAATTTGAGCGCTAAAGGGCCTTGTCAAGTATTAGCTGGAATGATAGAAACTGATGACCAATGCTCTATTGTTAATAAAGATTTGGTGATATGTACACTAGGGCAAGATGTAGAGCTTAACATCACTATATATGTTGCTAACGGAAAAGGTTATCTTCCTGTAACTAAATATAAAGAAAATGAATTTTTAAAGCTTATGAGTGAACAAGATTTAATTGGTTTTATTCCAGTTAATGCTTTATATAGCCCTGTCGAGAGGGTTTCGTATAGAGTAGAGAATAGTCGTGTTGGTCAAGTTACTGATAAAGATAAGCTGATATTATCAATTGAAACTGATGGTACAATCTCTCCAAGTCAAGCTATTGACTATGCTGCAAGGATATTACAGGAACAATTTCAGCCTTTTATTAGTTCTGATGTAAGTTATAAAAAATCGCAAGTTTCTTCGTCTAATGGTGCTAAAGATTTGGGCTATGATCCTGTCTTATTGCGTAGAGTAGATGAATTGGAATTATCTGTTAGGTCTCATAACTGTCTGAAAAGCGCAAACATCATTTATATAGGTGATCTTGTTCAAAAGACGGAAGCTGAACTGTTAGGAACTTCTAATTTTGGCAGAAAGTCTTTGAATGAAATCAAGCTAGTTTTAAATAGTTTAGGTTTGTCTTTGGGTATGAATGTGCCAAATTGGCCACCTAAAGATATAGATGAACTAGCTAAACAACATACTGATGAGGATTAGGTAGTATATGAAACATGGAATAAAAAAAAGTAAATTGTCTCGTTGTACCGAGCATAGATTATCAATGTTAAAGAATCTATCTATCTCATTAATTAATCATGAGCAGATTGTAACTACTTTACCAAAGGCTAAAGCACTTCGTCCATATGTGGAAAAGTTTATTACAATTGCTAAGAATAAGAATTCTTTACACGGTAGAAGGCTTTTGCTTTCACGTCTTCATAATAGTAAGTTAGTAGTTGATAAATTATTAAACGTTTTAGCTAACCGTTATCAAGACCGTAAAGGTGGGTATTCTAGAATAATAAAATTTGGTACTCGAAAGGGTGATTGCGCTCCAATGGCAGTAATAGAGTTAATTGATAGGGATATTTCAGCAAAAGGTGAGATTTACAGTAAAAATAGAAAAGGAGGTAAAGTAGTTACACAAAGTTAATTATTATCGTAATTGTTCTTTTTATGGCAAGTAGATTGCGCTACTTTGTAGGTTGCTGTGGTGAGTTGTTAGTTTTAGTATACTTAAAACTCAAGTTCTATAATGTTATAAAACGTCGTTACCGTTGTAAGTTGGGTGAAATTGACTTAATTGTATCTAAAAAAAAGGAGCTGATTTTTATAGAAGTTAAAACAAGTTTACTTGGAAAAGAAATACCGATATCTCATCTTCAATGTCAGTCTATTATAAATTCTTCTAAGTATTTCTTAAGTAAAAATCTTGATTTTTTAGATTATTCAGTCAGATATGATTTATGTTTTCTTTCCTTAAAGAGAAGACCTATTTATATAAAAAGTGCTTGGATTGAAGAGTGGTAGCTGAAATAATTTAGATTTACTAGAATAGGTAATTTTATATGAAAAGCAATAATTTAGTTTCATCTTATGCTAGAGCGCTGTTTTATGTCTCAGAAAATAAGCTAGGTACTATAAGAAAAGAAGTAGAATTTTTATTGGCTTTTTTTAAAGATCAACATGATGTTTTGATATACCTATCCCATCCTATGACTTCTCTTGCAAAGAAAAAAGAGGCAATACTTTCTATAAATGAGAAATTGAGTGAAAACTTAGTGAAGTTTATTATGGTTACACTTGCAAATAAGCGCTCCCGTTTATTAATCCTTATATTAGAGAAATTCTTAAGTCTTGTAAGGGAAAGTGAAAATGAATTGGAAATCACTATAAAATCAGCAGAGGTTTTAAAGAAACCTGATATAAAAATAATTACTGAATCTTTGAGCTTTCTTGGTAAAATAATAAAAGTCAGTAATGTGGTTGACCCTTCTATATTAGGTGGTTTCGTAGTTAGGTATGGTTTTAATTTAATCGATGCTTCGCTAAAAAGTTACTTAGATAGATTAGTTGACTTAAGTAAAATGGAAATATTAAAAGTAAGGAATTGTGTATGAAGAACGGTATGAATTTTTCCGAAATAGAAAGTATAATAAGAGAAAAAGTTGAGACATTTGATAATCCTATAAAGCGGGAAAGTATAGGTAAAATAATTTCAGTAATAGATGGTATCGCATTGGTTTATGGGCTGGAAAAAGCAAAGTTTGGTGAGAAGGTATTTTTTGCAAGCGGTGTAGAAGGAATAGTTCTTGATTTAGATCATGATACAGCTGGAATAGTTGTGCTTGGCAATGACCGTGATGTAAAAGAAGGGGAGGTTGTAAAATGTAGTGGCGATGTTGTACAAGTGCCTGTAGGTCATGAATTATTAGGGAGAGTTGTAAATGCGCTGGGCCATCCTATAGATGATGGCGGAGAAATTAGAGCCAAAAACAAAATGAATATAGAATCTAAAGCGCCAGGCATTATTGATCGCAAATCTGTGCATGAACCTCTGCAAACGGGAACTAAGATTATAGATTTGCTAATTCCAATAGGTAGAGGGCAACGTGAATTAATTATTGGCGACAGACAAATCGGGAAAACTACTATTGCGCTTGATACTATCATTAATCAGAAGAAGATAAATGACGAAGTAGAAAAAAATCAAAAAGTTTATTGTGTTTATGTTGCTATCGGACAAAAAATTTCAACAGTGGTAAAAGTGGTAAACAAGCTAAAAGAAAGTGGAGCATTAGAGTATACAACTGTAGTTGTCGCTAGTGCATCTGACTGCGCGCCTATGCAATTTTTAGCACCTTATACCGGTTGCACTATTGGAGAATTTTTCCGTGATAATGGAATGCATTGCTTGGTGGTATATGATGATTTATCTAAGCATGCTGTGGCATATAGGCAGATGTCTTTATTGCTCAGACGTCCTCCTGGTCGTGAAGCCTATCCTGGAGATATATTCTATGTACATTCTCGCTTGCTTGAAAGAGCTGCTAAAATGTCTGATGAAAAAGGACATGGGTCTTTGACTGCTTTGCCGATTATTGAAACTCAGGCCGGTGATGTATCTGCATATGTTCCAACTAATGTGATTTCAATTACCGATGGGCAAATTTTTCTTGAGTCTGAGTTGTTTCACAAAGGATTTCGCCCTGCGGTGAATATAGGTTTATCAGTTTCTCGGGTTGGCTCTGCTGCACAATTAAAATCTGTGAAAAAAGTTGCTGGCTCTGTAAAGCTAAGTTTGGCTCAATATAGAGAATTGGAAGACTTTGCTAAATTTGGTTCTGATCTTGATGCTAGTGTTCAATTGTCGTTAGACAGGGGTAAATATCTTATTGAACTATTAAAGCAAAAACAGCATTCACCTATGTCAATAGAAGAGCAAGTAGTGCTCATGTATATCTTTTCTAATCTATATGATCAATTAAGTAAGATACAGATAAGCAGTATCAATAAATTCGAGTACAATCTTATCAATTATTTTCAAACTGTGCATCCTGGAGTTTTAAAAAAGTTGTCAAGTGACATTAATGATGATATAAAAAATGATGTTCTTGGTATTGTGAGTGCTTTTGTTACTCAATTTAATTGCGTTTAGGTAGTGATTATGACTTCATCTATTGTTAATAAATTTCCTATTACAAGGGAAGGTTTTGAGAATATGCAAGTCGAACTTGAAAAGTTAAAGGAAGAAAAACCTTCTATCATACAGGCTATTTCTGATGCTCGTGATCAAGGTGATTTATCCGAAAATGCAGAATATCATGCAGCACGAGAAAGATTAAGTTTTATTGAAGGTCGTATAATTGAGGTAGAGAGTAAACTCTCACATGCAGAAGTTATAGAAGTAAAAAATTTGTCTGGTGATTCAGTAATGTTTGGCACAACTGTGACGTTAAGCATGTTAAATGATGATAACAGTGAAGTTGAATATGTTTATAAGATTGTAAGTGGGTATGAAGCTGATGCTTCAAAGCAGTTGATCTCTACCGATTCACCACTCGGGAGTGCTTTAATTGGCAAAAAAGTCGGTGAGTATGTGGAAGTGATAGTGCCAAATGGAGAAAAATTGTATAAAGTAGTTAAGATTGAATTTAAGTAAATTATGGTACAGGCCACTTATGCTTTAATGAGTCTACCTGGTATTTCTTCTGTGGAAGATGTATTAGAGGACGCTCGTTCTGGTAAATCGTTCATTTTAGTTGATGATGAAAGTAGAGAGAATGAAGGCGATTTGATTGTCTTAGCTGAGAAAATAAAGCCGGAACATATGGCCTTTATGGTTAAATACGGTACTGGTATTGTATTTTTAGCCATGACAGAGCTTCATATGAGTAAACTAGATCTTGAGTTTATGAAGAGAAGTAATGTAGACGAAAAGATTGCTCCTCATACTGCATTTACTACATCAATTGATGCACGGTATGGTATCACAACAGGTGTTTCTGCTTATGATAGAACACATACGATACTTACCGCCATTGATGAAAAGAGTACTAAGGACGATATTATCACTCCAGGGCATGTTTTCCCTATTATTGCAAGTGAAGGCGGGGTTTTAGCACGCAATGGTCATACTGAGGCAAGTGTTGAAATAGCAAAATTGGTTGGATCTAATCATGCGGCTGTAGGATGTGAATTAGTAAATGATGATGGCTCTATGATGCGCTTACCTCAGCTGCTTGAATTTGCTGAACAACATAAGATTAAGTTAACTACCATCGATAAACTTATCAGTTACATTAAAAAGTTAAACTAGCATTTATAGATTCGTATAGTTTAAGTGTTAAAATGTAAAATTCCTGAAAGTTATACAAACAAGGAATTTCCATGTCTAAGCTTTTTGTTTTACTGTTCTTTTTTGCATATTGTAATAGTGCTTACTCTGTTAGTATTATTAGAGATAGTGAAGTGGAAGCGGTAGTGAAGGATCTAGCGCAACCTTTATTTTCTGCTGCGGATATTGATAATGATCAAATAAAAGTTTTTATAGTTAATGATAGATCGATTAATGCTTTTGTAATTAACAATAACAGTATCTTCATTCATTTAGGGCTTTTGCAATATTCGACTGAACCTTATGTCTTGCTTGGTATATTAGCACATGAAATTGCTCATATATCTGCTGGTCATGTATTACAAATGAGTAGTGCTATAGGTTATTTTCAATCAATAGCAATGATTAGTTATATGGTAGGATTAGTTTCTAGTGTTGTCATTAACCCTCAGGTTGCTAGTGCAATCTTGCTTAGTGGTGTAACGCTTAGTTCAAGGTTGTTTTTTAACTATTCTCAAGAACAAGAGAATGTAGCAGATAGCTATGCTTTAAGATACCTTGATGAATCTGGCTATGATAATTCGGGTATGAAAGAGATTTTTGACTATTTTAAGAGTATTGAGCATGAGAATGCTGAAGAGTATTTTCGTACTCACCCACTTAGTGATAAACGCATATTTGCTGTACAGAATTATAAGGTTAAAAACAATATAAAACCAATTCTTGCAGATAAATTGTTGAAGTTTGAGCGTATGGTTGCAAAGCTAGACTCTTTTTTTACCCCTATTCATGTGTTATTTAATAAATATGAAGATAATTCTAAGTATGTAAATGCTGTAATTGACTATAGGCAAGGAAAGATAGAAGAGGCTATTACTAAAGTTAATTCATTGATTCAAGAGTCACGCAATGATCCGTACTTATATGAATTAAAAGCAGAGATGCTATACAAAGCTGGAAATTTAAGTGAAGCAATAAAAATGTATGAAGAATCACTTAGGTATTTATCTGAGAAGAATAACTATTTAGTGAAACTTGCATTATCTCATACTTTATTATTACACGGTGACGTAGAGAAGGCAATTTTTTGCCTGGAGCAGATTGCAAGCGTAGAAGCAAATAACGCTTTTGTCTGGAAGTATTTAAGTATTGCATATAAACGTAGCGCTGATACGGCAATGTATTATTTTGCTTTGACAAAAAAGGCTTGTATTGAAGGTAATTTAAAGAAATTTATGAAGTACGCTGAGTTAGCTGTTAAAACTTTACCAAAAGACAGTCATTATTTGTTACAGATTGAAGATATGAAGCAATTTAATGGATGATCCACTTTGATGCACTATCACTTTTTTGGTTATTTTTCCCCACACTTGCTCAACATACTATCTTGTTTAATGCTATCGGGTATAATTTTCATTATAATCGCTTTGGCACCAAAAAATACACCACAAAACATACCTAAGGCAAAGAGAGCTGGCCATGGCATTCTGCCAAATATTGCAAGCAAAGCTGCACCTATTATTACTACAGTCATAAGCGGTCCACCTATTCCCCAAATATAACCAATAATATTGCATATTACTTGGGCAGTTGTATCATCTATACCGTTAGCGGCACTTGCGTAACCTGAGAAAGAGAGAAATAACACTATACATAAAGCATCAAAAAACTTTTTTATTATATAGCTCATTCTTCTGCCTCCAAGTAATAAACTAACGCGAATCTAAACCTATATATATTTATTTTAGGGTAAAACTTATAATTTGTCCACAAATAAGTGTTGCTACATGAATAGTCCACCATTGATGTTAAGCACATGCCCCGTTATATATTTTGCCTCATCGCTTGCTAAAAACAGGGCTCCTGCTGCTATTTCTTTCCCTGTTCCCATTCTTTTCATTGGGATATTATCTAATATTTTTTCCTTTTGTCCTTCATTTAAAACTTCGGTCATTTTAGTATCTATAAATCCAGGAGCAATACAATTTACTGTTATATCACGACTTGCAACTTCTTTTGCTATAGATTTACTCATGGCTATTACCCCAGCTTTAGAAGCTGCATAATTTACTTGCCCGGCATTGCCTGTTAAACCTACTATTGAGGAAATATTTATAATTCTTCCCCAATTATTTTTAATTAATTTCTTGCATGCTTCTCTATTTAGCTTAAATGTGGAGGTCAAATTAATGTCAATCACCTTTTGCCATACTTCATCTGTCATCCTCAGCAATAAACTGTCTTGTGTAATGCCTGCATTGCATATGAGCCCATCAAAGCCTTTCATCAATTCACTTGCTTTATTTATTAATTGATTTACCTCCTCAGCATTTGATAAGTCACAAGGAAGTACATGAATGTTTTTTTCATATTTTTTAGCAACTTCTTCGAGTACTTCTTTTTTTGTGCCAGAAATACATAAAGTTGCTCCGGCTTTATGCATAACTTCTACAATTGCCTGACCTATTCCGCCTGACGCACCAGTAATCAGAAATTTCTTGTTCTCTAATCTAAACATAATAATTTTTATATTACCTCAGCTCTTAACAGAATATTGACAGGCTTGCAATAGATTTTTTTCATAAATCATAACTTTCATTTAATAGAAACGACAAAACTTACTTGGCAAACTTCCTTATTATTGAGAGTGAAGCTATATTTCAGTCTGTGCAGATAAAACGACAAAAAACTCAATATACTTGATGTTTAATTTTTTGCACTATGTGCACTCTATGTCTTTATAAAACTTTCACCTACATAAGCTAAAATGCGCTTATTAAAGCATTTAAGACAATAAAAAACGCCAATTAAAAAAATAGATAGTAGCTGACAGGGTTTCTTTTGCCTTTTTCCCGTTTAGTAAATTTCTTAATGTTTATATGGAGGGTGTCATTCCAGTGCTCGACACTGGCATCCAGTCTTTTTGCGCAGTTCCATCAAAAAAGCGCTTTCGTTTTTACCAACTTAGTGCCTAATCTGGATTATATATAAAATCAAAGCCGTAAAGTTATAATGAGCAAACTGGATTGATAAAAATGGTAGGAATACTCCTAGCTTAAAAAATGTAGTACGAACGGTAGAAGGATCTAAAAACAATCCTGTACAGCATTATTTGATTATATTTGTAGGTACAAAATGGGTATTTTTGATGTTTCAAAAGAAACGCTTGATATCTCAATCAGTAATAAACATCAGCGTATAGAAAATGTCGAGACAGCTATATCTGAGTTTATAAAGTCAAAAATGGCTAACGTATTTGTTAAGTTATGTGTAAACAGGGGGTTACGAAAAGCTTGTAATAAAATTATTACAAGAATATAACATAGTTGTTCATAGAGCTCACCCAAATCGGGTTTGCAAAAGCATGCAATCACTTTGCAAAGAGTGATAAATTAGATGCAAAATTATTAGAAAAATATGCTGAATTTATCACGAAGAATGATGAGATAAAAGAATGTATAGCTTCATAAAAGCATGAGGAATTGAAAGAGCAATTGAGCGCAATCTAAGCGATATGGAAACAAGTGCCGTTTGCAACAGGAAAAGCCAGAAAATATATAGAAAGACAGATAGAATTTGCAAAAGAGCAAGTTAGGAAAGATATAGAAGAACTCTGATCCTGATTTGAAGGAAAAAAGCGATACAATAGACTTCTTGCATAACCTAAGGAAGCAGCTCAAAATTATAGAAAGAGGCAATAATATTTAACACTCCCTAAAGGAGTTTTATTGCTTAGTTACACAACGCTAACACTCAAGTCAATTTTCATCAATGACGCAATTTGCTATGTCTATACCTTACATAACTTACCACTTGCTTCACTCCTTTTACTTTTCTTGCAATTGCTACTACAGACTTTAATTCCGCCTTGTTTTGAGCTATGCCCATCAAATAAACGACTCTATCAACTGTATTAACGCTATAATTAATTGATTTAATATTTCTTTTTCCCAAAAGTCTTGTTCTTATCTCTGCTGTTATCATACCATCTACAGTAACGTCTAGCATAGAAGTCATTTGAATTGGTGTGACTCTTATTTCATTTATCACTTCTTTAATCTCTTTCTGCTGCCAAGCTATTTTTTCTGCTGTAAATTGCTTTTCAGGACTATCAACATTTCCAATGAGTAATACTCTTCCTTCACTCACTTTAACTTTTATGGATGAGAATAGTCCATGTTTTAAGAGCCCCCTATTGATTCTTATTACTATAGTTGTATCATCAACAATGTTTCCCAAGGATTTATCTTGCATTGTTATTGCTGTAGCCGTTGCTGTTACCACTATACTACCCACAAGAGTCGTGCAGCCATTCTGTGTAATCAGAAAAATTGCGAGTAAGAAGCTTGCTATTAATCTCATTATTAATTTCCAGAATTAGAGCTTTAATTAAGAAATATTAATAAGCTTTTTTTATTGTGTAAATACTATAAATTGAATAAATTTTAAATATTTTAAAGTGATTAAGACTTAGATTGAGTGAAGCCAGTGTTATTAGTTCAGTTTGTGACACTGTAATCTAATCTTTAAATTGCATAAGATGACAGAAATGGTTATCTATAAGTTACTGAAGGGCTCTTGCGGATATGGCGAAATTGGTAGACGTGCCAGGTTTAGGTCCTGGTGAGCTTGCTCGTGGGGGTTCAAGTCCCTCTATCCGCACTTAAAGTCATGTGACTTGGGTTTTAAGGGAAAATTTATAATCACTTAATACACTTTTGTTTGTATAAAAACCTGTTCTTAAGGATTGCATTTAACTTAGATTGTGGTAAAATAACCTTATTAAGATATAAATTAAAATATCAATTAATGAATCATAATGTCTAATAACGCACCCCAAAATATAGTTGAACCAGATGCATCAAATGATATGTATACTTACAAAGAGTTAAGCGTAGGTAAACTAAGGCACGAATATGAAATCACAGTTAGTGGTGATTATATAAAACAAAAGGTAAATTCCAGGTTGCAAGAGATAGCAGAAAATGCGAAGTCACCTGGATTTAGGGCTGGAAAGATGCCTTATGACCTTGTTGTTGCAAATTATAAAAACGAAGCTTTGGAATATGTGATGAATAATGCAATAGATCATTGCTCAAGTGATTTGATAAAAAAAATCGAAGTCAAGTTCCACATCTATCCTAGGGTTGATGTTATATCATTACCAAGTTTGAGCAAAGAGAATGAGGAAGGCAATTTTGTATACAAGCTATCTTTTGAATCGATGCCGGAAGTACCAGTAATAGATCTTGATAAAATAAACTTAAGAAAAATTGAAGTAAAGATTGAAGAGGGAGATATAAAAGGATTCATTGATTCCACCAAAATAAAGTTTCCCTCCTTTATCTCTGTTGAAGATGCTTCTTATCAAGCGAAAGATGGGGATAAATTGATAATTGATTTTGAAGGACGGATTAGGAATAAGCTCTTTCAGGGTGGAAGTAGCAAAAATTTTGCTGTTAATTTAGGGTCTGGCACATTTATTAATGGTTTTGAGGATCAATTAACTGGTATGAAAAAGGGAGAAACAAAAAATTTTAAGTTGAAATTTCCTGAAGATTATCAAGTCATTTCCCTTGCAGGACAGGAAGCCGATTTTTTTGTGCGAGTTAATAAAATCCAAGTTGTCAAAGATTTTGAAAGTGATGATGAAATAGCTAAGGGTATTGGTTTTCAAGATTACTCTGCACTGATAAGTCATGCAAAAAAAGTGATTAGTGGTCAATGCACTGAAATGAGGAATCTCTTAATCAAAAAGGAGTTACTTGATTATTTGGATGCTAATTATAATTTTGATTTACCTATAGAAATAGTAAAACAGGAGCAACAAAGAGTGCAAAAAGAAATGGGTATTCAAGATGATCCTTGTAAAGAAGCTGGGAAACGCGTAAAGCTTGCTATGTTATTTATGAAATTTAGTGCAGAATATAAAATATCATTAACTCAAAATGATATTTTGAATGTTATTGTAAATCAATATGTCAGTAAAGATGTGCAATTCGACAGGGTACTTAAGCATTTTAAGTCAGATAAGCAATTTCAAGAATTAGTTAGAGGGCAAGCGCTTGAGTATAAAGTGACAGATTATATAATAGAAAAAGTTAATAAAGAAGAGCAGATTGTTTCTGTGAAAGAATTAAAGGAATTATTTGATAATATTTAATAGGAAAAGGTATGACTCTTATACCAATTGTAGTTGAGCAAACTAGTCGTGGTGAGCGTGCTTATGACATATATTCAAGACTAGTGAAAGAAAGAATAATTTTCGTAACTGGTCCTGTTGAAGACAACATGGCCAGTGTAGTAGTAGCACAGCTTTTATTTTTAGAATCGGAAAACCCCGATAAAGACATTCATATGTATATTAACTCGCCAGGTGGTGTTGTAACTGCTGGTTTATCAATCTACGATACAATGCAGTACATAAGGCCAGACGTTTCAACTTTATGTATAGGTCAAGCCGCATCTATGGGTTCTTTGTTGCTTGCAGCTGGTGCGAAAGGTAAGCGCCACTCTCTACCTCATTCAAGAATTATGATACATCAACCATCTGGTGGTTATCAAGGTCAAGCAACTGATATAGAAATACATGCTAAGGAAATTTTGCGAATTAAGAAAAAGCTAAATCAAATTTATGAAAAACATACTGGGCATTCACTAAAGAAGATTGAAGTAATGATGGAAAGAGATAAATTTTTGGATCCTATAGAAGCAATGAAACTTGGCTTAATTGACAGAGTAATAGCTGAGCGTAAAGATATTAAGATTGAAAACATTAAAGTTAAACAAAAGGTAGTTTAATGGATAACAATAATGATTTACACTACTGTTCTTTTTGCAATAAAGCACAAAACGAGGTAGATAAACTGATTACTAACTCTTCAGAAGGTTTAAAGGTGTTTATTTGTAATGAATGCATAGAGTTATCCCATAAAGCAATAAGTCAAAAGAAAGAGGGAGCTTTTAATTTAGATCGTATACCTGATATGAAGCTGTTACTAAAGAAACCTAAAGATATAAAAAATTTTCTTAGCAAGCATGTTGTAGGTCAGGAACATGCGCAACACGTTTTATCTGTAGCTATGTATAACCATTGTCAATCTATGGTACAACTTCATACTATAAGTGATATTGAAATCGAGAAGTCAAATATAATGCTTATCGGCCCCACTGGTTCTGGTAAGACTTTGCTAGTCAAAACACTTGCTAAAGTTTCAGACGTGCCATTTGCTATGGCTGATGCGACAACTTTGACTGAGGCAGGTTATGTAGGTGATGATGTAGAAAGTGTGTTGTCACGTTTATTGCAGGCTGCAAATTACGACGTTGCAAAAGCACAGTGCGGTATAGTGTTTATCGATGAAATAGACAAGATCACAAGGAAATCTGAAAGCTCTTCAATAACCCGTGATGTTTCAGGTGAAGGGGTACAGCAAGCTCTACTTAAAATTATGGAAGATACAGTTGCTTATGTTCCGCCACAAGGAGGGCGAAAACATCCACAACAAGAGTTTATACAAGTAGACACTAGTAACATACTGTTTATTTGTGGAGGAGCTTTTGAGGGCCTCGATAAAATTATTGAGGCAAGAAAAAAGGGAACGTCAGTTGGCTTTGGAGCGGACATAAGTCAGTCTAAAGAAAAAAAGAAAAAAAATGCTTTACATGATGTTCAACCTGAGGACTTAATCAAATTCGGTTTAATACCCGAATTTGTAGGGCGGGTTCCAATAATTGCTGTTTTAGATGAGCTGGATCATGAGGATTTAATACATGTGTTGACGGAGCCAAGAAATGCGCTAGTAAAACAATATAAAGCATTACTTGCATTTAGTAAAGTAAACCTTGAGTTTTCAGATGAAGCAATATCAGCTATTGCTAAAAAAGCTATAAGTTATAAAACAGGTGCAAGGATGTTACGTGCTATCTTAGAGTCACTTTTGCTTGATGTTATGTATACAGCTGGCAATGGAGGTTTTGAAGGTAGCGCTATAACGATCACTAAGAAAATGGTAGAATTAGGAAAAGTGATGCTTGATCATAGTAATAGGAGTGGTGTTATAACGGTTAATGATTAGTTTGAGACATATATTATGAGTATTGAACGTGCTGTAAACTTTAATTCTGCTGTATTACCAGTATTACCTCTAAGAGATGTAGTAATTTTTCCAAATATAATGGTACCTTTATTCATAGGTAGAGAAAAATCTGTTCATGCATTAGAGTATGCAATAAGTAGCAGTAGTCACCAAAATGAGATTTTTCTTATAGCACAAAAAGATGGCTCTGTTGATAATCCAGAATCAGAGGATCTTTATAAAGTAGGTGTGTTAGCAAACATTATACAACCATTAATAAAACTGCCTGACAACGCGGTAAAAGTCATGATTCAGGGAGTGAGAAGGGGAGAAGTTATAGAATATATTAGCTCTCATACTTTATTACAGGCTAAAGTAGCATTGGATGGTTATTATGAATATGGAGAAAATGAAGATAATATTGATTTAGAAGCTTTAAGGCGGTCTGTTATAGATGCATTCGACAGTTGGTGTAAATTAAACAAGAAAAGTCAGCCCGAGATTATCATTAACCCTATTGATCAAGTCAAAGAGGTTGATCAACTTGTAGACATGGTAGCTTCACACTTAAATATAAAGGTATCAGATAAGCAAAACATACTTGAAGTTTATAACCCAAAAGAGCGTTTAAAAAAAGTTTTTGCTCTTGTTGAGAGAGAAATAAGTATTTTGAGCGCACAAAACCGCTTGTATAAAACAATTAAATCACAGGTTGAAAGTACTCAGAAAGTTTACTACCTTAACGAGCAATTAAAAGCTATACAGAAAGAATTAGGTGAATTTGAAAATGGGGATGAAGGGAATATACTCAATGAATTTGAAAAAAAGATAAATGAAACAAAGCTTTCTCAAGAAGCGAGAGAAAAAGCCATAACTGACTTGAAGAGATATAAGAAAATGAATCCCATTTCTCCTGAAGCAACAGTTATATCTAGTTACTTGCATTGGTTGCTTGATTTGCCGTGGGGAAAGTACAAAGATGCAAAAATTAACTTAAATGCAGCTAAAAAAATCTTAGATGAAAATCATTATGGCATAGAGAAAGTAAAAGATAGAATAATAGAATTTTTAGCAGTATTAAAGAGAGTAAAAGAGATAAAAGGTCCTATACTTTGCTTAGTTGGACCACCTGGTGTTGGTAAAACTTCTTTAGCTAAGTCTATGGCAAAAGCAGTAGGAAGAGATTTTGTTCGCATATCTCTTGGTGGTGTACGTGATGAGTCTGAAATACGAGGACATAGAAAAACTTATATTGGCTCAATGCCTGGTAAAATTATTCAACATATGAAAAAAGCTAAGTCATGCAATCCACTTTTTCTGCTTGATGAAATAGATAAGATGGGTTCTGATTCGCGTGGCGATCCTGCATCTGCATTACTTGAGGTTTTAGATACTGAGCATAATAAACACTTTACGGATCATTACTTGGAAGTTGAGTTTGATCTTTCAAGTGTAATGTTTGTAGCTACAGCAAATAGCTTAAATTTGCCGCATCCTTTGCGTGATAGGATGGAAGTTATACAATTATCCGGGTATACCGAAGATGAGAAGATCAGTATTGCTACACATCACCTTATTCCAAAATTAAAGAAAGAGCATGGTTTGCATCAGAAGGAGTGGGAAATAACTAATGAAGCATTATACGAGTTGATACGTTTATATACACGTGAGAGCGGCGTGCGAAGCATAGAAAGGGAACTTGCAAAGCTCATGAGGAAAGCAGTTAAAGTAATATTAACTGATAAAAATAAGAAAATATCGGTGGAGGTTGGTAATTTACAAGATTATCTAGGGGTACGTAAGTATATCTTTGGCATTGCAGAAAATGAGAGTTTGGTAGGGGTAGTAACTGGTCTCGCCTATACTGAAACAGGTGGTGATATTTTGATGATAGAGTCAGTCCTAATTCCGGGTAAGGGGGAAATAAAATACACAGGAAAGCTTGGAGAGGTTATGCAAGAGTCTATAAAAGCTGCATATAGTTATGTACGGTCAAATTGTTTATTTTTCGGTATAAAACCCGAAAAATTTCAAAATAATGATATACATTTGCATGTACCTGAGGGTGCTGTGCCAAAAGATGGTCCCTCTGCTGGCAGTGCAGTATGTACATCTATTGTTTCTCTTATGACAAATATACCAGTTAACAAAAGTGTTGCTATGACAGGCGAAGTAACATTGCGTGGTAGAGTTTTAGCTATTGGGGGCTTGAGAGAGAAGTTGCTTGCTGCGCTAAGAGGATCGATCAAAACTGTGATTATACCAAGTGAAAATGAGAAAGATATGCAAGAGATTCCTGCAAATATTAAAAAAGGGATCAACGTAATTTTTGCTAAGAATATTGATAAAGTTATAAAAGTTGCTTTGATGCACCCTATTACTTCAATTGATGATAACAATGAAAGTAGTGTGTCTCTCTCTATAGAAAATAAAGATAATGCCTTTCCTTTGTCAGAAACATTAAAGCACTAAATTGAAAGGTTTATACAATTTTCGTTTCTTTTTTCAGTCTAAACAGTTATGATTTGGATAGATGAATTACAAGTAACATATATGACCATTTCATAAGGTCATTTTTCAAGCATATATCGCAATATCTCACTAGCAATTGCAACATCTTGGCGTGGAGCTTTGCCGTGTTCTATAAACACTGAGATTGCATAGCGCGGATCATGGTAGGGGCCATAAGCGATAAACAATTTATGACTTTCACCCTTAGAGTTTATCTCTGGTGTACCAGTTTTTCCAGCAATTTGTACACTGCCTAGCCCTTTTCTATAGTTAGAATTCACCACGTCAAACATAGCTTTTCGAACCACACTAAGATGCTCATGATTCACATCAATATCAAGAAAGTCTTGCCCTGATTTACTCATCTCAATGTGGGGAATTACCTCCTTTCCTGTTGCAACCCTCGCTGCAAGAACCGCAAGCTGTAATGGCGTTGTAAGTAAATACCCTTGTCCTATAACTAAGTTAATGGTATCACCTAAATACCACTCTGAATATAGCTTGCGTGCACGCCAATCCACATCAGGCAACAATCCCGGAGCTTCTTCCTTAAACATTCCAATTAATGGTCCACTTCCTATACCAAATTTGCTAGCCATTTCTAGTAGAGAATCTACATTTATTTTTTTTCCTATATTATAAAAGTAAGTGTTGCATGAGAAGGCCATTGCCTCGTTTAAAGATACATATCCATGGACTTTGCTTTTTAGGCAACGAAATTTCCGCTCACCTATCTTCATATAGCCCCTACACGAGAATTTTTCTTCTGGTGTTATTATTCCATCTTTTAAACCCGCAAGCGCATCTATTATTTTAAATATTGAACCAGGTGGAATTTGATATGATAATGCACGGTTTACAAGCGGTAATGAAGGATTGTTTAAATTTTCCCAAGTTTCATTTGATAATCTGCTAGTGAAAAGATTATTATCGTAAGAAGGTGAATTATACAATGCTAAAATTTCTCCGTTATTTACATCAATTACCACTGTGGAACCTTGGTGGTCTTTAAATACCTCTGCAATTTTCCTCTGCAAATCAACGTCAATTGTCAGCTGTACATCTTGTCCGTCTTGCTGCGGTATGCTAGATAACTCTCTCATGATACGCTTCTTAGAATTTATTTCCTGCTCAGACTTTCCTGGCTTGCCTTTTAATATATGATCATATGTATATTCAATGCCGCTGACCCCTGCTTCGTTTATGCCTTGCTGTCTTTTTGTATATCCGACTATATGAGAACATATCGAACCAAACGGGTAGTAACGTTTATAAAGAGCAGTTATTTTCGTTTCTGATGATTTTGTCGCATCAGGTTTAATTTCTGATAACATTTGCAAATCAACTTCCCTAGTAAAGGTTCTTTGCCCATCAAACAAAACAATATACGAAATTTTGTTTACTGCGAGTTCAGCGCTATTCCTATCCAAAATCCTGCCTCGTTTAGGCACAATAGTAACAACTTTTATCCTATTATTATTGGATAGCACTTCATATTTTTGTCTATCTCGTACTTGTAAAGTATACAACCTATAACTAAAAATAGCAGAAATAGTAAGCTGAATACCACCTAATATAAATGCTCTGCGGTTGAAGACCTTGTTTTTTGTCCACATAGGATTCCTTTAAAATGCACTCCTCCTCCTTTTATTGGCACATTTCTAGCTTTTACTACATTACAAACCCTTTCCTCCCACTCACTTAAGGTAACAAACTCGTAACCTGATTTTTTTAGTATTTCAATAATCTGAGGTAAAGCTTCAACTGTATTTGACTTGTTATCGTGATCATGGAATAATATAATTGCTCCATTATGTGCGTTGCTTACAATTCTTTCAATTAAAATCTCTGATTTATCGCCTTGCCAGTCCAGAGAGTCAACTGTCCATAATATGGAATACATATTTAATCTATTAGTATTTTCGATCAAATTATCATTGTGACATCCATATGGTGGACGAAACCATTTTACACTCTGTTCTGTTACATTTTTAATTGCTATATTTGTCTTTTCCAACTCTTGCAATTGTTCCTCACTTGAAAGTGATGTCAACTTCCTATGCGACCAAGAGTGATTGCCTAACTCATGACCTGCTTCATGGATTTTCTTTACTATCTCATATGTTTTTTTATTTATACGTTCACCAAGCACAAAAAATGTCGCTTTTGTTTTATTGCTCTCCAGAATATTAATAATATCTCCTGCTCTATTATAAGACGGTCCATCATCAAACGTAAGTGCAACAAACTTATCTTTGTTATTCAATAATTTCTTTATATTACTTAAATTTCTATATGATAGATCCAAATCACAACTGAGCCCACGATACGGTAAGTTAAAGTTACAATCACTACAGAAAACTGCGCTTGAATATAGCAAAAGAAAAGCGATTATTCTTATAAACATATATAATCAGCAAAGTGATAGAATACTGCACTTTTTTGCTAAATTAAACCACTTTTAACAGCTACTGTTTACTTCGTTACTTTGTCAATATATTATATTAATAACTTTATATAATATAGTATGATTGCAAATATAAATACCGTTGCACTTCAGGGAACCAGCACAGTAAATGTTAATGCACAAATTCACATGGCAAATGGTATTCCAGCTTTTAATATTGTTGGACTGCCGGATAAAACTGTTGCAGAATCTAAAGAGCGCATCAGAGCGGCATTAAACTCAATTAATTTACTACTACCTCCAAAAAGAATCACAGTTAATCTTTCCCCTGCGGATTTGCTTAAAGAAGGTAGTCATTATGACTTAGCTATTGCTGTTGGACTACTTGTTGTCATGAATGTGATACCAGTTGAAAAAGTTCAGTCTTATATAATTATGGGCGAGCTTGCACTAGACAGCAGAGTCATACCAATCTCAGGAGTACTTCCAACAGCAATCAATGCAAAACAGGTAAATAAAGGAGTAATTTGCCCGAGAGGAAATGGTGTAGAAACTGTATGGGTGAAGAATGTTTCAATTCTGGCTATAGAGAAATTAACTGATATTATCAGACACTTTAAGGGTGAGCAATTAATTCAGCCGGTAACTTTTAACTATAGCGCTGCACCCAAAGAAAAAAGATTGGTTCCCGATATGAAGGATATCAAAGGCCAAGTTGTTGCAAAAAGAGCAGCCGAAATTGCGGCAGCAGGTGGGCATAATATGCTTCTTGTTGGCCCTCCTGGTACTGGAAAATCAATGCTTGCTAAGCGCTTTATAGGATTGCTGCCTGATTTGACCGAACAGGAGATGATTGACGTTAATATTATTTCCAGTATAATAAAGACTGGTAATGAAATATTCAAAGTAGCGCGTCCCTTTCGTGAACCTCATCATTCATGCTCTATGCCAGCAATGATAGGGGGAGGAAAGAATGCAAAACCCGGAGAAATTACCATGGCTCATAATGGCGTGTTATTCCTTGATGAGCTACCTGAATTTCCAAGACTTGTGCTTGATTCTCTACGCCAACCACTTGAAGATAGAAAAGTTACCGTTGCAAGGGCAAATGCTCACATAACCTACCCTGCAAATTTTCAACTGATTGCTGCAATGAACCCTTGCAGGTGCGGTTATTTAGGTGATGCAAGCAGATCGTGCAACAAAGCTCCAAAGTGTGGCACAGATTACAAAAACAAAATATCAGGCCCATTGCTTGATAGAATAGACATATGCATTGAAATGCCAAACGTTAGCATACTCTCTCCTGAAATCTCTATGGAGGGAGAAAGTACTAAAATCATAAGAGAAAGAGTGGTAGCAGCAAGAAAAGTTCAAACTGAGCGCTATAGTGAATTAAATATTCGTTGCAATTCAGAAGTAAGCGGTGAAGCATTTAATAAATTTACTGAACCAGATCAGGCAGGGTTAGAATTGCTAAAATACGTACTGAAAGAAAATTACATTTCCAATCGAGGCTACACACGCGTATTAAAAGTTGCAAGAACAATTGCAGATCTTGCAAAAAGTGAAGAAGTAAAAAGAGCACACATTGCTGAAGCGCTGAATTACAGAATAAGATTATACTAATAAATTAAATTACTTGACAGGCAGCTTTTTTTTACTATATATTATTCTTAATGAAATTTTAATATTCTATTTAAGGAGTAGAGTTATGACAGTAAATGTTTTAGAAAATGATTCCCTCTGGGAAGCTAATGGAAAAGGGTGGGATCAGTCTGAGAAAGGGTTTTTGAATACAACTAAGGGTGTTGCTAGCGCAAATTGGCAATACGTATGTCACCATCCATACAAGACGGCCGCGACTTTTGTAGCAATTGCAGCAGTAGCTTCGCTTACAGCAGCTTATTTTTTGAGTCCAGCTTATGCGGCTTTCGTCGGTACGGTTGGAACAAAGGCTGCAACACTCGTTAGTCCTGCTATTACTGCAGTATCTGCATTTTTAGTTGCTCATCCACTAGTTGCTAGTTTTATAGTTGTTGCTGCGGTGGCAGCTTTAATAGCTGCACCTGTATATGCATATATGAACAGTAGTAAGGCGGGTCAAATTGGTGGAGTGAAGGAGTTATTAAACACAGAGAATGGTACTACCAAGCTCAATGTAGAGAATCCGGAAACAGTTTTAGACAAGATTGCTGTAGCAGTCGGTTGGGAACAAAAAGCACAGGTATAGCCTACACAACAAGAGGGTAGTTTCTATCCCTTTTTTCATAGATATTTCTATTTTTTTGCACCAGTGGAGTTACACTCTCTATAGGTGCAAAATTTTTGCCTGTTGTTTCATGGTACTTGAGTATTATTAAGAATAAGTAAACCATATTTACTATTTATAGCCTATAGAAGTGAAAAGTATTTGCATATTATTAAAAAAGCGGTAACTTACTATCAAGTGAATTCGCTAAATTTGAGTAATTTAAATGTCTATTGATCTTAGTCTGCCGGAGTTACCTATATTACACCCAAGGATTACCGTTGTGGGAGTGGGTGGTGCTGGTGGAAATGCTGTGAACAACATGATTCAATCCAATTTACAAGGAGTAAATTTTGTTGTAGCAAATACCGATGCTCAAGCGTTAGAGAAGTCATTATGTGATAAAAAAATTCAACTTGGTATTAACTTAACTAAGGGCCTTGGTGCTGGTGCTTTGCCTGATGTTGGTAAAGGTGCAGCAGAAGAATCAATTGATGAAATTATGGAGCATATAAAAGATAGCCATATGCTCTTTATCACAGCAGGGATGGGTGGTGGTACTGGAACAGGTGCTGCACCGGTAATTGCAAAAGCAGCCAGAGAAGCAAGAGCGGTAGTTAAAGATAAAGGAGCAAAAGAAAAAAAGATACTGACTGTTGGAGTTGTAACTAAGCCGTTCGGTTTTGAAGGTGTGCGACGTATGCGCATTGCAGAGCTTGGACTTGAAGAGTTGCAAAAATACGTAGATACACTTATTGTCATTCCCAATCAAAATTTATTTAGAATTGCTAACGAGAAAACTACATTTGCTGACGCATTTCAACTCGCCGATAATGTTCTGCATATTGGCATAAGAGGAGTAACTGATTTGATGATCATGCCAGGACTGATTAATCTTGATTTTGCTGATATAGAAACAGTAATGAGTGAGATGGGTAAGGCAATGATTGGTACTGGAGAAGCAGAAGGAGAAGATAGGGCAATTAGTGCTGCAGAGGCTGCGATATCTAATCCATTGCTTGACAATGTATCAATGAAAGGTGCGCAAGGAATATTGATTAATATTACTGGTGGTGGAGACATGACTCTATTTGAAGTTGATTCTGCAGCCAATAGAGTGCGTGAAGAAGTGGATGAAAATGCAAATATAATATTTGGTGCCACTTTTGATCAGGCGATGGAGGGAAGAGTTAGAGTTTCTGTTCTTGCAACTGGCATTGATAGCTGTAACGACAATTCATCTGTTAATCAAAACAAGATCCCAGCAGAGGAAAAAAATTTTAAATGGCCTTATAATCAAATTCCAACATTAGAAACAAAAGAATATGCTTCAACTGAGCAAACAAACGAAAGAGTTAAGTGGGGTAGCAATGTTTATGATATACCAGCTTATTTAAGAAGAAAAAAATAATGCAATTTTGGCTACTAAAGTCAGAACCAAGTGAATACTCGTGGCAAAAAATGGGAAAGGAGCAGGTGACGCAGTGGAATGGTGTATGCAATTATCAAGCTCAAAATTACATGAGAGCTATGAAATTAGGCGACCTTGCATTTTTTTATCATACAGGTAAAGAGAGAGTTATACTTGGAATAGTTGAAGTATTAAAGGAGTATTATCATGTTTATAATTCCAAATTTGGACTAGTGAATGTAAAACTTTTGAAACCTTTAAGTAACCAAGTGACGTTAAAAAGTATAAAACAAAACCCACTTTTGAAAAATATGGTTATATTAAAACAATCACGTTTATCAGTTTCTCCAGTTTTAGAGACTGAGTGGAATGAAATAATAAGGATGAGTGATGTGTAATACCTGTTGCCAAACAATATTACCTCAGCACACAACATACAGCTGTATGAGTGTTTGTTTCGAAGTAGCCGATTTTTCATCAAACACAAAGCAGTGCTTGACACTGGAATCTGCCTGTAATGCAACCACATTAAAAATGTTGTGTTTTAATATAGCTTTTATATTCACTCACCTAATATCTAATCAGAATTCCTGGATCCCAATGTCGGGGCACTGGGATGGCATCCTTCTAGTGTACAATATTCGTATAGTTGTATGTATGATACGATGGTCTATAACTCTTCTTTTTTGGGTTTCAATGTCAAGTTATGGGATAATGTCCTTTCTGGTGCGTTATTCATGTTAGAAGTAAACATTCTTGATAAGAGGTGGCATAGTATTACGGAGGACCCAGAGAGTTTTGTATTAAATATTATTAATGCTTCTCTAAAAGAATTAATAATAGACCACTATAAACCAAATATATCAATAGCTCTCGCTGATGATAACTTGCTACATCAACTTAATCTTAAGTTTAGAAAAATAGACAAGCCAACTAATGTACTATCATTTCCATGCGAACAATTATCTAGTAAATGTGATCTAGGAGACATAGCAATTGCAATAGATACAATAGAAAGAGAGTCTCATGAGTACTGTATATCCATCCTTACTCACACTGCACACATGTTAGTTCATGGATTATTGCATTTACTTGGCTATGATCATCAAAAAGAAGATGAGGAAATTATAATGAAGAATTTAGAAAATAAGATTTTAGCTTTGCTTGAATTTGAAAAGGAAAAGTATGGTAGATAATACCAAAATATGTTATTTACAAATAAAGGGGTTTTAGCTGTAAAAGGTAAGCAATATGGTTCAGTTTTCTTTGCCAAAGAATTCTAAAGTTAATAAAAAGGGCAAAATTTATCCTACTCCTACTGGAGCAAAAAATATTAGAAGATTTCAAATTTACCGTTGGTCTGCTGATGATGATAAAAATCCAAGAATAGACACATTTTTTATCGATATGGATAATTGTGGTCCTATGGTACTTGATGCATTAATAAAAATAAAGGACGAAATAGATTCGACCTTAACTTTTAGACGTTCTTGCAGAGAAGGGATATGTGGATCTTGTGCAATGAATATAGATGGTACCAACACTCTTGCATGCACTAAATCTATATGTGATATAAAAGGTGAAATAAAAATATATCCACTACCTCATATGTTTATAGTAAAGGATCTAGTTTCAGATCTAAGCCAATTTTATGAGCAGTATAAATCAATTAAGCCTTGGTTACAGACAGACAAACCTACCCTGCCGAATAAAGAATATCCTCAATCTCCTGAAGATAGAAAAAAATTAGATGGTCTGTCTGATTGTATACTATGTGCTTGCTGTTCGACTGGTTGCCCAAGCTATTGGTGGAATAGTGATAAATTTTTAGGGCCAGCAATATTACTGCAAGCTTACAGATGGATTGCCGACAGTCGTGATAATAAGACAGGAGAAAGACTTGATTCTTTAAACGACCCATTTAAGTTGTATCGTTGTCATACAATAATGAACTGTACAAAAACCTGTCCGAAAGGGCTTAATCCAGCAAGAGCGATAGCAAAAGTAAAACAGCTCATGGTAGAGAGAGAAGGAGTTTGAGCATTATTTCTTACACTCTTCGTAAGAAAATAGTAAACCCTCTGAAGCGTAGGGTATTGTTAATACTCTAAACGTTCTTCCATTCATGAAATGCATTGTTTCATCATATGATTCAAATAATCCTTTGAACAACTCATGTCTTTGTTTACTAATAGTTTGAAAATCCTCTTTTCCTAAAAGCTTTTTAGATTCGAATAGGTAAAGCATAATTTCGTGATAAGTTGGGTCAGATGCCAAAAATTTTGGGTCAAACTGAAAAGTTTTTATAAAAGCATTATTATAAAATTTTAACTCTTGATTCTTACTATATATCGCTACAGCAATCGATAACTTCTCAAGCAAACTTTTTTGTGCAGCCAAACAATTGTTTAGCTCAGTATGTAATTTTTCTTCATCACTAACATCTTTTCCATACATTACCATGCTACTAGAATTTTGTATTGGAACTTTAACAAAATTAAAAACCTTAGGTTCGTTCTTGTAAGTTATTACACACTTTCCTGGTTTTACGTTATAGGAGCCACTCGCAACAGTAAATTTTTTAGAGCTGCCTATATATTTATCATAAAATAAGTTATAAAACCTTACTTTTTCATTCTTGTTGCACTTCAGTATTGGAAATGGTAAAGAGTCAAAAACTTTTTTATAGCTTTCCACTTCTCGCATAAGCTTACTATTTTCTAACTCAAGTTCGTTAGCTTTTATCTTATAATCTGAGATATTCCTTATCCATAACAACACACCAATCACGTTATTAGAGTAATCTATTATGCTTCTACCATAACATGTACAATAAACCTCACTGTCTTTTGACTTTAAATCTAGAGTAAAAGATTTATTTATTTCCTTTGCCTCAGCAAAGCTTGTAATTAAGCTTTCTGATTGCTCAAAAAAATTTACAAACTCATTAAACGAATAAAAAACAGTATTAAGCAAAATTAGTAAATTGGGAGAGAACTTTTCTATACGTTTTTTTGCATCCCAAATATAAAATCCATCATTTACAGTATCTATTAAATTATTTATGATAACATTTTGATGTTGTAAGTCTTTAATTTTATTACTAATTTTTAATTTAGAATATGAGAAAAAGAAAGAATATTAGGAATTAATATTAAAACTACTTCATACAAAAAAAACATAGCGTTGTTAAAACGAACGTAAAAACTTGCAACTGCTCAGCAAAGAAATTATACTGAAGAGGTATATAGATAAAGGTTGCCCAACATCTGAAAACCTAACCTCTTGTAAAGGTTTACAGAAGGTTTCATACAATGTGCTACTACATATTTGCATTCAAGTTGCTTAGCTATCTTTATTCTTTCTAAAACAATTTGAGTACCTAACCCATGATCCCTATAAATTGGCAAAACCCCATCACTATAAAAACCAGCTACGCTGTCTTGAATATAAAGACCGCATGTCCCAATAATTTCATTATTTAATTTTACAAGAAAAAATCTTAATCCTGAGCTCTTATCATCATAATTTGATAACCGGCGAAAAAATGTGCTGACAATTCCAACATTATGATAAAAAATTTTAGAAGTGTGCAAATCTAACTGTTCTAAGAGTTCACTACTATTTACAATATTCAATCTCAAATTCGGAACAGCATCAGCAGGTAAAAAATAATTTTTCATATTAAGTAAAGCTTTTTTTGGTGTGCTAACGTGTTTTATTTCATACTTTTCTAAAATATCTCTTGTTTTTAGATGTGAGTCCATTACCCATGTTGCTTCTATATTTCTTGCTCTGAGATAATCTAGAGTTCTCCATATAGAAAGCTCAGTACATTGATCTTCACAAAACACAAAATTAAATAATGACTCCCTAGTACCATTTATTGTAAATATAATGTTATCAAATCTATCATGTATTTCCCACTTGGATAAATTCGTTGCATAAAGTATATAATCCTTCAGGTTTTGAACAATTAAGTTTGAATAATAAATTTTTTTATCCTGCATAAACCAACAATAAACAATAAAAGGCTCCTATAAAAACGCAGGCTAAAATTGCAGCTACAACATCATCTAGCATAATACCCAAAGGACCTTTGGTATTCCTATCAATCAAATTTATAGGCCACACTTTTATTATATCAAAAAACCTAAAGGAGAAAAAGCACGCCAACAATACAGAGCTATTCATTTCTTGGTCTAATAATATTGAAACTAGAAGTACTGTCAGCAATTGACCAACTACTTCATCAATTACTACCTCTTTTGGATCACATGGAGCTTTGTAATGTTGTATATAATTGCCTGTAGACCATAATCCAATCAAAAATAAAAAAAAAATAATTGCTACACCTAAAATTCTGTCACTCAGTATTACGGGAACAATTGGGTAAGCAGCCAAGCTGCCTATAGTACCTGGCATGTTTTTTACCGTGCCAGATAGCCACCATGTTGATATCAGTTTATATAAAAATTTCATAATATACCAAAATACAAAACTAAGTTACAAGAACAGAAATAGTATCTTTTATGGAGGTATTTTCATATAATAATCTATAGATCGCTTCACATACAGGCATTTTTATCTTTAGCTTTCCTGCTAAATCAAACGCGGACTTAGCAGTGTTAAAGCCTTCAATCACTGATTTGCCTTCTGATAAAATTTGCTGAACATCAAAGCTATTGTTATTACTACCTACTTTAAATCCAAAAGATAGATTTCTTGAATTCAAGGATGTGCATGTCATAACTAGATCACCTAAACATGCTGGCCCAAGTAGTGTATTCATATCTATATTATGGTCACCAACTTTTGCCGAGTATAAATTCTTAATTTCGCTCATACTCTTCGTAATCAATGCTGCATGAGCATTAAACCCAAGCTTGCTACCTAGAACAATCCCACATGCTATAGCAAAAACATTCTTTAACGCTGCACAAACTTGTATACCTATAACATCGCTACTGAGATATAACTTAACGTTTTCTTGCTGTAGCTCTGATACTAGTTTTGGACATAATACATCATTTTGACATGCAAGAACCATCGAATATGGTAATTCTCTTGCAACTTCTATAGCAAAACTAGGGCCAGAAAAAACAGCAATAGGATTATTAGGTAAAACTTCATTGACTATTTCACTAGGTAATTTTAATGTAGATTTTTCTATTCCTTTACAAGCCAAAATTACTGCTGCATTTTTTTTTAGGTTACAATCATGCAATTGATGACATATTTCCCTTAGAGACTGAGTGGGAACAGCTAGGATTATTACTGAAGCATTAACTGTATCTTCAATAGCTAATTTTACTGATACATTATCAGAAATTGGATAACCAGGTAGCTTGTCACTTTCTCTTTTTTCCTTAATTGATTCAAATGTGGCCTCATTGCGAGTCCACAAAATTACATTTTTCTTACTACTTAGTGAAATTGCAATTGCTGTACCCCATGCACCAGCACCTAAAATTGATATTGCCACTCAATATTCCTGAAAGTATTACTTATAATTTAAAACAGTAAAACAAGTAAATTAAAAATATAACATAGATATAAAAAATAGTTAAATATCTATTAACTTAAGTATTCTTTTAATAAGAATAGCTTTTTTTCAATATTTACTAAAAATACTATTATTATTATAGTATATAATATATCTATTATATTTTAGATCTACTTGTATAATTTTGGAACGACATGTTAACTATTAATTAATAAGTGTAATTTCTATTATTCGTTAATAAAAATTTGATTTGTTACTTTCCTTGGTTATATATATTACTAAAATTATAAATTATTTATGGGGTGTAAAATATGCGTATATTATTAATTGAAGATGATCAAGTAAGTGCAAAGACTGTAGTTAATGCCTTAGCTTCCGATGGACATTTTTGCGACATTGTTACTTCTGCACAAGATTATAACAATAATATGGTTTCCTCGGGTGGAGATTGTTACGATCTAGTTATTCTAGATATACACCTGCCTGGTGATATTGATGGATATGATATACTGTTAAGATTAAGAAGTGCAAAAATCAAAGTTCCTGTTTTAATACTTTCGTGTATCTCCGCCGTCAACCATAAAGCTAAAGGACTTGGGTATGGTGCCGATGATTACTTAACCAAGCCATTTCATAAGAGCGAATTATTAGCTCGAATAAAGGCCATAGTGCGTCGTACTAAAGGCCATCCCGAATCAGTGATAAAGATTGGTAATATAAATATCAATTTTGACCACAGGGTTGTTGAAGTGAAAGGCAAAACGGTTCACCTTACTAACAAAGAGTATTCCATGATAGAATTGTTGGCATTACGTAAAGGAACGGTTTTGACAAAAGAAATGTTTTTAAATCATCTTTACAATGGCTTGGACGAACCTTCAGATAACAAGATAGTTGATGTTTTTATGTGCAAATTACGTAAGAAACTTGAAAATGCAAATGATGGAATAAGCCACATAGAAACCGTTTGGGGCAGAGGATATGTTCTAAAAGAATATATTGACGATGAAGAATATTCTAATGCTATAGGCGAAAGTAGTAGTGGATATCAAACAGAACAAGTTAAGGACAGTGCGTGAAATGATTTATTTATCCATTCATTAAAGCAGCAAAATAGGTAGACTAAGTAAGATAAAAATCAATCGTAAAAGTGAGGTAACATGGTTAATCTTTTAGAACTTTAGAAAGATTTACAACAAAAAATAAAAAAGTTGGAAGCGGAGCTAAAAAGTTAGAGGAAAGAAAATAAGGCTTTAGAGATAAAGAATGCTGAGTTAAAGGAAATAAAAAAGAGACAAGCCAAGAAGCAAAAGAAACATAAGTGGTCAAGTTGAGCGTAAAGGGGAGTGTAAAATAAACCATAGGCGTCAAGTTAAGGAAATAAAGGTATGAAAGAGATAGAATAATAAGTTCTCCCAGGTATACTTTTAGTGAGAGAACCAATGAATAAAATAACTTGCATCTCAAAAAAGCTCAAAGAATTTTTTAATGAAAAAGCAGACAAAATCTCAATTACAACAAGGTTTATAATTGGATTTCAGATTTACTGAAGAAGCAGTGGAATTTATGAAAAGAATGAATCTGTGGTTCTCTTTAAAAATATCTTGCAAGTTGATTGCAAAATTTTACAGCAATTAGGAAGCGTTAAATTATTGGATAGCAGTTACATTAGCATACCCGGTAGCATGGAAGATATGTACAAAGGATAGCTATAGAGATTGTGAGAGTAATACTAAATCAAGAATAAAGCTACAGTTAGTCTTTGATTACCTGAATCAAGCGCTAGATAAATTAAATTTAATGGAGGTCAGATCGAGGTTATAGGGATTATCTTGAACAGCCAATGATTTTTTGATTTTGGCTACTTTGTGCCTAGTTCTTTTAAACAGATTGACGAAGCAGGTGCATATTTTGTAAGTCGTTGATACCAATATATATGATAAAATCAAAAAATAGAGCTATTGGAGTATTTGGAAGGTCAATTATCTTCACGAAAAAGATTAGGAAAGGAAGTAAAAATTAGAGTAAGAATTATATGTCAAAAACTAACTGAGTATGGCCAGAAGAAGGAAAGCTAATAGATTAGCGAGATCACAAGGATATACATCCTCTACAAAAATTGTTAAACTGGTCAATACTAATTTCCAGAAAATAAAATTAGTGCTGAGCAACAGAGTAAGGTGGCAAATTATTTAAATTGTATAAAAGCCATATCAGACTTGATAAGCTACCGTGCAGAGTATTATGTGAACTATATGCTAAATTGTGCGCAATTCTTATATTTCACGGCATAGTTGGTTGCACAGAAATGAAAAAGAATACAGTTTAACAAAGGCATTCATTGAGCTAAAAAGGCGGGTTAGAGAGTTATTTTTAGCACTAAAGAATAAAGTTAATAGTTTGAAAACTTTTCTTAAAAAGCTTACTGTAATCTGGTCAAAGTTTTCTTTGAAAGACAGATATAGGAAGACCAGGGTATCTACTTTAAGCTCTCTACATTCCTTAACTTGACGCGTATGGTTGGCTAGACTTTGCCTAGGTTGACCAACTGTATTCTAAGCGCTTTTCTTGGCGCACACATAAAAACCCTGCTCAATGATAAGGGCAACTATTTACTGCACTCGTTTGTATTGTTCATCTATGGAGGCGTGCTTGGAGTTCTAACTATTGAAGGAAACGTCACCATTCCTGCGCATTATCACGGTTCTGTAGTTGGTATTACTATAGCTTTCATGAATTTTATCTACTGGCTGTTACCAAAATTGGGCTGTAAAGAAATAAAAAGCTCCATAGCAAGATTACAGATTTATGCATACAGTTTGGGACATTTTCTCCATATTACTGGCCTTGTTTGGCTTGGTGGATATGGTGCCTTAAGAAAAGTTGCAGATCTGCCAAACATTTCATCAATGTTGGCACGTGCTTGTTTTATTACGGGTGGAGCTATATCAGTTATTGGTGGAATGTTATTCGTAATAATTGTGCTTTTACATCTGCTTAAAGGCAAAGCTCGTACTAACTGACCCATAGAAACAAAACTAAAAATTGGTATCCGTTCAGCAGAGTGGCAAAAAAGGACTGGATCCCAGACTGGGATGACATTATGGAAGTTGGAATGACAAGGAAAGAAGCACAGGTTTCAATTATTTACCGTACACCTGAACAGATATAAAAGTTGCTTTACAAACTCCGCCAATCTACTTACCATAATAATCGATTGGCCAAGTAAGTTTTTCGTTTTTAATGACGGCTGGTCAAATCACAAATTTGTGCAATTATTGTACATGGATTTAAAACTTATGAGAATTATTTTAACATTACAAGATTTGTAAGGCTCAGCGTTTAAATTTATTTCACCTATTTAGCTGATTTTTATTACAATTATAATTTTGACTTTTATGAAGACTGTATACGTATGTCAGTTCTGCGGTCATAGTACTGGAAGATGGGTAGGAAGGTGCGTTGCATGTGATAATTGGGATACGGTTGTCGAAGAAATAGTGCTAAAAACAGAAACGAGAAGTACATCTACCCCAAATCCAATAAAGGCATTATCAGATAGTGAAATTATTACTCCGGATCGTTTTTTAACAGGAATAGAAGAATTAGATAGAGTTTTTGGTGGGGGTATCGTTCAGGGAGCTAGTATTTTAATTGGTGGTGAACCTGGAATTGGAAAATCTACTCTTTTGCTTAGGATTGCAGCTAATGTTGTACAACTTTCCTCTTTTGAATGTCTTTATGTGTCTGGCGAGGAATCTTTAGAGCAAGTGAGCCTTAGAGCAAAGCGTCTTAAGATAAACGAACCTAAAATTAAGCTTTTATCTACAGTGTCTTTAACTGATGTAGTAGCAACAATAAAGGAAAATAAAAGTATTAAATTCTTAGTAATTGATTCTATACAAACAATGTATGATAGCAGAATTACATCGGCACCAGGAACTGTAACTCAGGTTCGTACTTGCGCACATGAATTAACCATTCTTGCGAAACAATATGGTATTTCTCTCTTAATAGTTGGTCATATAACTAAGGATGGACAAATAGCTGGACCCAAAACTTTGGAGCATATGGTAGATACGGTATTATATTTTGAAGGTGAAAACAGTAATCAATACCGCATTTTACGCACTATTAAAAATAGATTTGGCCCTGCAAATGAAATTGGTGTTTTTGAGATGTCTGAAGCAGGACTTGTGCCTGTTGATAATCCATCATCATTGTTTCTGATGGCCCATGACAGAGAAGTAGTTGGCAGCGCCGTATTTGCAGGAATTGAAGGTTCAAGACCAATTTTAATGGAAGTGCAAGCATTAATAGCAGGGACTAATATGGCAACCCCAAGAAGGGCAGTAGTTGGGTGGGATATTAATAGATTGGCTATGATCATCGCGGTGCTAAATGCTCGTTGCAAAATGTTTTTGCATGATAAAGAAGTGTACCTAAACATCGCAGGAGGATTAAAAATACAGGAACCATCGGCTGATCTTGCTGTTGCTGCTTCCCTTATTTCAAGTGTAGTAAATTTACCGCTGCCAACTTCTTCAATAATCTGTGGTGAAGTTGCACTTTCAGGAGAAATTAGGAATGTCTCGCATGCTGATCTCAGACTAAAAGAAGCACAAAAGTTAGGATTTAAAAAAGCAATTATGCCTAAAAATGGTAATTACTCTTCTCATGATATTGAGATAATTAAGCTTGGTCACGTAAGGGAATTAAGAGAAATTTTTAATTACAATTAAATAACGCTTCAGCAAATTCTTTGCTAGTAAACTCCCTTAAGTCCTCTATACTTTCGCCAATTCCTATAGCATGTAACTTTACCTTATAAGCTTCTGCAAGTCCAATTACTACTCCACCTTTAGCAGTGCCATCTAACTTTGTTATGATTAACCCTGTAACACTAACCATCTTACTAAATGCCTCTAATTGGCTATAAGCATTTTGGCCGGTAGTTGCGTCAAGAACTAAAATAACATCATGAGGGGCAGTGTCATCCAATTTCTTTATCGTTCTATATATTTTTGATAATTCCTCCATAAGGTTCACATTATTTTGCAGCCTTCCTGCTGTGTCAATTAGAACAACATCAACGTTATCTTTTATAGCTTGACTTACAGCTCTATATGCCACACTTGCAGAGTCGCTACCATACTCTCCAGTAACGATAGAACAACCAGAGCGTTCTGCCCAAATATTTAACTGCTCACTAGCAGCAGCTCTAAATGTATCGCATGCAACAAGCATAACGGATTTTCCTATCTCCTTATATTTATATGCGAGCTTACCTATAGTTGTGGTTTTACCGTTACCGTTTACTCCACATACCATTATTATATGTGGTTTTTTATTTAAAATTAACGGTTGCACGACTGGATTCAATATAGCTTCTATTTCGTTCATTAACTGCTGCGAGATAATGTTATACTCAACTTCCTTGTCAAATTTGATGCTTGTGAGCCTGTCAATAATCAACTTAGAAGTTTTATAGCCAATATCCATGCTAATTAGCAATTCTTCTAATTCATCTAAAAGCGACTGATCTAATTTTTTTTTGCCAGAAAAAATACTTTTCACCCCGTTGCTAAAGCGAGAAGAAGTTTTTAACAAGCCTTTATAAAGGTTACCAAATAAACTCAAGGGAATGCTCCTTTTAAAATTATAAACTTAATTACAATATAAAGAATGACATGCACTACGTGTATTTGTAAAGTAAATACACTCGTAACCCATATATTTTGTGAGTAAAATATACCGTTTGCTGGTGTATTTTACTTTAGTTTTCAACCTAAATATGTTATAATGTAGGACAGTGGTTTATAGGTAATTTTATGAGTTATAATGAGAAAATTTTAGATCATTACGAAAATCCAAGGAATGTTGGCTCTCTGGATAAAAATGATCCAAATGTTGGTACTGGCCTAGTTGGTGCACCATCGTGCGGTGATGTAATGAAATTGCAGATAAAGGTCAATGACAAAGGTGTTATTGAAGATGCAAAATTTAAAACTTTTGGCTGCGGTTCTGCCATTGCTTCAAGTTCCTTGTTAACAGAGATGATAAAGGGAAGAACCATCAGTGACGTTACACAGATAAAGAATACTCAAATAGTGGAAGAGTTGTCTTTACCTCCAGTGAAGATACACTGTTCGGTACTTGCTGAAGATGCTATAAAGGCTGCTATTCATGACTATCAAAGTAAACAAAAGAATTAAGAAGCTACGAACATGGGTGAATATCAAGAAGTAGGCGGAGGTGAAACTGTAAAAAAGAATAAAAAACTTATCACTATAACTGCGGAAGCAGTAGAAAGGATAAGGTATTTATTGGACCAAAAGAAGCATACTAACCTTGAGAAACCGGAAGAAGCAATAGGAATAAGAGTGCTAATTAAGCAAAAAGGATGTTCTGGTTTAAAATATGATATTGAATATGCATATGATATTCGTCCTTTAGAATCGATAATTGAAGAAAGCTGCAGCGATGACCAAAAAGTCAAAGTGTTGATCGATCCAAAATCCGTCATGTTTATTCTTGGCTCTGAAATGGATTATGTAGAAGAAAAATTTTCATCGGGTTTTGTTTTCAAAAATCCTAATGAGAAAGGAAAATGTGGTTGTGGAGAGAGTTTTCATGTCTAGCAGCTATTTTACATTGTTTGAAATTGAACCAGCTTTCAATATCAGTTTTGATGAGTTAGAGAAAAAATATATTGAGCTAAGCAGGACTGATATAAACGAAGGACAATCTAAAAATATAATTAATATTAACAAAGCTTATCAGGTGCTAAAGTCACCTCTAAAACGTGCCGAGCATTTGTTGAATCTTTTTGGTATGAAAAGCCCAAAGGATCATCTAAATTCTGAAATACTAAATGAATCAATGGAAATAAGAGAATATTTGCTGGACTGCGATGATTTACAATTTGCAAGTAGGATGGTTGATGAAAAAATAAAAGATTGCGTTAAAAACCTAATTAACACTTTTGCTGTAAAGAATTTTGATGGAGCTGCTACACAAGTCTTAAGATTGAAATATTTATATAAGTCATTTGAGGAGGTGAAGAAAAATGCAACCAATTCAAATTTCTGAACCAAATTCAAGTGAAGTAGTTTTTGGTATAGATCTTGGTACTACCAATTCTTTAATTGCCATGGTAAATAAAGCTGGTAACGTGGAGATATTTAAAGATGAACAAGGAAGAGAACTGCTGCCTTCTGCTCTTTCATATGAAAATAATACATTGAAAACTGGCTGTGACGTCGGTCAAAATGCAATCTACTCAATAAAGCGTTTAATGGGTAAAAGTGTTGAAGAATTAAATAAAGAAGGCGTCAATTTTGAAATAGATCATGAAAGCGAAAAAGTTATTAGAATAAAATGCGCAGAGGAGAAGTATCTTACTCCTGTTGAGATTTCTGCTGAGATATTAAAAGCTTTATGCAAGAGGGTAGAAGAGTCTATAGAGATGAAAGTAAAAAAAGCAGTGATTACTGTGCCAGCTTACTTTGACGATTCAGCACGTAACGCAACCAAATATGCAGCAAGATTAGCTGGCATAGAAGTTCTTCGCCTCGTTAACGAGCCAACCGCTGCAGCACTTTCTTACTCCATTGAAAAGAACAATAATAGTGGAATATATGCAGTTTATGACCTTGGTGGTGGAACATTTGATATTTCGATATTGAAATTGCATCAAGGAGTGTTTCAAGTTCTTGCGGTTGGTGGTGACACCAACCTCGGCGGTGATGATTTTGATCACCTATTAAGTTCAATTGTACTTGATAAGTATAGAGAAAAAGTAGGTTTAAACAAAGAATGCTCTAGTGTCATCCCAGTGCTCCGACACTGGGATCCAGAAAGTTTGATTACAAATGAACACACTAGAAAGTTATATAATAAGAACTGGATTCCAGTGTCAAGCACTGGAATGACAACACTTATTGAATCACGTATTGTAAAAGAATACCTGAGCGAAAACACCGTAGGCACTTTTGAATTCAATATTAACGGTGAATTATTTGAATGTGAAATAACTAGAGAGAAGTTCGAACAGGCAATAAGTCCCTTGGTCAATAAGACTATCAATATAGTCACTCGTACTATAAGCGATATAGATCTTAAAATTGATGATATAAAAGGAGTAATTTTAGTTGGTGGTGCAACTAGAACACCATTGGTTCAAAATTCACTAGTCAAACTCTTTGGAAATAAAGTACTAAATGACGTGGATCCAGATAAAGCAGTTGCCATTGGGGCAGCTCTGCAAGCTCATGATTTAACTTCGAGCTCAAAAGATAGGAATATTCTTTTAGATGTTTTACCCTTATCACTTGGTATAGAAACTATGGGAGGCATAGTTGAAAAAATCATACCAAGAAATACGCCACTACCAGTTTCAGAGATAAAAGAGTTTACAACTTATGTTGATGGGCAAACAGCAATAAAAATTCACGTTTGTCAGGGAGAACGTGAAATGATAGAGGATAACAAATCTTTAGCGCAGTTTGAACTAAAAGGTATACCGCCACTGCCTGCAGGTTTAGCAAGAGTTGAAATAGAATTTACAGTCAACATTGACGGCATATTGACTGTTACTGCGAGAGAAAAAACTACTCAAATTGAGCAAACAGTTGAAATAAAGTCAAGCTCTGGCTTAAGTGAAGAAGATATTCAGGATATGGTCAGCCAGTCAGTAAACAACTTTGATGAAGACATGAAGGCTCGTTCCCTTGCAGAGGCTAAAATTAACGGTAACAAGCTCATACATCTAGTTGAAAATGTTTCCACTGACCAAAAGTTGAAAATTTTATTACAGAACGCAAAAGACGCTTTACAGGGAAATGACTTAGACAACATTAATAATGCTATCGCTGAGTTAGAAAATTTTGCTTTAGAATTTGCGAATTAGTAGACAGATAGAGTTTACACAATTTTGTGCAGTACCCTGTCAAATCTCAGAGCAATAGGTAACCTAAAATTAAATGGCAACCAATCAACTTTGCCTAATTTAAACGATAAACCAACCATGTTCACGCATCCAATTATATTTTCCGCTGGTATGAACCCAATTTCAGGAAACCTACTATCAAAAGAATTATTTCTATTGTCTCCCATAACAAAAAATTGATCATCAGGTACATAATAAACTGGAGTGTTATGTGATAGCTTATTGGATGCATTGTCTATTAAAATCTCATGTTCCTTGCCACTCGGAAGCGTTTCTATGTATCTTGGTATGCTACGCTTTGACTCATAATCAAAAAAACTTTCAATTTGCTTCCACTCTACTTTTTGATCATTTAGGTACAATTCTCCCTCTATCATTTGCACTTTATCGCCCGGTATTCCTATTACCCGCTTAACAAATCTAATGCTGTTGTTTCTTGTAGGTTTGAAAACTATTATGTCACCACGCTCTGGAGGGGTATAAAAGATTCTGCTGCTAAAGATATTGGGAGAAAATGGAAAAGAGTGTTTACTGTAACCGTATGAATATTTACTAGTAAAAATGTAATCTCCTTCAAGTAGTGTGCTTTTCATTGAACCAGAAGGGATATGGAATGGCTCAAATAAAAAACTGCGTATTGATAGCGCAATTAGTAGCAAAAAAGATAGTGAAGATAAAAACTTTCTCGTTCTTACTATCCGGTTCTCTCTCAACTTTTTCAATTTTATTTTCTTTATAAATTAGGCTTATTATAACACATAAAAGTGGTAATGTGAAATTTTACTCATAGGTGTTATTGCTCTTTTGCGAAAGTCGAAATAAGCTTGTATCTTCAAGGAGTAAGGCATTGTCTCAAGTAATTGACAATGATTCCCAGCCAATAGATGTCATTTGCTATGCAATATTGTATAAATCACAATGTTTGTGCATCAACTACTTTTGGCTGCATCGTTTGTTATTCAATCTTTATGCTAGTTTTACTGAAAATTATACTATTTTAGATATAATTACAATATTTACACTTAAGGTATAGGGATGAACCCTACAATCAAGAGAATTTTCAATATTTTTCTTATAGTATTATTTGTTTCTTTTTCTCATGTTGGGAGTGCTGCTGACACCAATGCTGATACAACTGCTCAAGTAATATGTAATATTATTGGTTACGTTTGGGGAATAGGTGGGCCACTTATGACCGTAGTGATAATAGGCGCAGCTTTACTTGCAATATTTGGTAGAATGCCATGGCCTGCTCTTTTTGCGCTCGGTGTATTTTGCGCTGTGTTTTTTGGTGCTAAAACTATTGTCATAAAAGTAATGGGTGGTATAAACTCTACAAATGCCTCTTTTATGGAAGAGTGTGGAACAGGAGATAAAAAAAAGAGTTAATAGGGCTATTTCTTTCTAAAGCAGACTTGGTGCACAGCTTCAATTATATCTTCCACTTGTGGTAACGCTTTCTTTTCTAAATTTGCAGCATAAGGTAAGGGAACATCCTTGCCGGTTACGCGTACAACTGGAGCATCAAGGTAGTCAAATCCTTGTTCCATAACAACGGCTGACAGCTCTGCTCCTACTCCTGCAAATGGCCAACCCTCTTCCACGCTAACTAATCTATTAGTTTTCTTAATAGAGTTAATAACGGCTTCAGTGTCAAGTGGTCTTAAGGTTCTGAGGTCAATAACTTCCGCTTCTATGCCTTTATCAGAGAGTAAATCTGCTGCATCTAACGCATCCATTAACTTCAATGAGAAAGCAGTGATAGTTACATCCTTTCCTTCCCGTGTAATAGCAGCTTTGCCTATCTCAAGTAGATAATCTTTATTTGATAGCTCAGAATCAGAAACCTCATGCTCATGCCCATAAGCTATTTCGTTTTCTAGAAATATTACTGGATTTGGATCACGAATTGCAGCTTTAAGCAGACCTCTGCAATCAGAGGCAAAATAAGGTGCTATTACCTTTAACCCTGGAACATGCGAATACCAAGATGCAAAGCACTGAGAATGTTGTGCTGCAACTCTTGCTGCAGCACCATTTGGTCCACGAAACACTATAGGGCATCCAAGTTGTCCGCCTGACATATAATTTGTTTTTGCTGCGGAATTTATGATTTGATCAATTGCCTGCATGGAAAAATTAAAAGTCATAAACTCAACAATTGGCCTAAGCCCAGCAAATGCTGCTCCAACAGCAAGGCCAGCAAATCCATGTTCGGTAATAGGTGTATCAACTACCCTATTTTCTCCGAACTCTTTCAGTAACCCTTTTGTTACTTTATAAGCACCATCATACTCTGCAACTTCTTCACCCATGATAAATACATCAGGGTCATTTTGCATTTCTTCTCTGATTGCTATGCATAACGCTTCTCTTACACTTAAGCTTGCCATTTGTAAACCTGTAGATTTTAACTGAAATAACTATATCAAAATTACCAGGAAGCGCACAAGTTAAGTTTTACAAACTATGTTGTTGAATGGCTACTTCTTTTTTCAATTCAGTTAATTCAGTAGCAGGTTTTGTTGTTGCATATGTAACGCCACCAGCTACCAACGCAGATGTCACAGAAATTGCAATCATCAATAGAACTGGTAATTGGAAAGCTATACTAAAGATAACACCTACTGCCAACATGGTTACAAGATTTACAGAAGCAATTAAGAAACACTGCTGTCTTTTTTCTGTTTTTTCTAGTGGCATTTCATCTGTTTTAGTTTTTATTTTTTCTAATTCACTATTAAGCGTTGTATTCTCGTTTTCCAGATTTTTTATTTTTTGCTTTAATGATTGATTCTCTTTATTGAGTTTGTTAAGTTCTTCTAACTGAGTCTTATGTTCATCTAAATCATTAGAGTGCTGACCTTTTATTTTTTCTAACTCATCCTTAAGTGTTGCGTTTTCACTTTTGAGCTCTTGTGTTTTTTGTTTTAGTGATTGATTTTCTTCACTGAGTTTACCAAGTGCTTCCAACCTAGTCTCATGTCCAGCTGCGTAACTCTTTAATTCTGCCGGCTCTTTTTCTGCCTTACCCAGTTCAATCTGTTTTAATTCCTTATCTAACCTTTCTAATTCCCGGGTTCGACTATCTCGCAACTGAATTTGAGATGGTAAACTTTCTAAAGTTTGGTTATCAACTTCATTACCTACCCCGTCATGATTTATTTCGAAGCAGGAAGAAGTATCAAATGTAGTCTCAAGTTCTAGACCGCTGTCGTCACTACTAACACTTTCACCAGTAGGAGTCTGTTTACCACTACATGTAACACTTCTTCTTTGCGGTGATTCAATTTTTTCTACCATACTCTTAACGCTAACAGGTAAGTATTGCTTATTTACTATAATGTTATTACTTTCACCAGTAATCGAATTAGAAGCAATTTGTTCACTCTGAACATTGTCATTATTCTCTTTCTTACTTTCATTCCGCATTTGTACTTCTATCGGTACTGATTTTCCTTTACCATTTCCTAATGCAGTAGTTGCATTATTACCATTCACAGCTGAGCTCGACTGAGTCATATGATCATTCTGAGATAAATGGTGGCAACTTCCCTCTTCAACCTTTATGTGAAAACCCTTTATTTTCTTCCGCGAATGATCTTTTTCTGCTTTCTCTAACATTTTTACTATAGCTTCCTTATTTTCTGTATTACCAACCACCTCCCTTGGAGTCTTATTTTTGCTTTTTAATGAAGGATTCACTCGATCATCACTTAGTAGTTGCTTTACTATGTTTTCACGCCCATAAGAAGCAGCTACATGCAAAGTAGTTGGCCCATCATTTTTAGAACTATTTTTTACTCGAGTGCTAACACTTACTTTCTTTTTCAGTAGAAGTTCCACTATCAACAGACAGTCACATGCTGTAGCAAGATGTAATAATGTCCAATCTTCTACAGTTTCTTCTGAAATTTTTATACTGAATTGATATTCTTTACTAAAATTTCTACTAAACTTGTTGTACTCTCCTACATCTTTTCCTTTTAACTCATTCTTTATTCTTTCAAGCAAATTATCCTGATCCAAACCTTCACTCTTACCTACCTTATTTATTATTTCAAAAAACTTCTCCTTCTCTATTGCCATAACCTTTCCTTCTCAAATTTATCGCTGCATAATCTCATAAAAAAGTTAAATTTATCGAAATTCTATATTTTGTATAAAATAAAATTTCTGTTTCCCAACATTGGTTTGTTGCACGAGTTACCTTAGCAGAAACAGATGTTTATATAGTTGTAGATCAGATGGTAAAATGGTTTGCACTAGTTGTGCTACCTCGTTTTCTGTAATAGTTAAAAAAATTAGTAGAAAGTTGTTGTAAGTTTATGTATTTTGAGGCTGTAATGGTCAAAGGTACATGACGTATGGATGATTTTATCAGAGTTAAAGGTGCAAGAGAACATAATCTCCAGAGTATAGATATCAATATACCGAAAAATAAGTTAGTTGTTATAACTGGACTAAGTGGTTCTGGTAAATCCAGCCTTGCATTCGACACGATTTATGCAGAAGGCCAACGCCGATACGTTGAAAGTCTATCGTCTTATGCGCGTCAATTTCTCAACATTCAAGATAAACCTGATGTTGAATTAATCACAGGCCTCTCTCCTGCAATATCAATCAACCAAAAATCAATCTCAAAAAATCCAAGATCAACTGTCGGAACCGTTACTGAAATTTACGACTATCTACGCTTGATATATGCACGAGTGGGAATGCCTTATTCACCTGTAACTGGGTTGCCAATAACGAAACAGACTGTATCTCAAATTGTAGATACTATTACAGCATTACCTTTAGAAACTAAAATATATATACTTGCTCCTATTGTACGTGGCAGAAAGGGAGAGCACTTCAAAGAAATATTGGAAATTAAAAAGCAGGGTTACGTGAGACTAAAAATAGATGGTGAAATATACAATATAGATGATTTGCCTAAACTCGATAAAAACAAGAAGCACGATATTTTCGTAGTTGCAGATAGAGTATCCATATCAGGTGATATAGGAAATCGACTACCAAGCAGTATAGAATCAGCATTGAGACTTGGCCATGGCTTAATATATGCAGAAATAGTGAACTTACCTGATAACCATAATTCCGAGTATAAAAATGGTCAAACTTTAACTTTCTCAGAGAATTTTGCATGTCCTGAGTCTGGCTTCACTCTTGAGGAAGTAGAGCCAAGATTATTTTCTTTTAACAGCCCCTACGGTGCATGCGGTTCATGTAACGGACTGGGTAAGAAATTAAGTGTTGATGCAAAACTGATAGTGCCAGATGAAACGCTCTCGATATCTGAGGGTGCTTTAAAGCCAATTGGATCAATGTCCCGTCAAGTGCATGCAAATTATGGATTGCTAAAAAATGCAATTCTATCACTGGCTGAAAATTGCAAATTTAGCCTTGATATTCCGTGGAAGAATATAGACCAAAAAGTGAAGGATTTGATACTCTTTGGCTCTAGAGAAATGAAATTTCAAGGCTTGGTCAGTATCCTAGAACGCCAGATGGATTATGATGCAGCACTTATTGAGCGGTATTGCTCTATCGCTCACTGCAAGGAATGTGCTGGCTATAGATTAAGAAAAGAAGCACTTACAGTGAAAATTGACGAAAAACATATAGGTGAAATATCAGGGCTCAGCATTGATGAATCCCTTAAGTGGTTTGGAAATTTGTCAGACAAGCTTACAGAACAACAGAAGCAAATCTCAGATAAAATATCAAATGAAATAATCAAGAGATTGACATTTTTAAAGAATGTAGGGCTAGATTACCTTACGCTTGATCGTGAATCTAGCACTCTCTCTGGTGGTGAAAGCCAGAGGATCAGGCTTGCTTCGCAAATTGGCTCTGGTTTAACAGGGGTGCTATACATACTTGATGAGCCCTCAATTGGCCTTCATCAATGTGATAATGATAGATTAATTGCCACGCTTAAAAATTTGAGAGACATGGGTAATACTGTGATTGTTGTTGAGCATGATGAAGACACAATAATGGCTGCTGATTATGTGATTGATATTGGCCCTGGAGCTGGTGTAAACGGAGGAAAAATCATTGCAGAAGGAACACCAGATCAGGTACAAGAAAGCTTAGAAAGCATAACAGGGCAATATTTGAGCGGAAAGAAAGAAATCTTAATTCCAGAAAGAAGAAAACAAGCAACTCAGTTCATAAAGGTAGTTAACGCGTGTGAGAACAACTTAAAAAGTATAAATGTTGAATTTCCTATAAGGAATTTTATTTGTGTTACTGGAATATCAGGAGGAGGAAAATCAAGTTTAGTGATAGAAACACTATATAAATACTCAGCACACAAGATAAATCATTCATCTGTAAAGCATGGTCAATGCGACAAAATAGAAGGCCTTGAGTACATAGATAAAATTATAGAAGTTGATCAATCGCCAATTGGTAGGACCCCAGCATCAAATCCAGCAACATATGTTGGTATGTTTACTCACATCAGAAATTGGTTTGCAGGTCTTCCAGAATCGAAAGCTAGGGGATATAATGTAGGCCGATTTTCATTTAATACCAAGGGAGGAAGATGTGAAGCTTGTAAAGGTGATGGGCATTTAAAGATCGAGATGCATTTCCTACCGGATGTTTATGTAAAATGTGAACAGTGTAAAGGACAGAGATATAACCGGGAAACATTGGAAGTTACTTACAAGGGAAAATCAATCTCTGATGTGCTTGATATGACAATAGATCAAGCATGTGACTTTTTTGAAAATCTTCCAATGATAAAGGAAAAGTTGATTTCTTTACAGGAAGTGGGGCTTGGCTATATAACGCTTGGACAGTCGTCAACAACTTTATCTGGGGGTGAAGCACAACGAATAAAGCTGTCTAAGGAACTATCAAAGCGATTTACCGGAAGAACATTGTATATTCTTGATGAGCCAACAACTGGATTACATTTTGAAGATGTAAATAACTTACTGAAAATACTCCATAGGTTAGTTGATTTAGGAAACACTGTTATAGTTATTGAGCACAATTTACATGTTATAAAAACTGCTGATTACATAATAGATATTGGTCCAGAGGGTGGAGTGAAGGGTGGAAAGGTGGTTGCTGTAGGAACTCCAGAAAGAGTTGCACAGACTCCAGAAAGCGTTACAGGCAAGTATCTTAAAACGTATTTATTAGATCAAGTATCAACTATTTCTTAATCACTGGTTATAATTTGTAGAGGAGTATTTTAAAAGGTATAAATTACACCTAACATATTTAATTCATGAATCTTCTCTTACTAAAAAAAGCTACAGATCTCATATTTCCAAACGTATGCGTAAGTTGTGAATGTATAATTGATAAAAGTTATGATTTATGCAGTGAATGCAATAAAAAAATCAATTTTTTAACTAAGCATTACTGTAATGTTTGTGGTGTAGTAATTTCAGATAATCTTTATACATGTGGCAAATGCATCAGCAATCCTCCACCGTTTAAAGTGTTAAGATCAGTTTTCACCTACGATGAACATAGCAAAAATATGATTATAAATTTTAAATTTTTTGATAACTTAAATTATGTGAAAGTCTACGCAAAGTGGATGTATCAAACTAACAAAGACATGTTTCAAAATGCAGAGGTCATAATCCCCATACCGCTACACAAAATACGCTTATTTAAACGTAAATATAATCAAGCAGCATTGCTCGCGAAGGAATTAAGTAAACTATCCAATTTATCCTATATACCATTTGCAATAAAACGTATTCGTCACATCGTACCTCAAGCTGGTCTTTCACTTAAGCAGCGTGAAAAAAATTTGAAAAAGGCTTTTAAAATAAGCAACAGCGAAATTATCAAAAACAAAATAGTGATATTGGTTGATGATGTAGTAACAACTGGAGCAACCGTAAGGTCTTGCTCTCAGGAAATTTTAAACTTTGGTGCAAGAGAAGTGAGAGTGCTATCGCTTGCAAGAACTGTATGAAAATCAGCTTTTTATAGTGTATACTAGGTCTATAATTATTTTTCAATACGGTTTTTTATTGAAAATTTCAGAAGAATGGAGTACAAAAGAGCCTCACATTTTTTTATTAAATAGACATTGGATTAGCTACAGTTGAAGCAAAATCATCATTTTGAAGGAGTAGATTTTTCTGAAGCTTCAGCAGGAACTATGTTTGGATCTGATAGTTCTGTATTTACCTTGATTGGCTCTAATGGAGTTTTCTGCTCTTCCGGTTTATCGTCTGGAATTGGAACAGGCCAATCCATAATGTTTTGCGGTATGTTTGTTCGAGCTTCCTCTTCCTTAGCCTCTCTTTGATCTGCTAAAGATGACGCATTAACTACTGTACCTTTAGTAGCTTTTTGTCTTAGTTGTGTATTTTCTTCTTGTAATTGCTTTAAATTTTTCTTTAACTCATCAATCTCTTTTATTTTTTGTTTTAATTGCTCAGATATAGTTAGTTTGTCTCTAGTCAATTTTTTGTTTTCTTGTCTTAACCCACTAGCTATTCTGCTTGAGTTGTTGTTTACAGCTTGTATATCTTGGTCTTGCTGCTGCATGCTTGTTCTTCTACTTTCATATTCAACTTCAGTTTGAGTTGAGATAGCTGCCTGATATTTTTCCTGCTGTAATATGTCCTGCAATTGCTCTAGAGCGTCTTTAACAGACTTCAGCTCTTCTTGTGTGTGTGTTAACATACCCTCCTTTGCCTTAAGTTGTTGTTTAAGCTTATCTATTTCCTCATTCGTATTTACCTCACTCATCTCATCTGCGAGTGATCTTCCAGGTTCAAGTTGTCGAATTTTCCTCTCTAAATCTTCGTTTTTTCTCTGTAATGCATTGAATTCTTGAGACAATAGTTTCATCTCTTTAGCCAATGTATTATTTTTCTCTTTTTCTTCCGTCAATTCTTCTACCAACTGCTTTTCGTGATTATCCTTTAAACCTTCTGCCAATGTTTTCTTTAGATCATTTTCCAAATTTGCATTCTTTTTTTCTAGTGCACTTAACTTAGCTTCACTTTGCTCTAATTTTTTCTGCTGCTCTTCATTTATCCTATTTATTTCATTTTCTTTATCTTTCAACTGATCACTTAACTTACCAATTGCATTATTTTTACCCTGTAGTTCTTTTTCTAACGCCTTTATTTCTTGTGTTAGTTGTTCAATACCTTGATCTTTTTCTTGCGTTATTCTTTTCAATTCAGCTTTAAGTCTTTTAACTTCTCCTTCCAAAATTTGCTTTTCTTCACTTAATGTTCTTATCTCTGTATCACCTTCCTTTTCTATATTTTGATTAAGTTCTTCTGATTTTTTGAGTTTCTCTGTAAGTGACTTAATAGAAGCATCTTGTTCCTTGATTTTTTGATCTCTTTCAAATATTGCTTGCTGTTGTTCATTAACTTCCTTTTTCAAGGAGTTACGTTCTGACTTTAGATCCTCAAGCTGCTTTGCCTGCTTTGCAAAATATTGAGCAAACGTTTCTTTTTCTTCTTTTAACTCCTCAATTCCATCTATAATTTCATCCACTCCATTTTCTGATCCTTCTTGTTCATACTCTTTCTCGTCATCAGACATGCTATTCTCAAGCATTTCATCTTCTTCGTCACTAAATTCACTAACGCCAGAGAAAGAACTTCTACGCGAACCAGGAGAGGAATATCCACTACTACTTAGTATAGGTGACTGTGGTGAATTTTTTGTAAATGTTTCCTCTGCTGGTGTTTGCTGCTCGTTCACACTTTTGCCCATGTCAGTAAAAGCTTGATACAGAATTTTTCCGTTGATAAAAACTTCTTTATTCTGCTTAACTAATTTTAATACTTCTTCTGAACTCGTTATTCCTCCAAATCTTGGTTCACTAATCACTCTTTTTATGCCCTTAGAATTTACTTCTACAGTCATGCTACAATCTATGCTATTGCCTTTAGAGTCCTTAGCCTGCCAGTTAATGGTCATTTCACATGAGCTTGAACCAGTAAAATCATAGTGCCTTTCGCTGCCTTTTTTGGTTGCAGTTATTTGACTATCTTTCCCTAAAGATAGGTTATAAACCTTACCTTCGTCGCTGGCTCTTAAAAGGGTGCTAATCTCTATTGGTTTTTCTTTATTTTCAAACCTAATTTGAAAGTCATTATCTTTTGTTGTATATACTAAGAAATTTTCACCTGGTAGGGATGCTTCAAATTTTTTATGTATTTCATTTATTGATTGCTCAAATTTTTGGAACTCCTTTTTCCACTTTAAATCTATCTGTTCTTTAATGTTCTCATCTTTGCGTAAAGGGCCAATAAAATACCAGATTAAATTTTCTTCCTCTAGTTTTTTTATAAAATCCTGAAAATTGTTGCAAGATTCAATGAAACTTAAAATATCATTTTTCTTCTGCTCATCTACATCTAAACCTTGATTTTCAGCTATAAATAAGTTTTCTTTTGGCATAATTTCTGTTTTTAGAGAACTATATTATAATATTAGCACATTTTCTTAAAAAATCAACTAATTTTATAGTTAAATAAACTTGAGTATTTGGCGGGAATGTTATATATTAATCACTCCAAGAAGTGCAGTATGGACAATACTATTATAAGAAAATACGATATTAGAGGTGTGGTAGGCAGAGACCTGCAGATCAGTGATGGGTATGAGGTAGGTAGAAAATTTGGTCAAATTGCAGCTAACGTTTGTGTAGGCTATGACAGCAGGATAGATTCACCAAGCATAGAAAAAGAATTAATCAGAGGCTTAATTTTATCCGGCGCAAATGTTATACGAGTTGGGCTTTGTTCTTCACCTATGCTCTACGCTGCAACAATGCAGGCAGATCTTGGGATTATGATCACTGCTTCTCATAATCCCAGAGAATATAACGGCTTTAAATTTTTCAGTAGTAAAAAAGTTTACTCAGATCAAGAAATGAAGGAAATTATAGGCAGTACAATTAAAAACAGCACGAAAATTGGAAGCTTAATTAACATGAATACATATAGTGAGTACATTTATATATTAAAAAATGCGCTCAAGAACAACACTACACAAAAACTAAAAATAGCCTGGGATTTTGGCAATAGTCCAACAATTGTAAGGTATATTGAAAAGGTTTTACCAGGTCATATACACATCGTAACCAATAACTCTATAGATGGAACTTTTCCATTGCATGACCCAGATCCCATAGAAGAAAAAAATCTTGCTCAGTTAATCGATATTGTCAAGAAAGATAAATGTGATCTTGGCATTGCACTAGATGGTGATGGTGATAGGGTACGCTTGACTGATAATAAAGGTAATGTTGTTTCCAATGATCACTTATTTATGATTTTTGCACGTGAAGTATTGGAGGAATACCCAAAAAATAAAGTTATTGCCAACATAAAAATGAGTATGAAAGTGCATGATTTCGTGAGCAAATTAGGAGGGCAAATAATTACCTGTGCCACTGGACACTCACTAGTTAAGAAAAAGATGGTAGAAGAAGGAGCAAAGTTTGCCGGTGAACTCAGTGGCCATTTTTTCTTTTCTGAGCTGGGTTTTGATGATGGACTATATTCTGCTATTAAAGCCATTGACATTTTACTTAAGAAAAACCAAAGCCTATCTGAGATGATTGAAGGTTTACCAAAGTTATATATCACTCATGAAGTGAAAATTGTAGTAAAGGATGAGAGAAAATTTCAAATAATTGAGTCAATAAAGGAGACACTAAAGCAGAAAAATATTGTATTTTCAGAGCTTGATGGTATTAAGGTAACTGATAATAAAGGTTGGTGGATTCTTAGAGGATCAAATACGCAAAACTGCATTACAGCAAGATGTGAAGGAAATACCTTAGAAGATTTTGAATTCACTAAAAAAGTTTTGTTTTATTACATCGATGAACTAAAATCATACATTTAAATTTTTTTGATGGTTTACTTATTCAAAAATGTCTGCAGTTTTGTTTGATTAATAATAGGAATTGGTATGACCTATGGCGCACTGCTGTGAATAACAGCTGTCTAATCTAGTTTAGCTATAGAAAGTGAATACTCACTTTTCTTTATTATTTTTAGATTTTTCTTGATCAACCATTTCCTCACCAATCTCTTTTATTTTTAGTATCAACGACTCTGGTACATACATGTCAATTACTTCTTCTGTTGTCACAAATAGAGCCTGGTAAGAGTGTGAATTGATTATCCAGTTAGGCAATATGTCTTTTGCTTCTATTTTAGACTCTCCCTCTTTTTTATCGTATACTGTGTGGCAATATAAGTGCACAGCAAAAAATAGTACATAAGAAAGCAATATTCCTCTAAGTGCTCCGACAAAGATTCCAGTAACTCTATCCATTAATCCCAACCTTATGGGTAATAATATGTACATTAGCCAGTTATTCATTGTCATGAATGTAAGATTAAGTACGATAAATACAGAGATTGTAGAAAGTATGTTTTGCGTAACTTTAGAGTCAAAATAGTTACTATAATTTATAATAAAAAAATCATAGTAACTAGCTGTCAAAAAGACTGATAAGAGCAAGAACATTAATGCACATAACTCTTTTATAAAACCTCTAGTTACCGATATTATTACACACAAGACAATAATAAAGATAATTAGACTATCGAAAAACATATCTTAATCTATATGATTTTCAAGATATAATAGTTGTAAATAACAAGGTTGTAAAATTAATTGTATTTATGTTTCATCAGTTGATTTAAGTACCGAGCAATCATATCAACTTCTAAATTTAGGCAATTACCTGTTTTATTATGCTGAAAAGTTGTGTTTTTCCATGTGTAGGGAATGATATTCACAGTGAACTCTTGATTGACAACTGAATTTACTGTGAGAGAAACCCCATCTAGCGTTACAGAACCTTTTTTTGCAATAAATTTAATTAATTCTTGTGGGCACGATAGCTTGATTTCATGAGAATCTAAATTTCGTTCAATTGCTAAGATTTTTACTATTCCATCAACATGACCATGAACTAGGTGGCCATCAATACTGTCACTCAGTTTCATTGCTTGCTCTAGGTTGATTTTTTTTCCTATTTTCCACATATTTAAGTTAGAAATCTTCATGGTTTCTTGAGATGCTTGAACTGTGAATACATCGTTCATTGTGTCAACAACAGTTAAACACACTCCGGAGCAGGCTATTGAATCTCCTTTGTTTATAGAGGATAAATTTTGTGTCTCAATATGGAAGATTTGATCAGAGTTAGGGTGGATAGTGATATCAGTTATAGTGCCAATATCTTTGATAATTCCTTTAAACATGCAATAAAATAAATAATTATATCACAAAAGATCTTATTTGTTAGGTGCGCAAAGGAAGATCTTTTTTACTTATCTGCTCAATAGATTCTACAGAATATTCAGAATATAGAAAGTAAGCCAGGTTCAAAACGCACAGTGTAATTAATATTGGTAACCCTATGTTTAATGTTAGACCGATACTTTCCCTTTTTTCTGTTGGCACCAATTCCTTTAAAATTGACACTTTTCCCAGCGGCAAGTGCCATAGGCAGAGTGCTGATATAGAAGCTGCTACTAAAAATAGACAAAAATAAGTCTCTTTCGAAGAAAACATAGCTTTTAATGGTGATTTGAGACTAATATTAGTAGGCAATCGAGTTTTAGCTTCATTTGTTTTTGGTAAATGGTCTACAGCTTTGCTTGGTAAAATTTCATGAGAAATCTTCCTAAGCTGTGGAGAAGATTGTATAGGAATGCCCGAAACTAATTTGAGCAATTGCACTTTTTTTCTATCTACTTGCTTTTTTAAATATTCTTTACCTAGAAGTGAGTTATTAGGAGGTTGTGGCCTTTTGAGTACCTTTAGCACTTCTGATATCTCATTCGGCTCTAATATTTCATGTAGTTGTTTATCTTGGAAATAAATAATATTAAACACTGAGTTGAAAATATTGTAAAATGTATCTGAATCTTGATTTTTATATTCACTTACTACTTCTACGAATATTTCATCGAGTTTTTTTCCCTTGTGCTCAGCCAAATTATCTATCATAGCTACTCTAGCATCAAGTTGAACTTGTTTTATGATTGATTGTTTTTCCTCTTCCGATAGTTCTTTGGCCTGCTTTTTCGACTTCTTTTTTCTGTTAGCTTTAAAGTAGTCTGTGTGCGACCTAGTTTGACCTATGTCCCGCTCTGTTTCTTGAGACACTAAATTTCTTGTGCTATCCTCTGTTGTCTGAGTAGCTGACACTGGTTCTTTTTCTGCCTGGTCAAGCGCTGGAATGATACCTAATGGCATATTGTTATTCTTTATAGGAAATTCTGGTAGTTTTTGAAAGAAAAATTGTGTTGCATTAAAAAAATTGAATGGCTGAAAAAGAGATCTAAGCTGGGAAAAATTTTCATGCATTGCAGCAACGATTACTGGTGCACGTGTAATTTGCTTTCTGTTACTTGCTATATTGTAGCCAAATGAACTTTGCACAATTTGTTTATCTTGCGTGTTCCCTTTTTTAACCACATTTTCGTTTTTATTTTCAGTTTCTTCTACTTGTAATGTATCTTGATTTTGCTCCTCATTTTTGGCTTTTTCTATATGTTTTAGCCGCTCATTCAAGGATGCCTCAATTTGTTGCAAGCTATTGAGGTTGATGTTTTTAACATTTGTTTGTAGCGTTATCGTTATGCCCTGTAGAAGGATTTGAATTGGAGCATTACTTATGAATTTTTCTACAGTTTTGTTAGTTTTATAGTAGTTATTGTATAATTCTTCACTTTCTTTTAGCACTTTTATATTGGCTGTGAAGTTTTTCTTCCGAGAAAGGCAGATAAAAAAATCAATTAAATATTTTGTTTGAGATAATACTGCATTAGGGTTTACCTCTGTTAGCAGCTTGAGCTTAAATGAAAACTCTTGTGTATCACTTGCAACATTTTTTGAGCGAATGGTGCTAATCTCCAGCACTTCATTAGAAAATGCTTTACTTATGTCTTTGGATCTATCCTTAAAAAACTTAGGTAAATCCTCCATTTCGTATTTTCTCTGAGTTTTTATGTTACTGTTATGCATGAGTAAATTTTTTAATGTAGAGTGAAATAAAAAACACAATTAGTCAATAAATTAATAATTAGAGTACCCTTGCATAACAGCGGCGCGTTGGATTCAATAAAAGCAGAAAAAGTTACTTTACAAACCTCATCAGTCTCCTTATTATGATAATAAGAGTGTTTATCCTTGTTTTTAATCTCTGCAGATTTAATAACAAAATTCAGTAAAAAACTCAGATATTTATTGGCAAATTACATAAAATTATAGCGGCTGCATGTCTTTTTTATTTTTTCTACATTCAGCCAAAACGCGCTTTAAATAAGCGTTAGCACATTATTACAATGCCAATTTACATTATTATAGGGTCAAAACTCACTACTCGGGGATTCTTTTGCCTTTTTTCTATTTGGTAAATTTCTTAATATTTATAGCTAAAGTAATTTTAGCGAGCCAATGCTTGACACTGATCATCAGAAACGTTGTATTTTAACATTACTTTTATACTCGTAAATTTAACTGGATCCCAGTGGGCTTTGTTGCATCGCTTATCGGATAGTGGGTAAAGCATAATAAATTCATGAAACTACCTCAAACTTAGCCATGCCAATATCAGTAAATTTATTGAGTAAGTAACATTTTATTAGCAACTCTTTTTCTCGATTTACTTCAGATCTATTTCTAAACAAATATTTGCTTGAAAAAAATCCTTCAATATATGACCTTTTTCCATAAACCGCTTCCACTCTTTCACACCGTCTTTACCACATAATCTAATGGCAGCATTCCTTTCAGCCATATAATCCAATTTTGTATGCTCCGCTGCACGATTTTTCGGTAAAATTTTTGTCTTTATATCATATACAATTTATAAAGCTTGCGCCTATCATAGGCTCTGTCTGCATATAATGCTTTTTAGCATGCTGAAATCAAGTCAGCAAGTACCGTAATGGTTGACCATTGCTATATTGTGCAGCTATAGCTTTTTTACTATTTATACTCAATATTACATCTTACCTGTTTATAACTGCGATACTTTCTATCTTCGCTATTTTCCTTACTGTGACCAAGGGTATTATTATAAATTTGTACTGTCTATTGCAATTTCAATATCTTCCATATTGTTTTTATCAACTCTGCAATCATTGATCTTAATATTGAGCTTTTTGTGTGCCGTAGAGACACAAGGAATGTTCAGGAAAGAGCAAACTAAGTGCGAAAGCTGCACAATAGATGAGGGTGGACCCCTCGGAGCCGGTTTACAAGAGCAGGCTTCAAACAACCATAAGCTGCTTTGGTAAGGTAGTGAGCGTTATGGAAAAGGCGTAATTATGCGTCATGTGTGAAATAGAGAGATGAACGCAAGTGAACCACTGATTACACGTCGAAAGGTAATGCGATGATGTCAAAACCAGGGGAGAAAAAGTAACTTGGGATAAGCCTATCGGGAACTTGTCTACTGGGTAGGTGGCATCCGGCATATAGGTGGCATGAACCTGTTTCAGGCTATTGTGTGGAACTACGGGAACCTGTCGTTTCGATGATAAGGGAGAAGTCCAAGGAGCTGAACTCTAAGGAAGAGAGTACTGATGCGAAAAACAGGGGCGGATTAGCTTGTAGTAGTGAAGAAGTTTTTGTAATGGAAATGGAGCGAAGGGATTTAGTTTTAATTATTTATCAACCGAAAGGGAAGAGTTAATGAATAAAACAAAATCTTTTGACATATCAAAGCAACTGATTTGGAAAGCTTATAAACAAGTATCCAAAAACAGAGGTGCGGCAGGTGTAGATGAGGTCTCGATAACAAAGTTTGAAGAAAATCTAAAAGATAATCTATACAAACTGTGGAATCGGATGTCATCCGGAACCAGAATCAGTAAAAGCTGTTGCGATACCAAAAGATACAGGAGGACAAAGAACTTTATGTGTTCCTTCAGTATTCGACAGGATAGGGCAAACAGCAGCTACTATGTATCTCGAACCGTTAGTAGAGCCGGAATTTCACGAAGATTCATATGGTTATAGACCAAACAAGTCTGCACTGGATGCGGTAAGTACAGCGTGTAAGAGATGTTGGAGAAGTGATTGGACGATAGATCTTGATATTTCTGGATTTTTCGACAATCTGGATCATGTGTTAGCACTGCAAACTATCAAGAAGCATACAGATTGCAAGTGGGTCATACTGTACGTGGAAAGGTGGATGAAAGCCCCGATTCAACTAGCAGATGGCAGTAAGGTAGTTAGGAATAAGGGAGTTCCACAAGGAGGTTCTGTAAGCCCAATCATTTCTAACATATTTATGCATCATGCATTTGATATGTGGATGAGGCAAAACTACCCAACAATACCGTTTGAGAGATATGTAGATGATGCAATGGTGCACTGTAAAACCCAGAAACAGGCAAAATTTATAAAAGACAAGATCGAAGAAAGATTGGCTGAGTTTAAGCTAAAATTACATCCTGAAAAGACACAAATAGTGTACTGTAAGGATGACAATAGGAGAGATGAGTTTCCAATACAGAGCTTTGACTTTCTGGGTTACACGTTCAGACCTAGACTGGCAAAGAACAATAAAATAGGAAACTATTTTGTCTCATTTCTACCTGCAATTAGCAACAAAGCCAAGAAGAAGATCAACCAAACCATAAGGTCATGGAAAATACGTAGGCAAACATATACAACACTAGAGAAAATATCAAAGAGAATAAATCCTATAGTCCGAGGCTGGCTATGGCAGGTTTTATAAATCAGAGATGTATCCATCTCTCAGAAATGTAGAGTGGCACCTAGTAGGATGGGTCAGAGCCAAATATAAGAAACTTCGAAATCATGGAAGACTAGCAAAGTAATTTCTAGCAAAAGTGAGAAAGAGGTCTCCAAATATTTTCTATCACTGGACACTAGGATTGGGATCAAAAGGCTGAATAACGGGAGCTGTATAAATTGAGAGGTTTACGTACAGTTCTGCGAGAGACTGGTGGGGAAGCTCCGCCGGTCTACTCTCCAAACCTTCTTGAAGCCTGCGAATAGCTAATGACTGCTAAGCCCTTTCCTACTTGCTGCAAATATCCTTTTATAAACCCTACCGTTTGTCTTAAGCCAATTCTAAAGAGACTAGCGACTATATGCACTAAAATCACAACTTTATTACTATAAATATAATTTCCACCTCGCATTTTGGGGCTATTTTCGTACCAATTTTCCATTAATAAAATGAAAAATATTTCCTCTTTCTTGCAGAAATCTGTTATATTCATGGCAGTTACTGATCTTCATTTTAGTTGGCATATTTTTCTTTCGTAGGTTAAATGCCTGTTTTATAGTGAATTTCGTCAGTAACTGCCAGTTCTTTTCTCTTGAGTGATGCAACAAAGCCCACTGGGATCTAGGAAACTTAACTGCAAGTAATGCATTGGGTTTTGTGAATATGGGTTTTGCGTTATAGAATGAAACACTTTTGGTGAATTTGTAAAGAGAACTAGATCCCAGTGGGCTTTGTTGCATAGCACCTTAAGCAGTGATGGTTTACGACAAATTTATGTAATGATTTCAAATTTAGCCATACCAATACCAGTGAATTTGTTGAGCAAATAGCACTTAATTAGTAATTCTTTTTCACGATTTACTTCAGATTTATTCCTAAACAAATACTTGCTTGAGAAAAATCCTTCTATGTAAGATCTTTTTCCATAAATTGCTTCCTTTTTCCACTCTTTTACACCATCTTGTCCATATAATTTTATTAACCTAATAGCAGCATTTCTGTCAGACATATAATCTATTTTTGAATGTTCTGCTGCATCCTTTTTTGGTAGAACTTTTGTCTTTATATCATATACAATTTATAAAGTTTGTGCCTATCGTATGCCCTATCTGCATATAATGCTTTTATTTTGTGCTGAAAATTAACTTCTTCAAGCAAGCTCCATAGTGGTCAGAGTAGACGCCATTACTGTATCTTGCAGCTATAGCTTTTTTACTATTCACACTTAACATAACATGTAACTTTCTTACTTGCTCGTAGCTTCGGTACTTTCTATCTGCACTGTTTTCCTTACTGTGGCCAGGAGTGTTACTGTAAATTTGTGCTATCTATGATAATTTCAATATTTTCCATGTTGCTTTTATCAATCCTGCAATCATTTATCTTAATATTAAGTTTTTTTTGATGCTTGTGAATAGCTGCAAATTTTTCCTATTTGTTGCAGATATCCTTTTACAAACCCTACCGTTTGTCTTAAGCCAATTCTAAAAAGATTAACGATTATATGCACCAAAATCACAACTTTATCACTATAAATATAGTTGCCGCCCTGCATTTTGGACTATTTTCATACCAATTTTCGATAGCTTCATCGATGTAACGAAAAATATTCCCCCTTTTTTCAAGGAATTTGTTATATTCGTTTTGGTTACTGACTTTCATTTTCTGTGGCATATTTTTTCTTCAACAGTTAAATGGCTGTTTTATAATGAATTTTGTCAGTAGCCACCAGATTTTTTCAGTTGCTATGCAACAAAGCCATTCCAGCGTCACGCGCTGGAATGACAGAAGAAGGTGCTGGGATGACAAGAAGAGGGCACACTGCCGTCATAAAGGAACCAGTGTTAGCTACTTGGATGACAGAGAGTAATGCAAGAAAATAATTGGATTTTTTGTAATGCTACAGAGTCCAGTATTTTCTACAAACTTTCACGTAATTTGTTAGCAAAATTGACAGTTGCTGAGATACTGGGTAGAATGTTTACATAATAGTGTTGAGTGAGAAAAAATGGATTTTAATCAATATGTCAAAGACGATATCCTTGAAGTATCTTACTACTATTACCACACAAACATAACTATGAGTGAATACATAAGCGCACTGATAAGTTTCTTACAAAGTAACACACACATTACAAGGCTTAATTCAAATAGTAACAAAGTTGGTTATGAAGGCGCAATAGCTTTAGCTAAGCTCAAAAATCTTACTGAGCTTAGTTTACATTACGACAAAATTGGTGATGAAGGTGCAATAGCTTTAGCTGAATCTTTATGCCTAAAAAATGTTAGAATTTCTCTTAAAGAGAATTCCATTGGTAATAAGGGCATGAAAGCTCTAGCTGAATCTGAGAACCACCTTGAAATAGATGGTTATGTAGATAGCTACAGCCTTCTAGGTTTTTATGAGTATCTAAAAAGATCATGGTCTGAAGCAAGAGCAAAGTCTAACGGTAATGTTGGCAAGCTAGATGAAGACACTACAAAGAGCTTGTTCTTTGATCTTGTGCGACAAAATCATCACAGAGAGAGAATTGAGCTTCTGCTGAATGATTCTGATAAATATCCCTTTTTAATCAACTCAAAAGATAGTCAAGGGCACACGCTATCTCATTTTTATACTCATTCTCCTGAGATGCAAAAGTTTTTGTTTGAACATGGTATGATTCCTGAACAAGAAAGGAATCGAAGAGGAGATGATGCACGTATTGCACGAGATAGTCAATCTGTTCATGCAAGTCCAATAGTTAAACGGACAAATTTTTTTACTAGGAAGCTAGTTGAATCCATGGAAGCCAGTAAAGAACAGTTAGAGCGAGCAGCAGTTTCTTACGTAGGGAATATAGGACTACTTAAACAATATCAGAATGATCCCATTTACGTACAAAGTATAAGATTACTTAAAGGATATCAGAATCAGAATGATTCAATAAAACTGAGGCTTCTTAGTTTAACTGATAATGAAAAAAGAAGTGTGATGAAAGAAACATTACGTGAGACTGATCCTACACCAGGTGATGAAGAATTTATTAAGACTGTCATTGATAAAGCTGAGCAAGCACTAAAACGGCAGTATTTAAAAAAGAACTGCCACGGTGAATATGACGAGGGATATCCTACAAATAGGATGCAGTATGATTACGCAAGGGATGATGCAAAAATTACTATACCTGAATCTATAGGTTATATAAAACTACTTATTGATAATTTTTCTGTTCCACTGAAAGAGAAAAAAGAGTTGCTAATTGCTCTTATGGAACAAAATCCAGATTTGGTAAAGAACAAATTATCTAAGGTAAAAGAAAAACTTGGAAATAGCGTAATCCTCGATAAAGAACAGTTTAATAAAACAGAACTACATGGATTATTAAATGGTATAGATGACGGTAAAGAAGTAGATAAGTTGTTTAAAGAAATCAGTGGCTTAGATATAGAAAAAGTCTGGAGAGAGCAAAAAGAGTTTGTTCTCCTAAAACAAATATATATAGCAGCAACAACTTATGGTGAAAATAGCAGTGCCTGCATCCAAGGCACATGGACCCAGATTATTAGTAGTATAGAAGAAATTAGCTCGGAAATCGTGAAACAATATGATTGCTGTTTAGAAGAAGAACAAAAGCTGGAGGCACAAAAAGATGTTATTACGGAAGAGAACATTACACCATTTGTAGAAAATTTAGCTAAGAAATTAATTCAATATGTCGAAGACAATCCAGAGTCGAAAGAGGTTCTGCAAAATCACTTATTATACTTAGAACATATAGATGTTGATGATCCTGAGAAAGTTACGTTTGAACAACAAAAAATTTTAGCAAAGATTAACCAAGAATTCACTGCAAATATCACAAAACTCTTGGTTAATTATGGTAGAAGTATACCAAAAGAAGATGAATATAAAATTATAATTAAAGAATTATTTGAAACTGAGATAATGAAAGATTTTGCACTAGAAAAAGATGATCAACCACAAATACTTACACAGTCTAATATAAAAGACTTAAATCAACCAGCAAAACAATCTCAAAGTGTTTATAGCAAAATAGGTATTGGATGTGGTGTGGTTATTGGAATAGCTGGAGTTGCTTTAGGAATAGCTATTGCAGTTCATTTGGAAATGTTAGCAGTGGGAATAGCAGTTGGAGCAATTTGTTGTCTGATTGCTGCTGCCATATATTATTGTAATCAGCCTTCAAAGTCACTTGAAAATAGCAACGTCCAAGGGTTTTCTGGAGAAGATCTACAACCCGGTTCGTAAAATTCACAAGACCTATTAAAATATTTTTTTACTTTTTATTCTATATATTTCAACATATTACCTTTAAGTACTAATAATTATGGCATTATTGATAGTTGAGTCGCCGGCAAAGGCAAAGACGATAGGTAAATATTTGAGTAAAGAGTTCAAAGTTGCTGCATCCTTTGGACATGTGAGAGATCTGCCAGTGAAGAACGGTTCTGTCGATCCGGATAATGATTTTGCCATAAAGTATGAGATTATTGAAAAAGCAGAAAAGCATGTAAAAGAGTTAGTCAAGGAAGCGAATAAAACATCGGATATATACCTTGCAACCGATCCAGATAGAGAAGGAGAAGCAATAGCTTGGAATGTGATAGAGGCGCTAAAGGAAAGGAAGGCTATCAATGATAAGAACAAAATTTACAGAGTGGTCTTTAACGAGATAACAAAAAGAGCCGTGCAAGAAGCTATAAAAAATCCACGCGAAATAAATATGGACTTAGTACATGCACAGCAAGCACGAAGAGCTTTGGATTACTTGGTTGGGTTTAATTTGTCACCACTTTTATGGACAAAGTTATCAGGAAGCAAGTCTGCAGGGCGAGTGCAATCTGTTGCACTTAAGCTTATATGCGAACGAGAAGATGAAATTAGTAAATTTATAACACAGGAGTATTGGAGCATAAAGGCAGAAATGCAAAATAGCAAAGATGAGGCTTTTTTTGCTATGCTAAGCCACTATGACAATAAAAAGCTAGAAAAATTTGATATTAAGAATGAAGAAGAAGCAAAGAACTTAGTCAGGGAGATTGAGTCAAGGCAGTATGCTGTAAGCACAGTAGAACGCAAGCAAGTTAAGAGAAACCCGCTTCCTCCATTTATTACTTCAAGCCTTCAGCAAGATGCAGTGAATAAACTGTATTTCAACGTGAAAAGTGTTATGCGCATAGCGCAAAATTTATATGAAGGTATCGATATTGGCGGTGAAACTGTAGGGTTGATAACTTACATGCGTACAGATGGGTTTCATATTGCAGATGAGGCTATAAACTCAATTAGAGGGTCAATTAAGTCATTATATGGTGATAAATATTTACCGCAGTCTCCTCGTAAATATGTAAAAAAGGTCAAAAATGCTCAAGAAGCACATGAAGCAATTCGTCCAACTGATATCAATAGAACGCCGGGTAGTATTAAGGATTACTTAACACCAGAGCAATTTAAATTGTACGATTTAATCTGGAAAAGAACCATTGCAAGTCAAATGGAATCGGCGATTCTTGATCAAGTGGTAGTTGAAATTAGTTCTACTGATCAGAAAGTGATTCTGCGAGCAAGTGGATCAAGTATATTCTTTGATGGTTTTTATAAAGTCTATCAAGATAACATGGAAGCCGAAAATGAAGGCCTGCTACCTGCCATGAAGGAAGGGGAAGCGTGTAAGCTGATTTCAGTTGAGCCAAAACAGCATTTCACTCAACCGCCACCTCGTTATAGTGAAGCAAGTATTGTTAAAAAAATGGAAGAAATCGGTATAGGTCGCCCATCAACTTATGCAACAATTATTTCGGTATTACAAGATCGTGAGTATGTTTCATTGGATAACAAAAGATTTATTCCAAGCAGCCGAGGTAAAATCGTTACTATATTTTTGGAAACTTTTTTTCAGCGTTGTGTAGAGTATGACTTTACAGCGCAAATGGAAGAAAGGCTTGATTCAATCTCAAATGGACATGCAGATTGGAAAAAAGAACTAGGCTATTTTTGGGTGCCATTTTTTAATCATGTAAATTCTGTTAAGCAAATGACACATGATGAGATTTTTAGTGGTATTACTGACTTAGTAGTTGATTGGTTTTGTTCAGAGAAAGGAAAAGAAGAAATAGGTAAAAAATGTCCTAATTGCTCTGGTGGTATATTGAAATTAAATTTTGGAAAAGCCGGTGTGTTTCTTGGATGTTCTAACTATCCTGCATGCAATCATACAAAAGAAATTACGGGCAGTAATGACAATTCAGAATATCCAAAAAGTTTGGGTATAGATGATGTGACAGGCCAAGAGGTAATGATCAAAAAAGGTCCTTTTGGACTTTATCTGGAGTTTAATAGTGAGTCAGAAAAGAAAAAAAAGATTTCTGTACCAAAAGATATAAATGTTAATGATATTGATCTAAATACCGCCACTCGATTACTTTCCCTTCCGAAAATAATCGGAGAACACCCAGAAACTGGAAAGGAAGTAAAAATAGGTCTTGGACGATTTGGGTACTATATTCTCTATGATGGTCGATACTTTTCTCTTAAAAAAAGCTCTAAGGAGGTATTAGACACACAATTAAACGAAGCTATACAAATTATTGAGAGCAGCCCACGCAAAGAGCTAAAATCTCTTGGTTTTAATGAAAAGGGAAAAGAAGTTTTTATCTGCAACGGTAGGTACGGATTCTATATAAAATGCGGTAAAACAAACGTTGCTTTGGGCAAAGATATAGATATTGAAAGTATAGATCTGAAAAAAGCCTTAGAGTTGATTAAGAATAAAAAGTAGACTTCTTGCATGATCATATGCTCTTTATTGTCGTTCCAGTGCGTGACGTTGGAACTTAGAAAGAAGAACCTGAGTGACAGGAAAGAAGCCACTCGGGTGACGAGAACGCTGACTCTGCTACTAGTCAGCGGCCGTAGTAGTGTGACGCAGACGTGCTACCAAGAAAATGTCTCTATAAGAGTTAAGCTTTGCTGGCAAAATGGAAAGTAAGACCAGCCTCTATACCGTGTGTGTGAAAAAAGCCGTTCTGTATGGTAGTAGACACTTTATTATCACCTACTTGTTCAACCATTTTAGCTTTTTGCTTGCCTGGATCATTATTAAAGTTAGGATTTAACTTTAAGGTTTTTGGTGTGTAATCACTGCTACCAATAACACCAAAACCTCTATATCCAATATGTATATTTACATCTTCGTTTATGCGATAATCAAGGCCAGCTTTGAATTGACCTGCAGGTCTTATTGACGTTTTTTCAAACATCGTCATTCTTGTTCCACCAACTCCAATACCAAAGTAAGGAGAAAAAGAGAGACGGTCGCTTTTCCAATAATGATAAACGTTTGCCATTATAGATGCGTTTTCAATTTGGTCATGATTAATAATTGATCCATATTTATCTCCACTTTTCATGTACGATATTGTCATTTGGCCGCTTGTTAAACCAATATTATCCACTTTTACAGAAGAATACATCCCTTCCAATTCAGCTCTATAGATATTATTACCCAGTTCTCCTGTGTAACCAAATGCTACACTTGCAGCAAAAGGTGGATTATAATCTCCTTTATACTTACTTAGTAGCTGACCTTTTGTGTCCTGAGAATTCCTATCATTTATAGACACCATATTAGCGCTTGTAGCATCTTGACCTCCAATTTTTGCTTTTAACTCACCAAAGTTCAAATATTGACCGTAATATCCACCACCAAAGTAAAACCCTTCTGCTTCACTTGCAAAGGATTGTTGTGACAACAATAAAGCAAGTGCTATAACTGCTAATGTTTTTTTACTCATATGACTATTCCTCTAGTTAAATTAGCTAATCTACTACTAATTAATTAAAAATGGTTTAATATGAAAAACTGACCTTACCCAGAAAAAGTAGAGAGGAAGTCAGGAGAGTAGACCAGGAGAACTTCCCTCCTGGCCCCTCGCAGAACCCTACGCGAGACTCTTGCCTCATAAGGCTCCCACTAGTCATTGCCCTAATCCTATACTTAATTTCCAGTGCACAAAAAGATTTGGTCTACTCTTTGCGATTCTTTCTAGTAACTTAGCTGCTTTGGTCTTATGCCTATTCAGCTTCTTGTACTTTGTCTGCAACCACTTTCTGAGTTTCCTATTAAACATTCTTATTATGCTATCTAGTGCAGTTATATGATGCTTCCCGTAATAGTTAAACCACCCTCTCAGGATTGGATTACATATTCGTGATATATCTTCTATTTCCAAGTTTGTTCTTCTAGCAAATTTCCAGCTTCTAATTTCTTTCTTCATCTTGTTCAGGCTTTCTTTACTTACAGTTGGAGTAAAACTTACAAACAGACTACTATCTTTTCTATTTCGTACAAGTCTTTTTCGAAATTCATATCCAAGAAATGTAAATGACACATTCTCATGATTATCCATTCGTTTTCCATCTTGACAGTAGATAATTTTGGTCTTTGTATGCTTTACTTCCAATTTGCAAATCTTCAGTCTCTGTTCAAGTTGAGTTAAAATTAGTTGTGCTTGGTACACAATGTATAACACCATCATCAGCATATCTTGCCCACTTTACACTTGGATATTCTCTTCTCATCCATGCATCAAAGCTGTAGTGCATGAATAGATTGCTTAAGATAGGACTAACTACCCCGCCAACAATGTTGCAAATTTTTCTTTTCTTCTCGATTATTTCCAGGAGAGTTTGGTAGCTCTTTTACACGAAATACCACATTTACGTCCTCAAGGTTAATTTCAATTCTCTTGACTAACGTTCTAATAATATCACGTTTAGTTAGCCAGCCTGCGTTATCAAGGTTTGATGTAATATTGGAAGAAAAGTCTTCTAAATTGGTTACAACCAAAGTTAATTCCTGTTTTAATTTCTTTTGATCGAATATCCTTTTCTTCTCCTCTTCAATTGTTTTTAAACTTTGTTTCATTGCTTTAATTCGTGGTTCAAATTCTTCTTGATTATTGAGCATAACTATCAATAAGTCTAGCAATACCACGTTTTAATTTATTTTCTTGTTTCTCTAGTAAATCGCTTTTTTGATCCCATGATGATTTTTTAAGCTCTGAAAGTCTACGCCTGTATTCTTCTAAAACCCTATTTGGATTTTTCAATAAATGCTTAACCTCTTCCCACACGGCTGTTTCTAATGCATCTGTACGAATGTGTTTATTATCACAAATTTTATTACCACCAAAACGGTAAGAATCTCTACCTATACAATGATAATAAGCATAATGATCAATTTTTTCTCCTCGCTTATTTCTTACAGGACTTCCGTAATATGCATAACGACAACGCTTACATACTTGTAGTGAATGTTTTGCTCCTCTTTCTCTTGTCCTTGCTATTTTTCTATTTTCAGCTAATTGTTCTTGAGCTATATCAAATACATCTTCGTCCACTATATTTGGCACTTTAACATAAATCCAGTTTGCTTTTTCAACAGAATAGGTAGAGTAATTATCTTTCGGTTGTTCACAAGAATGTTTCTGTGGTCTGATATGTTGTACCTACTTTTGTTTTACCAAAAGCTGCTTGTCCTTTGTAAGCAGGGTTTTTTAACATACCCCAAATCACACTTCTATCCCAGCACTTTTTTCCTGTTCGTGTTATAATAGACATAGTGTTTAGCCGACGACACACTTCCCCAACTTTCTCTTCCTACCCACAAAAATACTTTCCTAACAACATTAGCTTCTTCTTCGTTTATTTCAAATAAAGCTTGTCCTCCTCCCATATATTTATCTATATAACGATAACCATAAGGAGCTCCTCCCATTACGCTTACACAACCTTTATTAGCTGCGTAAATCTTTCCGCGACGACTTCGTTCCATAATTTTCGCTCGTTCATATTCTGCTATCATACCTTGCATTTGTAACAGTAACTGAGATTCTGGATTATTGTTAATCTCATAATTTAAGAAAACCGTTTCTGCTCCTGCTTTCTCAAATTCTTCAAATTTGATATGCATATTTCCTAGATAAGCGATCAGGTGAATGAATCTATCAATTTTACCTTCTGTTACTTTATCACGTAATTTTTCTAGATCAGGACGGACTAACACTGTAGCCATTGTCAATAAATTTATACTCACTTGTACCCATCCGTACTAATTTGCTTCTCTAAAGCTGCAACTTGACTTGCTATTGTATTTTCTTGTGCTTGTTTCCCTGAAGAAACTCTTGCATATAAACTCACTGTTACCATTTGATCCTCCTTGAATCCCATTTTTATGTTTTAAATTTTTTTGGCTTACTTGCTTTGACACGGCTTTTTCATAAGCATCTAACAAATACTTTTCTGCCAACTGGTTAGTTTCATAGCTACAGCTAATCCGTATAGCTAATCTCTTATTCCCCATGAACTTTCCTTGAAATAATATGTTCATATCATTCATTGAAACTGATGGTTAATTGATTGTTGGCACTATAAATAAATGGCACTCTTGTTTTTGGACATAGAAGTTTTCGAGAAATGCTTTTCTCTAATTTTACGTTTTTTGCAACATTGTTGGCGGGGTAATTACACCTCCCTGCGGCACTCCGCCGAGACGCTTTATCTTTGTTCCATCTTCAAGTTGCATATCTGCACTTAGCCATCTTTGTATGTATAAGATAACCCATTTGTTTGTAGTGTGTCTTCTGACTGCTTTCATCAGTAGATTGTGGTCTATGTTGTCAAACATTCCCTTGATGTCAAACTCTATTAACCAATTTTGGTATCGCTTCCTGGTTTGTCCTATGGCATCTAATGCTGATTTATTTGGCCTATAACCATATGAATCTTCATCAAATGCCTTCTCAAGTTCTGGTTCTAAAACACTTCTTACAACTTCCTGTGCTATACGATCCGAGACAGTTGGTATTCCAAGTGTCCTTGTCCCTCCATCTGCCTTAGTTATATCACAAGCCTTCACTGCAGGTGGAAAATAACTACCGGATGATAGCCTATTCCATAGCTTGTAAAGGTTCTTGCTTAAGTCTTGATCAAACTTTTCAATTATCAATACCTGCTCCTCCTCTGTTTTCTTTAACTCTTTTATAAGCCAAAAACACTAGAGATTTTGGTATGTTAAAAGGCTTTGTTCTTTCAATCATTTTCATCCTCCTTCAAGTTGAATGATTTACTAAAATCAACTAGTTCAACCCCTTTGCTCCATGGTCATTACAACCACTTCTTCACTACTACGCGCCCCAGTGATTTGCATCGCTACTCTAAAGCTTGAGGATTAGCCTCTTGCTTATCTCGCTTTTCATCAAATCGACTGGTTCCTGCAGTTTATAATGCACCCCATAAACTAGACCAAAAAAAAATGGTTAATCCGAGTAGGAAGGTAAAGGGGTAAAAGTATGGCAACAAAAAAATATGAACCAGAGTTAAAAGCAAAGATAGCTTTGGAAGCAATAAAAAATCAAAAAAGCACATCTGAGATATGTAGTGAATATAAAATACCATCAACAAATCTATATGATTGGCGTGATAGAGTATTGGCAAGGTTAAAAGACCTATTTGTTGAAGAAAGTGAAAGTGCGAGAAAACAAAGAATCTTAGCGCAAGAAATAGAAAGTTTACATAAAGTAATAGGAGAATTGACAGTGGAAAATAGTTATTTGAAAAAAAAATTACTGAAATAAGCAAAAAAGATAGAGTAAGGTTTATAGAAAAAGATTCTGATCTGTCAATTAGGAAACAGGCTGATTTATTGGGGATTTGCAGATCTAGCCTATATTATAGGCCTATAATTAATAACGAAAGTGAAGTAGCAAATTTGATTCAATTGGCTTCTGATTGCCGTTATGGATATCGTAAAATTACTGCTGAAATCATAGCGAGTGGAGTAGTAGTCAATCACAAAAAAATCTTAAGAATTATGAAAAAAATGAAGATTAGTGGGCTGTATTGTAGAAAAAGATGTAATACAAGTATTAAAGAAAAAAAAGCATAAAATATATCCTTATTTACTCAAAGATTTGATTATTTGCAGAGTTAATCAGGTATGGGCTACTGATATAACATATATTATGGTAGAAGGTAAGTTTGTCTATTTTGTGGCAATAATGGACTTGTATAGTCGCTATATTATTGCTCATTCATTATCACCATATCTCGATGCTGGATTTTGCCTTTATACTCTCAAAGAAGCTCTAAAACAAGGTAAACCTGAGATTTTTAATAGTGATCAAGGGATGCAGTTTACTAGCTACAACTTTATTATGGAATTAGAGCGTGCTAATATTAAAATCAGTATGGACCATAAAGGACGTTGCTTCGACAATATATTTGTTGAGCGCTTATGGAGAACTTTAAAGCAAGAAGCTATATATTATTATAGACCAAATAGTATCAGAGATTTGAATCTTATAATAAATGATTTTGTTGCTTGGTATAACTATAGAAGGCGACATCAGACTCTACATTATAAAGTTCCTGCTGATCTTTATTATCATAAACAGTAAATGAATATGTTGATAAATACTTTAAATGTGTGTCGACGTATTTATCAACATATTCATTTTAAAAATCGGATCACTTTGAAAAAAATGGTCTAGACAAATGGGTGCACTATACTTCTTTCTTGCTTGAGTAAATGCACTTGCCGTAATTGTGTAATCTTTTCTTGTATGCAGAACAAACTCATTAAGCATTACTTGTAATGACTTTACACTCTTTCTAAAAATCAGGAGAAATACATTAATGAAGGGCAGCTTTCTTTTTCGTGAGAAGTCTTTTGAGGATGCTCTGTGTGCGTTTATAAAGTTTAAACTCATCAATTTATTTTTTATAAACATGATTATTCTTTTTTTTACTCATGTCATTACTTCTTTTAATTTGTGGATCTTACCTGATTTTACAATACAGTCCATCACTTTCCCTTAACTTAATGGCAGTGAGTAAGGCAACTGCCTTAAAATATTCAATTGCTACTTTATTGCTATGTATATCTAGTGTTACAGCTGGAATATACACTTATCTTGCGATTTCAGCAACATTAAGTGCTATTGCAGTTCCAGTACTTTTCACAGTCATTGCTTCTGTTTCTGCATTGGTTATGTTGAGTTCAGCTGCACATCTTATCAACTTGTTTGTTTCTGCTGTAAACAGTGAGAGGAAAATAGATCTGAGTAAGAAAAAGCCTGATAATGAATTAGGAGGAAATGAAAAGTGTAAAGTTCCTGAGGAACAGCAACAAAAAAATAACGACAATGCTGCAGAAATGCAGACAGTAACAAATGTTCCTACAGCACCTAATACGTTACCTGTTTCTTCTCTGCCAAATGGTGTATCATCTACTCCACCGCCGCTTCCTCCATTGCCATACAGTCCTGCTCCGCCGCCGCCTCCTCCTCCTCCGCTTCCTCCAGCTTCCAAGCGTACGGAGCAACCTAAGAATGATGCACCGAAGAAGGCTGGTGATCCTGTAGATAAACCTGACGATGGTTCTCTAATTGCAGAAATAAAAAAAGGAAAAAAACTTATGAGCAAGGAAGAGCGTGACAAGAGGGAGGAGAAGAGGTTAAAGAAGTTAGAAAACGAGAATAAAGATACTAGAAATACTTCGCCTAAGCAACGAGAAAAAAATGAAGGTTTTACAGGTGATTTGGAGAAAACACTTAAGAATCGAAGGGAAGTGATTAGTGGAAAGCAAAAGAATAACGTGCGACAGTCAACGATATATGCCAGTATGTCAGATATAATTCCTCAACTCCAGTTACGTAGTCGTAGTAATAGTGTATCGAGCAGTAGTAGTGAAGAGTATGAACAGAATTGGAGCAATGATGAAAATGAGTGTGCAACACCTCAAACTTCCCAACCAGACAAAAAAGGAGGGGCAGACACTTCCGAAAGTGGTTATGGATCTGATAATAATGTACAATCTAAACCCACATCTCCGTTACATTTCTCTGCACCAAAGGCAGGAAAGCCACAGGTACCACCTAAGCCTGCTAGTTTACAAACGAAATCTGAAGCTTCTCCTGCAGCACAAGCAAATAATGTTGACCCAGTGAATAGTATAGTGCACCCATTTGTCTAGACCATTTTTTTCAAAGTGATCCGATTTTTAAAATGAATATGTTGATAAATACGTCGACACACATTTAAAGTATTTATCAACATATTCATTTACTGTTTATGATAATAAAGATCAGCAGGAACTTTATAATGTAGAGTCTGATGTCGCCTTCTATAGTTATACCAAGCAACAAAATCATTTATTATAAGATTCAAATCTCTGATACTATTTGGTCTATAATAATATATAGCTTCTTGCTTTAAAGTTCTCCATAAGCGCTCAACAAATATATTGTCGAAGCAACGTCCTTTATGGTCCATACTGATTTTAATATTAGCACGCTCTAATTCCATAATAAAGTTGTAGCTAGTAAACTGCATCCCTTGATCACTATTAAAAATCTCAGGTTTACCTTGTTTTAGAGCTTCTTTGAGAGTATAAAGGCAAAATCCAGCATCGAGATATGGTGATAATGAATGAGCAATAATATAGCGACTATACAAGTCCATTATTGCCACAAAATAGACAAACTTACCTTCTACCATAATATATGTTATATCAGTAGCCCATACCTGATTAACTCTGCAAATAATCAAATCTTTGAGTAAATAAGGATATATTTTATGCTTTTTTTCTTTAATACTTGTATTACATCTTTTTCTACAATACAGCCCACTAATCTTCATTTTTTTCATAATTCTTAAGATTTTTTTGTGATTGACTACTACTCCACTCGCTATGATTTCAGCAGTAATTTTACGATATCCATAACGGCAATCAGAAGCCAATTGAATCAAATTTGCTACTTCACTTTCGTTATTAATTATAGGCCTATAATATAGGCTAGATCTGCAAATCCCCAATAAATCAGCCTGTTTCCTAATTGACAGATCAGAATCTTTTTCTATAAACCTTACTCTATCTTTTTTGCTTATTTCAGTAATTTTTTTTTCAAATAACTATTTTCCACTGTCAATTCTCCTATTACTTTATGTAAACTTTCTATTTCTTGCGCTAAGATTCTTTGTTTTCTCGCACTTTCACTTTCTTCAACAAATAGGTCTTTTAACCTTGCCAATACTCTATCACGCCAATCATATAGATTTGTTGATGGTATTTTATATTCACTACATATCTCAGATGTGCTTTTTTGATTTTTTATTGCTTCCAAAGCTATCTTTGCTTTTAACTCTGGTTCATATTTTTTTGTTGCCATACTTTTACCCCTTTACCTTCCTACTCGGATTAACCATTTTTTTTTGGTCTAGTTTATGGGGTGCATTATATAGTGAGGTGCAAAAACCATCTTCTTCGATTAGTCAAAAGATTGAAATTTTTGGTAGAAAAGCAGACAAATACCAAGTTCAAAGTGTCATAGATCGAGGCAAGAGCAAGTTAGTATACTCTTCTTAAAATAAGTTTACCTACAGGTCTGATTGTATTAAGATTGCTTAATGCAATCAGATTCATTAAATGCGCTTATCTAAATATTACCTACCAACTTTGAAAGAGATCCCGGCTGGTGCTGAAATTGCTTCTCATCAATATATGTTACGTGCGGGCTTAATCAAGCAGACAGCGTCTGGCATTTATTCTTGGCTGCCACTCGGTCTTTTGGTACTTAAAAATATTGAAAACATTATCAGAGATGAAATTGGTGCGATTGAAGTGTTAATGCCTTGTGTGCAGCCGGCAAGTCTTTGGCGAGAGTCAGGCCGTTATGATGATTACGGTAAAGAAATGCTGCGTATTAAGGATAGGCATGAAAGCGATATGCTTTTTGGTCCAACGCATGAGGAGGTAGCAACTGATTTGATTAGAAATACGGTAAAAAGTTACAAAGATTTGCCACTTTGTTTATATCAAATTCAGTGGAAATTCCGTGATGAAGTAAGGCCACGTTATGGTGTGATGAGAGGCAGGGAATTTTTGATGAAGGATGCGTATAGCTTCGATGTAGATTACGAAGGTGCACTGAATTCATATAATTTGATGTATAAAACTTACATAAAAATCTTCAAACGTATGGGCCTTACTCCAATTGGAGTGAAAGCGGACACTGGGCCAATTGGAGGAAATTTAAGTCATGAATTTCATATATTGGCAAGCACCGGTGAGAGCATCTTATATTATGACAATAAACTTTTTGAATTACTAGAAAGCGAAGATATTGAAAGTCTGAAGAGTATATATGCAGTTGCAGACGATATGCACGATCCTAAAATATGTCCTATACCGCAAGAACGGTTAAATGTTAGTAAGGGTATTGAAATAGGACATATTTTTTATTTTGGAGATAAGTACTCAAAATCAATGAATGCAAAAGTTACTGTGCAGGGTGGAAAAAATGTCAATATGCATATGGGTTCGTATGGTATTGGAGTTTCAAGGCTTGTTGGGGCGATAATAGAAGCTTTCCATGATGATAAAGGAATTATCTGGCCAGAGTCAGTAGCTCCTTTTAGAGTTGGTTTGATCAATTTACAAACGAAAGTAGCAGAGTGTATAAACGCTGCAGATAAGATATATAAAACTTTGAAAAGCGATAAAGTGCTTTACGATGATACGGAAGAAAGTGCAGGAGTAAAATTTGCTAAAATGGATCTGATAGGCTTGCCATGGCAAATAATTGTTGGAAAAAAAGTAGTAAGTGAAAATACAGTTGAAGTAAAAAATAGAACAACTGGAGAGGTAGAGGAAATACAAGTTGAAGAAGCAATAAATCGCTTTAGTGCAAAATGATATATGGAATAGGTACTGACATAGTATATATACCAAGGGTATTGAGAATATTACAAAAATACGGGGGGAAATTTCTCAATAAAGTCTATACCAAAAAAGAAATAGGACTAAGTAGAAAGTATAGTAGTCACGAAATGCGAGCAAAGTATTTTGCTAAACGCTTTGCAGCAAAAGAAGCTTTTGTTAAAGCTCTAGGCACTGGATTCAGCCAGGGGATTATAATGAAAGATATAGAAATATACAGTGGTGTAAAAGGAAAGCCGTATCTTACCGTTAGCAAGGATTTTATCTCCAAAGACCACATAATTCATCTTTCTCTAAGTGACGATGGAGATTACGCTACTGCGTTTGTTGTAATTTGCGTCTATGGCTCACATAGGTAAAGTTTGCTCTTTTGTCATCCTATGGCTTAACCATAGGTAAATAATCTGGATTCCAGTGGGCTTTGTTGCATAGCAGGAAAAAAATAGCGATTACTGACAAAATTCATTATAAAATAGCCATTTAACCGCTTAAGGATAAATATGTCACAAAAAATGAGAGTCAGTAACCAAGGTAGAATATAACAAATTTCTCCAAGAAAGAGGAAATATTTTTCATTTTATTAATGAAGTAATAGAGAGTAGGGTCGAGAGCTGGCGCGCCTCCTTTAGGGTTTGGTGGTTATTCCATCGCTTTCGTTGAGGACCTCAATCCAAAATTCCCATATTTACGTTTCCAGCTCCCGCCTCGTCAAACGCAGCATCCGCACTACGCTTTCCTAGCAGATTCTTACCAAAGTTTATAACATATTGTACTGGTTGTGCTTTCGGTTCATAGTATCGTATTCTATAGTCTGAATACAGACCAAGTTTATCTATCCATTCCTTACTCCACCTCTTCCAGCCAAATCCTTTTCGCATTTTCCTGGATCTCATTAAGTTGCGTCTTGTTTTCTTTTCTACCCATTGTTTAACGTAGTTGAAGCTTCGACTTGAGTTCCCAATTCTAAAGTAGTTTGTCCACCCTCTCAATATTGGATTGATGATTTTTATCACCTTCCCTATCGGTTGCGATTTTTGTCCACGAAATACCTCCTTCAGTCTCTGAAGCAAATTTGTCCGTGCTTTCATCGTTGGTGTTATTTATACACTCCACTTTCCTTGTCTTGTGATTTTCTCTCGGAAGTCGAATCCTAGAAAGTTGAACGTTCCTCCCTTCTTTAGGTTGATTACTTTTGTCTTTTCTTCATTCACGCTTACTTCTAGTTTTGCTAATTCTTCTTGTAACCTTTTGTACACCAATTTCTCGAGCCATTCCCATTTTTGGTACCCATCTGTCTATAGTGCACCCATTTGTCTAGACCATTTTTTTCAAAGTGATCCGATTTTTAAAATGAATATGTTGATAAATACGTCGACACACATTTAAAGTATTTATCAACATATTCATTTACTGTTTATGATAATAAAGATCAGCAGGAACTTTATAATGTAGAGTCTGATGTCGCCTTCTATAGTTATACCAAGCAACAAAATCATTTATTATAAGATTCAAATCTCTGATACTATTTGGTCTATAATAATATATAGCTTCTTGCTTTAAAGTTCTCCATAAGCGCTCAACAAATATATTGTCGAAGCAACGTCCTTTATGGTCCATACTGATTTTAATATTAGCACGCTCTAATTCCATAATAAAGTTGTAGCTAGTAAACTGCATCCCTTGATCACTATTAAAAATCTCAGGTTTACCTTGTTTTAGAGCTTCTTTGAGAGTATAAAGGCAAAATCCAGCATCGAGATATGGTGATAATGAATGAGCAATAATATAGCGACTATACAAGTCCATTATTGCCACAAAATAGACAAACTTACCTTCTACCATAATATATGTTATATCAGTAGCCCATACCTGATTAACTCTGCAAATAATCAAATCTTTGAGTAAATAAGGATATATTTTATGCTTTTTTTTCTTTAATACTTGTATTACATCTTTTTCTACAATACAGCCCACTAATCTTCATTTTTTTCATAATTCTTAAGATTTTTTTGTGATTGACTACTACTCCACTCGCTATGATTTCAGCAGTAATTTTACGATATCCATAACGGCAATCAGAAGCCAATTGAATCAAATTTGCTACTTCACTTTCGTTATTAATTATAGGCCTATAATATAGGCTAGATCTGCAAATCCCCAATAAATCAGCCTGTTTCCTAATTGACAGATCAGAATCTTTTTCTATAAACCTTACTCTATCTTTTTTGCTTATTTCAGTAATTTTTTTTTCAAATAACTATTTTCCACTGTCAATTCTCCTATTACTTTATGTAAACTTTCTATTTCTTGCGCTAAGATTCTTTGTTTTCTCGCACTTTCACTTTCTTCAACAAATAGGTCTTTTAACCTTGCCAATACTCTATCACGCCAATCATATAGATTTGTTGATGGTATTTTATATTCACTACATATCTCAGATGTGCTTTTTTGATTTTTTATTGCTTCCAAAGCTATCTTTGCTTTTAACTCTGGTTCATATTTTTTTGTTGCCATACTTTTACCCCTTTACCTTCCTACTCGGATTAACCATTTTTTTTTGGTCTAGTTTATGGGGTGCATTATAGGGGAATATGCGCAAGAAAAGCTTATGAGAAAGTGGATTCTGAGATTTTTAAAGCCTTATGGCAATGGTCAAAACGCAGACACCCTAATAAAGGCTTACGCTGGATTAAGGAGAAATACTTTAAAACAAAAGAAGCCAGAAGATGGTGCTTTGCAGCGCTGACTAAGAATAAAGGTACAGTTGAGTGGAAGGAACTCTTTCAAGCAACAAGCGTACCAATTCGTCGCCACAAGAAAATTCAAGCTGAGGCAAATCCCTACGATAAAGAATGGTATGCCTACTTTGAAAAACGTAGATCAAATAATCCTTCTCTTTATGAGGATGATAAGATATGATTAATGTTAATCCTAGTAAGGAATTTGAAATGCCAGAATATTTGAAGGAAGCTGTTGCCGGTTCTCGAGAAAAGGACTTAAGATGGCTCGAGCCGTATGAAGGGAAACTTTCAAGTACGGTTCCTAGAGGAGAGTTTAGTGGAAAATATCTCAGTCCACTAAACTCTTACTCGTTCAAAAGAATATTTGGCACTGAAAAAAATAAAGACATTCTTATCCACTTTCTCAATGACATTCTAGGCCTTACTGATGAAGCTAAAATAGAAAATGTGCAGTTTCTAAATCCCATTCAAAATCCTGATATTGCTGCTAAAAAGGAAAATATTGTTGATGTACTTTGTAGAGATTCTAAAGGTGTTCAAACAATTGTTGAGATGCAAGTCGCTAGAACTACTGGCTTCGAAAAACGTGCACAATACTATGCCGCCAAAGCTTATTCCAGTCAAGCTGACGTAGGTGGTCAATATCAAGATCTGAAGGAAGTTGTCTTTATTGCTATCACTGATTTTATCCTATTTCCTAATAAACCAGAGTACAAATCCGATCACGTTACTCTTGATAGAAAAACATTTGAACATGACCTGAAGGACTTTAGTTTTACTTTCATAGAATTACCGAAATTCCCAAAAACACAAGAAGATCAATTAGAAAATATAGTCGAAAAGTGGTGTTATTTTTTCAGTGCGACCTGGAAGGTCATGGTTTTGTGGTGGTTAAATTCCATCTTCCCAGACATCAGGGATAATGTATATCTCACATTTCAAAGAGTGGCAACCTCTGGGATGCAAGCATGAGATAAAAGCAGGTAACACTAAATCTCGTGGTGAATCCCTGCAAACAGAGTTAGATATGATTACGAGAGAAACCTATGTTTGAATTGTCGTCAAAGCATAATATGCGAAAAGAGATTGAATACGCATAGACCAAAATGGTACGAAGCAAAAAGGGAACTAAAGATTGAAGACTTTAGTTATTGATGTTCCAAGCTTCCGGCAAATAGTAGGAATCTAAGTTTAACGTGAAACGAAGCCATGGAACAGAGTAACCACATAGAAGCTCTTATATTCATAAAATATAAGTAAGTAGCCAACCATAAGCTGCTATGTGGAAGGATTGTTTAAGAAGCTAATGCCCAAAGTAATATTTGGGATATGCAGACGTAAACACTTTAATTTGGAAGGTAAAGTGGTGAATAGTAGTGAATATGTTATGGACCAGCAAAAAGTTAGGTATGAATGGAATGGAATTCCTTGGCGCAAGCTAAAGAAATCTTCATTTAAGCTACAAAAACGAATTTACCAAGCTTCTAAATGTAATGATATCAAAAAGATGCATAATCTTCAGAGATTATTACTCAAATCAACAAGTGCAAAAACACTCGCTGTTAGGAAAGTAACACAGGACAATAGGGGGAAGAAGACTGCAGGTATTAATGGAAAAGCTAACCTTAATCAAAAAGAAAGATTACAACTATCATATTCTTTAGATATAAAAGGAAAAGCAAAGCCATCAAGACGTGTCTGGATCCCAAAACCTGGTAAGCCATCGGAGCATCGCCCGCTTGGTATACCCACTATATCGTGTCGAGCAAAACAAACACTTGTAAAAATGGCTTTAGAACCAGAATGGGAGGCAAAACTTGAGCCAAACACTTATGGTTTTAGACCTGGTAGATCATGTCATGATGCAATTGAAGCCATATTTGATGTGCTAAAACAGAAAACAGCATATGTATTAGATGCTGATATTGCTGGATGCTTTGACAATATTAACCATAATAAACTGCTTGAAAAGCTCAATACCACACCAACGTTAAAGAAAATCATAAGAGGATGGTTAGGAGCGGGTATTATGGAAGATGGAAAGCTTCAATCCACAAAACGTGGTACAATTCAAGGAGGGACGATCTCACCGTTGCTAGCTTGTGTTGCATTACACGGATTAGAGCAACATGTCAAAAAAGCTTTAACAAACGAACTCTTTCAGTGTATGAAAAGAAAATATGGTAAGATATCGCATAAAAACGCGCAAAAGTCTATTAGTGTAATTTTCTACTGTGATGATTTTGTCATCATACATGAAAATGAAGAGATTATTCTTAAAGCAAAAATTTTAGTTGAAGAATGGCTAGAAACCATTGGACTAAAATTAAAGCCCTCTAAAACAAGAGTTTCTCATACATTAAGAACCATTGACGAAACAAAACCAGGATTTGATTTTCTTGGTTTTTCAATAAGACAATATCCAATAAAAGAAAGTAAGAAAGGTTACAAGTAAACCAAGTCGTAATTCTATAAAACAACATACACTAGCTATTAAACATAAGCTCAGAGAAATGCGTGGAGCACCACAAGAGCGGGTGATAAAGGATCTCAATCCAATAAACAGAGGATGGAGTCAATATTACTCCTCAGTAGTTTCATGTAAAATCTTTAGCTCATTGGATAATATTATGCATAGAAAACTCTGGAAGTGGGCAGTTTTTAGGCACCCAAACAAAGGGAGATGCTGGATAAAAAGAAAATACTTTAAGAAGTATAATAACGAAAACTGGCGCTTTATGACAAGTAACGAGATACGTCTTACTATACACAGCGATCATGTTATTAAACGACATATCAAAGTGCAAAAAACCAGATCCCCATATGATGGTGATTGGGTATATTGGGGTAAACGTCTGAGAGAAATACCAGATAAGCCACTAGGAGTAATAAAATTATTGAGGTTGCAACAAAGTAAATGCGATAATTGTAGACTATGGTTTAAAAGTGATGATACAATAGAAATACATCACAAAGATCGGAATAGACAAAACAATATGATCACAAACTTATCTTTGTTACATGGACATTGTCACGATGAATTACATAGGAGGTGTGCATGAAAAGCACCAAATTAGAGAGAAGCCGTATGAGGCCTCACGTACGGTTTTGCAGTCGAGTGAGGAAGGGCGACCTTCTTCACTTAGACAACAATACGCAAACAAGACTAGTGAGGAGGATCTAAAGAAGATAATAGGAAGTGATGAAATTATTGGCAGGGCTTATAATGAGTTAAACCAATATAGCTGGACTAGTGAAGAACGAGCTATATATGAACAAGATAAGAAACGCGAAGATGATAATTTCTCTTGCATCATGCAAAGTAGAATTGAAGGAAAGATTGAGGTAGCAAAAAACCTACTTAAAGCTGGCGTATCTATCGAATTAATAGCTGAATCCACCGATCTTGCAATTGATGAGATCGAAAAACTAAAGTAAAACATTTTGTACATCTGTATTAAAAGATATGGTTTCAGCTATATCTCTTAAAAATAATTATATTAATTTTTAAATTAAGGAGTATATTATGGCAATATCTAAACAACGTAGCCTTTGCCACAGAGAATGTGAAACTTAGGTGTATAGGTGCAGCAATTGGTTTAGTTAGTTGCAGCATGTTATTTAGGGGAAGCAACTTTAACTCTTGTTGGTATTTCTGGTGTAGTGTTGTTGGTGCGTTACTTGGAGCTGGAGCGGGCTATGTCGTAGGTAAATGCCTTGGTAAATTAAGGTTCAAATATGCAACGAGAAAGGAGTTGTTAAAGGTTCGTCTGGCTTTCTTTCAATACTTAAAGATTTGCAATCAGAGCAAACCACCTGTCCACGTGGAACTGATTTCAGTTCATCAGTTGAAACTTGATTTGAGCAGAATATGCATTTTATTTTATCACTTGGGGCAAGTGAGTGATCAACAGCAATCCTATCATCAAAAACAAAACACTCGCCTTCCCAATTACTGTTTTTATTACCAATTTTTTCAAGGTAGGAAAGAATACCGCCTTTAAGGTGGTAAACATCGTTAAATCCAAGGCTTTTCATATATGCTGTAGATTTCTCACATCTGATTCCACCAGTGCAGTACATAGCCACTTTCAGATCTTTACTCTCAGAAAATGACTCTGCCCACTGAGGAAAATCGCGAAAACGTTGAGTGTGTGGATTGATTGCATTTTTAAACTTGCCTAGTTTTACTTCGTATTCATTTCGCGTGTCTATTACTAAAACGTCAGATTGAGAGATAAAATCATCCCAATGCTCTGGATCAACGTACTGACCTCTAACGACAGTATCGAGATTACTTACACCAAGATTTACAATTTCTCTTTTTAACCTCACTTTCATCTTACTAAATGGTTGATATTCTGCCGCGCTCTCTTTCCATGTAAGACCTTTCAGCCTGTCATCAGAACATAGAAAATCAAATATTTTATCAATTGCGGTTCTTCTACCAGATACAGTTGCATTAATACCCTCTTCTGCAAGTAGTATAGTACCCTTTAACTCCACGTTGTCGCATGCAACTTTTATTTCGTCTTTCATGTCATAATAATTAGAGAGTTCTATAAAGTGATAGAAAGTTGCAATGATGAAACTCATGATTAATTAGTTTATCGATTTAAAACATAATATATAAAATTATAAAGATATTCAATAGGACGGCTGTTAATTACTGGATATCTTCAGTTTTTATATATAACATTTTAGTATCAAATATAGATTCAAATTAATGTTTTTGAGAATATTTAAAAATATATTCTTATTTTTAGTAAGTATATTATTTGTCTGCCCTATACTATCGTTAATATCGATTCTATTTACAGAATCAGCAAATTCTGGATGGGTAATTAGTAGACTTTTCCCTGAATATATACTCAACACGTTGATTTTGATGGTAGGAGTAGGGGTAATATCCTTCATATTTGGAGTAATTCCAGCTTGGCTTACTACATTTTTTTCGTTTCCAGGAAGTAAAACTTTTGAGATTGCTTTATTCTTTCCGATATCAATTCCTGGATATATAGTATCGTTTGTTTATGTAAACACGCTAGAATTTCCAGGCCCAGTTCAGAGCTTATTAAGAGATATTTTTCAATTGAGCAAAGGTGACTATTGGTTTCCTGAAATAAAATCTCTAGGTGGTGGAATATTAGTAATGGGATTTAGCCTATATCCATACGTTTATATGTTAGTCCGCTCAAGTTTAAAGAATGTTAGTAACTCAGTCACTATTGCATCAACACTTGGGTTTTCTTCATTACAGAGCCTGTTTTCTGTCGTCATACCCTCTATACGCCCATCAATTATAGCTGGGCTGTCCTTGGTACTAATGGAAGTAATTACAGATTTCGGCACACCACAGTTTCTTGCTATCGATACTTTCACGACGGGAATATACCGTACTTGGTTTTTACTGCATGACAAATATTCAACTACTGTTTTGGCAGTTGCAGAACTGATTTTCGTTGCAACACTAATAGTTATCGAGAAAAAACTACAAAAAAGAGGAATATCCTACTCTTCAATCAATACTAATGCAGATTATCACAATAAACGGAGTATAAATGGTTCTATACCATTGATCTTTACTTATACTATGTGTGCACTGCCAATATTAATAGGTTTTATTTTGCCAATGATTCCACTTATATATTGGAGCATAGAGAAGGGGTTTTTCATATATGAAGCAAGATTCTATAATATAATAGCAAACAGTGTTGGTTTATCATTTATTACCGCATTAATCTCAATTAGCATTGCGATAATTATTGGATATACAGCGCGTAGAAATAAGATAATCGCTAATATAGCGCGTTTCATTTCTCTCGGATATGCAATTCCAAATGCAATTATTGCAATTAGCATAATAATATTTTTAAGCAGAATATCCTCTTTCATTACTCAATATATTGTGGAAATTAGCTTGGTAGGAACTATTGGTGCTTTAGTTTACTCATATTTATTTCGTTTTTTTGCCATATCTTTCAAGGCGGTAGAGTCGGGGCTCAAAAAAACACCAAATGAAATTGAGTGGACTGCATATACTATGGGTCATGGGCCTATTTCTACATGCCTGAATATTCATATCCCTCTTATCAAGAAAAGCATAATGTCGGGATTTCTGCTCGTATTTATGGATACTATAAAGGAACTTACGGCAACACTCATTATAAGACCATTTAATTTTGAAACTATATCAACTAGAATATATGAACTTGTAAGCGACGAGCGTTATAGAGAAGCTGCCCCATTTTCGTTAATGATAGTTATGATAGGCTTAATCTCTACGATAATCTTATTCACGCTTGATGATAAGGATCAAAAATTTGATAGTTAATGAGGTCTAGTGTTAACGTATGGACTATCTAAGGAAAAGGATGGTACCATAACCTCAAAGGTTTTTATGCTCTCTTCGTTCAGAAATTCATATTTACCCTGCATTATTCCTGATGGTTCATTTAAGTATGTTCCACTTGTATATTTGAATACCTCTCCAGGTTTTATTACAGGTTGTTCTCCAATAACACCAACTCCGGAAACTTCATTTATTTTGCCCTTATAATCTATTATTTGCCAATAGCGACTTAACAATTGAATAGTTGATGAACTTTTGTTTTTTATCTTAACATTATACATCCACACGTAGCAATTTTCATAAGGAATGGATTGCTCTTCAATGTAAATTGGTAAAACTGTAACTTCAACAAAGTTAGTAGTAAGTGTGTATTTCATGATAAGAGCTTAACACATTTCAATTATACACTTTTTTCATAGATTTTCCAAGCATATTATCGTACTCTAACTAGGAAATATTAATTTATATTATGAACAAACCAGATCCACTTAGTAAAAAAGTGATAGGAATAATAGGAAGTGGGCAATTGGGTAGAATGACCGCTATCGCTGCAATGAAACTTGGGCAAAGAACGCATGTTTTTGCCAGTGCTAAAGACGATCCAGCTTGTTCTGTTGCTGATGATTTAGACTTCTCTGATAAGAAGGCACTTGAATCTTTTGCACAGAGTGTGGATTTAGTCACTATTGAGTCTGAAAATATTCCATGTAGTGCAATTGATATTGTGTCGCGGCATGCAGATTTTTATCCAGGCAAAAAGGCGTTACACATTTCGCAAAATAGGCTGAGAGAGAAAGATTTTATTAGAGGTTTGGGCATAAAAACTGCTGATTACAAAAGTATACAAAATTATAATCAGCTACTAGAAAGTAGTGAAACTTTTGGCTATCCAACAAGGCTGAAAACAACAGAAATGGGTTATGATGGAAAAGGACAATATGTGATTGAAAATGATTATGAAGTAAAACAATTTGTTTCTTTTGATTGGAATACACAATATATTCTAGAAGCAAGTATCGACTTATTGAAGGAGATTTCAATAGTTATTGCAAGAGATCAAAATGGTAGGGTGGTCTTTTTTCCTATAGCAGAAAATTGTCATGTTGATGGAATACTTGATACTTCGACAGTACCAGCTAAAATAGATAATAAATTAACTAAAGAGGTACAAAAAACTGCAGAGAAAATAGCAGCTGCGCTTGATGTAGTAGGAATTCTAACTATTGAGTTTTTCATCACTGAAAATCATGAGTTACTAGTTAATGAACTAGCCCCAAGACCTCACAATTCTTGCCACTGGAGCTTGGATGCATGTAACGTTAGTCAATTTGAGCAATTGGTTAGGGTAACATGCGGGTTACCTATACAAGAAGTAGTATTACGCTTCCCTTGCATGACAAAAAACATAATAGGTCATGATATATATGATTCTCACAAGTATCTGAGCAACAAAAAAGCTAGCTTAACCATATATGGGAAAAAAGAGGTTAGGGACAAGCGTAAAATGGGACATGTCAATATAGATTTAAGTTAACAGTTTTTCTACGTCATACCACCACAATATTACAATTTGCAGGGCCGCAGATGGCGTCATCTCTGGTGTCATTTAAGTAGCTCCTCTTGTCATTCAAGTAGCTGACACTAGTTCCTTTATGATGGTGTCATCCCAGTGCTTGACACTGAGATCCAGTTAAATTTACGAGTATAAAAGTAATGTTAAAATACAACGTTTCTGATGATCAGTGTCAAGCACTGGCTCGCTAAAATTACTTTAGCCATAAACATTAAGAAATTTACCAAATAGAAAAAAGGCAAAAGAATCCCCGAGTAGTGAGTTTTGACCCTGTAATAATTTAAATTGGCATTGTAATAATGTGCTAACGCTTAAAATAAGCGCGTTTTGGCTGAATGTAGAAAAAATAAAAAAGACATGCAGCCGCTATAATTTTATGTAATTTGCCAATAAATATCTGAGTTTTTTACTGAATTTTGTCGTTGAAACCGCGCGTATCAAAAACAAGGATAAATACTCTTATTGATATAATAAGGAAAGTGGGAAAGTTTGTCAAGGAGTTTTCATGGCCTAACGTTACGGCGCTGCATACAAATTTCCTCCGAATTACAACACACGTGCACTCTACTTGATTGACAAATACTCTTTTATTAGAATCTCCAAAATCTGCACTATATTTAGTGCTGCACCTTTGCGCAGATTATCAGCCACTATCCACATATTTAATCCATGCTTAACAGTGTTGTCTCTTCTAATACGCGATACATATACAGCATCCTCCTGTACAGTATCAATTTGTGTTTTATATCCACCATCTTCGCGTCTATCGTGTACTAAAACCCCACTATCTTCGGCCTCACTGAGCATTTCACGAGCTTCTTCTTCAGTTATATGCTGATCAAATTCTACATTTACTGCAATAGCGTGACCGATAAAGACAGGTACCCTTACACAAGTTGTAGTCACTCTTACATCCTCCCCTAAAATTTTTTTTGTTTCCTCTTGCATTTTCCATTCCTCTTTTGTAGAGCCGTCTTCCATGAATTCTCCTATATGAGGAATGCAATTAAATGCTATTTGCTTAGGAAATATTTCAGGTTTTTTAGCTTCGTTCATAAAGATTTTTTTTGTCTGGTTGTAGAGTTCATCCATTGCTGCTTTACCTGCACCAGAAGTTGATTGATAAGTTGAAGCAACGATTCTCTTTATTTTTGCTTTTTGGTGCAATAAATGCAATGCCAGCAACATCTGTATTGTAGTACAATTTGGGTTAGATATTATATTATGGTTTTTGTATTCTATGATTTTATTTTTGTTGATCTCTGGAATCACTAGTGGCACGCCTTCTTTCATTCTAAAATGGAAGGTGTTATCTATTACAATGCATCCAACCTTAGTTGCAATCGGTACGTATCTCTCAGAAACATGAGATCCAGCACAGAAAATTGCTATATCAATTCCAGCAAAGTCGTGATCCTCGAGGCCTAAGACAGTTAATTCCTCATCACCGAAACTCACCTTTTTCCTCTCTGATTTTTTTGATGCAAGTGCAATTACAGAACCTATTGAAATCTTTCCTTCGTTTTGAAACTCAGCAAGCGTGCTTAATACCTCACGCCCTACTCTTCCGGTTGCTCCAACAACAGCAATTTTATATCCCATATAGATAAACCTCTGACTTTAAAGCTATATTATATTTTTACTGATAAAATTTACAATTATTTTAATATTTTTACCTTGCAATTAACCATAATTTAGTTATAATTACATTATGTTGATAATATTGCATGAGAGATGAATAAAGAATATAGTGACACTAAGGTTAAGCCTTCGGTATCTACATTTCAAAAGCTTGAAAAAGTCAATAGATCAGAGGCTCAAAATGTTCTTTCGAAAAAAAGCAAGCCAGCAATAAATTTTGATGATAAAAAGTATGGTGTAAAAATTCCTAAGATAGACCAACATCTCTCAAATAAAAAGCAAGAACCTTTTGGGTTAAAAGATTTTTTAAGGTCAATACTAATAATGGGAAAGTTTTTAGTGAAAATTTTCACACATGAAGAAAAGGCATATAAAAAACCGCAATCGCAAGTAGGTGACTCTAGCAAAGCAAAGGATGAGGCTTGCGTAGATAATAAATATACAGAAGAAGTGAGCAGCAAACTTAAGAAGAGTAATGTTGAACAGGTGGACAAAGAGGAGAAAAATCTTGATCCATAGATATCGATTATTTAAAGAAATCTCCAGCTATAATATTCACTGCATAGAACCTCTGCGATACCAAAGTAAATAAACGGGTATGCCGCTTGCAGTAAACAAACTTGCAGTTAGCAAGGTATTTATAGGAGTTTCAAGTATCACCCAACAACAAAAGATTGTTGCTATGCTACCAATTAAAAATTTGCAATAATTTTTCTCCTTTATAATTACCTTTAAAAAAACAAGGCTGCATGTGAGGTAGACAAATAAAAATGAAATTACAGAAAAGTCAATAATTGATTTAATCTGCTGAGCAAAATTGTTTCTTGAAGTGAGAATTAATAAAACTACAGTGCCAACTGAGCTAATTGTTATTCCCCAAAAGGGAGAGCCATGCTTATTCCTTTTAGCAAAGAATTGTGGCATTAGTTTATCTTCTGCAAGACCAAAAGCAACCTGTCCACTAGACAAAACCCAAGCGTTTAGACTACCAACACAAAAAATGAATGCAATTATAGAAATAATTAAATGCCAATTACCAGAAAACATAATTTTTATCGCATCAACATATGGTGCTCTTGAACTTGCTAAATTATTGCCATTAATCAATCCCATAATCGCGAAATTGTTGATAAAATATATAACAGCAACACAAATTGTGCCAAGCACTACAGCTTTTGGTATAGTTTTAGCTGGATTATCAACTGACCCTGCAGGTGCTGTTGCCAATTCAAGTCCAATAAAACACCATAGAGTAAGGAGTGTAGAGCGAGCAAGAATTTGCGATGTTGTAAGGCTTAATACTTCTTCACTTGTGATAAAATTATTTCTATCGAAAAAAAACAACGCTGCTACAGGTATTGCAAGCAATACAGCAACCTTCACAACCGTGAGTAGAAACTCAACGCGCCCTGCAGTAGCTATTCCTCTTAAATTTACTAACGTAATGACTGTAAATAGCAGTAACTCTAAAAGCAAACGCATGCTTTGGATATCTTCATGGAAGAATGGTGTAAGATAGCCAACACCCACAACTATTAAAGCTGTTGTACTAACCCATGAGATCACCCAATATGTCCAACCAACAAAGAAAGCTGCGGTAGGACCAAAAGCATGTTTTACATAAACGTGAGGACCTCCAGTTTCTGGAAATTTTGCACATAGTGTAGCAAAGACTAGTGCAAGAGATATGGCGCCAAAACCTGATATTACCCAGCTTATAAGGCTATAAGCACCATATGGAGCAAGGCTAATTGGAAGCATGAAAACCCCAGAGCCGATCTGACTACTAATAACTAAAGCAAAAACAGCCCAAAAACCTATTTTATTTGACACAATACCTCTTAATTCTATTAATGTAAGCCAGTAGTATAGCTTAAGAATTTTAGCAAATAAAAAATTTAAGTTAAGTTTTTAGTTTATGATACCAAAGTAGATAAATAAGTGTTCCGCTTAAAGGGAATAGGCTTGATATTAACAATGTTTTTATAGAAGTCTCGTATACTATCCAGCAGCAAAAAGATACAGCCACACCCCCAATTAAAAATTTGCAGTAGTTTTTCTCTTGTATATTAACTTTGAAAAAAGCAAGGCTACATGCTAAGTAGATAAACAAAAATGACATTACAGAGATATCAATTATTGAAGTCACTTGCTCAGCAAAACTTTTGTTTGATGTTAGGACAAGTAGAGCTAATACCCCCAAAGTACTGAGTATTATTCCCCAGAATGGAGCATCGTGCTTATTTTTTTTGACAAAAAATTGCGGCATTAACTTGTCTTTTGCAAGGCCTAAGGTGACCTGTCCATCAGCTAAAAACCAAGCGTTTAAATTACTTATGGAAACGATAAAAGCAACAACAGAAATAATCAAATGCCAATTACCTGGAAACATAATTTTTACTGCATCAACATATGGTGCTTTTGAACCGGCTAGGTCGTGACCGCTTATTAACCCCATGATTGAAAGGCTATTGATGAAATATATCACAGCAACACAAACTGTTCCGAGCACAATGGCTCTTGGTATTGTCTTAGCTGGATTATTAACGGATCCTGCAGGTGCCGTTGCTGATTCAAGTCCGATAAAACACCATAGAGTAAGTAGTGTAGAGCGAGCAAGAGTTTGCGATATTGTAAAGTTTGATACTTCCTCGCTTACAATAAAATTATTTCTATCAAAGAAAAATAACCCTGCTATGGGTATTGCAAGAAGTGCAATAATTTTAACAATGGTTAGCAGAAGCTCAACACAGCCAGCAGTAGTTACTCCTCTCAAGTTTATTAGCATAATAGCTAAAATTAATATTATTTCTAAAAGCAAACGTATATCTTGTATATCATTATGAAAAAGTGGAGCTAAATAACCAATACTTGCAATTGTTACAGCTGTTGAACTCACCCATGAACTCACCCAATACGTCCAACCAACAAAGAACGCTGCAGTGGGGCCAAAAGCATGCTTTACATAAACGTGGGGACCACCCGTTTCTGGAAATTTTGCGCAGAGTGAAGCAAAAACCAAAGCAAGAGATATAGCACCAAGACCTGATATCACCCAGCTTATAAGGCTATAAGCGCCATATGGAGCAAGGCTAATTGGGAGCATAAAAATTCCAGAGCCAATTTGGCTACTAATCACCAAGGCGAAAATAGCCAAAAAGCCTATTTTATTTGACACGATAATTTTTATCTGAATATATCAACAATATAGCTGAAGCTCAGAAATTTCAATCGATCTTTTTTATATAAAAATTTACATCTTTTTTATTTATACATACAATTAAGGGGTATATTAATAGATTGTTAGGAGAGGTATGAATCCAAGATTAAAAAATTTTTTGATTATTTGTGGGGGTGTTTTATTAGTTAGTCTTGCTATTGGAGCAATGGCTTTATTTCTCTACCTATTGGAATTACTATCTTTCTATCTATTGAAAGTACTGGCACCCTTTGTTGATACGCTTGCAAAAACTTCAAATGAGGTATTAATAGCATTATGCATTGTTTGTATCGTGTGTTGCGTAATACCTCTTATTTTTTCAACAAAGATTATAAGCAGTTATCAATCTTTTAAACGTGAAAATGCTGATAGTAATATTTTTTCTGAAGTGTATAACGATCCAACAATAAGATTAAAAGATAAAATTTTGTTTTTCTCCATATATTTGATATATTACATTCAGTTACCACTTTTATATTGCGCGTTAAAAATATCTGCCCTTATTAGGTGGCTAGTAGGTTTGAACATTCACAGGATAATACCAGGTATTACAGTCGTTCTCACACTTATAAATGCTATATTATTGATCCCAGTGACACTTCTTGAGTTAATAAAATATCCATTGATAAAGTTTTTTTCACCTTTGGGCTTGAATGTAAAGCAGCTTAGCTTCTTGTTCAACGTGAATGATGTAGGTACCGGCAGCCAGAGTGTCCATACGAGTAGTTTTGAGTATAGCATTCTCCGATGCGCTCAAGACTTAAAGCAGAAATTCGGGAATCAACCAAATGTGCTCAACAAAGAATTTGAAGACTACATAAATAATTCAGATGAGCTGACAACTGAGCAAAAAGAGCAATTAAAACTTTATCTTAATTTTAATGATTCCAATAGCAACTTATAGAGAATCAAGAACTGGATTAACACTAACACAAGCTGCAAACTTAGTTTTAGCTGCAGCGAAAAATCAAAAATTAGATGTAGATTTACTAAAGTGTATGTTACTAATGCGCTTACAAGAAGGAAACGGTGCATGTCATCTTGGAATGTTTAATCGTATTATTTATTCACTTAGTTGTCTTGAAGCAAAAAATAACTTTACAGTTGAGATAAATGCTCAAGTATACGAAAGAATGCCGAGCATTACGGAAGAGTTTCTCAACCGTTGTGAAAGTAAAAAGATGAAGATTTTAAAGGATAATTTTGACAATTTCTACTCTGAGAATGATATGGATCTTGAAGTAAAAGATAGTATGGGTAAGTTAATGGAAGAGGCAAAGCAATTTGTCTTTAATAAATTGTATATTGATTACTATAATAGATATGGTCAAGAAGTTGGAAGGGGCCCTATAAAGCAGAAATTGAAAGAATTAATTACAGACGAGGATATCAAGGAATCGGTAAATGCTGTAATAGATAATATAGAAATCCCTGCAGAACCATCTACTTATCTTGAAAAAGTGAAAGCATTTTTGGGAAACGTGGCAAGATTTTCTGCTGCTTAGTAGCTCTTAATTTTTCCTTATTGATTTATCGCAGGTTATTTTGTTATAGTTGTGCAAAGAAATTTAAAGTCTCATCAATGATCAGGTGTATTTTGATAGCTAAGTATTGCATATGATAATATTGATAACAAACGATGATGGTTTTGAAAGTGAGGGAATAAAATTACTCAAAGAGATTGCGCAAAATTTTGCATCAGAAATATGGATAGTGGCACCAGATGCTGATAGGAGTGGAGCTGCAAGATCTCTTGATTATCCAGTCAAACAATCTATTAAAATAAACCAACATAGCGAAAGGGAGTTTAGTGTATCTAGTACCCCTGCAGACTGTGTCATCATTGCACTAAATAAGATTATGAATAAAAAACCAGACCTAATATTGTCTGGAATAAATATTGGATCAAATGTCGGAGATGATATTTGTTATTCAGGAACAGTTGGTGCTGCAATGGAAGGTGCTGCAAGGTTTATACCTTCTATCGCGCTAAGCCAAGCTTATTGTAATGAAATAAACTGGCACAATACAAAGATTTTTGCACCAAAGACTATCAGCAAGCTAGTTAAAGTTAATTGGCCTAAAAATATAGTGATGAGTGTAAATTTTCCTGCTACAGAAAAAGTGAAAGGAGTAGAATTTGCTGAACAAGGTGAATATAACATTGATGGAGATCTCACTTTTACTGAAAATTTAAATGGCTCTTTTAGCTTAAATTGGTCTCGAGAACACTCAGGCAGCGGTAGTGTAGATAAAATAAAAGAAGGATTTATTACTATTACACCGGTAAAATTAGATTTTACAGATTATGATACATTGAATGCTATGAAAAATTCTTACGCAGACGAATTTTCTTCTATAGCTAACACTTATATTGCTCCTTAGAACCTGTTAAGAATCTCTAGATGATGAGGTAAAATAGGCATAGATTAAGAATGAGGTATATCTATGCAAAACAAGTGATATAAATCGAGAGCAATTTGAAAAAATCAGGCCAATACTGGAGAGCAGCAGGAAGAAAATAAGACCAAGAAAAGTTGATTTGTATGGCATATTTTGCGGAGTGCTATACATTCTAAAAAGTGGTTGTCAGTGGACCAAAAGATGGGTTATTTTTTGCTTGGTTGGAAAATGTAGAAGACTGTGGCGAGCGGAAACTTAGAGATTATCTTGAAAGTAGGATAAGGTATAGTATAAGAAATGTAAAAGTGAGGTAAGAAATGAGAAAAAAGTATCCAACAGATCTAAGTGAAAGGCCGAATAGAAAAATATTTCAGAGTATGATACAAGAAAGGAGGAAGACCGCCAAAGTATAGTAAAAGAGAAATATTAGAGGCAATTTTCTATGTATTGCGTACAGGATGCCAATGGCGGGAATGCTATGGAAGACTGTGTATGAGCAGTTTAGGCAATGGAAAAAGCAGGAAATTTTTGAGAAAATGAATTGCCAAATATAGCAGGAGAAAAATAGGAAGAAATGAGAAGCCAAGCGCTTGACAGTCAATCTGTGAAAACTACAGAAAAAGGGGGGTCAAAGATTATGATGGAAATAAAAAAGTAAAAGGTAGAAAAAGGCATATAAAGAAAGAATATGACATAGATATTAAAATTGTTAAAAGACCTCCATGTAGATTTTGGGTACATAACGCTTGAGCTGCTGCCAGCGAGAGAACAGGGATTTTAAGTACAGCCAAGAAGGTGGGTTGTAGAAAGGACTTTTGCTTGAGGAATAGAAGGCTATCAAAGGAATATGATTTGCTTACAACATCTACTGAAAATTTCATATGTCTTGCTATGAATAGGGTTATGTTAACGAGGAAATATGCCTAAGTTTTCTAGTTTCAGGACAACCTCTATGTGGTGTGATAAAGGCGGTAGCAGCATAACCAGAGATGCAAGATTCATATTCCCTTCACAAACTTAGTTCACTTCAATAAGGATCACATAAAAGACTTGGATGACCTTTCAAAAAAAGTAGGTTCAGTATATTTAATGGCAAGACCAAAACTATACAAATATTTTAATGGCGCGGAAGACAATTTATTGACTAATGCAGTTGAAATACGTAAGTATAGCTTAAAAAATAATATTGCAGTTCCTGGAAAGTTAATAGGAACTATAAATCACGAATACGGAATATTTCGCAATTCTGCCGATGGTGAAAAGGGGGAATTTATATTTAGTGATTGCACAACTAAAGGCAAAGATGTAATAGTAACAGATAAAGATTATGTTACTTACTCTAGAGATGAAGGTAAGAGTCAAAACCCGCAGAGAGTCTTTCTGTTTTTAGCGAAATATAAAGATGATGGGCCTTGTCAAAATCACTGCTATAGTAATAACATCGAGTTAAAGATAAAAGATTATGTACTTGATTTTGTTAAGATTATTTCAAATATTTATCTTTATGAAGGTATTAACTTAGAAAAACTGTTCACTAATAATAAAGATCTAGTAATTGAGGTCCCTTCTCGTGAACCTGACATGTACGATCTTTGGGAAAGTATGCAATGTGTAGCTAACCCAATATATGCTGATTCGGTATTCTTAATTATAAGTTCTGCTCTACTAACCTCTATAGGAGTTGGTAGAGCTTATATTTAGAGATGGTATGCAATTAATTTCTGGTCCAGAAATTACAAAAATTGCAACGTAAATCAGGTAAGATAACCCTTCACCTTTCCCCATTTATCCACTATACTGCTATAGATTTTTAGCTTTTTAGTTAATGAGCATTTTCAAGCGGATTTTTTCTCTAATTTCCAGCAAATTAAATGAATTAAAACAAAGGGGTGTTATAAGCACAAGTGTAACAAATTTTGTCGTAGAACCTCCAAGCAATAGAGCGCATGGAGATATTTACACAAACGTTGCTATGGTGCTTTCAAAGCATAAAAAAAAGAATCCTGTTGAGATTGCAGAGGTTTTAGCTAAAGAATTTGAACTTTTTGATGAAATTGCAAGAGTGGAAATAGCGGGCCCTGGTTTCATCAACATGCACTTAAAAATAGAAGTGTGGCATGGAATTTTGAAACAAATAAATGAGCTAAAAACAGAATTTGGTACCCTAGATATAGGAGGCAATCAAGCCATCAATGTTGAATTTGTATCTGCAAATCCAACTGGTCCACTGCATATTGGTCATGCAAGGGGAGCAGTGTTTTGTGATGTTTTAGCAAATTTACTAAAGAAAGTTGGTTATAAAGTTACTAGAGAATACTACATTAATGATGCTGGAGCGCAGATAGATACGCTAATTCGGTCAGTATATCTTCGATATAAAGAAGCTCTGGGAAAAAAAATTAGCATCGAAAAAGGTTTATACCCAGGTGAATATTTAAAATCAATAGGAGAGGGGCTGGCTAAAAAATATGGTAAGGAGCTTAGAGAAGAGGAAGATAATCAGATAATTAGAGAATATACTTTAAGCTCTATCTTAGAACTCATAAAGGAAGACATGAACTTGCTTGGAGTAAATCATGATGTCTTTACTTCAGAGTATGAGCTGCAAAAAAGTGGCAAAATCGAAGAGAGTATAAAGATATTATCCGACAAGGGCTTAGTGTATGAAGGGTACCTGGAGAAACCAAAAGGCAAAGAAAGTGAAAATTGGACTTCCAGAAAAGAAATGTTATTTCGCTCTACAAAATTTGGTGATGACGTTGACCGAGCATTGAAAAAAGAGGACAGCAGCTGGACTTATTTTGCCTCGGATATCGCTTACCATTTCGATAAGATATCACGTGGTTTTAACAATATGATCGTAGAGCTTGGTAGTGACCATGGCGGTTATGTCAAAAGGCTCAAAGCAGTTGTCTCTGCGCTCAGTGATGATCAAGCAAAAATAGAGGTAAAACTGCATAATATTGTGAATTTTTTTGAGAACGGCAAACCTGTTAAGATGTCCAAAAGATCAGGAAACTTCCTCACAGCAAGAGATGTAGTGGAAGAGGTTGGCAGGGATATCACTCGTTTTATAATGTTAACACGCAAGAATGATATGGTTCTTGACTTTGATTTTGCTAAAGTTAAAGAGCAATCAAAAGATAATCCTATTTTTTACGTGCAATATGCGCATGCTCGTGCTCATTCACTGATGCGCAATGCTCCAAAAGAATTGCCAAAAGCAAATCCTTTACTTTTAAAGACAGATGGAGAGATATTTCTCATAAAAACCTTAGCAAAATGGCCAGATGTGGTAGAAATTGCAGCAAGGCTTTGTGAGCCACACAGAATTACTTTCTATTTACTTGAAGTTGCAGAAGCATTTCACGTTTTATGGGGGTATGGCAAAAGCGATTTAAACATGCGGTTCATATTGGAAAACAACTTAAACCTTACTGCCGCAAGAATGTTTCTTGTACAAGCTTTAGCGCATGTCATTGCTTCTGGACTTTCTATTTTTAATATAGAGCCTTTGGAAGAAATGAGTTAATTTACTTTAAATAATGCGTAATATTAAGTGTGATAATAAATTATTTATGTAAGTAGAGGTAAGTACAATAATAAAAGTAATAGATGTCATTGTGAGATATGAAAAGAGGAGAGAGTGGAATGCTACAACACTTAAATGAAGATGCTGTTGTAGTAGAGCATGTCTTAGTAGAACAAGAATTATTATTTCTTGCTTCCTAATCCGTAAGGCCAAAAATTATACAAGAAGTCTATTGAGTGCGCCAAGAAAAGCGTTTAGAATACAGTTGGTCAACCTAGGCAAAGTCTAGCCAACAGCCTAGAATAGACCATTATGGTGCGTAAGGTAACGAGCGTAGTAAAGCTAATGGAATGGACAACACAGGGTACAACGCAAGTGAAGGTATTGAGTCCCGAAATTTCTGGCATCATAGAGGTCGACATTTTTCATAGGATGGAAGACAGCATGGAGGATAACGATAAGGCAAGTTATCATTCACTTTATCGGGATGGCTTTGTTGCATAGCTAGTGTTATATTGTAAGGAGAAAAGCTTTTCAATATATGGTTAGTAACGCATTTTGTTGTAAAATAAGCATTTTTCAAACAAGTATAACTTATGCCACAAAAAATGAGAGTAAGTAACCAAAGAGAATATTGTAAGTTAAAAATATGTTATAAAACGAACAAGAGGGAAAGATAGCTCTATTCACTATAGGAATAGAGCTATCACGGGCATGTGCGACCGAGGGAAAATTGGTATTACAACCGTCGTTATCAAGGTACACTAGCCCATCTCTCGATACGTTTGAATAGTTGTGTGGGACATACCCGTTTACAATCTTAAATTAATAAAACTATCGAGGTTATCATGATTGCATCTTATCAAAATTTTATTGGCATTGACATCGGAAAATTCAAAAATGTTGTTGCAGTTCACAAGCAGAAGAATGCTGTCGAATTTGACAATAATACTTCTGGTTGGCAACAATTGTGTCAAAAATTCTCAGATATCTTACCTAATTCTTTAGTGACTTTAGAACTTACTATTACCCACAAATATAAATGGACTTATAAATAAAGTATTAGAATATTAAAGTTTGCAAATATTGAGGGTATAAAAATGGCAAGTGAATGGGCTAAAAATGAATTTGGAGATGCGACACTTGGAGATAAAAGACTAACTGACCGATTGGCGAATATTGCTGATAGTTTAATAAGTTTACCTGAAAGCTCAATTAATCAGGCATGTGGAAGTTGGTCAGAAGCAAAAGGGGCATATCGTTTTTTTCAAAATGAGAACGTGAAAGAAAGCGATATTCTAGCTTCACATACTACAAGAACTGTTGAAAGAATAAAAGCTCATAAAAAGATTCTTGTAATTCAAGATACAAGTTGTATTTCATACACGGGCCATAAAAAAACAAGTGGGTTGGGAATTATCTCAAGAAAACGTAGTAAAGGTGTTATGCTGCATACAGCTTTTGCTGTTAGTACAGAAGGCTTGGCATTAGGAATAAAAATTTACTCGAGACCACCTGTTTCTGAAGAAGCCAAAGAGCTAAAAGAGAGGAATCGTAAAAGAGCACATATTGAAGATAAAGAAAGTATAAAGTGGCTAGAAAGCCTAAAGAAAACAGATAGCATTATAGACTCAACTAAAACTGAAGCTATAACTGTATGTGATAGAGAGGCAGATATTTATGAATTTTTTGAACTTGCACGTAATCTTAACTCAGCAGTTTTAGTAAGAGCTTCCAAAGATCGAGATATAAATAGAAAATCCAGATTTTCCAACGATAAACAAAAATTATGGAATTTTTTGAAGACTTCTCTAGCATTGGTACAATAGAAATTGAAATCCCTGCTAGAGATAATAAGCCAAAAAGAACAGCATGTTTAGAGGTTAAGTTTGGGAAGTTTATGATGGATCCGCCTAAAAGGCACATAAGGTATAAAGAGTTATATAACCTACCACTTTATGCAGTTTATGTTGTTCTGTCCTCCTGAAGCAAGTCCGCTAGAGTGGATGCTTTTAACGAATCTTCCTGTTAATACTTTTGATGAGGCAGTTGAAAAGGTTAGTTGGTATTGTCTTAGATGGAAGATAGAGATACTTCATAAAATTTTAAAATCTGGCCTTAAAGTTGAAGAATGTAGACTTGAAACAGCAGAAAGATTAATGAGGTATTTAACGGTTATGAGTGTTATTGCTTGGAGAATTTTTTTTATTACAACAATTGCAAGAACCAATCCAACACTACTTTATTAGCTGAAGAAGAGTGGAAAGTTTTATACGCGAAAATACACAAATGCCCAAATGTAACTCCTACTATAAAAGAGGTTGTTTCATGGATTGCTCAGCTTGGAGGCCACTTAGCCAGAAAAAATGACCCAGAACCTGGACCTATTACCCTTTGGAAAGGATGGAGACGTCTCTTTGATTTATCAGAAGGATGGAGGCTTGCTACTGAACTTTATACTTATGGGTAATAGTAAGACTTTAGAAAACACAGGAAAATTGGTTTGTCGAATTTTCTTATTGACAAGAATATCACAGTACATCGAGCTAATACCCGCAAAGTAAAAAGTTTTATTTTATCTCACGGAACTTTAGCAAAATCCGATAAATCAGATGCAAGGGCTCTTGCTCAATATGGATTTGAGTGTCATAGAACTCTCTCTCTATTCGTACCTACTTCTAAAAAACAATCAACCTTGGTTGCACTTTGTCAACGTCGTTACGCAAATGAGAACTCAGGAAAAATGTAGACTGGAAGCACCTGAAAACGACCATATAAGGGAAAGTTGTCAAAAAACTATTGAATTCTTTAATAGCCAAATAGATGAACTCAATAATACTATACAAAAAATCATTGATGAAAGCCATGAGTTACAAGAACATCAAAAAATCCTTAAAACAGTTCCTGAAAAGTTATCACAAGATTTTCTGTATTTAATACCAGAGCTTGGTTACTTAAACAGAAGAGAAGTAGCAAGTCTTGCCGGAGTAGCACCTCATCCTAGGGAAAGTGGTAAAGCTGTTGGTTATCGAAGGTGGTAGAAGTAATGTCCGTAAAAAGCTACAGCTGCCATGTCTGCTGCAAGGTCCAAATCTGTACTTGGTGCCTTTTATTCCAAGCTTGTTGAAAGTGGTAAGAAGAAAATGGTAAGCTCTAATGCGAAAAATCATAGTAATTGCTAATGCAAGACTTAAAGCAGCAATTAATTTGCATACTCTCACAACGGTGACTGAAATTGGCTAATGAATATGTGCGTCTACACAGACTTAAAGCACATATTCATTAGCTAAACAGAAATTGTTATGGCAGCTGTTTGATATAAAATTTTATTTCTATGACACACGGATTTTTATTGCCCACATGATTGAACAAAGTTACAGAATTACACAAATAAAAAATTTTTAAAAAAACATAGTTGATAACGAGTTTCTCAAAAAAAGAGGAAATGTTTTTCATTTTGTTAATAGAAAATTGGTATGAAAATAGTCCAAAAGTTGCAGGTACACTTATAGTGGTAAAGTTGTAATTTTAATACACATATCTTTTTAGAATTGGCTTGAGACAAGCTGTAGGTTTTGTAAAAGGTTATATGGTACAAATAGGCAAAAAACTTAAGGTTATCAGCTATACACAAGCTTCCAGAAGATTTAAAAAGCTTAATTTGAAGATTGATGACCATAGAACCAATAAAGATGATTTGGAAAATATTAAAATTGCCGTAGATAGCACTAGAGTTAGTATCTACAATAATAACGGTGGGCATAATACTCGAAAAAGAAAATACAGTGGCTATGGTCAAGTAAGAAAACTACATGTTGTTTTAAACGTAAATGATAAGAATAGTGGTGTTGCTGTGCCGGTCTGCAATATGTTAGAGGAAGTCAGTGATAAATATAACATTTGTTCTATTCGAGCAGATGCGGCTTATGATATAAAAAGTGTGTATAAAGAATGCAGAATATTGTGCCTATTATTCGCCCTAGCTAAAATTTGTTTAGCTATCAGAAAGAAACAAGTAGAATATGAGAATTATGAAGATGGTATTAATGAATGGAAGAAAAAAGTTAAGTATGGAGCACGGTCTTATATTGAAGTCTTTTTCTATAGGTTATTTGGGTTTGGCTTGAAAAATAAATCAGAGGTAAATCGTGTGTTAATTAAGTGCTACTTACTGAACAAATTTACTGATATAGGTATGGCTAAATTTAAATTAGCTGCGTAAATTCATTGTGATTTACATGCCTATCAGTGCTATGCAACATAGCCTTGACGGATCGTGGTACAGAGTATTGTGGCAGACCTGAAAATCGCAGCTATATTTGGGAGTAGAAAATATTGATCATTCTCGAACCAACTCCACAGACTAATGGCATATGTGAAAGGTTCCACAGAAGATGAATGTTACAATGTTATCTTTAGAAAGAAAATTTACACCTCTTTGGCAGGACTTCAGTTAGATGTAGACCATTGGGTCCATTCTTACAATAGATCTAGACCGCATTCAGGTAAATATTGCTATGCAAACCTTTTTTGATAGTATACATATTGCTTATCAGAAAAATATTGATAGCATTAAACAGGATTTTGGTTTTGACTTTGTCAATTCTTCTGTCAGTTAATTCACGCCTGTCAGATTAAGTCTAAACTATTACAGCTAAGTTCTGTATTCTTTTTCACTTCTGTGCAACCAACTATGCCGTGAAATATAAGAATTGCGCACAATTTAGCATATAGTTCACATAATCTCTGCACGGCAGCTTATCAAGTCTGATATGGCTTTTATACAATTTAAATAATTTGCCACCTTACTCTATTGCTCAGCACTAATTTTATTTTCTGGAACATTAGTATTGACCAGTTTAACAATTCTTGTAGAGGATGTATATCCTTGCGATCTCGCTAATCTATTAGCTTTCCTTCTTCTGGCCATATTCAGTTAGTTTCTGACATATAATTCTTACTCTAATTTTTGCTTCTTTTCCTAACAATACCTCATTTTCTAAAAATCTCTTTGCAAGATATTTTTAAAGAGAACCACAGATTCATTCTTTTCATAAATTCCGCTGCTTCTTCAGTAAATCTAAAATCTCAATTATGAACCTTGTTGTAATTGAGATTTTGTCTGCTTTTTCAATTAAAAAATTCTTTGAGCTTTTTTGATAAGCAAGTTATTTTATTCATTGGTTCTCTCACTAAAAGTATATCTGGGAGAACTTATTATTCTATCTCTTTCATACCTTTATTTCCTTAACTTGACGCCTATGCTTTACAGAGGCCCACGCAGTTGTTTACTTTTTGTGACAACATGTTCTGAAATTCAGGACCGTAACTTAATTGATCATCCCGACTTTTATAACTATATTTTGTCATAATATACCCCTTGATTTAAAAATTGATATAATATTAACATGCTAATACTAACATTATATTAATATAAGTGTTATTACTTTTTGAAAAAAAATCATTACTTGACAACAAGGCCACTGGAATGATGCCGTTAAGGGTACAATATTTGCTTAGTGAATACCAAGTCTGCATTTCTTTCTATTTTTCTTCTCTATCTTATTTTGCCACTCTGCTGTTTGTTCTGTACTCAAACTACATTCACATTAGACAAGCTCAGGTTATTTTTACGTTTATATATTGATCCGACCCAGCCCAATAAGTAAGTCAAATAAGTATCTCAAGGAAAACCCTTAGATTTTTGACCTACTGTGTGATACTTTAGGTTTCAGAGCGTTTTCTTTGTTTTGTACTTTTATGTTTATTAATTATTCAATAATCCTTATTAACTTCAGTCTCTCTTGCCTTATATTACTTAGCTCTATCATTATAGTATGACTTGGCTGTAGATTTTACATAATAATAGACTTACTTTAATTTTTCTTCTTTAAACAATACGTGTCTTCTGACCACTGGATCATACTTCCTAAATTCGAGCTTCTTGGAAAGCTTCTTAGGATTACGTTTTTTTACATAAAAATAGCCTGTTAGTTTCTCCTCTCCAGTTTTTGTTATCTTGTTTGCAGTACTAACTAACTTAACAAGCAAAGAAGCATTTTTTTTCGCCATGATTATAGTAATATAATAAATTCTATGCAAGTTTATTACACAAAACACTGAAAGTCAACCGAATAATGCAGATCGTAAAATTCTTGACAATCAATAATATATTAAGTAGTATAGAGCCAATTTCGGAATGAAAAGCAGACGGTAAATAAGTGGCAAATGATGGCAAAAGGTTATTGTTGATAGAAAGTGCTAACTGTTCTAACGAGGTAAGGATTGCCTTACTAGTTAATGATAAGGTTGTAGAGTTTGAACAAGAATTCAAGGAAAAAAGGCAATTAAGAGGTAATATATACGTTGCTTATATAAAGCGTATAGAACCTGCTTTGCAGGCCGTGTTCATTGAATATGGAAAAAATAAACAAGGTTTTTTGTCTTTTTCTGAGATATCTCTAAATTACTTTAATATTCCAGAAAAAGAAAAGGAAACTATCTTTGAGGGCTGTTCCAATGATAATCACACAGAGGAAACGCTAGCAAATGTTTCCTCTGATTCTACAGTGAGCAAGAGTATTGGTGAGTCTGGCAGTAATTTTGTGAGGGAGATACCTTTACACAAAAAGTACAAGTTACAAGATGTGATTTCAGTAAATCAAAAGATATTGGTTCAACTCACAAAAGAAGAACGAGGAAACAAAGGAGCTTCATTTACAACATACATAACTTTAGTCGGTAGATACTGTGTTTTCATGCCTAATTCCATGAGTAAGGGTGGAGTATCTCGCAGAATTGAAGATACCAATGTTAGAAAACAGTTAAAGGATATATTAAATTCAATAAATTTACCAAAAAGATCAGGTTTGATAGTAAGAACTGTTGGTGCAGGAAAAAGTAAGAAAGAAATTGAGCAAGATTACGATTACTTATCTTCATTGTGGCAAGACATCCAAAAAAATGCCTCTTCTGTAAATGCTCCGTCATTAATTTACAATGAAGTAGATGTGATTATAAGATCTGTTCGTGATTTTTGTAGTAATGATATAGAGATTATAGTGTCTGGAAAGGAAGCTTTTGAAGCAGTAAGGCGATATGCTAAAAATGCATTAAAGGGTAGTAAGTTGCGTTACAGATTATATAGAGGTTATGTTCCAATCTTTACTCACTATAAAGTCGAAGATCAAATTTCTGAGTTATATGGCAATAGAGTAGAATTGCCATCTGGTGGGTCTTTGGTAATAACCTTAACTGAGGCATTTGTTTCAATAGACGTAAACTCAGGAAAGATGACAGGAGAAGATAGCATAGAAGAAACGGCTTATAGAACTAATATGGAGGCAGTACTTGAAATATCAAGGCAAGCGAATCTCAGGGGACTATCAGGGTTAATAGTCGTTGATTTTATTGACATGTTGAAATATCAGTATTGTAGAGCTGTTGAGTCTGCTATCAAGCAGGCGTTTAAAGATGATAAAGCTAAAGTTCAATTTAGCTTTATAAATGACTTTGGTTTAATGGTCTTTTCAAGACAAAGAATTAAACCAAATATACAAGAAATTAATACTACAGAGTGCTTACACTGTAAAGGTATTGGAAGAGTGAAATCAAACGAAGTGGTTGTTGCATCGATACTAAGGAATTTGCAACATATTGCTAATAAGAATCAAAATAAGTCCTTTGATTTAGTAGCTCGCAGTGCAGTTATAGCGCACATTTTTAATAATAAACGCGATGTAGTTTCTACAATCGAAAAAGAGTTCAATATTACATTGGATGTTAGTATCGATGACAGTTTAGATGTGAATACATTTATTTTAAAGCAAGGAGATGATGTTAATTTAAATGATTATGAGCCATTACAGAATTCTGGATATCAAATTGTGAATAGCAGCAATAAAGAAGCCGATAGCTCAAATAAACTACTAGGCAATTTTTGGTTGACTAAATGGCTTTCGCGTCTTTTGAGTTCTAATAACTAAACGGGACTTGTAATTAACGAGTCTTATACTTATATATCTTACATCAGATAATATTTACAAGGGAGTATTCATTATGGGAAGAGCAATAGGTATAGATCTCGGGACAACAAATTCTTGTGTTGCAATAATGCAGGGTAAAGATACAAAGGTAATAGAAAATAAAGAAGGGGCAAGAACTACTCCGTCTATAGTCGCATTCACTTCGTCAGGAGAAAAATTGATTGGTGCTCCAGCAAAAAGGCAAGCAACTACTAACGCAAGTAATACTTTTTTTGCTACTAAGAGATTAATAGGCCGTCAGTATGGTGACCCTGAAATGAAAAATCTAAATGTGCCATATAAAGTGTTTGCAGCGAAAAATGGTGATGCATGGGTTAAAACAACTGATAATAAAGAATACTCTCCTAGTCAAATTGGTGCATATATACTACAAAACATGAAAGAGGCAGCAGAAGCTTATCTTGGAGGGGAAGTAAAAGATGCTGTGATAACAGTGCCAGCATACTTCAATGATTCTCAACGTCAAGCAACAAAAGATGCAGGAAAAATTGCTGGATTAAATGTGCTCAGGATAATTAACGAACCAACTGCTGCAGCACTTGCTTATGGTCTTGATAAAAAGCACGGACACACAATAGTAGTGTATGATCTTGGTGGTGGTACATTTGACGTTTCAATACTTGAAATAGGTGATGGAGTTTTCGAAGTGAAAGCGACAAACGGTGATACTCATCTGGGTGGTGAAGATTTTGATAATGCAGTAGTGAATCATTTACTTGATGAATTTAAGAAAAGTAATGGGATTGACTTAAAGAATGATCCAATGGCTATGCAAAGAATCAAAGAAGCTGCTGAAAAAGCGAAAATTGAATTATCAAGTGCAATGGAAACGGAAATAAATCTACCGTTTATTACAGCTGATGCAACTGTTCCAAAACACTTAAATATGAAATTAACGAGAGCAAAACTTGAAAGCTTAGTGAATGATTTAATCGAAAGAACTATGGCTCCTTGTAAAAAAGCTCTTGAAGATGCTGGTTTGTCTGCTAGTCAAATTGGCGAAGTGGTTCTCGTTGGTGGCATGACTCGTATGCCAAAAGTCATAGAGAAAGTTAAAGAATTCTTTGGCAAAGATCCACATAGAGGAGTCAATCCTGATGAAGTTGTAGCAATTGGAGCTGCAATACAGGCAGGGATCATTCAAGGTGATGTAAGAGATGTGTTACTACTTGACGTGACTCCACTTTCTCTTGGTATTGAAACTCTAGGAGGAGTATTCACTCCACTTATTGAACGTAATACTACTATTCCCACTAAAAAATCCCAGGTGTTTTCAACTGCAGAAGATAATCAAACAGCTGTTACAATTAAGGTGCATCAGGGTGAAAGAAAATTGGCAGTTGATAACAAGTTACTTGGTCAATTTAGTTTAGAAGGAATACCTCCTGCTCCGCGTGGAGTTCCACAAATTGAAGTGACATTTGATATAGATGCAAATGGAATAGCGCACGTTTCTGCAAAAGATAAAGCTACTGGAAAAGAGCAGAAAATACGTATTCAGTCTTCAGGTGGTCTATCTGATGATGAAATAAATCGCATGGTAAAAGAAGCTGAAGAAAAAGCACAAGAAGATGAAAAGCGTAAGAAATTTATTGAAGTGAAGAATCAGGCAGATAGCTTAGTTCATTCTACAGAAAAATCTCTGACAGAGTATGGTAATAAAATTTCTCCGGAAGATAAATCTGCTATTGAAAATGCAGTTAACGAATTAAAGGAAGTTAGTAAATCTGATAACATTGATGATGCTGATTCAATGCAACAAAAGGTTACTAATCTTTCCCAGCTTTCTATGAAGCTTGGAGAAGCTATGTATAAGGAATCTCAACAACAGCAAGGTGGAGAAAGCTCATCCACAACAAATAATGAGGAAGAAAAAGTAGTAGATTCTGATTATCAAGACATAGATAATAAAGAAGAGAATAAGTAATTGTGATTGTCATCCCAGTGTCAGCTACTTGGATGACAAGAGGAGCGTATTGTTGCTTAAAGGAACCATTTATGGATATTATTAAGACGATAGAAGAAAAGCTGCGTGGTTCAATAGGTGTAATTGGTATTAATATTATAGATGAGTCAACTAAGCATACAGGTCATTATTTTGCTTCGTCTTCAACAGTACCTTCACATATCAAATTAATATTAATATCTAACGACTTTTCTGGAATGAGCTCTTTAAATAGGCATAAATTGATCTATGAATTATTAAAGAGTGAAATAGAGCGAGTACATGCGATTTCTCTTCACTTGTATACGCAAAGCGAATACAATCTAAAAAATAAATAATAAAAATGTGAAGAAAGAGTCTGTATTAGTTAAAGCAGGAAGAAAATTTAATGATTATAAAGGGTCTATGAACCCGCCAGTTTATCATTCTTCTACTATATTATTTCCTACTTACAAGGATTACTTAAATGCAGCAAATGGAGAAAGTATATACGATGTAATCAACGATGGTGTTGCAAGGGATTACAGTTACAGTAATGTTGGTACGCCTACTGTTCATTATCTTTCAAATGCACTAGCTGAGATTGAGGGTAGGGGGCAAGCATTGATCTATCCTTCTGGATTATTTGCACTTACTTTTGCTATTTTGACTTTTACTAAAACAGGCTCGCATGTTTTAATTCAAGATAATAGTTATTATAGGCTCAAGAGATTTGCCGAAAATGAACTATCAAAAAGAGGAGTAGAAGTAACTTTCTATGATCCAACACAGGATATAATTGATTTAGTTCAGAGTAACACTTCACTCATCATGATCGAGACTCCAGGTTCTGTAACGTTTGAAATTTCAAACATAGAACACATAGTAAAAATTGCTAAGAAACATGGAATCGTAACCATTTGTGACAATTCTTGGGCTACCCCTTTATTATTCAAGCCACTTGATTATGGAATTGATGTTGCACTATATGCGGTGACAAAGTATCTAGCTGGTCACTCAGATTTAGTGATGGGAACTATGGTTGCCGAAGGTAAAACTTTTAAATTGCTTTATGAGAGCTATAAAAATTATGGAGTAACCGTTCAATCGCACGACTGCTACCTTGCACATAGGGGATTAAGAACACTGCAAACACGTATGAGGAAGCATCAAAGTACAGCAATGGAAGTGGCAAAGTGGCTAGAGAAACATTCAAAAATCAAAAGAGTTTTGTATCCAGCACTTCCCTCCCATTTCCAACATGAATTATGGAAAAGTTACTTCAAAGGAGCAAGTAGCGTATTTAGTATAGTACTGGATAGAGAATATTCATGTGAGAAACTAAGCTGCATGGTTGATCATATGAAAGTTTTCGGCATCGGTGCTTCTTGGGGAGGGTGCGACAGTTTGATATTACCAATAGATCATAGATCTATGTCAAGATCTGTAATGAATTCAGATTATGATGGAAGTTTTGTGCGAATATTTTGCGGATTAGAAGATCCTGAAGATTTGATTTTTGACTTGGATGCTGCATTAGTAAGACTGCCATGTTCAAGCATTAAAAATGATTGTGAGACTGAAAGAACTACTGCATAATATTATAAATGTTGATTTTGATATTGAAATCAAAGGCGTCACATGTAATCCTAAGAGAGTCAAAGAAGGTTATCTTTTTGTTTGTGCGTCAGAAAGGGATAGGATTTTCATAGATCGGATATTATCTTGTGGAGCTAAAGCGATAATTGCAAGTGATTGCATAGCAAATGGTGTCATTCCAGTGCGTGACACTGGAATCCATATCTTCCACTCGAACCCTCAAGAAATATACAGCGAAATAGTCAGCAGGTTTTATCAATTCAAGCAGCCAAAATATGTTGCTGCTGTAACAGGCACAAATGGCAAGACTTCAGTAGTAGAATTTTGCCGCCAGATTTGGCAAGATAATGCAGCATCTATAGGAACACTTGGAACATGTATCAATAATGGCAGAAAAGGTAATAGCAACAGTCTTACCACTCCAGGTGCAGATGACCTTTACGCAACATTGCGTGGTATAAATGTAGAACACTTAGTGTTGGAATCATCAAGTCATGGAATTGATCAATACAGAATCCACGGACTTAGGCTCGCTGCTGCAGCTTTTACTAATTTCTCTCAAGATCATTTAGACTATCACAAAAGTATCGATGAGTATTTTGAGGCTAAGAAAAGGTTGTTTTGTGAGGTATTGCCAAAAGAAAAAACAGCGATTTTAAATGCAGATATAGGCGAATACGGAGAGTTGCTCAACATAGCTGAAAAGCGTGGCAACAAAATTATAACCTATGGAAAAGCAGCTTCTGACATTGCTTTAATAAAGCAAATACCAACTCAAAGTGGCCAACATCTGACAATTAAAATCGGTGGTGAAATTTATGATACGTTTTTTCCACTTCTAGGGCAATTTCAGGCGTATAATTTGCTGTGTGCAATTGGCATAGTTATCTCATCTGGAGTGGAATATCAAAGGATATGTATAGACAAACTCGCTTCTCCACCAGGGAGAATAGAAAAAGTGAAGCCTTTTGCATTTGTGGATTATGCGCACACTCCAAGTGCACTTAAACAGGCTCTGTTGTCTTTAAAATGGCACTTTAACAAAAAAATAGTTCTAGTGTTCGGTTGTGGTGGAAATCGTGATCAAACAAAACGTGCAGAAATGGGTAAAATAGCACAAATATGTGCGGACAAAGTAATAATCACAGATGACAATCCGCGTGATGAAGATCCGGCAAAAATTCGCCATGATATTTTACTACATTGCCCTGATGCACTGGAGATAGGAGGTAGGAGAGAAGCTATAGAGAAAGGAGTAGATATTGCCTATAACGAGGGTATGGTTCTGCTGGTTGCAGGAAAAGGACATGAGAAATTTCAAATTTTAGGAAGCCAAACTTTTGAATTTAGTGATGTTGAGGTTATTAGAAAGAGCCAAAAAAATGAGTTATTTTTGAGCTGAGCGAAGCCACCTAAGGTGAAGAGGAAGGAGGAATGTATATAATATGTTTATAGAGTTGTTTTTTACTATAACGTTGAAAAATCGTAGAGAATAGTGTATACTATTAACACTTTTTAAGTGGGTTTCCTATGCCTTTTTCTAAATTTCTAAATCCAAAATTAGAGTATTGCGTTCTTTAGTTTCTTGAGCATTAATATTTAAATTTTGATGTTGTAAAAGCAACATCATCATTTTCAAACATATAGGGCTGTCATCACCATTCATGATAATAGTCATTAGTGGTGTATATCCCGCATCAAACGCATTAACATCCGCACCTTCTTCCAGAGCTTGTTTAAAATCTTCTAGAATTTCATCATCAATTGCCTTAAATAACTTTTTTGTTGATGCACTGAACTGTCCTAATGCTGTACCATCAACAAATCTTCTTCCAAAAGCTACATTGTTTTCAAAAGGCATACTAAATTCTCCTCATCTTATAATTTATTAACATAATTATAAAAAAAACAAAGAAAATTGCAAGCAATTTAATTGAAAACTTTAAAACTAGTTATGATTCTAAAAACTTTTCCGCATCAAGTGCAGCCATGCACCCTGTTCCTGCAGCAACTACTGCCTGGCGATATACCTTATCTTGAACATCACCAGCAGCAAACACTCCTGCCCTACTGGTTAGAGTTGTCCCAGGTTTCGTAATTATATAACCTTGCTGATCCATTTCAACAAAGCCCTTAAAAATACCTGTATTTGGTGCATGCCCAATTGCAATGAACACACCATCCACTTTCAACTCCTGAACTTCATTGGTTTCCGTCGATTTAATTGTAATGCCAGTAACTTTTTTAGGATTTTCTTCCCCAAGAATTTGCTCCACGGTATGGTTCCACATTATTTTTATCTTATCATTTTTAAAGAGTCTATCTTGCATTACTTTTTCCGCTCTTAATGAATTACGCCTGTGTATTAATATTACTTCTTTGGCAAATCGAGTTAAAAATATTGCCTCTTCAACGGCAGTATTTCCACCACCAATCACAACTACAACTTTATTCTTAAAAAATGCGCCATCACAAGTTGCACATGCTGAAACTCCATAACCTTGAAATTTCTTTTCACTCTCCAGATCAAGCCACTTTGCTTGCGCACCAGCTGCGATTATAATTGCATCTGAATAGTAGTCATTACTATTACCAAAGGACTTGAATCTATACTCATTAGAATCCTCAAATTGTTCAACGCTTTTTATTTCGTCATCTATTATCCTTGCCCCCACCTTCTCTGCATGCAACCTCTTTTGTTCCATGAGTTCTGGACCTTGTATAGAAATAAAACCTGGATAGTTTTCAACATCAGTAGTAATTGTAAGTTGGCCACCAGGTTGCATTCCTGTTGTTACAATTGGCTCTAAATTTGCACGTGCTGCATATATAGCAGCAGCATAACCCGCTGCTCCAGATCCAATAATAAGAACTTTTGTACTAAATCTATAATTCTGCACTGTGTGAGTTTAGATAATCAGCCACTCCTTCATCGCTTGCCTGCATTGCAGGCTTGCCTTTTTTCCACCCTGCTGGACATACTTCACCATGCTCTTCATTATGTTTTATTGCATCAATAATTCTAATAAACTCATCGACATTACGTCCTAAAGGTAAATCATTTATCGATTGATGACGCACAACAAACTTATCATCAATAATGAAAGTTGCTCTTAGTGCAATTGAGTCATCATGTAATACTCCATAATCTCTTGCTATAGCTTTTTTAAGGTCAGATACTAAAGTGTAGCTAATCTCTCCAATGCCACCATCATTAACTGGAGTCTCTCTCCATTTAAAATGTGAGAATTTTGAATCTACACTTAACCCTATAACTTCAACACCACGTTTTGAAAAGTCTTCTATTTTGTTACTAAGTGATATCAACTCAGTTGGACAGACAAAAGTAAAATCAAGCGGATAGAAAAAAAGGACAGCATACTTATCCTTTATATGTTTACCTAAGCAGAAGTCGTCAACTATTTTTCCGTTAGCGAGAACAGCAGGAGCAGTGAAATCGATAGCGGATCTTGTTACAAGATTCATAACTAACCTATTCATTTTCAATATTTACAATTTTACACCTTGATACATTTATATGCAAGTTTTCTTTAGCCCCAATCCTATAAAAACTTCCTTTTACGTTTGTAAAAATGTTATGATAAGAGCTAACTTTCGTGAGCAAGGAAGTAGTTTATATCCAAATATTACTATTTTCCACCTTTTCTCTTTTCAATTTGTGCAACCATTTCTTTTACATTTATATTCATGGAAGGTAAATTTTTGCTGGCAAGATGGTTGATTGAAAGACCCACTGCGAAACGGTATGCAACTAATTTCAGCATGAGTTAGGCGAACAGCAGGATCAATAAAAACCCATGTCTGAGGTTTACCAGATCAGCAATTATTCATGTTGTATTTCTTCTGAAAATTGCGATAGGTATGCGACATAAAATCTTAATTTCACGGATTTTATGCTCTACCTAAATGATACCAGCTTCCGATTGTTGATCATCCGTCAGCCCGATACCTTTTATGTGGAATTACAACGTTACTCTCAATTTTTGCCACCCCAGAATCTGCATACTTTACATTCTCTTTTGGCAACATTTTTTCCTGTTTTCGTATCTTAAAATCGTGCTCTGTGTGACACTGATAGAATTTGCCCATCTTCTTTTATAACGATTTCTGCTTTCATTGTGTTTACTCTTTTCTTTCCAGAATAAGACAATTTTTCTATCTTTTGGCCGTTGTATTGGTTACATCTGCTAATATCTTCAAAATTCTTTCTGGCCTGTCCTTTTTTATTGAGATTTTTTTAGCCAAAAGTGGTTCCATTTTCTTGAATAATCGGCAAATGTTTGAGTTATACAAGTTACTCAAGAATCGGTGTGTTATATAAGTTTGATAATACAGAGGATTTTGCCTTCCAATACAGGCAATTTTGACGTTCTTCCATGACATTTCTTCTGTTTTTCAACCTTTTCCCGCGTAACCGTTCACGGAGATAAAGTGGTTTACAAAGTAAGTATAAAAGTGTAAAGAAATAGGAAGCTAAATATGGAATGGGTAAATGATAACAGTGCTGCAAGAGAGGGTTGTAGCAGAAAACGTTAATCTCAAGGAAGAAATAAAAGCGCTGATCAGAGAAAATGATAGCTTGAAAGCAAAAATAGTTGAATTAGAAGACAAATTGGGCTTAAATTCGCAAAATTCATCGCTACCACCGTCACGAGATATATATCGTAAGAAAGCAAAAAAGAAAAGTGATAAAAAACCAGGAGGTCAGCCAGGACATAAGGTGCATAAGCGTAAATTAATGGCTGCAGATGAGGTAGTGAGCTGCACAATTGATACGATTTGTATGTGTGGAGGTAAGGTTATTTTAGAAGATGAAATTATTCATCAGAAGGCAGAGTTGCCAGAAATTAAGCCAATTATAACTGAGTACAGATTGCAAAGAGGACGTTGTAGAGTATGTAAAAAAAGAATTACAGCAAATTTACCCGAAGGTGTTGCAAGAGATCTTCTAGGGTCTAATGCTAAAGCGATCATAAGCAGCCTTAGCGGCTTTTTTATTAACTCAAAAAGAGAGGTACAGCAAATTTTAGGCAGTATTTTTAATCTAAATATAAGCCTTGGTTTAGTTTCAAATACTGAACGCAGGGTATCGAAGAAGTGTGCATCTGAATATGAAAAAATGAAGGAAGAGTTGCAAGAAAGCGAATATTTGCATATAGACGAAACAGATCAAGGAAAGAGAGGCTGGAGTTGGGTAATAACGAACAAAGCGTTGACACTTCTGAGGGTAACTGAGTCTCGTGGTAAGAAGGTGTTGAAGAGTTTATGCCAGAATATGATGGTATAGTTGTGAGCGATAGATACGCTGTATACAATTACTTCAATCGTGAAAATAGACAGATATGTTGGGCACATTTGGCAAGAGATTTTGAGAGATTTGCCCATAGTAAAAATGTTGAAGTAAGCAAAATTGGCCAAGCACTAAAATCGCTCAGCAATAAGGTGTTTGTAGTAGATAAGGCAAAAAAACAAAATTTGATAGATAATTTGAGATTTTATCGACTGATGCGAAAAATTCAGAAAAGGGTAAAACATTTTTTACGTAAAATGACGAGGGTTGTAAATAGCACTCAAGCTTCAAGAATGGCCGCTAAGATGTTACGGTCTGAGGATATGATGTGGAAGTTTTTAAGAAAACCTGAAGTGATAGAAACAACCAACAACCTTGCAGAACGGCAAATTAGACGGTACGTAATTTATCGTAAAAACAGCTTTTTCACCTGGTCAGAACGTGGAGAAAGATTCGTGGAAAGAATGTTGTCGATATTTTTGACATCACGTCTAAATGGCCAGAACCCCTTTCAAAAGCTACAGAATCTAGTAGCTGTCACTGCTTAGTTCTTTATTCATTCTCACAATCCGTGAACGGTTACTCATTAAGATCTGGTGTGAATCGCAATAGTGCTATTTTAAATCCCTGTAAAAAGATTAGGGAGTGTTAAATAAACTGTGTCAAACCGAATTTTTAATTCAACTCGATTTTCAATCTACCAGGAAAGAAGATGTCAAGTTGAGACATAGTTAAAAGGCAAAGTTGTAGTCCACTTTTACTCTACTTTTTTTATAGCACAATATACCTGCTTATACAAGGCATTTGTGTTGGTAAATTTTCTGATCTGCCTATGCAGCCCCTCAATAGGATTAGTAGTATAAATTAGCTTCCTAACTGGCCCAGAATACTTAAAATAACCAGACAAATTTTCCCAATTGTTTTGCCACGATTTTGTAACCAAGGGATATTTTTCACTCCATTTTTCTTCCAGCTCAAGCAAATAATTCTCGGCAATTTCTCTGCTTGCAGCACGGTATACTTTTTTCAGATCATTCATGAAAACTTTCACATCTTTACTGGATACATATTTCAGTGAATTCCTTATCTGATGCACTATACATTTCCGCATTAGCTATTTATCGCTGTAGGAAAGCTTTTTAATACATGCAGTCCTCTACTCCTCTCTCTTTAAGGTCATTTAGCACTCCCAACTAAAACTTCGCTTTCAGCCAAATAAAACTTCTTTTCTGCCATTTTGCTAATATGTTATACATGCATCTACTCACACAACTCCTTAAAAAACCATGAACACTATTGGATACATTGATTGCAGTGGGCGGCTGCGCCATTCATTGATTACTGGCAGTAGTAATGTTTGATATTTCTGCTATAGCTAACCAGTGTCAGCTGACGTCATTCTTGATCTCTTATATCACACAATGTTCGTACAGTTATGGTGGTATGATATGGAAAAATCTCTAGCCATAAGACACAAAGCCTAATGGAAAAAACTGCGAACGCCAGTGAAAAACATAGCAATTTTATTCTCATTTGCAGCTGCTATCACATCTTGATCTTTCAACGAACCGCCAGGCTGAATTATAGCTGTGATCCCATGTTTTGCACTTTCTACTATGCTATCTGGGAATGGAAAAAATGCATCTGAAGCAAGTACCGCGCCTTTACATTTTTCACCTGCTTTTTTTACTGCAATATTTACACTATCTATTCTGCTTGTTTGTCCTGCACCAATGCCAATAGCACAACCGCCTTTTGCTATCACTATTGCATTGGATTTTACGTGTTTACATATTTTCCAAGCAAAAATAAGGTCCTCTTTTTCTGTTGTAGTACATTCTGTTACTTGACTCATTTCTCCTATTGCGTGGTTATTATTTTCTTGCACTAAGAACCCGCCAACAACATTTTTAATTTGGTACTTCTCATTTTGTTGGAAAGATTTATGAATAATCACTCTTAAATTTTTCTTTCTTTGCAAAATTTTTAGTGCTTCATTGCTGACTGAAGGTGCTATCACTACTTCCAAAAATATCTCGTTTAATTTTTCTGCTAGCTTTAAATCTATCTCCCGATTTAAGGCAACTATGCCACCAAAACTGCTTATTTCATCACACGATAGAGCCTTTTCATATACCTCCAAAGCATTATTGCCAACAGCAGCACCACATGGGTTATTGTGCTTTACTATCACTGCTGCAGGCTCTTTAAACTCAGAAATTATGTTAAGTGCGGACTCTATATCTACTATATTATTATAACTCAACTCTTTTCCATGTATTTTTTCCAGCGGATATTTGGTAAATTGATTGCTATAAAATGCAGCTTTTTGATGAGGATTTTCACCATACCTGAGTTCTTGTACTTTATGTCCATATAGTGCAAAAAACTCTGGCAATTCATTATTTTTACTCTGGGATAAAAACCAACTGTGAATGTTAGAATCATAGTGTGCAGTGAGAGCAAACGCTTTAGTTGCCAAATGTTTTCTACATTCCAATGTTGTTTCATTGTTATTTTTTATCATCTCAGCTTTTAGTGTTTCATAATCTTGAGTGCTAGAAATGACTGAAGTAAAATGAAAATTTTTTGCTGCAGCTCTAATTAATGCCACTCCACCAATATCTATTTGTTCTATGATTTCCTCCTCACTTGAGCCACCACTTACTGTTTCCCAAAATGGGTATAGGTTAGTTATAAGCAGGTCTATCGGCTCAATATCTAGATTTTTTATCTCCGTTTTGTGTTTTTCTCTATTACAAAGTATTCCTCCATGAATTTTAGGATGTAAAGTTTTCACTCTACCACCTAGTATCTCTGGAAATTGTGTGTAATCTGAAACTTCTCGTGTTTTTATTCCGGCATCAGATAGCACTTCATAAGTATTGCCCGTTGAAAGAATTTCTATTTGTTGCTGCATTAGAAATGATGCAAGGTCAATTATATTTGTTTTATCATATACTGATATTAAAGCTCTTTTAATTTTCATTTTCATATGGAAGGTTTTTTAAGATTATATCTAAGAAAAAGAAATTTAGCTATTACATTTCTGTACTAATTTAAAGTAGTTTATTCTATAAATTTTTTTGTCACACTTGACTTTAAGCCACGAACGAAGTCTTCAATACTGCAAGGATTTCTTCCTTCCATTTGTACAACTTTAGGAATTAAAGTGCCGCCTCTTAAACTTATATGTATATTATCGTTAATAATCTTGCCATGTTCTGAAGCAGAAGCTTCAAAGTCAGCATCAAGTATCCTGATACGTTTATTCTCTATCTTAATGAATGCTTTTGGATAAAAAGCTTTAACTTTTCTATAAGCAACTTCACAGGTATCACTTGCGTAAATTTGATAGTCTTCTACTTTGTCAGCGTAACACGCGTCATTATCATTCTGTTTTAAGGGAACCTGCTTTTCAATTTCGTTTAGCACTTCCAGCAGTAAATCACTACCTAATTCAGACAATTTATCATGCAACGTCTTGTAATTATCGTTCTTTTCAATAAGAAGTTTTCTCTGTTTGAAAACAGGGCCAGAATCTAATCCTTCATCCAATTGCATGATACTGATCCCAGTTTCTTGATCCCCTGCTAAAATTGCATGCTGTATCGGAGCTGCACCGCGCCACCTAGGTAGCAATGAAGGATGAATATTAATACAATCATATTTTGGAATATTCAAAATTCCTTTTGGTAGTATCAATCCATACGCAGCAACAACTGCAACGTCTGGCTTAAAATTTCTAAACTTTTCTTCCTCTACTGGAGATTTTAGAGAGGCAGGGATACATACCTCCATGTCACTTTTTTCAGCAACAACATGTACTGGAGATTTTGTTAGTCTCTGCCCACGCCCTGAAGGTTTTGGTGCCTTGGTATATACTGCTACTATTTTGTTGTGCGATTTCAATAGTAAGTTTAACGTACTAACCGCAAACTCCGGTGACCCCATGAAAATAATTCTCATGTTTTCAAGTGTTTTTGCTTTAAGAATTTTCTGCTAATTTGCTATTTACAGTTTCTATTAATTTAGCAAAATTATCCTTATAATTAACAGCCATCTCAGCAAGAATTTTTCTGTTTAAATCAATTTTAGCAAGTTTAAGACCATGCATAAACCTACCATAAGTAAGCCCATGTTCTCTTGCTGCTGCATTAATACGTATTATCCACAAGCCACGAAAATCACGTTTGCGATTTCTTCTATCTCTATAAGCGTACTGCAGTGCTTTTTCAACTCTTTGTAATGCAATTCTATAACAATTCTTTGCCCGTCCTCTATAACCCTTTGCTAATTTCAATATCTTTTTATGACGAGCATGAGTATTGACTCCACATTTTACCCGAGCCATTTTTATTTTACCTCCATTTTATTAAATACCATAAGGCATATAAAGTTTAACTATACGCGAGTCAGATTTATTGAGAATTGCTGTGCCGCGCTGATTACGAATATTAGATTTACTTCTCTTTATCATGCCATGCCTTTTGCCTGACTGAGTAGAGATGACTTTACCCTTAGCTGTAAGGCGAAAGCGCTTTTTAACAGAAGATTTAGTTTTTAATTTTATTTTTGTCATATCCCAAACAAATTTACAAACACCACTATCTAGTTCCTTAGTAGTACAAGTATAGATAATTTTATTAAAGAATCAAATTAAAATTATATTCTAAAGGAGCTTAAATGTAATTACGCCTAATATATGTGTTATACCTTCTTTATCCCCAATTGGCAACAATACTTGCCTCATTTTAACACTTTCACTTTCTTCCTCTTCGTTAATTGGGCATTTACTTTCTATTAGAGCATCAAGTTTATCAATAACTGCACCTATTTTATATAGCAGCAAAAACGGTGCATCAATTGCATACTTATTATCGATAAACATCCTTTTTTCAAAACCATAGAATTCAATGGCTTTTTCTCCTGCACTTTCACAAACATAACCTCGATCTTTAACTTCAATAATAAAACAATGCTGCCATGACTCCATGATTTCTGCAGTGTCTATTTCATGTCTTTCTGGCCATTCCCTATCTGATCCTTTTATATCGCTCCAATGTTGAATAACTACATTCACTATTCTTCTTTCTTTGCCTGCATAATTTTCCATTACAAATTCCATACATAAAACACAGATATGAGGTAAATTTATCGTGAATGTATTGATTTTTTCTTACTAAAGGATGTACATTGTTGAAAATTCTCATCCTGCTTGCACAATAAGTAATGATAAATTAAGTATAATAATTAGAACATCAAAATTATTAAATGAGGAAGTTATAAAAAAAAGTACTGAAAAGAATTCTATTAAAGAGTATTTGGAATATTTTGGCTAATTAATACAATTATCTCTACTTTCTAAGGTTATTACATTTAATAAATTACTAGATGGAGTTTCTTCTTTAGACCTACTATGGCCTTTACTTTTTCTATTACAAAACCAATATTTAAATGGTACAGCTGCTACCACTGCTAACATACCTACTGTTAACACTCCCATATTTTCCTTGTTTGATCGAGATGTTCCCAATAATTTAGGCCTTCTCACATTCGTATCACGAAGTATAAGACTATCTAAAATATTTGTTGTATTTTTAACATTTTCTATATTTTGTGTCATCATTTTATGACTAGCATTTGACTTTTTTATTTCTTCTATTACTTGTTTTAAGTCTGATAGTTCTGTTGTTGCACTTTCAATAGCACTAGCTTCCAGCTTTTGCAAACCCTCCTTACTCGAAAACCCTTTGAGATATTTTTCATAAAATTCTTTGGCATTACATCTTTTATGACTTTGTATTTCTCCACTCTTAAGACCAGAAACAATATCATCAATCATCGATCGATAATTTACTTTGGGATTTTCTGCATGCACTATTTCTCCTTCAGCAACAAGTATACGATAAGATGAATCATCAAGCATACATAATTGAGTTTTAAATCACCTCCTCCCAATAGAGAGAAAGATTTATAAAATTTTTTGTAAGTAGTGACCACGAGCAGGTTTCTTTTTCCCCTTTGATTCCAAAGCATTACAAATGCTGGTAGAGCTTAAGGTGCATCCTTGTGATGGCACTGTTGTGCCATCACAATCTGGGATTTTACTCGATGCTAATTTGAGAAGATAGATGCGCTATTGATGTAGCATTGCTGAGCAAAGATTCTCTTTCTTCTGCTTCTGGTGTAGCTCTGGAATGCTCAAGTTGAGCTTGCTCAGAAAGGCTTGCCGTCTCACCATTGCTCCTCTGTGCTTTTTCAACATCGTAGCTGCCTTCCCTATTTTTTCTGTGCCATATAAAGTATCCTAATCCTGCAAAAGCTACTGCTAGCACTCCACCCAATATACCACCAGCAATCCCTGCTACTGATATTCTTATATATTGTCCTCCATTTATTTCCGGTAATTTAGGCCCTTCCACATCCGTACTATTAAATATAGGATGTTCTAATACTTCTTTTGAATTGCTATCAAAACGGGAAACACTCCTTATATTTTCAGTCGCAATTCCATTGCTAGCATTTGATCTTACTACTTCTCCTACTACGTTGTTAATCTCTTTAGTAGTTGCTTTGCTTGATGCAAAGTCGAATAATTCTGGCTCTTGTTTTTTTAAAGAAGCTGGTTCTATAGTTACATATTCACTATCTTCTTTCATCTGATAATCAACCCCTTCAGTAGTAGATCTTCTCAATTGGTTAATTTGCATATTTTCATCAATTATTTCTTTTAGCTCTTGTGTTACTTCCTTATCCCAAAGCTTTTTTAGATATCTTTCCTTAAATTCTCTATAATCATATTCTTTATTATTTTGTATTTTTCTACTCTTAAGACCTAAAATAATTCCATTTATTATCGATTCACAAATTGCTTGAGGAGTTTCTATTGATTTTACTTCTCCTGTAACAAAGCCTATCTGAGCTACTCTAGAAGATATAGAGAGGTAGTCTATTGTTAAATCCTTTCCTTTAATTGAAAATTCTATCCTTCTGTTTTGTTCTATACTTTCCAAATCAGATGCAATTCTAATTGTTGGACTATCCATCTCCTGCTTATTTGTTGTTTCTCTCTTTCGCATGCTATTCTTAGTGTTTTGGAATTCTTTTGGCATTTTATGCTCCTTAAATTAATTAATAAATATTACTACATATATGATGGATAAATTATTTTTGTCTATAATTTTTATTAAGATTTTTACATAAAAATTATATATATTATTCTAAATAATATATATCAATATTTAGATTGATAAATTGATTTTACTCTCATTACAGCTTATTATGCGTAGATAACCTCAGTAAAAACGATGAAGCTAAACGAAATTAGAGAAAGATTTATAAAATTTTTTGTAAATAATAATCATGAGCAAGTTCCTTCTTCTCCTTTGATTCCAGAGCATGATCCAACACTCATGTTTACAAATGCTGGCATGGTGCAGTTCAAAAACATCTTTACCGGTGCGCAAAAAACTGAAATGAAACGTGCTGTCTCGAGTCAAAAATGTCTCAGAGCAGGCGGTAAACACAATGATCTGGAAAACGTTGGCTATACAACCAGGCACCACACATTTTTTGAAATGCTTGGAAATTTTAGCTTTGGTGATTACTTCAAAGAAACGGCAATAGAACTCGCGTGGAAATTTATCACTGAAGAATTGCCTCTTGATAAAAACAGACTGTCCATAACTGTCTACCACACTGATGATGAAGCATATGAGATTTGGCATAAGATAAGTGGCTTTTCAGATGATAAAATCATCAGAATTGCAACAGATGACAATTTTTGGAGCATGGGCAATGCTGGCCCATGCGGTCCGTGTTCTGAAATCTTTTACGATTATGGAAGTCCTGATTTGCATGAGGACGACGGAATTATTGAAATCTGGAATCTGGTGTTCATGGAATTTAATAAAGATGAGAAAGGTAATTTACAAAAATTACCAAAAAAATGCATCGATACCGGAATGGGTCTTGAAAGAATAGCAGCTGTTATGCAGAAGGTCCATGATAACTATGATATCGACCTATTTTCCGCTCTGGTAAGTAAATCGCAAGAGTACTGTGGAAATAAGGAAAATAAAGTAGCTCATAAGATTATCACAGATCACCTTCGTGCAGCTGCATTTCTCATCGCAGAAGGAGTGCTCCCTGGAAACGAAGGCAGAAATTATGTACTACGCAGACTGATCAGGAGAGCAGCACGTTATATTCACCTACTTGGATATAATGATTCTCTATTGCACCTTGTTTTTCCTGCACTCATAGATGGCACAAATTTGGCTTATATGGGAGATGTTTATCCAGAGCTAATCAGAGCTAAAAGCTTAATAGAAACGACGTTAAAATCAGAGGAAGAAAACTTTAAAGACACTTTAATGAAAGGCATTAATCTCTTGGACAAATTTACTGCAGATTTAAAATCAGGTGACACTCTGCCTGGAGAATCAGCATTTAAACTATATGACACTTATGGATTTCCTTTGGATATCACTCTTGATATTTTGAAAGAAAGGAAAATAAATTTTGACCAAAAAGGTTTTGACAATGCAATGAAAGAGCAAAAAGAAAGAGCACGTGCTAATTGGTCTGGATCTGGTGAAAAATCTGTTGAACAAGTATGGTTTAATTTAATTGATCAGTTTGGCAAAACGGAATTTGTTGGTTATGAGCGTGATGAAGTAAAGGACGCAAAAGTACTAGCAATAATTTCTCCTAAAAATGAAATGATTGATTCTGTGAAAGAGGGAGAGAAGATAACCGTTATACTTGATAAAACACCTTTTTATGGTGAGTCAGGTGGACAAGTGGGAGATACTGGAAGCATAATCAAATCTGACAAAAGTATTATCACAGTTGAAAATACCAACAAGATTAACGACCTATATTTACACAGATGTATCGTGAGATCTGGTTCAGTTCGTAAAGGTGACACAGTTACAGCAAGCATTGACAAAGAAAGAAGGCAAAACTTAAAAAGAAACCATTCTGTTACACACCTTTTGCACTTTGCATTGAGGCAAATTTTGGGCGATCATGTCACTCAAAAAGGTTCTCTAGTCGCACCAAATAGACTAAGATTTGACTTCAGTCATAGCATGCCAGTCACTCAGGATCAGCTGTTTTCAGTAGAAGATACAGTAAATTCTCTAATCAGAGAAAACCTTTCTACATCTACAAAAATTCAAGGTATGGATCAGGCAATAGACGAAGGAGCCATGGCTTTATTTGGTGAAAAATATGGTGATAAGGTTAGGGTTATAAAAATTGGAGATTCAAAAGAATTATGTGGCGGTACACACGTGGAGCGTACTGGAGAAATTGGTTTGTTTAAGATAGCAGCAGAATGTTCCGTTGCATCTGGAGTAAGAAGAATTGAAGCTTTAACCGATCAAGAAGCAATTAATTATGTACGCAATAATGAAATTAGCTTAAAAAAAGTTGCAGAATCTGTAAAAGCACCAGTAAATGAAATAATAAGTCGACTCAGTATTTTAAGCCAAGAGCGCAAAGAATTTGAAATCAAAATAAAAAATCTTTATAAAAAGCTTGTCAGTGTAGAGAATATAAAAAGTACCGAAATAAATGGAATAAATTTCGTAAGCCACACTTTCAATGACGTTCCAGTAAGTATAATAAGGGAATTTGTTTTGCAGCAACAAAAACCAAAAACTGTAATAGCCTTCACGGTAACAGAAAAGGATAAAACAGTTTTGATTGTCAAAGTAAGTAAAGACTTGACTGATAAGATCAATGCAAAAGAGCTAGTATCTACTGTAACCGAAAGGGATTGCGGTGGAAATGCCGAACTTGCTCAAATAGGCTGTGATAGCAATAAAATAGATGATGCCATTACAGCTATTTATAGCAAAATAACAGCTTATAAGGACTATTACAGATAATGCTACTTTTCATAAGTCTAATAAGATTACCGAACTTGCTAAAGGGGTTGGTGCAGAAATTTTATATCTGTCTCCGTATTCTCCAGATTTTAACAAAATTGAGCATCATTGGTTTGCTATAAAAAACAGAATCAGGAACTCTATTCACATCTTTTCGTCATGCTGTTGATTCTTTCTTCTTATGACCTTTTTGGACTGTTATGAGAAGGGCTATACTGGTATCATCAACGCTTACCCCCTTACCGAGAAGGAACTCTATAATATCCTTGTAATTTTTTTCAGCAGCAATGTGTATAGGTTTCTTACCAAAAATGCCCACTTCTATAGCATTAACATTAGCACCCTGACTAACAAATTTTCTGACTTCAGAGAGATCTCCATTTTCTATAGCAGTCAATAATTTTTTGTATAGTATTTCATCTATTTGACTATTAAAGAATTCTATAGTTTTTTGACAACTTTCCTTCATATGGTCATTTTCCGGTGCTTCTAGTCTGCATTTTTCTTGAGCTCTCATTTGCGTAACGACGTTGACAAAGTGCGATCAAAGTTGTTTGTTTTTTAGGGGTAGGTACAAATAGAGAGAGAGTTCTATGACGTTCAAATCCATATTGAGCAAGAGCCCTTGCGTCTGATTTATCAGACTTTGCTAAAGTTCCGTGAGACAAGATGAAGCTTTTTACTTTGCGGGTATTAGCTCGATGTACTGTGATATTCTTGTCAATAAGAAAATTCGACAAACCAAGCTCATATTTTCCTGTGTTTTCTAAAGTCTTACTATTACCCACAAATATAAATGGACATAAAAACAAAGTATTACAATATTAAAGTTTGCAAATATTGAGGGTGTAAAATGGAAAGCAAGAGTAATGAATGGGCTAAAAATGAATTTGGAAATGCTGTACTTGGGGATAAAAGATTAACTGATCGATTAGTAGATATTGCTGATAGCTTGGCAAATATGCCTGAAAGTTCAATCAATCAAGCATGTGAAAGTTGGTCAGAGGCAAAGGCAGCATATCGCTTTTTCCAAAACGAGAGCATAAAAGAAGCTGACATCTTAGCATCACATATTACAAAAACTGTTGAAAGAGCAAAAGATTATAAAAGAATTATTGTAATTCAAGATACAAGTTTTCTTTCATATACTGGCCACAAAAAAACAAGCGGGTTGGGGCATAAGTGTTGAAAGTATCAAAAATGGCGTGATATAAGGTGATCAACGGCATGTAAGTTACCTCCTGATAATTGAACGTAAAAAAGGGTCATTAAGATCTAATGTAAACTGTAATAGTGCTATCTTAAATCCGTCTAAGTTGTTTCTTATTTTATAAACAAGAAATAATAAAGCTGTAATAATAATCATATAAATATACACTTTTATTCCATTCATGTCATGGCTTAAAAAATGCTTATATCCGAGGTTTTAAATTTGAAAAATACTTCTATATCCCACCTGCGTCTGTATATTTGTGTTACTTCATAAGCCGGTATTTCAAATAAGTTGGTCAAAAACCATTTCTGTTCTATTTTTAATTTTTATTAGTCGTACTTGCTATTGCTCTGCTTCCGCTGTAAAGATTCACTATATTATCTTCCAAAATTTCCGATCCATCTGGTTGTTGTTTTTGCGTAATTTCATTCTCTCTTATAACGCAGTACCTTCTTTTTAAGTATGTTCTTGTGATAAATTTGTACTCCTTTTTGTCAAACTCAGTGAAAGTTGCAACTTTTGCAATCCCTCTATCAAACAATAAAATATCCTCTTTTTTAACTTTAGCTTCATTAATTGCTCTAACCAGCGCTAGCTACTTTCTTCTTGCCCTTGACAAAACTCGTCGGTAATTGGCCTTTTAATCCAACGCTTACTTTGACTTGACTGTCATCACCTATTTTTAACCCATCTTTTATAAGGTACCCTGATAAATTTATAATTGTTGAATCGAATCTATGTAAGTTATGTGACGTTTTTCTGGGCAATAATTTTTCCACTTTGCTTATTAAATCGATATATACACCTTTAAAATAATCAGAACTTTTAACCTTTTCGATAAGCCACTGTATGTAACTGTACTTTTATCATCATTTTTATCTATCACACACCTATTTATTACCATTTCTAGTGCTCTTAAGCTTGTTTTCTGACCCATTAATATTAAGCCTTTAAATATTATTTACCAACTAACTTAGTATTACATTTATCTACCTCTGTTGATTTTCCTAGTCTTTCCAAATCCTCGTCTTTTATTAAGTTTAGTATTCTTTCTATTTGATCCATTATTGCCTCCATTTTTCTTTAATAATAGCTCTTTTATCTTCTTCTTATGACACTTTCAACACTTATGGGGGTTGGGGGCTATTTCTAGCAAGATGAGTAATGGTCAAGCTAAGGGCATGGTAATGCATACAGCTCTTGCTGTTAGTACGGGAGGATTAGTGTTGGGAATACTAGATCAAAAGATTCATTCGAGACCTTCTAATTCTAAAGAAATCAAAAATTTAGAAAAAAGAAAGCATAACACTGCTATCCGTATTGAAGATAAGAAGAGTGTGAGGTGGTTAGAAGCCTTAAAAAAAACAAATAATCTTATAGATAGTACTCAAACTGAAGTTGTCACTGTGTGTGACAGAGAAGCAGACATATATGATTTTTTTGAGTGTGCACATAATCTTAACTCAGCAGTTTTAGTAAGAGCTTACCAAAATAGAAGCATAAACAAACAATCCAGATTTTCTAATGATAAGCAAAGATTATGGGAAGTTGTTAAAGGCTTTCCTTGTCAAGGGATAATAAAAGTTGAAATTCCTGCAAGAGATAATAAGCCAAAAAGGACAGCGTGTTTGGAGGTGAGATTTGGAAAATTTATGATGAATCCGGACAAAAGCAGCATAAGACATAAAACCGAAGAGTTACCTAACCTACCACTTTACGCAGTTTATGCTGTTGAGAAAAATTCTTCTTTTGAAAAAAAACCGCTAGAGTGGATGCTGCTAACCAGTTAATACTTTTGATGAAGCTGTTGAAAAAATTATTGCCTGAGATAGAAAATAGAGATATTACACAAAATTTTAAAATCTGGCCTCAAAATTGAAGCTTGGAACAGCAGAAAGGCTAATGAGATATCTAACAGTTATGAGTATTGGAGAATTTTCTTTATTACAACAATTGCAAGATCTATTGCCATGTACCACCTTATTAGCTGAAGAAGAATGGAAAGTTTTATACGTAAAAATACATAAATGCCCAAATGTAACTCCTACTATAAAAGAAGCTGTTTCCTGAACTTGGAAGCCATTTAGCAAGAAAAAATGATCCAGAACCAGGACCTTATGTTCTTTGGAAAGGATGTAAACGTCTCTTTGATTTATCAGAGGGATGGCGACTTGCTCATCAATTCTATACTTGTGGGTAAGATATCCAAAGAAGCAGGACTATCCTTCATTTGTTCAGATGCTTCTTCAATCATCTCTTTTATTTCTTCATTACTTACTCCCTCACGCTTGAGCAATTCGTCAAATCTGCCAAAAATCTCTGTCACAGTTTCCTTTAATATAATCACGTTACCTCCTTCTTTCGCATTCTCTTTAAACAAACATATCATATCTTTTACCAAATCCTGTACCGAGCTCATATAATCCTGAGGAGCTAATGAAGATTGATCCTCCAAACGTGAAATTTCTTCTTCTAGAATATGTCTCTCAGATAGTAACTTTTTGTACTGTTCAGAGTGATTTTGACTTTCTTCTTCTAGAGCTCTGCTATAATTCTGCAGAGTTTTATTTTTTTCTACTTCTTGCTTAAGACATTTTTTTAACTCTTTAATCCTATTGGAATATTCAGTTTCTTTCTCTTCCAATTTATTATTTAGTTCTTCCAAAACTTGCTTTTCGTGCGCTACTTTAGCTTTTTCTTCACTTAACTCTTGTTTTAATTGTCTTTTGTCTTCTTCTAAACTCCATGATTTAGATCTTAAATCAGAAGCTTTGCTCTCTTCTTCTCCCAACTGCACCTCTAACTCTGCTATTTTTTTCTCTTTCTCTGCTAAGCACATTTCCAATTCTGTTATTTTTTGACTTTCTAATTCATGTGATTGACTTTCTAATCTCTGGATTTCACTATATTTATCATCTAACTCTTTTTTAGTATCATTCAATTCTTGTTCTAACCTTTTATTTTCATTTATTGATTCGTTCAGTTTAAGATCTGATCGCCCTATTTGATCAATTAGTGTTTGTCTTTTGACAACTAGAACTTTAGCATATTCTTCCAAGCCTTGCTTTTCTTGCACTAATTCAGCTTTTTCTTCACTTAACTTTTGTATCTTTTTCCGTGCTTCCATTAACTTCAATTCTAACTCTTCCTTCTCTATTCTTCTCTTTTCAAACTCACTCTCTAACTCATCACTTGGCTGCTTGAGTTTTTGTGTTACTTCAGCCAAAGCTTCATCTTTTTTCCTTACCTTTCCATTCAATTCCTCTACCTCTCTCACTTTTTGCTGGAATTGTTCTAATATAGCCTCTTTATCTTCAGTTAATCTTGTATTTTCTTTTTCCAATTTATTAATCTCTTCGTTTAAGCTGTCATCTATAGCTTGTGTACTTTTGTCTTGCATTTTAGTAGCACTTATCTGAGTTTCTTTGCTATCACACTCAATTTCTTGAGTTGTTTGAATGTTAATATTTCTATTACCATTTTCTATCACGGTTTCAGATGATTTATGATTGCCTTCCTCCTTATTTTTAAATTTTATTTGATACAAGAATAAGTTACCTATTTTTACATCTTTGTTCGCTTTCAACTGATCGTCAGTAACACTATTACGCTCAATGAGTTCTATACCACTAGCATCAATGTTAATTATAATAGTACACTTTTTTCCATCCTTATCATACCAGTTCAGAGTCATTTCGTATGAACCATCAGTTACAATGTAATACCTTATCCCTTCTTCAGAAACAAAGCCGTGTATTCCACTTTTTCCATTGCTATGCAGCGTTGAAAACCCTAAAATTCCATTATCTTTACAGAAATTACTATTTAAAAACTCACTGATTTTGAATTCATGTTTATTAGCCCTCAATTCAATTTCTGCACAACTTCTATATATTGAGACTGTTTCAACACCATTTTCAATATATCCATTCAACACTTTTTTAGCCTCATCTTGAAGCTCTGGTCTAGCTATACTATTGTAATCTTGGATAATGGCTTTATATACTTCATCTTCATTAAAATTGGTATTATGTTTTATTAAAAAACATAATACGTTAAAATTAGCTACAGCAGTGTGAATTGATTTATTTTTTTCTCTTATCTTATTGAGCAAAAACAAAAATTTTTGAACGAAGTTATGATAATCGTCTTCTTGTCCTTTAGCTTTACTATAATATGAACCACCCATCACCATTCCCTCACAGCTAAATAATTATCATGCTAACACGAATGCTAAGTTATGCAATCAATACACTTACAGTAAATTTTCCATTCTCAGTTATAAGCTCTGCCTCTGTACTCTCAACCCATTCTATCACTTCAGCATTGCAAATTGCCTGCAAATCATCCTGTGCAGATTGATTTAACTTATCCTCTTTTGCATTTGCTTTTATCATCAATTTTTTTATCAAGTGCTTAACTGACACATTATTATCCGCTTTTATTTTTCTCACTAAGTTTAACATCTGCACGAAATTATCTCCCATTTCTTCAGACTGCTTATCATAGATCAATTCTTCCTTGCTAGGCCAATTACTTTTATTATGTACGGAGTTATAACTATACAGTTGGTGATATATCTCCTCTGTAATATATGGCAAAAAGGGTGCAAATAACCGCAAAACAATATTTAAAACATATGCTAAACTCTGTTTAGCGCTTGAATTTGCTTCACTGCTACCGTATGCACGTTTTTTTACTAGCTCTAAGTAATTATCACAAAAATCTTTCCAAAAAAATTCTTCTACTGCACTTAAAGCTTCGCAATATTCAAATTGTAATAGGTTGTTCGTTGCCTTTTCTATCACTTTATATAATTTGGACAATGCCCACTTGTCCATCGTCTCACTGATGGAATTTATGCTCATAGTTTGATGTTTTTCCATGAATATGGAAACAAATTTGCTGGCATTCCAAAGTTTCGTAACGAGCCGTTTGCCAATTTTGAAGATATTTTCAGAGTAGACTGTGTCAACACCAAGTCTTGAGTTTGCTGCCCAATAGCGAACCACATCAGCTCCATAAGTATCAAGCATTACATGAGGAGTAATGATGTTACCTTTTGATTTACTCATCTTTTTTTTATCATCAGCCAAACACCAACCGCTAATCATAATGTTTTTCCACGGCAGTGAATCTGCATGATAATGTGCCTTCAAAATCGTATAAAAAGCCCAAGTTCTTATTATCTCATGGCTTTGGCTGCGCAGATCTGCAGGAAATATCTTGTCATAGCGATGGTTTGGCAAGCTGAGCTCACTGTTTACTGCTAGTGCACTTAGCTGAGGAGTAATTGCACTTGTAGCCCAAGTATCCATTACATCTTGATCTGGAACAACCTCTTCTTTGCTATAGCCTTTCGGCAAATCTTTAAGTGGATCTATAGGCAAATCCTTTACTTCAGCTAGAATAATTTTGCCTTCCTCTCCTTTACGCTTTGAATACCATACCGGAAATGGCACACCAAAATAGCGCTGCCTTGAAATGCACCAATCCCAATTTAGCCCTTCTATCCACACCTCCATACGTTTACGCATAGACTCTGGATGCCAATTACATTCTCTTACTTTATCTAATACTTGAGCCTTTTGCTCTAAAATCTTGATAAACCATTGATAAGTAGGTAATATTTCAAGTGGTGTACCAGATCTTTCCGCACATTTGACAGAATGAGAAATACTAGTACTTTCTATCAAGAGGCCCTTTTCAGTTAGGATTTCAATAATTCTCTTTCTTGCTTCTTTAACTTTTAGTCCATGGATCCCAGTGTCAGCTACTCGGATGACACCGACATGTGTCTCCTCTGTCATCTGAGTATCTTGACACTGAGCATCTTTCTCCCCTGTCATCCCAGTGCTTGACACTGGGATCCATTTTTGATCACACACTGCATGCAGATTCATCCTTCCATTCTGATCAATGATAATTTTCATCGGCAAGTTATGTTTTTGCTGCCAATATATGTCAAGCTCATCACCAAATGTACAGCACATAACAAGCCCAGTACCTTTATCTATTTTTACCTTATCATCAGCTATTATTGGAACTTTTGCCTCTGTTATTGCTACTGTAGCTGTTTTTCCAATCAGATGAGTATAGCGTGCATCTTCTGGATGGCAAAAAACTGCAACACATGCTGGAAGCAACTCAGGCCGTGTAGTTGCAATCTTAATCTGCTCATTTTCTTCAGTGGAAAAAACTATCGTGTTCAAAAATGACTCAAAGACTTTATCCTCTATTTCTGCTTGTGCAATTGCAGTTTTATCGACTGGGTCCCAAAGAATAGGTTGCATTTTTCTGTATGCATACTCTTTATTATATAGATCAATGAATGACATTTGAGAAAGTGTCACAACTTCTTTACTGATTGTGTGATACTCCAAATTCCAGTCATAACTAATACCAATTGACTTAAACAACTCCTTGAATTCTTGTTTTGACTTTTCAATAACTTCATGGCACATTTCTATAAATTTTTCTCTGCCAACTTCTTTTGCACGGGTTTTATAGGTTTGCTCAACTAACCTTTCAGTGGGAAGCCCATTATCATCAAACCCAATTGGATAAAATACATCTTTCCCCAGCATACGTTGAAACCTTGCAATAAAGTCTGTATGGCAATAGCTAAATATATGGCCAATGTGCAACTTTCCAGATATCGTTGGTGGAGGCGTATCTATAGTGAAAGTATTATCCTTTTCACCATTCCATTTATAAACTTTACTACCTTCCCATAATATGTTGTATTTGTCTTCAATTTCTCTAAAGCTGTATTTTTCTTCTAACATAAATATTTTTCAGTTTTAAGCTTTAAGTTAGCACAATTGAGCAAATACAGCAATTTTAATGTCTGCCATTTTTAGTTTAGCCTCGTTACAATACAAATTTTTCTTGATCTTATAATTTTTAATGTATTACATGATAAATTTTTAGTATTGAGGTTTATTATGCTTAACTTTCACAACTTAAAAGAGATGAGAGATATTTTAACTCACCCATACTATGTGCCCCACTCAGCAAAAATAGATCTAGCAGAATTGCTTGAAGACGTGCTGGAGTTAAAAGGTAAAAAAAGCTCAGAAGAAGCAGTAGCTACATTAAAAGATAAAATAAGAAATGAACTAAAAAATGAAATGAGCAGTGAAATGAAACAAAAAATAAGTAAGCTTGAGCAACTAAAGGCGGAAAATAAAGACTTACAAACTAAAAAGGATAGAGCTGAACGGTTAAATAGATCCTTAGAATATGCAAGGAAGACAGCTCAGAACGAAAATATAGAATTAAAAGCTGAAAAAAATAAACTAAATACTCAAATCCAGCATTCACAGCAAGAAAAGAAAATATTAGAAACCAAAAATGAAGCAACTGGACAACTAAGAAAAAAAACAACATACATCGCTAATGCTAGTACTGTTCTTGCTGTTGGGTTAGCAACATATATTGCACTTGAGCATACAACTAAATTAGATATATGGTTAATGGTTGGTATAGCAATAGTATCTGCACTCGTAGCTGGTTACGTTACACATACAACACTAAGACCTAATACTCAAGTAAATGAATCAAAGGAAGTACAGATAAATTGTAAAAGACAAAACTTAATCTCTACAAGTAACATACATTTAACAGAATGCTGATATTAGTTTTCAATTCTTCTGTCAGTTAATTCTCCGTATCTGTTCAGGGGAGTAGCAAGGTGGTCTAATCATAGAATAGCTATGAGGTAATATGGTAAAACTTTTAGAACCTTGCGAAAACTTAAAAATAGAGGTAGAAAATTTAAAAGCCGAAAAAGAAGCTCTGAGAATGCTCAAAGAAAGGAAAGGCTTGGTTTAAACTCGAAAAATTCATCAATGCCAAGTTCAAAAGAATTGTATAAAATAAAAAAGGATAAGCAAGAGGAACATTGGCGGTCAGGTTGGGCATCTAAAATGGAAGGTAGTAAAGGTAGAATTCTTGCGAATGTGGTGGGGAATTCACCAAATCAAGTCTTATGTAGTAGAATATCAGTTGAAGGTGTGGAAAAAGAAGAAGTAGCTCCTTAGCACACCAACCATTTCTACCTGAAGCATAGAGTACTGGAAAATCTAGTTGCTCGTTGGTTGCATCAAGGTTAAAAAATAACTCATATATTTCATTTAGTACTTCATCAATTCTGCTGTCTGGTCGATCAACCTTATTGATTATCACAATCGGTTTTAAATTTGCCTTTAGTGCTTTTGACAACACAAACTTAGTCTGTGGCATTGGACCTTCTGCAGCATCAACCAGTAGTAATACACCATCTGCCATGCAGAGCACCCTTTCCACTTTTCCACCAAAATCCGCATGTCCTGGTGTATCAATGATATTGATTTTCTCATCACCCCACATTATTGACGTACATTTTGCAAGTATTGTAATCCCACGTTCACGTTCTTGATCACCACTATCCATCACTCGTTCTTGAACTTCTTGATTCTCACGAAACGTGCCACTTTGTTTTAACATGTTATCAAGTAAAGTAGTTTTTCCGTGGTCAACGTGTGCAATTATTGCAATATTGCGGATTGATTTAAATTCACTCATTTCTTATCATTTCAAATTTAATTTAATAATAAGTATACGTATAATATATTTAGAGTAAATAACTGATTAGTTAAGTGCCAGGTGTCAATAATCAATTTATATAATTAAGGTTTCTAATATAGAAATATCACGATAGAGTGTGGTAAAATATGATCACTGAATTAATACATGACTTCTTTGACTACTCTCCTGAACAAGAGCTCCCTATCTTAATAAGAAAGACTGTACTTAACACTTTCTCTAGAATTTTTTAAAAAATTCTCATTATACTAATACCTCAATTTGTGTGTTCTCATATCATTCAACGGAGCAATCTAGCATAATACTGCACACTTTCTAGCCTTGCCATAATCTACCCACTTACTGTACTTTGCTCCTGAAACTATCTTACTATTTCTAGCCTTGCTGTGCTACCCGATTTACTCCTACGTGCTTAACAAGTACAACATGAGATAAATTACCAGCTTCAGCAGCCAAACCTTCAGTATATACGCATATATAACCTAATAGTGTTGCAGCTGCTTCCCTGTCATTCGGTTTTGGATCCAAACAATAATCTACCAATTTACTGATTGATTGTTTATCTGCAATTTGACCCTCAAACTCTCTGAGAGGCCCTACTCTCTCTCCTAACTCTCTAACAAGTTGCTCTGTTTGTTTCGGTGTAAGTTTACCTACTCTATAATCTAACTCATTTGCAATTTTTGCGTGCTCTACTTCTTCATGTCCATAACAGTTGAGTAAGTTATTTATTGCCCGCATTGTACCATTTAAGCTATTTGCAAGTTCTATTCCTAAAATTCTACGTAATGACTCTTGTACCGATGTCGTATAAACTTCATCAATCACTTCTTTCAGGCAGACCAGAGTATAGATTATAAATTTTCTTTCTTCTTTTGACTCCGACAAGCTCTTTAAAATATCAGTAAGAGTTGGTACTATAACGTTCTGCATAATTTCTTGATTTCTTATTAAGTTTGGTACTGTATCTTTTAATACCTTAGCCCACTGCTTATTTTCAGGCAATCTTCTTTCACTTATGGCAGTTAAAATCGTACTTACAAGAGTTGGATCAGTTATTGCCTGAAAAATAGCCCATGATACTTCCAATGAGGAATGATAAACAAGTGACAGCAGGTGTAAATTAGAAATAGGAATGTTAGAGCGTATCCTTTGTATATTTTTAAATTTTGCCGCAATTAATTCCTGTTTGAATGTTATTTTTTCAACTACACTTTCAGCCTTTTCCTTTACTTCCAGGCATAGTGCACCTGCTTCTGCTCCTTTTTCTGCTACAGTTGATAACCCGCTAAACAAATCATTAGCTGCTTCTCTTAGGCTTATGTTAAATTCAGTATTATTCTCGTGCATGCGTTCTTCTTTTACTCTCTTATATAACACAAACAGAGACATAGCTGCTATTGCAGTCAAAAAGATGGTTGTAGCTACTATCGCTAACGCTAGCGGAGACATTTTAATTAAAGTAAACGTAGCTGCAGCTCCCATACCAAGTGAAAACATCGCTACACACCCAACTGCTACTTGGAAATATAATTTACCATTTTTCTTATTATTTAAAACATCTGCTCCATTTCGCAAAAGAAACTGAATACCTTCTATATCTCTATTTTGAAGAGCTTGCATCAGTAAAGATGATCCATTACGCGAAACATTCGCTCCTAAATTTATGCAGGATTGAGCACTATCAAATAATTTATTGTTGAAAAAATACTCAAGTAATGTTTCACCAGAAGGTAATCTAAAATTTTTCACTAACTGTGTATTTTTATCCTGGTCACCTTTTTCTATATATAGCTTGAATAAATAAACGGCTTTCCCAGGAGCTACTCCTACATGAAAAGCATATTCAAATGCTGTAAGGTTGTCATGATTTTTTATATAGAAATCTGCGCCATTCTTAAGCAAATCATAAAAAGTAGCGTCAGCTGTATTGACAACAGCATAGTGTAATAAACTATTTCCATTATTATCTGGTATATTAGCGTTAACTTTCTGTTTCATGAGATATTTTGCATGATCCAACTTATCTTGAATAATTGCATTTAGTAATAACGTTCTTCCTTCAGCGTCTTGAGAGTTTATTTCTCCACGTGCTCCCCTTTCAAGCAGTAGCACAGCATTTTCAACATCACCTTTTGCAGCTGTGATACTCAGTAGTGCTTGATTATCTTTAATAACATTAATGTTGGCACCATTGTTTAGTAACCAATCTATAGTCTCTTTCTTCTTGTATGTATCTTCAATCTCCAATGCTTTTGTAAATATATCAAAGCAGTAGTTGTTATCAGAAACAAGTTTATTTAAATCTAATTCTTCTATGTTAAGGTTACGTAAGTATAAAAATTTTTCACTATGTTGTGCTCCATATTTTTGCAGCAGGCTATACATTTCACTGCCATGATGAGCATAATCTAAGGCAGTAAAATTGTCATTATCCTTAGCGTTGACTTCTATTGGATGACATAGCATAAATGCTAAAAAGAGTCCTGCTAATGGATGCCAAAGCACTTCTTTTTTTAGCTTCTAAAAGCACCTCAACAACTTTTCTATTTTTATTCTTAACAGACCTATGCAACACAGTACGGCCGTCAGCATCTATAGTATTAATCTTACCACCATTGCTTACCAATGACTTTACAATTTCTGGTGAGCATCTTTTTTCTATAGCAATATCTAGAATAGTTTTGCCATCTTTCGTAGCATTTATGTTTACATCATCTTTGATAAGCTGCTTAATTTTGTTTTCCCTATCGATGTTGTTTTTTATTTTTAACACATCTTCAAAATACTCAAAATCAGATTTTGAATCATAAGATGCTTCATTTTCTAATGCATCTCCAAAGCCAGATTCTGCATCGTAAAATACTTCATTTTTTAATGGTCTTTGTATTCTTTCTAAGTAAGCAATATTTTCCGCTTGCTCACATGCTATAGTAATTCTATTACTATTTTCTGTTGTTGTCATATACCCTCTATAAAGATTAGTTTTATTATACCATATTTGTGAAACTTGTAAAGACTCTAATTTACAGTTGGAAAAAATTAGAAATGCTGATTTTTCATCCAAGTGGAAATGTATAATTAGTTAAGAAGAGAATAAACGATTAAAAATAACAATTTTATCGCTATAAATATTTAGCAACTTTTTTTGAAGTTTCGTACCAACTGTATATTAAAGAGAAAGAATCTTGCTTTAGCAGTACATTTATATAAAATTAAAATAAACTAAAGTAATTATTTTACAATTTAAATGCTAACAAGATTCGCTCCAAGCCCAACTGGCTACCTACATGTAGGAAACATACGCACTGCTCTCATTTGTTGGATGTACACACGTAATCAAAATGGAAAATTTTTACTACGTTTTGATGATACTGATCTTGAGCGTTCAGATATCAAATATGTAGATAATATCATAGAAGATCTAAAATGGATTGGCATAAATTGGGATTCAAGTTTCAAGCAATCAGAGCGTTTTGAGCGCTATAACGAGGTGTTCTTACAGTTAATGAAAGAAGGTCATATTTATGCATGCTATGACACGAGAGAAGAGTTAGACATTAAACGAAAATTGCAATTAAAACAAGGTCTTCCCCCTGTTTACGATAGAGGTGCGTTGCTTCTAACTGAGCAAGAGAAAATTCGTTATGAACAAGAAGGACGAAAACCACATTTCAGATTTAAATTGAATAGAAACGAAATTGTAAAATGGAATGATGAAGTTAAAGGTGAAATAAATATTGCAACAATTCACATTAGCGATCCTGTGGTAAAAAGAGAAGATGGAATTTATACATACATGTTACCTTCTGTTGTTGATGATGTTGACTTTAATGTAACCCATGTTGTACGCGGGGAAGATCATGTAACTAATACCGCAGTTCAGATCCAAATGATTCAAGCATTAAAAGCGAAAATTCCTATCTTTGCTCACCTTTCCCTACTACATTTTGATGATAGCAAGATATCGAAACGGAAAGGCGGGCTGGATATTAAGTCCATAAGAGAAGATGAGATTGAGCCAATGGCGCTAACTAGCTATTTAGCAAAACTTGGCACATCTGATCCGATAGAAGCTCATGTTGATATGCAGTCTTTAATTAACTCATTTGATATTAAAAAATTTAGCTCAGCATCTGCACAGTTCAGCTTGAGTGAAATGTATAAGCTAAATAGTAAAGTGCTGCAACAAATGCCATTTGAAATGGTGCAAGACCGCTTAAGTCAAATTGGTTCAGAGTTTTGGTATTTTATAAGAAACAACATAAACAGGTTTTCTGAGGTGGCTAAGTGGTGGAAAATATGCAAATCCGATATAGAGCCTGTGGTTCTTAATAAGGAGTTTATAAAAATAGCGCTAAGTTCATTACCTCAAGGTGATTGTAATGAAAACACATTATCAGAGTGGGTCAAAAATATTCGACAAACAGTAGATATAAAGGCAAAAGACCTATTTACGCAGTTGCGTCTCGCTTTAACAGGAACAGAAACAGGTCCAGAACTCGCTAAATTATTAATTTTTATCGGTAGAGAGAGCATTGTTGCAAGGTTAGAAGAAAGTCAAAGAATTATACAAAAGGTTTAAATGCACTGGATGTATTTGAATGACACCAATAGTTAATCTCATGCTGAAAGATCATTTTATGATTTAGATCAGTTTTTTTGCAGGTCACTTCCAAGCTCATCAATTTTTCCAAGATCTTCTTAAGTTCTGAAAGTTGCAAACTTTTCAAATGAGATTTAAAACTCTGCAATTGTTTGAAGAACAATGGAGGATTTAGCTGGTCAATTGCAGCTTGTCCACTCATTCCACCTTGTATTAACAGCAAAACGCTTTCCAGTCGTAGAAAATAATTTGATATAATACGGATTAATGCTATCGGTGAAAAATTCTCTTGTAATATCAATGTATCGGAAATTTTGATGAATTGTGCCATGTCTTTATTCACTATTGCAGAGCACAGATCATCAAGTGTAACATAATCATTTCCGGAGGTTGAAAAGCACAGGTCTATATCAGCAGGTTTAAGGTCTTTTCTCTCTCCTAGGTATAAAACTAATTTCTCAAGCTCTCGATGTATGGGCAGTTTGCTACGATTAAAGTAAGACTGCAAGTGGTAGATTATCTCACTTGTGTACTCTATATCATTTTGCTTCAAGTAACTTGATATAATATCACAAAGATTACTAACGCTGTCCTTATAGCAGGTAATTACACCAAAAATTTTTGAGCTTTCCATATAACTTTTAGTTGCAGAATTATATGGAAGATCATTTGCTATCATCACTACATAATGACCGCCTATATTATGATCCAATATGTTTTTTAACTCTTTAGATATACTTCCACTTACATTTATCAGCTTAACTAATCTTTTGTTAGTAAACATTGAAATGTTTGCCAGCTCGGAAAATAACAAACCGGGCGACTTATTCACTACTGCAAAATCCATCACCTGGACTGAATACTCATCCAAGTTGGCAATTATTTCTTGTATGAAAATATCGATTTTACTATTGTCACTTCCATGAACTAACACACCACTTAAAGTATCAGGTTTCTCAAGGAATTTTTTAACTTTAGATGGCGTTATTCTCATGCCATCTATATTATATCATTCTCATTTGATTGTACATCACTTGGTTGCACATCAATGTCCAAAAATTCTGAGCTTTCTTGATTTGCTGTATTCTTCGTATCATCTGACACTTCTTTCTTTCCTGTAATATAATTATAAAATTTTTTCACAGGCTGCCCTACATACCTAAAAAAAAATCCTTCTTCGGCCATATCTTTCACTCCATAAAATTAACAATTTATTATTAGCACATAAAAACAATGTAGCAAAAACTACTTTACGCTAAGATGGTTACATTCCTTTATTAATGAATTATGAATACCCAAGACCAAAATTAAGTCGATCTACTTAACACTAACCTTATAAAATAAGCAATGATTAAATACACAGCTGCAATAAGTATAATTGCAGGTCCAGTTAATAAATCAAAACTTGCAGATAATATCAGACCCGATACACCAGAGATCACAGAAAAAACTGTTGCAATAATAATCATTTGCATTGGAGTTTTTGAAATGAGCCTCGCTGATGCAGCAGGTATTAACAAAAATGCAGCAATGAGTAATATTCCTATTAATTGAGCAGAAATTGCAATAAAGATAGCAAGTACAATTAAAAATTCTAGCCTAACAAAATTAACATTAACTTTCTCAACTGCTGCCAAGTCTTGATTAATTGAAATCATCAGCCAATAGCGCCATCTAAATATTAATATCAAAGTAACTATTAAGGAGGTTAGAAAAATTGATATTATATCACTTTGGTCAATCATTAATATATCACCAAACAATGAGCTAATAATACTATTATTACCTGATGGAAGAAAAGACATAAGTATTAAACTCGATGATAAAACTACATTGGTAACTATGTTCAATACCGTATCAGCAGAATATAATTTATTAAAATTAAGAGAAAGTAGTATCGCAAACATAATTGCAATGAGCATTATGCTTACCGATGGGCTGATATTAAAGATCAAAGCAAGTGCAATACCAAGCAATGAAGAATGAGACAAACTATCACCCAAATACGATAACCTTTGCCATATCATAAATGACCCTAAAGCTCCTGTTACTAGGCTAATCATAACTACTGCAATTAGGCTATTGATAAAAAAACTCTGTGTAAATATTTCTAACATGCTATCAGATAACTGACAACAAACCTATCTTCAGATATTAAAACATTATGGGTTCTGCATGCTGCATCAGTCGTCATAAATTCAAAATTTAAATTCTTTTGCTCCATAAGATAAGACTTCATTGAACAATCGAATATTTTACCAGTACCTATTATCAAAATCTCTATTTCCTTTGTTAAAAAAGATTTAAAATACTCCTTATTATTTATATCACTTTCTTTCAATTCAACCACCTTTTCAGGAAAAATTATAATTGAGCCATGATATTCTTGATTATTTACCCAAAACCTTCCTTCCCTGTAACCATTTATAAGATTTTTCTTCTCAGAAACTAAGGACATAAATCAAACTATTAATTGCGTATCGTACACCCACCATTCTGGATATTCCTTTTTGATATTTGCCGCTGCAGCTTTTGCACTTTCTTCACTATTGAACATTCCAAAGCACGCTACACCGCTGCCTGACATGCGAGAAAGTATAGAGCCTTCTTGTGACTCTAGTGTTGATATTACATCCTGAATTTCAGGTACAAGACTTATTGCTGCTTCTTGCAGGTCATTTTTTGTCTCTTTAAGAAGCTCTAACAAACCCTCCTCAGTGTTATTACTCCACTTAATTGGCTGAGAGAAATCCCCTTTATACTTGGAAAATACTTCTGATGTATTTAAAAACTTTTTTTTCGGTTTCACAAGTACCACACTTGTGGGTAAAGAGCATTGTTTAACGGGGCATAATTCCTCACCAATACCTCTAACAAAAACTGGCTTACTATCATCTATGCTTGCAGGCACATCAGCACCAACGCTTAAAGCTATATCATTTAAAATTTGCCTATCAACCTCCCATAGCTCTCCTAGCGTGCGTATCACAGCTCCAGCATCTGAGGAACCACTACCAAGTCCCGCAGCAATTGGTATATTTTTTATAACCCTCACAGTGACTTTAGTGCGTGCAGGAGCATACCTAAGCAGTAAATTAACTGCTTTCGTTACAGTGTTATATCGATAATTTATTTTAAACTCAGAATTTACAAATTCAACTGTAGAGTGATCATATCTAAATTTTTTTTTTCCTACTTTTATTTCTAAAAAATTAGAAAGCTTAGCAAAAACAACCAAGCTTTCGATCAAATGATACCCTCTTTCCTCTCTATTTATAATATGTAAAAAAAGATTGATCTTTGCAGGAGCCTTTACACAAAAACTTTCCATTCGTATATCTTCACTAACACTACCTTATTTACTATACTTGAAATGCCACTTCAGTCAAACTTTATACACTCCTAATGAGATTAAATGCCATAAATCCTAATTTCTCTGTATGGGTAAGTGCATCCGCTGGTACAGGTAAAACAAAAATCTTAATAGACAGAGTATTAAGACTTTTATTAGAAAATAAGAGAAATATTCTCTGCTTAACATTTACCAATGCTGCAGCAAATGAAATGGAAGATCGCATTTACAGTACACTTAGTAAGTGGGCAATATGTCCAGAGGGTATATTAGTTGCAGATTTAGAACAATTAGATTTCTTTCCGATGTCATCTCAGTGCGTGACCAGAGAAAATAAAGATTATTTAACAAGAGCAAGAAGGCTTTTTTCTGAACTGGAAAATCTTGGTCTTACTATTCAAACTATACACGCCTTTTGTTACAAGTTAATCTCCAGCTTTCCTACAGAAGCTGGTATCGCTCCAAATTGTACGTTGAGCGAATGTAAAGAATTGCATTCCATCGTTTTTGACAAAACGCTTCATAACGAAATTGTGCAGAACGATATCAATATCATTGCAGCTGAAATTGATGAAAATAAGCTGCGTGATTTGCTCTATACTTTATGTGTAAAGAGATCAGTTCTAGAAAATAATTTAGAGTATATCAAAAATAAATTGAGTGCCCCTGATAAGATTCACGATTTACAGAATGAAACGATTGAGCAGATAAAAAGATTGGCTGAAATATTAAGCAAGGGCAGCAAAAGAGATCAGAGTTATAGTACAATGCTCTATGATTGGTGTAATAGCATAAAATCGTCCGTACCAAATGGTGTCAGCTACTTGGATGATAATGGAATAAAGTGGGATAATACCGGAATAAAGTGGAATAACACCAAGATAGAGAGCTTAGCTAAAGTATTTTTGAAGTCAGAATCATATGAAAAGAAAAACATATCATCGGTCATAACAAAAAGTACTTTGGAAAAATTTGAAGACGCAGAGCAAATGATAGAAAGCATTCAAAATGCAGTATTTACTTATATAAGAGACATGAATTCTTATCAAATATTCAAAAGAACCAGTAGTTTACTTAGTATATTTAAAGTATATGTTGATCTATATAATAATGAAAAATCAAAAAACGCACTGCTTGACTACAATGATCTCATCAATTTAGCAACAAATCTCCTTAGCAACCCAGGCTATAAAGATTGGATATTGTTTAATCTAGACCAAAAAATAGATCACATTCTTGTTGATGAGGCACAAGACAATAGTATCAGTCAATGGAAAATTATAACAAATCTCTGTGATGAATTTTTTACCGGTGGTGATGAAAAGCGAACCTTATTTGTTGTTGGTGATGTAAAACAATCGATTTACAGATTTCAAGGAGCAAATCCCCACCTATTTAACTACATGCAACAATACTTTTACACAAAAACTGGTGGTAGAGATTGGATATCATGTCAACTTGAAAAGTCATTTCGCTCAACTCCAGAAGTTTTGATGCTTGTAGACAGGATATTTAACAACTTCCGTGAAGAAATATCTTTCAATGATAACGAGATAAAACATGTTCCGCATAGAGAAAATGATCAAGGGTACATTGAAATTTGGCCGTTATTACCAAGATATAAAGAGGAAGAGCAGCAAGTCTTACAAATTCATTTAACACAGAGGAAAGATTATGTAGTAACAGATCGATTGCTTGCTCAGGCAATAGCTCGCAGAATTCACAATTGGTTAAACGAAGGGCGGATTTTAGTCGCTAAAGATCGCCATATAGAACCAAGGGACATTATGATTTTGGTACGGCAGCGAAATGTGTTAGTTGATTACATAATAAGTGAATTAAAAAAAGTAAATGTACCAGTTATAGGCCGAGATTATTTCAGAATCATGGATTACATAGCTGTGCAGGACTTAATAGCTTTGGCTGAATTTTTGCTCCTCCAGGCAAATGATCTTGCTCTTGCAAATGTTTTAAAATCACCACTATTTAACTTCACTGAGGATGATTTATTCAATATTGCATATGATCGTAAAGAACAGTCGTTATGGGAAAGAATTCAAGATTATCATAAGGTTATCTATAGTGAATTAAACTATCTGATTAACTTATCTCAGACAGAATCCCCTCTTACATTATTCACGCATATATTGCGCACAGGTAAGAAAAAATTTGCTTCAAGGCTAGGTCTTGAGTGCTTCGAGGTTTTAGACGAATTTATGAACCTCGTGTTGCAATTTGAGAACCCATCTCTTCAAGCATTTGTTCAGTGGATCAAGGAAAACAATCCTGAGATTAAAAACGATATGCAATCAGAACGCAATGCTGTGCGAATAATGACAATTCATAAATCAAAAGGTCTACAAGCTCCCATAGTGTTTTTAGTTGACACAAATACGGTGCCAAGAAACAGCGAAAGTATTGTGTTTGATGCAACAGAAGCGCCATTTTGGTGTGGCAAAAATAATAATGCTTATTGCGATCAAGTAAAAAGAGAGAAAAAACTAGAAGATTATAACGAATATTTGCGTTTGCTATACGTGGCACTCACGCGTGCTGAAGATGAGTTATACATTTTAGGTAAAGAACCGGTACAAAAGGGCTCTTGGTATGATCTAGTTATTCAATATGGAGAATTATATGAGAAGAAACAAGCACACTTACAGCCAATATTTAAAGAAAAAGTTGAAGTACTATGCATGAATGCAAATTACCCTTACACTTATAAAAAACGTGATTATTTCGACGTTCCAGTGATTTCACCTCCGCCAAACCTGTCAATGTCATCCCAGTGCTTATCCAGTAAAAAGAAGGACAGCACGTAACGCTAGAATCTGGAGAAAAAAAGCCAGTGTTGGAGCATTGGGATGACACCTTAAAGAGCAATGGGATAGCAGACGGTTATGCAAGAGGCTTAATAATCCACAGTATATTGCAATATATGCCCAAGATAGAGAAAGACAGGAGAAAAAATTGGGTTAGGAAATATCTTAATAGCATAAACACTAGTGAAGATAAAGATGAAATTTACAGCAAAATATTAGCCTTTAATGAAAAATATGATTATCTATTCGACTTAGAAGGCAAATCAGAAATTACACTGAGTGGAACAATTGACGACAAACCAGTATTAGTACGGCTAGACAGGCTATGCATAACAGAAGATAAAGCAATCATAATTGACTATAAATCACACCATAACGTTTCTGTTTCCTCATTAAATGAAATAAAAAAGCAAATGTTGATCTATAAAACCTTAGTGCAAGAAGTCTACCCAGATAAGCAGGTAGAGTGTGCGGTTATTTGGGTAGAAGATTTAACCTTACAATCTTTGATCTAAACTCAATAATATAGTATAAAGTTCGCACATTGCATTTGTTGTAAACTCACTTTACTCTATGATTATCTTTTTATACTGCCTTATCTATCTTATTTTGCCGCTCTCCTGCTGTACTTTCGTATTAGAAAACACCCAATAAGCAGAGTTATAAGTGGAATAAACCATAAAATGTAGGTACTAGATTTTACAGGTGGTGCAATTATAATTGAATCTCCATAAGAATTTTTTAGCTCTGAAATTATTTGCTCGTCAGTATATCCATCACTGATCTTCTTGCGAATTGCCTTGCGCATACCATATGCAACTTGAGACTCAGATTCGGATAATAATTCACCAGAGCATACTGGACACTTTATCACTACAAATAAGCTAATTGCTCGCTCTTCCATGCTTTCGTCTCTTAGTTTATCATCCAAAGTGAAAGCATTTATGCCTAAATGGAATATCAGTGTAAAAAGTAAGCTAATTACTATTCTCATTCTTGGTGAATTCAGTAAATTGCCTCATAAAATCAATAGTGGATAATTTTCCAATAAAACCTGAACCTACATTATCGTCGTACTTTATTGAAAATTGAATATCGTTATCAGTTGTTTTTTCTGATAAGGAAGACATTGATTTTTCTAATGCATCTGCAGTCTTTAAATCACCAGTCACAAACGAAATTAATTCTTTATAATTTGATATGGCTATGTTGATTTTGTCTTCAAATGAAGATGTGATTAAATTGTAATTATTTATCCCGCCATTCGCAATAATAGAAAAGTTATTACTCTGGATCAAAAATTTTTCTATGTTGAAATTAATCTTGGAGGCTGAAATATGATTTACAAATTCATAATCGAATTTAGCGTCGAAACTAAGGTAATTTTCAGGACTTGCAGTATGTTTATACCGATAAGTATAAAAATCAAACCCTAGTTTAGTATTTCCATTCAGTTCTTTATCAAGGTGAAATTGAATGTAATTACTTTTATCACTCACTTCAGTTATAACACTTTGCTGATTTTCTGAAACATCACATTTCAATCCGTAATCTTCGTAACGAAGTGCATCTATATAGTCTATCACAGTGCTATTTCTGTTGAATTGTAATGAAGATGGTAAATCATTTAGTCTAACAACAAAGTGGCTGCTATCGTTTGTGTGACATTTTATATTCTTTTTTTCATCACCACGGACAGTAATATTGACTTCATTGCTTGGTATGTAGATATATGCTGATTTATCAAGCAATTTATTTCTTATCAATAAAGCTTCAGATGAAATAGTTAATTGCTCATTGGAGACCTTTGGGTTCGTTAGACGAAAAACTAGGTTAAAAGGAAATCCGCTAAAATCATGTGAAATATCAAACTTTTCGTCGTTAATGTATAGTATTGTTTCAGCTAAAAGATTTTTTACCTTACATGCGGAAAAATACCAAAAACCACTATACGCTACAGGAATAAACAAAAGTAAAGAGAAGACAATATAGATAAAAATCTTACGCATCGTTTCCTTGTTTATCTAATGATATGTTTCTTGTACCTCTTGGCACGGTTACACACAAACCGTCAATATCTTTTGTGATTTTTATTTGACATCCAAGCCTTGATGTCTCTGTTAAGCCGAAAGCTAGGTCCAGCATATCATTTTCCTCATCAGATATAGGATTATGTGTTTCTACAACATCATAAAATTTTGGATCAACAATTACGTGGCATGTAGAACAAGCAAGAGAGCCTTCACATGCACCTTCAAGCAGATCTGGATCACTTCTGTGGGCTAAATTAAGCAGAGTTTCTCCCTCCGCAGCTTCATAGCTTTTCTTGCTTCCATCAGGTAAGATAAAAGTAACAGATGGCATACTATTTTCCTATTGAAATCCCTACTAATTTCTCTACATTCTACAAATAATAACTAGTACTTGCAAACTCTTTTGTGTTTCTATTAGGAGAGTAGGCCAGTGCCACCAGCATCTCACAGCATTGTAAGCAAAGGCAGCCAATGATCAACGTCTATCTGCAGATCTTCCAAAGAACTGTAGATTTTCTTGCGAAAAATAATATTATAACACTCATCTTCTATGAAATCTCTCGCATATGCCATTAGTTTACGAAGTTGGTTCTAGAATGATCAACATTTTCAATTCCTAAATATAGCTGTGATTTTCTGGTAACAAGTCAGTAGCAGTAATTGCTGTTTTATCTACATAAAGTTTGGCAAATGCAACTCGAGAATAAGTATCAATGAAAGTCTGCTGGTCCTATACCCTTCTACATAATAGGTATCTTGAGAACCCAAATAACCCCTGAGTGTCAATTTCACCATCTTCGTTCTTTCACTTTTTCTAAGGCTACAAGTTGTTCTTCAATTAAAATGATTCCGTCTTGGGCTACTTCTGTCTCCAGTGCCTTAAGTCTCTTTTTCAAAATTTCAAGGTCATTTCTTAGCTATACATCCACCTTGGGATACCTCTTTTTCTAAGCTCATTTGCAGCTCTTTCTTGTCCATATGCTGGAAATTCTGTAGCTATGCCAATTATTGTTCTTTCTATATCTTCGGAAACTCTGTTTGCTAATAGCGGTTTTTTCTTACTTATTCCATGTTTCTCCCCCATTTTCATATAACTACTTGAACCTATAAAATGTATCACGTCATCACTTTACATGCTTGTGATACGTTACCTAATTGCTTTGCTAGTTCTCTAGCTTTGGTTTTAATATTTTTGTTTCTCATTTCTAACACTCCTTTCTTTTATTATTCTATAACTTACTTTTTTAAAGTAAGTCTTGTTTAATACAACTTATTCCTGTTTAGTTATTTGCTTCCTATCTGTTATACCTAATTTAGGTAACCAAAAACTAATTGTAACTTTATTCCAGATTGAGATTTTATCTTCTTTTTCTTTCCAACTTTCTTCTCAACTTGGCTCCTATGCTTTGTTTCACATTCTCCTTTTATTTTAAGGTGAATTATCTCTCACGTCCTGTTTGCACCTCATTCACTTCAGGAGTATTAACAGGTGTTATCGTTGGGTTTTCAAGTTGTGTTGCTTGCTCTAAGCCCTTGCTTATACTTTGGTCCTGATTTAAAATTTTATCAAAGTGCTTACTCTTTTGTTGCTCTTCGTTATTTGGCGTATCTCTTTGAGCATCTTCTTTTATGCCACGAGCATTTTCCACACTCTTTTTACCCTCACCTAAAAGTTTTTCTAATATTTTCTTAACAAAGCGCTTCAGAAGACTCAAAAACCCTTCTTCTTTTTGATTTTCTTGTGGTTGAGGTGTGTTATCTTTTTTGTCCGACTCAGTGTTGAGCTTCTCTTTTACAGAACTCTTGCTCACTGAGGGACTAACGATGTGCTTTGATGGCTGTGTATCTGTTTGCGCAGAAGCTTCAGAAGTCTTTTTTTGTCCACTCTGTTCAACACTTTTACCTTCTGCTATAGTTTCTCTAAGAGTGTTAGTCACTTCTTGAAATTCTTTATTATCACGCAACCCTTCAATCCTTGATAGTTGCGTATCTTGCCTAGCTTCTTGCAGTATTGCACCTGATCTACTTCTTTTACTTGTACCAAACTCTTTCCTTAACTCTTGTGTTGATCGTCTAAGTTTATCTATTTCCTCATTTTCTTGCCTTTGTCGTCTTTCAAGTTCTTTGTTTAACTTTGCAATATTTTCCATTTTGTTTTCGAGCTCTTCACTTTTCATAGCCCTTAGAGCCTTTGTTCCTTTTGCTATACGATCAACCTTCTCTTCCAGCGACGTACCCTCTGGAAAAGCACCCGGAGAACGTTCAAAAACATCTTTAAACTTTTTTTCAACACTTTCTTTAGATGTCTGCGCCATACCTGTTACCTATTAAAACATATCATATAACCAGTGTATTAGGCTATTATGTAAAAATGATTAACATAACTTGCAATAAAGACCAACTCTTTATGCTTTTTTCATCAAAATATCATTTACTTATTAACTTAAAATACGTAACAATATAAAAATGAAAAATAGCCCATTAGCAGTAGTATTCGATTGGGATAATACCTTAGTTGACACTCAAGATAATATTTCTAATGCTATTCAGCACACCTTGAATTCAATGGGGTGCAGCAACAAAGTTGCTGATAGAAACTCTAATGAATCAAGAAAGAGCTACATGGTCAATTTGTTTGGTGATCAGTGGAAAAAAGCAAATCAGATATATCAAAAATACTTAGATAATGCACTACTGCAAAACATTACTCTGAACCAAGGAGTAGAGAAAATGCTGCAGACACTGAAAAATCACAATATTTATCTAGCGATAGTTAGCAATAAGAAAAATACTAATTTACGTCAAGAAGTTGCCTATTTTAAACTAGATTCTTACTTTGAAAGAATAGTTGGTTCATGTGATACTGCAGAAGATAAGCCATCTGCAACTCCACTGCTATTTGCACTTGAAGAGAGTACGTTACCTGTAAATAGAGAAAATGTGTTTTTTGTTGGTGACAGCATCACAGATATTCTATGTGCACAAAATGCCAATTGCTTACCTATTATATACGGTCAATCGATAAGCGGTTATGAAGATTTGTTATGTTTTCAACATTTTGATAAACTTACAGAATTCATAATAAAATATTTGAAAGACAGATAATGACAGAAATTGCTAGTATACAAAGACGCTTCTGCGCATATTTAATAGATGTAGCAATTTTATTAATTCCAAGCTTACTAATTGTATTGTTAATAGGGGATTTTCCATTGATTTTACACGTGTCATACATGTGTATAAATTGTAGTTACTTTACATACTTCATATCTTCAACAGCCCAAGCAACTCCAGGTCAACAGTTACTAAATATATATACCAAAAATTTAGATAATTCTAAAATAGGTTTGAGCTTAGCATTTGATCGCAGTATCTCTCAGTTTTTTCTTCCCCTGCTACATAATTTTATTATCACCCTTATCAAACTTTTTCATACGTTAGTAAATGTTTTAAGTACACTAGAAACAATTATAGTTATGCTTACTCTCTGTTGGTATCTAGTTGCTTGTTTTTCTAAAAAGAAACAGACATACCACGACATGCTATTTAATACGGTTGTTATCAAAGGAACTATTAAATGAGTTGCTATAACTATCGTTATCATATAAATTATGCTGATAAATTGAACTAAGGGAAGATTATGAATGAAGAGATAGTAAAACATTTGAACAAATTATTAACCAATGAGCTGACCTCTGTACGCCAGTATCTTTTGCATTTTGCGATTCTCAAAAACAGTGGAATTAATAGACTTGCAGAAAAGGTAAAAAATGAGCTTAACGAAGAACTTGAACATGCAGACAAGCTAGCAGAAAGGATTTTATTGCTTAGAGGTGTACCAAATTTTCAAGATACAAATGAGATATCAAAGTGTGATGGAAAATTTACAAAAGATACAATACAGAAAATCTTAGAAGCTAATTTGAAATTAGAGGACAAGGGTATCAAAGATATCAGAGAGGCAATTTTTGTCGCCAAAAAAGAAAAAGATTTCGTTAGTGTAATGTTATTAGAAGAATTATTGAAAAATGAGGAAGAGCACTTCCATTGGATTGAAAAACAGATTGACCTTATTGAACTAATGGGTGTTGAAAACTATTTAAGAACACAAATATAGGGTGTTAAGAAAAACAGTATTTGTTTTCATTATACCTTTTCTACTTCTTTTTTCACTAGGGTTATGGCAATTATTTAGATTGAGCTGGAAGAATAATATTATCAAAAATATGGATCTTCCAGTTGTTCATTTATTGCCTAACGATGACCTCGCACAATTTAACTACAGACACGTCAAAATTGACGGAGTTCTAAGCGACATAGAGCTATATGTTTTTGCAGGACAACGTGGCTATCATGTACTGTCTCCTATGTTGCTTACCACTGGACATTACATGTTAATAAACAAAGGGATAGTCAGAGAAAAAAAAGAGGAAAAAACAAAAATTGAAAAAGTAGCTGCCGATGGAGTTTTGTATTGTGATGGTAGCAAAAATTGGTTTATCAAAAATGATATTGCTTCAAATACGTGGTTTACCCTAAGTACAGAAGAAATTTCCAATGAGCTAGGTATTAAGCTAGAGAAGTGCATGTTGTGGAAGCAAGGTTTCAGCGGTAAATTCACTGTACAGCCAATTAAGCATTTGGAATATGCAGTTACTTGGTTTGCACTTTCTTTGATTTGGCTCATTATGTGCATATTTTACTATAGGCAAAATAGATATAAGTCGTAGAGATACAGTGTGGAAAAAGAAAAGCTACAAATAGAAAAAATGCAACAAAGTGGAAGAAAATACTTATTACAAGAATTAATTGTATGTCAGTATTGTAAATCCATTTATTATGGAATGAGTAATGCTAAGGGAGGAAGAAGTTACTATCGTTGTCCTGGAAAACGTTTTGGTGAATGTAATAACAGATCAATACGCGCGGATATACTAGAAAAGGTGGTATGGAAAGAAGTTAAGATGGTAAGAGGGCACATAGCGAAGGAGAAGTATGATGCAGATTGGGAGACTAAGCTTAATATAATTAGAAAATTAGTGCAACGCATTGAAGTTGATGATGATAATGTACATATAGTGTTTCAATTAAAAGAACTCGCTTTTGAAAGACAAAAAGAAAATGTGCAACCTTGTACTAGGATTATAGAAAACATAGTGCTATCAAATGCAATAGGAATGCATAAAGTCAGCAACGCCCTAGCTGCAATATCGGTTGCAGTAAAACTCAGAATTAGCGATGAGGACATTAAAAAAGGTCTTTTGGAATTTAAAGGAGTAGCAAGGAGATTTGCTTTAATTGCCGATATTAAAGGTGTTAAGTTAATTGAGGATTATGCTCATCATCCAAACGAAATACAGGCAACCCTGGTAGCAGCACGTTCGATTGCTAAAAAAAAGGTAATAGGAATTATCGAGCCGCTTCGTTTTGCTCGTATTCGTAATTTTTTTGATGAGTTCGTACGAATTTTCATGATGTTTGATTATGTAATTCTCACTCCTGTCCATCCTCCAGAAGATAAGCCTATTCCCGGCTGTGGAATTGATGATATACAAAAAGCTTTAATTAGTAATGGGTTTAATAATGTAAAGATTATGAATGATGCTCTGCTCATTTCACATTTTATTAGTAATTCGACAAATTCCGGTGATATAGTATTATTTATTGGTGCTGGTAGTAATATAGCTAAACTAGCGAAAGAAACTGCAGTACTTATGGCAAAAGTATAGGTTAATATGAGAACAATCAGCAGCGTATTTGCAAGAGAAATTTTAGATAGCAGGGGTTACCCAACCATTGAGGTGGAAATAGAACTTTGTGATGGAGCAATAGGTAGAGCAGCTGTGCCTTCTGGGGCTTCAACTGGTAAACTAGAAGCATTGGAGCTGAGAGATCAGGATGAAAAAAGGTATTGTGGTAAAGGAGTGCTGAAAGCTGTTCAAGCTGTAAATGGAGTGATAGCAAATGAAATCATTGGCATGGATGCAACAAATCAAAATGCAATTGATAAAGCTTTGATTGAGCTAGATGGAACAAAAAATAAATCTAAACTTGGAGCAAATGCAACTTTGGGTGTGTCTCTTGCAGTTGCAAAAGCAGCGGCAAACAGCTTTAAAATGCCGCTATATAGATATTTTGGAAAAGAGCAGTTAGTGGAAGAGCAGACGCCAGTTCCACTCATTAATGTAATTAATGGTGGAGTACATGCGGACAATAAACTTGACTTTCAAGAGTTCATGATTCTTCCGGTTGGTGCTGAAACTTTCAGTGAAGCAATCAGAATGTCTGCAGAAGTATTTCATAACTTGCGCAGCATTCTTAAGAAAAAAGGTTATAGTACAAATGTAGGGGATGAAGGTGGTTTTGCACCAAACATTGAGAGCACTGAAGAAACTCTTAATTTGATAATTCAGGCTGTGGAATCTGCAGGTTATTCGATGAAAAATCATTTTGCACTGGGTCTTGATGTCGCTTCATCTACTTTTTATGAAGATGGAATTTACAAATTTGAAAACAGAGAGCTCACTTCAGAGGAATTGGCTCAGTACTATTGCGGCCTTGTGGAAAAATATCCAATAATTTCTATAGAAGACGCAATGAGTGAAGACGATTATAAAGGTTGGAAATTACTTACTGTAAAGCTAGGAAATAAAATTCAACTGGTTGGGGATGATTTGTTTGTTACAAATTGTGACCTAATACGTAAAGGAATAGAGGAAAAAATGGCAAATTCTGTACTAATTAAACCAAATCAAATAGGAACACTTACGGAAACTTTTGCTGCTATTGAAATGGCAAAATCAAATGGCTACAAGGCTATTATTTCTCACCGCTCAGGTGAAACAGAAGACACAACGATATCCCACATAGCAGTTGCATCAAATTGTGGACAAATAAAGACTGGCTCCCTGTCGCGCTCTGATAGGCTTGCGAAGTATAATGAATTAATGAGAATAGAAAGTTCATTGAGAGAAAATGCTAAATATTATCGTGGGTTGGCATGGACTTCATAGATGAAGTAAAATTATATTTAAAAGCAGGTGACGGTGGCGATGGCTGCGCGAGTTTTCGTCGAGAAAAATTCGTTGAATTTGGTGGTCCAAACGGTGGTAATGGGGGCAGGGGAGGAGACATAATTTTCATCAGTGATGCAAATCTCAACACTTTGCTTAACTTTCGTTGCATGAGGCACATTAAAGCCGGTAGTGGAAAAAGTGGTGCAAGCAGAGATAGATCTGGCACAGCAGGAAAAGATGTTATACTTAAAGTTCCAGTTGGTACACAAATAATCGATGAAGCAAGTGAGGAAGTGATAGTAGATCTTGATAAACCCGACATGGAATCTCAAGTAGTGCAAGGTGGAAAAGGTGGGCTTGGAAATACTAACTTTAAATCTTCTACTAATAGAGCGCCAAGATATTTTACTCATGGTCAGCCTGGCGAGGAAAGAAATATAATATTGAAGTTAAAAGTTTTATCTGATGTTGGCATTATTGGTATGCCGAATGCAGGTAAATCGAAATTTTTAACCCGCTGCTCAAATTCTGATACGAAAGTAGGCGATTATGCATTTACTACTATAAGACCACATTTAGGTGTAGCAAAAGTGGATTATAGTGAAGTTGTCATAGCAGATATTCCTGGGATAATCGCTGATGCTCATCTTGGAGTTGGGCTCGGGCACAAGTTTTTAAAGCACATAGAAAGATGTAGAGTTTTGCTACATTTAATCGATGTAACTCACGATGACATTATCTCAGCTTATAATTGTACACATAGTGAGCTGAAGCTTTACAATAGCGACCTTATTAAGAAGGAAGAAATTGTAGTATTAAGCAAATGCGACTTATTGGAAGAAGCAGAAATTCTTGAGAAGAAGAATCATTTGGCCAATTATCTTGATAGAGAAGTACTGTGCTTATCAATCGACGATGATTTACAGCCCATCTTGAGATTATTAAACGAGAAAGTGAAAACTAAGGAAATTAATGTGTATGATCCTTTTAAGATATGAATTTTTTATTTGACAGTTGGTGAATAGCTTACTTAAGGTAAATCCGATTCTCTTAGTATATTAACCACTGCAAACGACCTTTATACCAGCCTTAGCTATATTCACATTTGTAGATGTAAGTTCTTGACTTGGGTAACCTTGAATTTTCTTTAAGAACTTCGTATTGTCAATAAAGGCAATATCGTTATGAGACCACATTTTTTTATTTAGAACTGCTACTAATTCACTTAGTGTAAGGTTAAATCTAATGGTGTCATTCCAGTGCTTGACACTGGAATCTAGCTGAGCTATTTCAACAAAAATACTACATTTCAGATGAACTCTTATTCTCACCAAGACCATTATCCATTATACTTATTTACAAGTATAACAATCAAAGTCTGGATTCCAGCGTCAAGCACTGGAATGACACTACTCTTGCTTCAATATTTACGATACCCACGAACAGATACTAAAATTATATTAACATCTATAGAATAATAGTGATTACACCGAATACTTTTACTTTCAATAGCTTGATTTATACTATAATTAACATTAATCTTAAAAATCGGAGAACGTTATGAGTAACACGTCGATATTACAAAAAATACTATATAGGATTGATAATGATGACAAAGTAAGCTCATCTAACATAATTGAAAAATTTAAAAGTGAGCTGCAGCAACATGATGTTGATATGTATAATGCATGGGAAGATGATGAATTTAATATAAATGCTAATTCATTTGGTGGAAGTAACTTACTGTGTTTAGCATCTAGAAATGGCTGTGCAAAAGTAGTAGAGCTTCTTATAGAAAAGGATGCGAATGTTAATATACGAGATAATGAAGGAAAGGCTCCTTTACATTATGCTGTTATTATTCTAGGACAGAACACATGGATAGCAGAGAGGCTACTAAACAAAGGTGCAGAAATTAATATACGGGATAATGAAGGAAAGACCCCCTTGGATTATGCTATTTTTAGTGAAAGGGAAGACGTAGTAAAGGTTCTTACAGAAAAAACTATTTTACCTGATGAAGAAGCTTCTCTGATGTTATCAGAACACAAAGCGGTAATTGATTCACAAGATCAATACGAAAATGATTTTCCATATCCACTTTTCTTCTAGTGCAGCTGCATTGATTTAATTATGAGAAGCAAAATAGCCTAGTTACGCAGGCAATTTTCCACAATTGTCTGCATTTTTTGTTCCACAACTCATCTTTTTTCGGTTTATGTTACTTCTCATACTGTCTCTTACTTTCTTGAATTCAGTAAATTCAATAGCTACACAAGCATTTGAGCAGTTTTTGTTAAGAATTAGGCATAGAATCCCCCATGTTAATAAAGAACAGAAAAAATGCAACGCACATACGACAGAGATTAAGTACATGTGTGCACCCATGTACACTGAAGAAGATACGCTACATTTTTTACTTAGTTTGATTATTTGATAGAACAGTCTGCAGACGAAGATAGATTTTGAGCTCTAAAAATACCTCTACTGTGATTATACTAAGATTAGATAAATAGGCGAAGTAATTTTTATATTAGTTTTTTAGGTGCCAATTGATTTAGAGTTCAATAACTTGACATTTATTTAATACTACTGTATAATGAGAGAGTGCATTTTTTTGCACTATGGCAATAAAATTACCTTGTAATAGGTGTATTGGACCCGAGGGCAGTACTCGGCGCCTCCACCATATTTTTGATACGGGGGCGAATAAGGATCGACATGCATAGTAAAGATGGTACCTTTGCTCGGTTAGATACCACCGCTAAGAGTTCATAATTTAGATGCAAACGATAACTTTGCTGCTGAAGACAATGTTGCATTAGCTGCTTAATTTAAGCACTATAACTTCATTGTGAAAAGCACGGTTTAGGGAACGCCGGGTAACAGAAGTTCCCTAAAAATTTACACATGTAAGGGTTATATGGATAAAACAGATTATCAGAAATCGCTTAATTCCAGCAAATTTCAAGTTGTCAAAAAGGCTTTAGATACTATATCAGTTAGTGGTTTCACCCCTCACTTAGAGATACTGTTTTTTACGCGCTTTAATGGTGTTGTCATACCAGACTCCTTGAAAGAATCATACCCTACTCAAATGCTTGTTATATTACAGCATCAATTTTATGATCTAAAAGTTCTTGAGGATAAGTTTAGCGTCAGTTTGAGTTTTCATGGAAAACAAGAACAAGTCACTGTACCGTTTTTTGCTATTAGTGAGTTTCATGATAAAATTTCAGGAGATATTTTAGTATTTAGTGTTGATTCTAATAAAGAATACGAAAATGAAAAATCTGCTAAAAAATCATCAAATGGTAGTATTATATCTATAGATCAACTTTATGATAAGTAGTTACTTAATTTTATAAATAAAAAATATTAATTAAAAGAAGTGGTCTTATTAAGTAATGGGGTAAGAAAAATGGTGCAAAATACCTGAATCTTATCTTGCATATAATATTGAAAAATTATTCATATAATATACATCTCTCCGTTAATTTATCAATAAATTTTTTATCCACTTGGAATCAAAGATTACAATATCCTATAGGTTATTGTTTATTTTTATTTTAGCATAAAAATGATTGGATTTCTTGCATAACCTTATGAAAAATTAGCGGCTCACTCTTCTTTGTCATTCCAGCGCGTGACGCTGGAATCCAAAAAAAGAACCAGTGTCAAGCACTGGGATGACAGGAGGTAATGCAAGAAATCTATTGTAAGACTTGATTTTATACATATCACTACACATAATAGGTTTTAGTATAAATTAGTAATATGCATCCAATCATATACTTGCTTAACCTGCTACTTGATCTTTACAGCTTCATTCTAATATGCTCAGTTGTTCTCGATTTGTTGATTAAACTTAATGTGGTTAACATGTATAATGAAGTTGTAAGCAACATAATGCAAACTTTAAATCGACTCACCTATCCTCCACTAAAGGTTATCAGAAGGTATATACAACCGTTCAATGGGTTAGATTTATCCGTAATGATATTGCTAATAATGATTCACTTTGTAAAATATACAGTAACTTACTACTTTAAGTAGATGTTAAAAAAACACCTAAAATCAGCGATATACCTGTCGCTCTTAATATATATATGTATATCAGTTTTTAGCTATAACTATAAAGATCCATCCTTAAACACAGCTACAAATGAGGAAGTAACAAATTTAGGTGGAGTAGTTGGTTCATATTTAGCTGATATATTAGTTCAATTTCTTGGACTCACTAATATTACAATAGCTACAACTATAGTTTACTTTTTGATATCAAAAAGGCTGCTGAAAATTCTCTATTTAATATTAATCAATTTAGGAATATGCGCTACATTAGCACAACTTTCGCTCAGCATCACTGCAAGGTACATGCACGGTGGAATAATAGGAAATGCACTAATTAATAACTTCCAATTTTACATATTTACAGTAGTAGCATCAATAGGTATTGTAGGACTGATTGGTTGGAAGAGAGTGATTTATTCTCTACTCTTCTTATGTAAAAAAATGATTTACCTTTTTGCAAAGGTTTTGTTTTTCAGATTACGCAAAACTGCTGAATATTCAGTTGCACCATTAGTAGTAGAAGAAAAATATAGAACCACTAGACAACAACCAAAAGAAAAACAGAAAAAGGCTACTGAAGAGATTTTTAAACCACCTTCTAGCGAGTTTGAGTTTCCAAGTATTCACTTACTTTCTAAAGTAGAAGAATCTGTGCAGAGAAAGCAGCTGAATGAAATAGAGAGCAATAAGAATTTATCTTTGCTGGAGCAGGTCCTGAGTGATTTTGGTGTGCAAGGAAAAATTATAAGTGTATGTTATGGACCGGTTGTGACTTTATACAAACTTGAACCACAAGCCGGCACAAAATCTGCAAGAGTGATTGGCCTTGCAGATGATATTGCACGTTCAATGAGTGCACTCTCTGCACGTATTTCAATAATTCGTGGACAAAATGCCATGGGAATAGAATTGCCAAACAAAGAACGAGAAATTGTTATGCTGCGTGATTTACTTGAATCGCCAGAATACCAAAATGCAAACCTAAATCTTCCAATTGCGCTTGGCAAGGAAATAAGTGGAAAATCAGTTATTGCAGATCTGACTAAAATGCCCCACTTGCTTGTTGCTGGAACCACAGGTTCAGGTAAATCAGTTGCAATTAACACTATGATTCTGTCGCTCGTTTATCGATTAAGTCCTGATGAATGCAAGATGATAATGATTGACCCAAAAATGCTTGAGCTTTCAATATATGATGCAATACCGCATCTAATAACGCCAGTGGTAACAGAGCCAAAAAAAGCTGTTATTGCTCTTAAGTGGATAGTAAAAGAGATGGAAAATCGCTATCGTATGATGTCGTATTTAAATGTGCGCAATGTAATAAACTATAATCAAAAAATCACAGAAGCGATGAATAGTGGAATAGAGTTGGAACGTGTTGTGCAAATAGGGTTTAATTCAACAACAGGTAAACCTTTGTTTGAAAAAATACCGATTAAAATGGAAACATTTCCATATATTGTGGTGATTGTGGATGAAATGGCAGATTTGATGCTTGTTGCTGGCAAAGATATAGAATGCTCTATTCAACGTTTAGCTCAAATGGCTCGTGCTGCAGGAATACACATCATAATGGCAACACAACGCCCATCTGTAGATGTGATAACAGGCGTCATCAAGGCAAACTTTCCAACAAGGATCAGTTTTGCTGTAACTTCTAAAATAGATAGCCGTACAATACTAGGTGAACAAGGAGCTGAACAGTTACTCGGTATGGGTGATATGCTTTATATGGCTTCTGGTGGTAAGATTATTCGAGTTCACGGTCCATTTGTGAGCGATGATGAGGTACAAAATATAGTTGATCATCTGAAAACGCAAGGTGAGCCAAACTACATGGAGGAAATCACTAAAGAAGATGAAAATTCTTTCGCAGAATCAGAAGGTAAAACAGAAGATGAAGAAAACGATCTATACAAGCAAGCGGTGGCCATCATTCAGAGGGATCAAAAGGTTTCGACTAGTTACATTCAAAGGCAGCTTAGAATAGGCTATAACAGAGCTGCAAATATTGTTGAAAGAATGGAGAAAGAAGGTATTGTCAGCACTCCAAGTTACTCAGGAAAGAGAGAGATATTGGTAGAATAATCGCTAACTTAAACCTTCAGGTCGAGGAAAGTTATTTTAAGATCAATGTATAATGATAGTTAATTTAATAATAATTTAAACATTGGGAATGTAAAATTATAATATATTAATTAGCTAGGGGGTTAAAAATGGGTATAACTAAATTTGTGTTCGGTTTTGATAAATCAGATGTAACAGCATTGCAGGAAAGTCAAAAGATAGATGCTGAGCAGTTTGAAAAAGTTTTTTGTGCATTAAAAGAATGGCAAGAAGCTCAAAATATTGATGCTAAACAGTTTGAAGAGGTATTTGGTGCATTAAAAGAATGGCAAGAAGCTCAAAAGATAGACGTTGAGCAGTTTGAAAAAGTTTTTGGTGCATTAGAAGAAAAGATTGGTATTGAGAAGTTTCAAGGTATGCAAGAGCACTTAAACGGCCTGCAAGAAAAATTTACAGGCTTAGAAGAAAAAGTAGAGACATTTGCAGAGATAGTAGGGGGGCAAGAACAAGCAATAATAATTTGCACCATAGCCACTGCTTTTGCTGTAACAGCGATAGCTAGTTTTGTTGCATTCTGTATCTATCAAGGAGTTAAGCTCGATAAAGAAAAGAAAAGCGACTTATCTCAAGATAAACCAAATGGGAAGTTTAGTAATGTGGGTGATATCGAAAAACTGAATAATAACTTACAACAAAGAAAAGCATAATGCTCTTCTTGAAAAGGTGTTACGTAAAATTTGTAACACCTTAAACTTCCTTTAGATTATGTAGGTTTTGATAGTAAATTTTTTAGAAAAATGTTTGTATTATAAAGTTAGTAAAGATTCAGGTTTACTTAAAGTTTGTTAATTGCTATCTTTTAAGGCACGATATTCACTATGGTATGTTCAAGTTCTTTTCTAAAATTTTCTTTATATTAATGTTTCTAGTTTCTAGTTCCTTTATTGTGCATGATGCTGAAGCTAAGTCTAAAGTAAAGCTCAGTAAGAGGTACATACCTCCTGGTAACCCTGGTGGTACAAATTTTCATATAGATGAGGATTTTGCTGAGTCGTATAAATTATATGAAAAGCGTAGGGAGATTCTCAAGAAAAAAAAGTTACAAGGTCAATCTAATGCTAACGTGAATAAAGAAGATCTAATCAAAAAATTAAAAGAAAAAAAAATTGCTAGCCTTGATAATGAGCCAAACGACGTAAGAGCATGCATAGTTGAAGATGAAGAGGATGCTATGATAAATCAGCATGGTATTAATCTTGCCCGTTTAAAGGGTGCTGTATTTATAGATCAAGAGCCAGTTTCCCAGTATGAAAGCGAGCAGCATGAACAAGAAGGGAATTCAACACGAGAAAAGAAAGTTTCTCCTATAAATATCACTATAAAAGAAACTCCTTCAAGAAGAACATGCTCACATGATTCTATCACTGATTTGAATAACGTAGATTCTAGTTTTAATGGTTCAAGTTCATTTGGCAGTGTAGCTGACACAGTAAAATAGTATCACAATATTGGCGACTAATGGTATGCTAGATAAAGACTTGATATTGAGTGATGATGCATATGAATTATCGCCGATTTCCAGGCATAAAACTCATACTGTAAAAGTTGGACAAGTGAAGATAGGTGGAAATAACCCTATAGTCGTTCAATCTATGGCGCTTGGTGTACATATAGATCCTGACAACATAAAAAGCAGTGCTAAGCAATATGCAAAAGAAATAATAGAACTAGTGCATGCAGGTTCAGAGTTGGTGCGAATTGCTTTGAATTCAGAGGAGGTAGCAAAAGCAATACCTTATATCGTAGAGGAAATAAATAAAGAGGGTTTTGATGATAAGATATTAGTAGGCTGCGGACAATATGAGCTCTACAGGCTAGTTCAGAATTATCCAGACAACATTAAGATGCTGGGTAAAATTAGGATGAATCCAGGCAATGTAGGCTTTGGCGACAAACGTGATGAAAAATTTGAAAAAGTTATAGAGTACACAATAACGCATGATCTTCCTGTCAGAATTGGAGTAAATTGGGGTAGTTTTGATAAGTACCTTTCACAAAAATTAATGGATGAAAACTCCTTGTCCAGTGATCCAAAACCTTCTGATGTTATATTGCGTAAGGCGCTTGTAATGTCTGCTCTTGGCAGTGCAAAAAAAGCTGAAGAAATTGGCCTTAGTGCAGATAAAATAATCATTTCGTGTAAAATCAGTAGAGTGCAAGATTTGATTTTAGTTTATACGGCACTTGCAAAATCTTCCAATTATGCGCTGCATTTGGGTTTAACTGAGGCTGGTATGGGCGATAAAGGCGTGATAAATACCACAGCAGGGCTTACTTATTTATTGCAAAATGGTATTGGAGACACTATACGAGCTTCTTTAACTCAGCGTCCTGGTGAATCACGCACTAATGAGGTGGTAGTGTGTCAGGAAATACTACAGTCTGTAGGCTTGCGCTACTTTAACCCTCAGGTTAGTTCATGTCCTGGTTGTGGGCGCACAAGTAGCGATCGTTTTCGTACATTAACTGAGGAAGTAAATGGCTACATAAAAACTTATATGCCGATATGGAAGAAAAAGAATCCAGGTGTAGAGCATATGAGCATCGCTGTTATGGGATGCATAGTAAATGGTCCCGGAGAGAGCAAACATGCAAATCTGGGGATCAGCCTGCCTGGATATGGGGAAAAACCTGTTTCAGCAGTCTACAAAGACGGCAAATATTTCAAAACTTTACAAGGTAATAATATTTTTGAAGAATTTAAGGCAATTATTAGTGATTATGTGGAAGAACATTACACGTAACAGGTTCACGCTTACTGTAAATTAAATGCAAAAAATAGTATCTGTTTAGTGGAGCGCGGCTTTGTTGCATAGCTCCTTAATTTATTAAGAATGATAAAACTTTACATAACTATCTCAAATTTAGCAGTACCAATTTTAGTAAATTCATTTATTAAATAGCACTTGATTGACACACGATTTATTTCAGACTTATTTTTTAAACTAAATCCAAATGTTTTTTTAAGTCTAAAGAAAAAGCTTGTATCTTCAAGAAGTAAGGCATTGTAGCTTTCAACGTAGGACCTCGCACCATTTCTTCTTCCAATTTGCTATGCCATCTTTATAATTCTCACTCAACCTTATTATACTAATATTTTCATTTCTTTCTGACATGTAGATTTTTGCATCTTTTCTTGGCCGTATTATAGGCTTTATATTATATTCTTTACATATTTTATACACATTCGTTGCATCATAAAATGCATCTGCGTAGAGGGATAAGATATTGTACTTATCTCTCTATTTTTTTTAGCATGTTATATGCTAATGTACTATCACGTGAAATAGCATTAGTGTATTCCGTAGCTATTACTTCTTTATTTTTTATATTTTAAACAACATGTACCTGATCAAGTTGATTATTTCCTTAAACTATTACAACTTAAGAGAAGAGAACCTTGCTGCAAGACGGTCCCTATGACCAAGGTTGAATACGGTTCCTCTTCTCTACACATCTTTATATTACCACTTTGTAATACTTATAAAGACTTATTTTTAACATATAAAGTACAAAATAAAGAGGTCATCAAAGCTATATTTATAGGAAAAATACTTGTATGGGATCGCTCAAATAGTGACCAGAAATACGAAATTAAAGTTGAGGGAGTGGAAGAGTTTGTAGATAACAAAACTGGAAAAGTGATTAAGGCTAAGTCTCTATCCGGAGTGTGTATAGCATTGGTTGGTGGTGGAAGTTATAGTGGTTGGGAAGAATTGGAAGTATGTCTTAACCCTAAAGAGGGGTTCTGAAGTACCACCGTAAAAAGTTCTTCTTAGATAAAAATAGATCATAGCCAACCCACGCTGTCCGTCAAAGCTTTAAAACAGGTCTTAGTTTACTTACTCCATTATTTTCTTTATTATCAGACATTGCTTTAAATAATATGGAGGAGCACATTGTCAGCAATTGCCATTATTGATTTTGGTTCACAATTTACACAGCTGATCGCAAGACAAATCAGGGAAATGGGTGTTTACTGTGAGATATTTCTAAGCAACATCAATTTTGAAACAGTATCAAAATTCAATGGATTTATTTTTTCTGGAGGGCCGCAATCTGTAAATGATAATTGCTCTGAAGTAAGTGAAGTAGCACATAAAATTATAAAACTTAACGAGACAATAAACGCTCCTATACTTGGAATATGTTATGGACAGCAACTTATTTGTCATTATTTCGGGGCAAAGGTAAGAAAAGGATTCAATCAGGAATTTGGCAAAACTAAAATCAAGATACTAAAAGAATCTCCAATTATAAAGGATACTTGGGAAGTTAATTCCGAAGTCGATGTGCTGATGAACCATGCAGACAGTGTCGAAACTATACCGCAAGGATTTACTGTTATTGCCTCAGGTGTAATAAATCAAACAATCGCAATAATTGCCAACGAAAAGCGGAAGATTTACTGTACTCAGTTCCACCCTGAAGTTAAGCCTACAATAAATGGTAGTAAGCTGCTCTCTAATTTCTTGGGTATTGCGAATTGTGAGAGAGATTGGACAATGAAGTCGTTTATTGAAAAGCAGAAGGAAGAAATTAAAAACTTAGTAGGGGAGAAAAAAGTAATTGCTGCAGTAAGTGGGGGGGTTGATTCAAGTGTTGCATCAGTTCTCACACATAAAGCTATAGGAAAGCAATTAAACTGTATTTTTATCGATACTGGGTTATTACGCAAGAGTCAGACCACTGCTATGTTAAAAGAGATTTCGATAAATTACGTTGATAAATCAAACTTGTTTTTAAGTAAGCTAAAGGGAATAACTGATCCAGAAGAAAAGCGAAAGATTATTGGCAATACTTTTATTGAAGTATTTGAAGAAGAGGCGAAAAAAATAGGTGATGTGGATTTTTTAATGCAAGGCACAATCTACTCCGATGTAATTGAATCAGGGCACGCTTCAGCAAATACTAGTACAATTAAATCTCATCACAATGTTGGTGGGTTGCCAGAAAAAATGAATCTGAAACTAGTAGAACCTTTACGCTACCTCTTTAAAGATGAAGTAAGGCCGCTTGGCAAAGAAATAGGTCTTTCAGATGAGATAATATTTCAACATCCGTTTCCTGGACCTGGGCTTGCAGTAAGGATCATAGGTGAAGTCGATGAGGAAAAGGTGCAAACATTGCAGGAAGTAGATGAAATATATATCAACACAATGAAAAATTATGATCTATATGATAAAATATGGCAGGCTTTTGCTGTACTGTTACCAATAAAAACTGTGGGGGTTATGGGAGATAATCGTACATATGGATATGTTTGTGCTTTGAGAGCTATAACATCATCCGATGGTATGACGGCAGATGCATTTCCATTTGAAAATAAAAGTCAACATTCGTTAGTATTTTGGGATTTTTTGCAAAATGTTAGCAACATAATCGTTAATAACGTTTCCGGAGTAAATAGGGTTGTATATGACTTAACTTCCAAGCCACCAGCAACTATTGAGTGGGAGTAGCAATAAGATGTCATCCCAGTGTCACGCGCATAACTGTACACACATTGCAATTTGCAGGAGGAAAGTAGCTGACACTGGTTCCTTTATGATGGCAGTACTGGGATCCAGCTCTTTCATAGTCATCGAAACGTTGTATTTTAACATTACTTTTATACTCGTAAATTTAACTGGATTCCAGCGTCATGCGCTGGAATGACGTCATAGAGGTCATTGAGATGACAGAAAAGAATACTTGAATGACAATAAGGACACTGGAATGAAAGGAAAAGGGGCTACTTAGTTGTGCTGAATTTTACAAAATTTATTACTCTCGCCTGACAAATTTATTAGAATAGTATGTATATTAGTGAAAATCTGGAAAGAAAATGAAAGAAAAGTCAGTATATTACTTTAGCCGAGGCAAGTGTGAAGGCAGTGCAGCAATGAGGAATCTACTAGGAGGGAAGGGAGCAAATCTAGCAGAAATGTGTAACATTGGCATTCCTGTGCCACCTGGTTTCACAATTTCCACTGCTGTTTGTCAGGCTTATTGCCAGGATAATGAATTGTCTAACAACCTACGTAACGAGATCAAAAACTACATGGCGATGCTCGAAAATGACGTCAGTTGTAAATTCGAGGATTCAAATAATCCTTTATTAGTTTCCATACGCTCTGGTGGTGTGAATTCAATGCCAGGCATGCTCGATACAATCTTAAATGTTGGTCTAAATGATGCAACCGTTGTTGGTCTTGCAAAAAAAAGTGGAGAACGTTTTGCCTATGATAGTTACTGTCGTTTCATCATGATGTACTCGAATGTTGTACTACAGCTTGACCATAATCTATTTCAAGACATTATTGATATTGAACAGCAAACAAGTGGAGCAAAAAGCTTAGCTGGTCTTGATATTGATGTTTTAAAGGGTATTGTTAATAATTTCAAAAAGATAGTATATGAAAAAACTGGAAAGTATTTCCCGCAGAATATTGAAGAACAGTTGCTCAGTTCAGTGAATGCAGTGCTTTCTTCTTGGAAGAATGATAGGGCTGTTTCCTATAGAAAAATGAATAATATTTCTGAAAGTCTTGGAACTGCAGTTAATGTACAGGCAATGGTTTTTGGCAATCTGAACGATAATTCTGCAACCGGCGTGATATTTACACGTAATCCTTCAACTGGAGAAAAAAAATACTTTGGTGAATTTCTGATTAATGCTCAGGGTGAAGATGTGGTTTCTGGTGTTTATACTCCTATGCCAGTTAATGGGGAGCAAGAAAATACCATGGAGAAGTTGCTACCAAGCATCTACCTAGAATTATGCGCGGTATGTGAAAAACTTGAAAGGCACAATAAGGACATGCAGGATATCGAATTTACTGTACAGGACGGTAAGTTATGGATTTTGCAGACTAGATCTGGCAAGCGCACAGCTGAAGCTGCTATTCACATAGTAGTTGATATGGTAAACGAAGGAAAGATTACAAAAGAAGAAGGAATATTGAGAATTGATCCAAAAACTTTTGACAATTTATTGCATCCAGTTCTTGACGTTAAGAGTGACCAAAAAGTAATAGGGAAGGGACTACCGGCTTCTCCAGGGGTTGCTTCCGGATATGTAGTATTCAGTGCAAGTGATGCTGAAAAAGCTGCAGAACAGGGTAAAAAAGTAATTTTGGTAAGATCAGAGACGAGCCCTGAAGATATTAATGGAATGAATGCTGCAAGTGGAATAGTAACAGCGCGGGGAGGTATGACCTCGCATGCCGCTGTTGTAACTCGTGGAATGGGTAAGCCATGCATCTGCAGTGTGAGTGGACTTTATATCGATAAAGATGGAACTTTCCTTTCTATAGGGGATATAAAAGTAAATAAAGGTGAACCGATTACCATCAACGGAGGAACAGGGGAGGTTATGCTTGGCATTCTTCCTACAATTTCACCTGAATTATCACAAGAATTCAAAACGATAATCAACTGGATAGATGAAATTAAAACGATCAAAGTGAGAGCGAACGCTGATACTCCAAAAGATGTAAAAATTGCAAAAGGATTCGGTGCAGAAGGTATAGGCTTATGTCGCACAGAACATATGTTTTTTGCTAGTGATAGAATCGAATTCATTCAAAAGTTGATAATAGCTGACGATGAAAATGAAAGGGCAAATGTGCTCATTAAACTGGAGGAAATGCAAAAGTCTGATTTCAAAGAAATATTTTCTATTATGGAGGGCAAGGAAGTCACTATACGTTTACTTGATCCACCTCTACATGAATTTTTACCCAATAATCAGTCTACTATAGAAAAAATTGCTAAATCGCTCAATAAGTCAGTTGAATCAGTAAAAAATAAAATAGCACAGTTATCAGAAAAGAACCCCATGCTTGGCCACCGGGGCTGCAGGCTTGCTATTTCTCATCCTGAAATATATAGAATGCAGATTAGGGCAATACTCAGTGCTGCAAATGAGCTAAAGAAGGAAAAAAAGGTAGCTGAAATCATGATCCCTTTTATCATGAGCGAGAAAGAGTTTGTTCTGATTTGCGAGTTAATAAAGAAAGAAGCAGAAAATTTCGATGTGAATTATTCAATCGGAACGATGATAGAACTGCCAAGAGCAGCACTTATTGCTGACAAACTGGCAAAACACGCAGAATTTTTTAGTTTTGGCACTAATGATTTAACGCAAACAACCATGGGACTTTCAAGAGATGATTCAGTTAATTTCCTCGATTCCTATAAGGAAAACAACATATTCGAAAATGATCCATTTGAAGTGCTAGATGTCGAAGGGGTAGGGGAGTTAGTCAAGATAGCCATTGAAAGAGGCAGAAAAACCCGAAAAGAAATTAAACTCGGTATATGTGGAGAGCATGGAGCGAATCCACAGTCCATAGAATTTTTTATCAAATCAGGGGTCGATTATGTGTCATGCTCACCCTATAGAGTACCGGTTGCAAAGTTAGTGGCAGCACAGCTTAGCATAAGTTTGTTGGGTAAGTAGAGATAAATGGTGTTATGAAAGTAGCTGAAACAGGTTCCTTTATAACGTTGTCATGCCAGTGCCCAGACACTGGTTTTTGACCGAAAATGTTGTCTTGTTTGTGATCAATTTTGCTGGATGCCAGTGTCACGCACTGGAATGACAAAAGAAGAAGCACTGGGATGACAACAAAGGAGCTACTTGAATGACAAGAGAGGAAGTACTGGAATGACATCTTCCTATGATAATAGCTGTGCGTGGAGTTTCTCTTTAATTGTCATTCCAGTGCGTGACACTGGAATCCAGCTGAATTGGTAAACACGAAAGCACTTTTTTAATGACGAAAAGACTGCTTTCATGACATCTTCCTACAGTTGTGTGCTGAAAAATCCAGGAGTATATGGCTGAACACGCCGCGGCGCTAATAAGTAGCGGAATGACGATTTTCAAATTGTTGGTAGCTATCTTGCTGCCACTTTTCCTTATTAATATATTAAGAGTATTGATTTGCTGTCTAAAATGGCATAAAATAATAGTTGGTAAGGTAAAAATGTCAGTATCAGAAGAGCGTAAGGAATATTTATTAGGAAAATTTAAATATGCTGCCAAAGAATTTGGCAAATCTGGTACAAAGTCCGATCATAAAACAGTACCAAAAGAACAGCAACTCTCTATTGATTTGAATAACAAAAAAGTTTTTGGTATTATAAACAGAATTTTGCACTGGATAGAAAGTAAATTTACATATTTTTTTCCACGCTATAATTTGTTTCCAGAAGTTGGAGTTGAAGGAAGAAAAATTCCTGGAACTAATACAAGGGTTAAGTATTTTACTCCAGATGATCAAGCAGAACATACTAAAATTCCTTATAAAGGAAAATTATACGTGGACTTAACGCCAGAAGTAGAGGGTAACAAGTTAAAAGGATTTAAAGGCAAACCATATGATACAACTGATAAAATTAGTAAGGGAAAAAAAGGTTGTGTAGCTTATGTGATTACGCTTGATGGAAAACTAGTAACACATGAACATATTAATGTTAATGAAAGCGAATGGGCTTATCGTCATTCAGCTCTTGCAGGTGGTAGGCCAGTTTTATGTTCTGGTTTAATAAAAGTGATAGATGGTAAAATAACTTATATAGACAATAATAGTGGGCATTATAAACCAGAATCAGCAAACTTATACAATGCAGTGAAAAAGTTAGAAGGTCTATTTTCGAAAGATGCAAAAGTTGTCTGCTTACCATATTGGGTTATCTTACAAAAACAAATTCCGCTTATACGTAAAATTACTCCAGCCAAACAAGAGCCTGTAGAGAGATTCTTGAAAAAGATGGAGAAAAAAGGAAAAGATGGGTTGACTCAATATGAAAGACATTTTAAAAGGGTAAAAGAATTTAATGAAAAATACTCAGATAAATTAGAAAGCCAGTCGGTTTATGCTAAAGTAACTGCTCATAATTATAAATCAGCGCCTATTTCAGACTGCAGTAATCCTCAAATAATAAAAATGGCAATAGAACACTCAATAAGAAGAGTTATTGGAGCAAATTATGGCCATAAACCAAAACTTGATATTAAATATAATGAAAAAGAAGTTGTGGGTGTTAATGTAGTTTTTCACTATAAAGATGATCGTAGCAAATTTATTGAAATTTTAGACTTACATGAATGTAGCTATTTATCACGTATTCAAGAAAATAAATATATAATTACGATGAGCATAGAACAGGCTAATAAATTTATAAAGGACACTTTACAAATTGAAATTGATAGTGTTGAGCAATTGGATACCCATTTAGTGGAGCGTTAAAGCTCCATTTAAGGGAATGTTCAAAAAAGCATACGAGTTCAAGTTAAGAGAATACGCCCAATATAGCAACCATTTAAGGTTTATTTGTTATATCTATTTTTTAAGAAATCTTGATCTAAAATAAGATAATTTTTTTTAAAGAGTCTATAAATGGGAGTGTTAAATAAACTGTGTCAAACCAAGAAATAAAAATATAATTGATATAAAAAAACGGAGGTTTGACATGAGTCAAGTAAATAAAACTACCGGATTGGTAGATTATAAAGAATTAGAAACCTGTCGTCTATACGAGAAGGAAGACCGCTAACAGGAAGAGATGACACCGTTTATAAAAAAGCTGCTTGAGGCAAGTCTGGAAGGTGAAATAGAACACCACTTGTCTGGTGAAAGCGAAGAAAATAATCGAAGAAATGGGAAAAACTTTACGTACAACTCATTTGAGTTGTTAACACCTAGAGACAGGGAAGGAAGCTTTGAACCCCAAATAGTTAGAAAAAGACAAACAACAGAACTTGAAGCAAAGGTCTTAAGCACATTTGCCAGTGGCATGGAGATATAGCGTCACATATTGAGGAAATTTACGATCACAAAATATCGGCGGCAGAGATATCAAGTATTACTGACAAACAGTAATCAACGAATGGCGTAGTCGTCCGCTGCAGTCTGTATATCCGATAGTTTTCATGGTTTTTTAAGGAGTTGTGTAAGTAAATGTATGTATAATATATTAGCAAAATGGCAGAAAAGAAGTTTTATTTAGCTGAAAGTGAAGTTCTGGTTGGGAGTACTAAATGATCTCAAAGAGAGAGGAGTGGAAGATATTCTAATTGCATGTGTAGATGGGCTAAAAAGCTTTCCTGCAGCAATAAACGGTGTGTTCCCTAATGCAGAATGTGTATAGTGCATCAGATACGTAACTCACTGAAGTATGTAGCTAGTAAAGAGTTTTTTGAGTGATTTAAAGAAAAGCTTCAAGTAAGGAAATTGCCGAGAATTATCTGTTGGAATTAGATGAAAAATGGGGCACAAAGTACCCTATAATCTTGGCAGAATAATTGGGAAAACCTATCTGGTTATTTTAAGTATTCCGACCCAGTTAGGAGGATAATCTATACTACTAATCCCATAGAGGGGCTACATAGGCAAATTAGGAAATTCACCAAAACCAAGGGCTCATTTACTAGCATAAATGCCTTGTATAAACAGGTATATTGTGCTATAAAGAAAGTGGAGGAGAAATGGACTATGCCTGTACATGATTGGGCATTGACTATATCTCAGCTCGACATTTTCTTTCCCAACAGATTGAAAATTGAGTTGAATTAAAAATGCAGTTTGACACAGTTTATTTAACACTCCCATTTAAAACCTCGGATATAAGCATTTTTTAAGCCATGACATGAATGGAATGAAAGTGTATATTTATATGATTATTATTACAGCTTTATTATTTCTTGTTTATAAAATAAGAAACAACTTAGACGGATTTAAGATAGCACTATTACAGTTTACATTAGATCTTAATGACTCTTTTTTACGTTCAATTGTTTTACTATCAGGAGGTAACTTACATGCCGTTGATCACCTTATATCACGCCATTTTTGATACTTTCAACACTTATGCCGTTTTCTCACGTCTTTTCTTCCACTTATATAAAGTTGTTTTTCCGATCTTAAATCTCTTGGCAATAGTTTTCTCCTTCATCCAACGCTTCCATTACCTTTTTCCTTAAGTCATAACTATGTGCTACTGATCTTCACTACTATAAACCATATCTTACTCTTTTTGGACTATTATGAGTAGGGCTATAATACCAAAGCGGGTGATAATATGGATACTCCTAAAAATAAGAAACTGGCTATTGCGTAAGTTATATAGTTTTGAAATGCAATTGGGTATTTATGTGCATGAGTGTAGAAATTAGGTCTATGGAGATACATAGATCTATCTTGTATATACCTGGCGGCATTTTTATAATTATCACCTATTTCATGGAAAAATATGAGATGTATTTCATTTTCTTTATTATACTTAGCAACGTGCATTATTTCCCTCTAGCACATATTACACCTAGTAAAAGAATATTCTGTTTTGAGAATAAGATCAACTTTTTTTAAAATTCTAAATAACCTGTTACTATACACTAACACTGAAAATAACAAACATGCACACTAACAGATTTGAGAAATACAAGATAGCAGCATTAATAGTTGCAGCAGGAGTAGGCAGTAGATGTAATGCCAAAACCCCTAAACAGTATATAAAACTGGCAGGTAAATCTGTTTTATTTCACACAATTAGAAAATTCTTAGCTAATCAGTACATAAGTTACATAAGAGTGGTAGTGAATGAAAGTCAAAAAGATTTCTATAAAGAAGTTACATCATCAATTATAGATACTAAATCGCTGAGTCCAGTATGCGGAGGGAAAAGCAGGCAGAGTTCAGTTAAACTCGGACTGGAAAGTTTGCAAAAGATCAATCCAGATTTTGTCGTTATACACGATGCCTGCAGGCCTTTTGTGTCAAATATTCTAATAGATAACTTGATTAAATTTATGATTAATGGTCAATATACAGGAGTAGTTCCAGCAATAGAAGTCGAGGATACTATGTCATTGGTGAGTAATAATTTCATTGAATCTACGATTTCAAGGAAAAAACTTAGAGCCATACAAACCCCTCAAATTTTTAATTTCAGAGAATTATTATCATGCCATCAATCAATCAAAGAATTTACTGATGATTCATCGCTAATGGTAGAGCACAAAAAACATGTTGCGATTATTGAAGGTGAGAAAAACAATTTTAAGTTAACCAAAAAAGAGGATCTCAATATGGCAAAACTCCTTTTTGAAGAGCCAAAATTTCGTGTCGGAGCCGGTTATGATATACATAAATTTGTTAAAGTTCAAAATGATGCTAAGAGTTTTATAAAGATTTGCGGTGTAGAAATTGAGCATAACATGGCAATAGAAGCACATTCCGATGGTGATGTTGCAATACATGCAATCGTTGATGCAATACTCGGAGCACTAGGATGTGGCGATATAGGAGAACATTTTCCTCCCAATTCCTCTGAATGGAAAGATTGCAATTCATCTCACTTTCTTGACTTTGCTGCTAAAAAAGCACAGGAAAAAGGATATAGCGTGTCTAATTTAGATATTACTATAGTTTGTGAAGAGCCTAAAATATTGCCTTATAAAGTGGAAATGAAGAAATTTATATCAAAAATATTAGAAATTGATGATGAATTCATAAATGTTAAAGCAACAACTGCAGAAAAATTGGGTTCTATTGGGAGAAATGAAGGAGTAGTAACGTATGCTTCTGTGCTATTGCATGCAAATTCTTATTGAAAGTAGCGTCCAGTAGAGATCATAAGGGAGTGTTAAATAAACTGTGTCAAACCAAGAAATAAAAATATAATTGATATAAAAAAACGGAGGTTTGACATGAGTCAAGTAAATAAAACTACCGGTTTGGTAGATTATAAAGAATTAGAAACCTGTCGTCTATACGAGAAGGAAGACCGCTAACAGGAAGAGATGACACCGTTTATAAAAAAGCTGCTTGAGGCAAGTCTGGAAGGTGAAATAGAACACCACTTGTCTGGTGAAAGCGAAGAAAATAATCGAAGAAATGGGAAAAACTTTACGTACAACTCATTTGAGTTGTTAACACCTAGAGACAGGGAAGGAAGCTTTGAACCCCAAATAGTTAGAAAAAGACAAACAACAGAACTTGAAGCAAAGGTCTTAAGCACATTTGCCAGTGGCATGGAGATATAGCGTCACATATTGAGGAAATTTACGATCATAAAATATCGGCGGCAGAGATATCAAGTATTACTGACAAACAGTAATCAACGAATGGCGTAGTCGTCCGCTGCAGTCTGTATATCCGATAGTTTTCATGGTTTTTTAAGGAGTTGTGTAAGTAAATGTATGTATAATATATTAGCAAAATGGCAGAAAAGAAGTTTTATTTAGCTGAAAGTGAAGTTCTGGTTGGGAGTACTAAATGATCTCAAAGAGAGAGGAGTGGAAGATATTCTAATTGCATGTGTAGATGGGCTAAAAAGCTTTCCTGCAGCAATAAACGGTGTGTTCCCTAATGCAGAATGTGTATAGTGCATCAGATACGTAACTCACTGAAGTATGTAGCTAGTAAAGAGTTTTTTGAGTGATTTAAAGAAAAGCTTCAAGTAAGGAAATTGCCGAGAATTATCTGTTGGAATTAGATGAAAAATGGGGCACAAAGTACCCTATAATCTTGGCAGAATAATTGGGAAAACCTATCTGGTTATTTTAAGTATTCCGACCCAGTTAGGAGGATAATCTATACTACTAATCCCATAGAGGGGCTACATAGGCAAATTAGGAAATTCACCAAAACCAAGGGCTCATTTACTAGCATAAATGCCTCGTATAAACAGGTATATTGTGCTATAAAGAAAGTGGAGGAGAAATGGACTATGCCTGTACATGATTGGGCATTGACTATATCTCAGCTCGACATTTTCTTTCCCAACAGATTGAAAATTGAGTTGAATTAAAAATGCGGTTTGACACAGTTTATTTAACACTCCCGATCATAACTTTAAATCCTCCTATTAGGTTTAGTTGCTATGATCCCCCCAACAGAACCGTACTTGCGAATTTCCCGCATACGGCTCTTCAGTGTAGCATTCACAGCATCTTTGATTACTGCTATCTGATTTAGTTTTCCTTGCATCATATCCCAACCTCTGTTGTGTTGGTGTAACAATCCCTAACTATACCGCTGATCGCTTCCCCTTGTTTCCCACACTCTGAGTACTATCAATCAGTCCGACTTCCTTTGTATCTTCCGTTAATTCTCGCCTTTGTTGACTTGTTCCAACGTACCTTAATAGGAATACAAAGGATCTCCCAAGTTTACATAAACTCCATCTCAATACATGACACGGCCTCAGATCCCAGTGATAACTTGCCTTGTCGTTATCCTTCATACTGTCTTCCACTATATGGAAAGTGTCGACCTCCATGATGTTGGCAATTTCGGAACTCAATACCTTCACTTTCGTTGCACCCTGTATTGTCCATTCCATTAGCTTTACTACGTTCGTTACCTTACGCAGCATAATGGTTTGTTCTAGGCTGTTGGCTAGACTTTGCCTAAGTTGGATTTTCACTAACTGAATTTTACGCACTTTGCTTGGCGCACCCATATTTAGCTTCCTATTTCTTTACACTTTTATACTTACTTTGTAAACCACTTTATCTCCGTGAACGGTTACCTTAATGATTCTTTTGTACTATCAATTGTTCTATTATCAGGAGGAAATTTACATGCCGTTAACCACCTTCTATGATACCACTTGTTATACTTTCAACACTTATGATTCTATATGTCGAAATTTTCCTTCAATAATCTTCTTTACATCACGTGGTAGGTAACATTCACCTTTTTCATTTATGCGGCTACTATGACCATCAGACAATAAAATTACAATAGTGTCATCTTTTGGCAGTTCACCAAAAGATTTAAGTTCTTTGATCTTGAGCATACCATGGTAAATTGAAGTGCCTACATCCAATTTTATATCTTCTTTATTGTATATATCTCCTCCGTCAAGTAAGACTTGAGCTTCCTTATTAAAGGTAATCATACTGTAAGTATTATTAAGATGTTTTTTATCGCTTTCATATGCTATATCAAAAATAGATTTTTTAGCAGCCATAGTTTTAGAGGTATTTTCACCTTCATCTGATATCACATCCTTACTTTTCATGCTTGAACTTGTATCGACAACAAAAATAAAATGCTTTTTTCTAGCTTTACATCGCAATCATAACCTATGCTTAACAATGCTGTGTTATGTACTTGCGTTGAATTTGCGTGTTTACTTGCCTTAATGCTTTTAACTTCTACTGCTGCAGGATTTTTTAATTTAATTGTAAGCATATACTACCTCACATCTTTATAAAAAGATTATAACACCATGATTAAACTACAATTAACGCAATAGCATACTTTTTCTTTGAACTCTATACCCTTGAATTTACCTTTTCTTCAAATGCATCCCAAAGGTCTTTTTCCAGCGATATATTGTATAATTTATTGACGTAGACTACTCCCGTAGGTGAAGTTGTGTTAATTTCAAGAAGGAAGTCATCTATAATATCAATACCAACAAATATTAGCCCTCTTTTCTTCAGCTCAGGACCAATTTTATTACATATTTTATTGTCTCTATCATTCATTTCAGCAGGTTCAAAACTTCCCCCAAGCCGCACGTTTGTTCTAATTTCTCCGCTGGTTTTTGGAACTCGTTTCATTATCCCTATTGGTTTACCATCTAGCAATAGTATCCTCTTATCTCTGTCTATGTTTTTGCAAAATGCTTGCGCAATTACAGGGCATTCATATTTTGCAATCATGAGCTCTACTACTACTTGAATACTATTTTCATCTTGTACTCTTATTACATCAATTCCTCCATAACTGTACAATGGTTTCAGAATAATATCCTTATGATTGTTGCAGTAAAAATCTCTGATCATCAATATATTTTCAGTAATCAAAGTTGAAGGAATTAGTTCTGGAAATAGTGAGGTAATTAACTTTTCAGGACAATTTCTTATCTCCGTTGGATTATTAATTACCAATGCACTGGTTTTTTCTAAAATATAGGTAGTTGTGATGTAACGCATATCAAAAGGTGGGTCCTGCCTGATAAGTATGATGTCCATTTCATTCAAATCGATGTCTACATCTCTTTTAGAGGTAAAACCAAAATCATCAACGCTAACTTTCTGAGCAAGCGCGATTGGTTGATTTAACTTGAGTGCTAGATTATTAGGGACATAGACAAAAATTTCGTGCTTTCTCCTCTGCGCTTCTTTTATTAATGCAAATGTAGTATCAGTTTCGAAGTTTATACTTTCATCCATTTGAAAAGCTACTTTCATTTACCCTCCCTTCCTATTACAATATACTATAGTACCATAAAAGTGTTATTAATGGAGCAAAGTATGGAATTAACAGTAGGAAATAATGCACCTGATTTTAGCTTGCCAACAGATTCTGGTGAGATTTTATCGTTGAGTGAATTTTTTGATAAAAAAAATGTAGTCCTTTATTTTTATCCTAAAGATGATACTCCGGGCTGTACAATGGAGGCAAAAGGCTTTAGAGACAAAATAGAAGATTTCTCTTCTCTTGACACAGTGATAATTGGTGCATCAAAAGATAGCGTTAAGTGCCACGCTAACTTCAAAGCAAAATATTCTCTGCCGTTCTCTTTAGTTTCTGATGAAAACGCTGAAATGTTGGGAAAATATGGCATTTGGGTAGAGAAAAGTATGTTTGGCAAGAAGTATATGGGAATAGAGCGTACTACTTTTTTAATAGATAAAAAAGGTAAAGTAGTGAAGATCTGGAAAAATGTAAAAATTAGTGGACATGTTGATGAGGTTCTAGAAGAAGTAAGGAGAATATAAATTAAAGAATGACTACCCATTGCTATATAAAAAAACTGAAATTATATAACTTTCGTAGTCATTCAAACTTTGAACTGGATTTAGATGATAGACCAGTTGTAATAACTGGCAAAAATGGTATTGGAAAAACTAATATACTTGAAGCAATCTCATTGCTTGCTAAAAGCAACGGAATGAAAAAAGCAAAAATCAGTGAGATGCAAAATAGATTCAGTAATGAAGATTGGGCAGTGCACTATGACTTTTTTAATGGAGCAGAGCTTAACTCAATTGGTATAGGAAAGAATCTTAATAAGAAACTAATACAAATTGATAGGAAAATACAATCAAGTTATTCATCTCTGTATAGAATATCCAATGTAATATGGTTAATTCCACAAATGGACTATATTCTTCTTAGTTCTCCAAGTGATAGGTTAAAATTTTTAGACCGTATCGTCTCACTGTTTGAAGAAAATTACACCTATTGCTACATGAAATATAGAAAAGCTAAACGTGAACGAAGTGAATTATTGAGAGAGAATATCTTGGATGAAAATTGGCTCTCTAGTCTTGAAAACGTAATGGCTACCAATGCAGTTGATATTTTACGTATGCGATTGTCTGTTTTAAAAATACTACAGAGCACAATTGATAACCATTCCTGTGAGTTTTTTCCGAAGGCAAGTTTAAAATTCAGCAGCCAGCTAACTTTGGACGATACTGCAGAATATTTTCAGAATCGTTTAAAGGAAAACAGAGAAAAAGACTCATTAACTGGTAGAGCAACCTTTTCTGTGCATAACGATAATTTCCGGGTTTTTTGCCAAAAAGTGGACATGCCAATAAATCTTTGTTCTACTGGAGAGCAAAAGCTATTACTGCTTTCTATCATCTTATCCAGTGTAAAAGCAAGGTGTATTCATTACAATAAGGCACCACTTCTTCTGCTTGACGATATAATGTCTCATCTAGATAAATATTACAGAAAAGCGTTAATAGAGGAAGTGTTAAGCATTCAATGTCAAACTTGGATAACCGATGTAAATCAAGATAATTTCAATAACTACCTTTGCTCTTTCAAGTTTTTTGAATTATCAAGTAAATAAATTTCAAGCGTGCTGATATACATCAAGCTCATATTCAGTATGTAAATCTCTAATTAAAGCCTCAGCGTGTTTTTTTTGAACAACTATACTGATCTTGGTTTCAGACGTTGTGATAGCAAGTATTTCTATCTTCTTTTCGCTTAAAACCTTGAGTGTGCGGTACATCACAGACATAACACCAATACCAATTATTGAAATTTTAGCCACATTATCGTTTATAGCATAACTTTCACTCTTATTCAGGAACTTCTTCATTAAATCAATATCAAATTTAGAGATAGCAAAACTTGATCCATTTATCATGCCAATTTTAATATTTACTCCTGCCATATCTCTTAAAGTACTCAGGGTATTTGCAAAGTTAGTAAAAGTTACAAGAGCTTCGTTAGTGCTATAAGTTATTCCAGTAATTAAGTATTTTTCCAATACATCCTTTTCGTGGAGTACTGTAGTACCTTCGACTTTCTTAAAAGTAGATAGCACTTGCATCTTAATATTATGCTTCATTGCAAGTTGTACTGAACGATTATGTAATATTTTAGCACCAGATGATGACATTTCCAATATTTCATTGTAAGAGATAGATTTAAGCTTGCGTGCCCTTGGAACAATTTTTGGGTCTGCTGTATATATTCCGTCAATATCAGTAAAAATTTCACAAGTTCTAATACCAAAGGCTACCGCAAAGGCAATTGCTGATATGTCAGACCCTCCTCTGCCAAAAGTAGTGATTCTATTACCATGTATACCCTGAAAACCAGCAATGATTGCAGCCGTATAACCCTCAGCAAAAGATCTTTTCACATGGTCGATTTTTATTGTTTTTATTTTAGATTCAGAATAAAAATTATCCGTTACAATTGGTAACTGCCAGGCGAGCCATGATTTAGCATTAACTCCGATAGATTGAAGAGTGATAGCTAATAATCCGCAAGAGATTTGTTCTCCTGCTGAAAGTAGGACATCATACTCTGATAACTTTTGTCTACAATTTAAATTTGAAATTTGCCTAGCTTGAAAAGCCATTTGGTCAGTGAATCCTGCAGCAGCAGATACAACAGCGATTACATTACAACCTTTCTCAATATCGTTTTTTATCAGGTTTGCAACTCGATTTAAGTCAGTTAGCGAAGTCCCACCAAATTTTTTTATGATTATTTTGTTCATAGTTATAATAAGGTCAATTTTTTACCTTTCTAGAGAGTATAGTTGTTTAATTAAATGTGTTTTTTCTGGTCACTAATTAAAGTGATAGAGGACTATTCATCTTTATCAAGGTCCTTTAACATACTGTAGTTACCTTTTCTAAATTTACCTTTTAAAGATGTAACTCCACTTTCGCTAATTCCACTTAAACTTAATGCTGCTCCACCTAGCTGCAATCCAATTTCAGACGTCTCGGGAATAATTTTACTAGCCCCCAGATCTTTATAAATCTCCACATTATTCAAATCTGGTAAACGTATTATAATATTTACATGCGGGAAGTTTGCTGCAACTAGAGAAACTATTTTCTTTATAGTAACTTCGTTCTTTATTGAAACCACAAGAGCTTGGGCTCTTTCTATTCCAACTGATTTTAAAATTTCATGTCTTGTAGCATCTCCAAGATATATAGGAAAACTGTCATTTTTTCCTTCTTTCACTATTTTTGATTGAATATCTACAACAACATAACTTAAGTGCTCTGCAGTAAGCATTTTTGTTACCATATATCCCACTCTACCAAACCCAGCAACTATTACGTGGTTATAAAGGTCTTGTGTGTCTGTTTCAATTGCTTCATCGTCTAGTATTACTTTTTCAGTGCTAAATGAATTTGCTATCCAGTCTCCAATTCCTGATAAAAGAGGAGTAAAAGCCATAGTTACTGTAGTTACCATCATAAGTACTTGAGCGATTTCACTTGGTAGTACATCTAACTCATCTGCTAAACGGAATAAGATAAATGCAAATTCACCGCCTTGGGCAAGCAGTAACCCAGCTTGTATTGCAGGCGCACTTCTAAACCCAAAAAATCTACACAATGTATATATAATGGACGTCTTTAAAACGATAAGAATAATTGATAATAAAGTAACGAGCGGTAACTTATTGAGTAAAAGATCAATATCAATAGACATGCCAACGGTCATAAAAAATAAGCCAAGAAACAAGTCTTTAAATGGTAATACCGCATGTTCTACTGAATGCCTGTGTTCTGTTTCTGCAACTAGCAACCCAGCAACAAATGCACCTAATGCCATCGATAAATGAAATTGCTCAGTAATAAACGCTGATCCTAATATTATGAGAAGTGTTGTTGATATAAAGACTTCATTACTATCCATTTTGGCAATAACCGAAAATAAGGGCCTCAGTAATAACCTACCAGTTACAAATATCAACACTAATGCAATAGCTGCTTGCACTAATGAGCCTGTTAACGAACTTATTAAGCTGTGCTCAGAATTGCCAGTAAGGAGAGGCACTAGTACTATCAGAGGTACCACTGCAAAGTCTTGCATTAGTAGCACTGCTACTGACAATCTACCAACTTGGCTTGCTTGAGAACCCTTTTCTTGCAGAACCTGCAACACTATTGCTGTTGAGGATAGTGCGAGTCCGCCACCAATAATTGCTGCCATGTTTGTACTCACTCCAAAGGCGAGAGCAATGCACCATATTGCTATCATGGTAACTATAACTTGAAGGGAACCAAACCCGAACACATGCATACGCATGGCAATAAGACGTTCAAATGTCAATTCAAGACCTATAATGAATAATAGGAAAACTACGCCAAATTCTGCAAAATTATCCATTACTTCAGCTGAATGTATCAGGTTAAATCCATGAGAACCAATCAATGCGCCTGCAACAAAGTAACCAAGCACCGGGCTGATATTCATTTTCCAAAATGCTATGACTATGAATACAGCAGCAGAGAGTAAAATTATAATATCAAACAAATGCTGAGAGCCACTGTGCATGATATTTACCCTGTAGAATTAGACCATTTAATTGAGCAACCAATACTTGATTTTTGGTCAACTGGAGGATTGCTAGTTTCTGCAATAAATTTCATGGCTTGAAATAAATCACTACTTCCTATTTCGTAATTTTGAACTTTCTCTTTTTTTGTGTTGTTAAAACGTCCACGATAGCAGAGGGTTAGGTTGGAATTAAAGCCAAAAAAATCAGGGGTACAAATAGCACCATACTCTTTAGCTACTTCTTGGTTACTGTCAATCAAATATGGAAATGTAAACTTATTTTCCTTGGCAAAATTAATCATGTTTTCAAAGGAGTCTTCTGGGTACTCATTCACATCATTTGGCATTATTGCAACTGTATTTACCTGATAATCTTTTTCCAATAAATTAACATCGCTTACTAGATTGCTAATAATTGATTGGACGTAAGGACAGTGATTGCATATAAACATTACAATAAGACCATTTTTCCCACAGCAGTCACTTAATGTATAATATTTGTTATCCACTCCCAAGAGATTGAAATCCTTTGCAGTAAAACCAAAATCTACCCCAGGAGTATTCAGTGCAACCATAGCTTATAGAGTATTTTACTTTATATAACTTATGATCTTATTGCTTAAATGTCAAATGGTTTCTATGTATACTGTTTGCATTTAGCGTTGTAATTATAAAACTTATGTTCATAACCTTCGAAGGAATAGATGGTTCTGGTAAAACAACACAGTCTGAGTTACTTGCAAATTATTTCAAGCAAATTCGCGGTGAAAGTAATGTGGTATTGACTCGAGAACCAGGTGGTACTGATTTTGCAGAAAAAATAAGAGGATTACTACTTAAGGATAATATTGATCCCATCTCTGAACTTTTATTACTTATTTCAATGAGATATGAACATATGAAAAAATTAATACTACCAGCTCTTAAAGAAGGAAAGACAGTTATTTGTGATCGATTTATCGACTCAACTATTGCGTATCAAGGATATGGGCTCGGTGTTGACTTAAGGCTAATAAAAAACTTACACAAATTAGTAGAAATTAAATATCCAGATGTCACATTTATTCTAGATATTGATGTTCAAGTTGGGCTCAGCAGAGCAAAGGATAAAAATAAATACGAAGAGATGAACGTTGATTTTTATAATAAAGTTCGAAAAGGATTTCAAGAAATAGCTGTAAAAGAACCCAATAGGTGCAGTGTTATTACTGGAATTGAAACAAAAAGTGATAATCACGTACACAATGAAATTATTGATATTGCAAAGACTTAGCTATACTTATTGAACTTTTGCTAATTTAAACAGTTACTGTGTTAACCTATGGTAAAAAATTATCAATTTTAGGTAACGTTATTTCACATGAAAGATTCTCTTTTTGATTAGCTAAAAAATTTTGTATTTCATCTTTAGGTTTTTCACTTATTGTTCTATATGTTCTTGCAAGATTAATTAGCTGGAGAGTAGACCGGCGGAACTTCACCACTGCCATTAAGTTAAGGAAAAAGAGATGGACTGTATTATAAAATCAAGTAAGATCCGTGAGTCAAAAGAAGTAATAATATGAGTAAAAAAAAGAATAATCACATTTATAAAAAATAAATTGATGAGTTTAAATTTTATAAACACTCACAAAGCATCCTCGAAAGATTTCTCACGAAAAAGAAAGTTGCCTTTCGTTAATGTATTTCTTCTGATCTTTAGAAAGAGTGTAAAATCATTACAAGTAATGCTTAATGAGTTTATTCTACATACAAGAAAGGATTATACAATTACGGCGAGTGCATTTACTCAAGCAAGGAAAAAGCTAAAGCATACTGCGTTTTCAGAGCTAAACGATGATATAGTTTCTCTATACTACCAAGATAAGGAATTTAAAACCTACCATGGTTTCAGAATGCTTGCATTTGATGCTTCTATACTCATCCTGCCAAAAAGTAGCGAGGTGATAAATGAATTTGGCTCAAGACCAATAAGAAATTATACCAAAAAAGAGCTCGGAGATTACACAAGTACAACCTTTGAAGTATGTTACGATGTACTAAACAATGTCGCAATAAAATCAGTACTTGGCAGAAGTAACAGTTATGAAGTTGCCTTAGCTATTGATATGCTTGGCAGCGTGAAATCTAATGATTTGCTGATCTGTGATAGGGGATATGTTTCTTATCGGTTTTTTGCTGAGCTTGCACAAAGAGGCATTAATTACATAATTCGCTGTCCATATTCGTCATTTAATGAAATTAATGCTATGTTTAAGCCAGAAAGTCCATCTGATACGATAGTAGTGTCAACTGCATCTGTCAAAATAGCGAGACAGCTAAGAAAGTTAGGATTACCTGATAAAATAAAGTTTCGATTAGTCAAAATAGTTCTTCATTCTAGTGAGATTGAAGTGTTAGCTACATCGTTATTAGACGAACAGCAGTTTAAAGCTGAAGAATTTGGGGAATTATACTATTTACGTTGGGGAGTAGAAACATTTTTTTCCAAGCTCAAAGGAAGGTTAGGTTTAGAAAATTTTACAGGTAAAAGTGTTGAAACCATAAAGCAGGATTTTTGGTCAACTATCTTTATTAGCAACTTAGAAAGTATTATGACAGAAGATATAGAAGAGACATTGAACGCAGGCCTAGCCAATGGCAAGTCTGAGAAAAGCATCAATAAATCTGTCTCATTTAATGCAATAAAAAACTTGGCTTTCGATATTTTTTCTACAGAGTCAGACACAGACTGCATCATGGATCGATTATCAAAGTTATTTTTGATGAACACTCTAGTGGTGAGAAAAGGAAGAAAAGTTGACCGTAATAAAGTAACTGATACTCGTTCACTGAACTACCAAAAAAGAGCTAGGAAGCATGTGTTTTGACCAAAGACAGTACTTATATCTTCTGATAATAACTGGATAGCTTATCGCCATAGCTCCTGTAAAATGACTCCTAAATCAACTATTTCTTAAGTGATTTACACTTCAGAGTTTATCTGCTTTAAAGTCTACTCTATTTTGTTTTAGTATTTGCCATAAATCCTTAGTTGTTTCTAACTTTTTAGTTCAGTTTTTGACCATTCCTTCCTTAACTTAATGGCAGTGGGAACTTCCCCACCAGTCTCTTGCAGAACTGTACGGAAACCTCTCGGTTTATACAGCTCCCATTATTTAGCCTTTTGATCCTAACCCAAGTGTCCAATGATAGAAAATATTTGGAGACCTCTTTCTCACTTTTCCTAGAAATTGCTTTGCTAGCCTTCCATGATCCCGAAGTTTCTCATATTTTGTCCTGACCCATCTTACGAGGTATCTTTCTATATTTCTGAGAGATGTATACATCTCCGATTTATAAAACCTGCCATAGCCAGCCTCTGACTATTGGATGGCTTTGTTGCATCGCTTATCGGATAGTGGGTAAAGCATAATAAATTCATGAAACTACCTCAAACTTAGCCATGCCAATATCAGTAAATTTATTGAGTAAGTAACATTTTATTAGCAACTCTTTTTCTCGATTTACTTCAGATCTATTTCTAAACAAATATTTGCTTGAGAAAAATCCTTCAATATATGACCTTTTCCCATAAATTGCTTCCTTTTTCCACTCTTTCACACCTTCTTTACCACATAATCTAATGGCAGCATTCCTTTCAGCCATATAGTCCAATTTTGTATGCTCCGCTGCACGATTTTTCGGTAAAATTTTTGTCTTTATATCATATACAATTTATAAAGCTTGCGCCTATCATAGGCTCTGTCTGCATATAATGCTTTTTAGCATGCTGAAATCAAGTCAGCAAGTACCGTAATGGTTGACCATTGCTATATTGTGCAGCTATAGCTTTTTTACTATTTATACTCAATATTACATCTTACCTGTTTATAACTGCGATACTTTCCTATTTTCCTTACTGTAGCCAGGGGTGTTATTATAAATTTGTGCTGTCTATGGCAATTGCAATATCTTCCATATTGTTTTTATCAACTCTGCAATCATTGATCTTAATATTGAGCTTTTTAAACCTTCTTGAAGCCTGCGAATAGCTAATGACTGCTAAGCCCTTTCCTACTTGCTGCAAATATCCTTTTATAAACCCTACCGTTTGTCTTAAGCCAATTCTAAAGAGACTAGCGACTATATGCACTAAAATCACAACTTTATTACTATAAATATAATTTCCACCTCGCATTTTGGGGCTATTTTCGTACCAATTTTCCATTAATAAAATGAAAAATATTTCCTCTTTCTTGCAGAAATCTGTTATATTCATGGCAGTTACTGATCTTCATTTTAGTTGGCATATTTTTCTTTCGTAGGTTAAATGCCTGTTTTATAGTGAATTTCGTCAGTAACTGCCAGTTCTTTTCTCTTGAGTGATGCAACAAAGCCCTATTGGATCTATTTTCTTCGATATTTTCTAATGTTATCCACGTAATCCGATGTATTCTCCATGACTTTATGGTTTTCTTGATCTTCTTCTTAGCTTTGTTGCAAATTGCTGGTAGAAATGAGACGAAATAATTCCTCATCTTATTCTTTGCTATTCTAGGTCTAAAAGTATAGCCCAGAAAATCAAAGCTCTGTGTAGGAAATTCTTCTCTCCTATCATCATCCTTACTGTACACAATGTGTGTCTTTTCAGGATGTAACTTCAGTTTACACTTAGCCAATCTTTCTTCGATCATTACTTTCATAAATTCTGCCTGCTTACGAGTTTTACAGTGTACTATCGCATCATCTACGTGCGACCTGAAGTTGCATTGTTGTGATGGTTAAATTCCATCTCCCCAGACATCAGGGGTAAAGCATGGCCCACATTCTGAGAGGTGGCAACTTTTGGGATGCAAGCATGGGACAAAAGGAGGTAACACCAAACCTTATGGTGAATCCCTTCGAGCAAAGCTGCATAAGGTTACGAAAGAAACCTATGTTAGAACTGTCGTTACGCGGAATATGCGAAAAAAGGTTGAACACGCATAGACCAAAATGGTATGAGATAATTTAAGGAATTAGAATAGTAGATGTCTAGTTTTGATGTTCTTAATCTTCGGTGGAGACTAAGTGCGGCGTGAAACAAGAATGTAGAACAGGGTAACCATCATATTTGCTCTCTTGAGAAGGTAGCCAAACCGCAAGCTTTATGATGGAAGGATTGTCTAAGAAGCTAATGCCTGAAATAATATTCAGGATATGCTGACGTAGACACTATAATTTGGAAGATAAAGTTGTAAGTAGTAGTAAATATGTTATGAACCAACAAAAAGTTAGGTATGAATGGAATGAAATTCCCTGGCGTAAGTTAGAACAATCTTCATTTAAGCTGCAAAAACGAATTTACCAAGCTTCTAAATGTAATGATGTCAAAAGGATGCACAATCTTCAGAGACTATTACTCAAATCAACAAGTGCAAGGATGCTTGCTGTTAGAAGGGTAACTCAGGATAATAGAGGAAGAAAGACAGCAGGTATTGATGGAAAAGCTAGCCTTAAGCAAAAAGAAAGATTGCAATTAGCAAACTCTTTAAATATAAGGGAAAAAGCAAAACCATCAAGACGTGTTTGGATTCCAAAATCTGTTAAACCAACAGAATATCGTCCTCTTGGAATACCTACAATAGCAGATCGAGCAAAACAAACACTTGTAAAAATGGCTTTAGAACCTGAATGGGAGGCAAAATTTGAGCCTAACACTTATGGTTTTAGACCTGGTAGATCTTGTCACGATTCTATAAGAGCTATATTTGATGCACTAAAAAGAAAAATGGCATTTGTCTTGGATGCAGATATATCTGGATGCTTTGACAATATTGACCATAAGGTGTTATTGGAAAAGCTTCATACCACACCAACTATAGTAAAGATTATAAGAGGATGGTTAAAAGCTGGCATTATGGAAGGAAAAGTATTCCAATTTGGGAGTGTTAAATAAACTGTGTCAAACCAAGAAATAAAAATATAATTGATATAAAAAAACGGAGGTTTGACATGAGTCAAGTAAATAAAACTACCGGATTGGTAGATTATAAAGAATTAGAAACCTGTCGTCTATACGAGAAGGAAGACCGCTAACAGGAAGAGATGACACCGTTTATAAAAAAGCTGCTTGAGGCAAGTCTGGAAGGTGAAATAGAACACCACTTGTCTGGTGAAAGCGAAGAAAATAATCGAAGAAATGGGAAAAACTTTACGTACAACTCATTTGAGTTGTTAACACCTAGAGACAGGGAAGGAAGCTTTGAACCCCAAATAGTTAGAAAAAGACAAACAACAGAACTTGAAGCAAAGGTCTTAAGCACATTTGCCAGTGGCATGGAGATATAGCGTCACATATTGAGGAAATTTACGATCACAAAATATCGGCGGCAGAGATATCAAGTATTACTGACAAACAGTAATCAACGAATGGCGTAGTCGTCCGCTGCAGTCTGTATATCCGATAGTTTTCATGGTTTTTTAAGGAGTTGTGTAAGTAAATGTATGTATAATATATTAGCAAAATGGCAGAAAAGAAGTTTTATTTAGCTGAAAGTGAAGTTCTGGTTGGGAGTACTAAATGATCTCAAAGAGAGAGGAGTGGAAGATATTCTAATTGCATGTGTAGATGGGCTAAAAAGCTTTCCTGCAGCAATAAACGGTGTGTTCCCTAATGCAGAATGTGTATAGTGCATCAGATACGTAACTCACTGAAGTATGTAGCTAGTAAAGAGTTTTTTGAGTGATTTAAAGAAAAGCTTCAAGTAAGGAAATTGCCGAGAATTATCTGTTGGAATTAGATGAAAAATGGGGCACAAAGTACCCTATAATCTTGGCAGAATAATTGGGAAAACCTATCTGGTTATTTTAAGTATTCCGACCCAGTTAGGAGGATAATCTATACTACTAATCCCATAGAGGGGCTACATAGGCAAATTAGGAAATTCACCAAAACCAAGGGCTCATTTACTAGCATAAATGCCTTGTATAAACAGGTATATTGTGCTATAAAGAAAGCGGAGGAGAAATGGACTATGCCTGTACATGATTGGGCATTGACTATATCTCAGCTCGACATTTTCTTTCCCAACAGATTGAAAATTGAGTTGAATTAAAAATGCAGTTTGACACAGTTTATTTAACACTCCCACAGATTAAAAATACATGAACTCTTGATCTTACATTTCATCTGCGATAGACAATAACTTTACGTTCTCATTAAAGTGTTACTTAACGAGAAGCTTTTTAAAATAGATAATCTGAACTGGATTGACCCTCAAAAAGAGTAAGACAGTATTCAAAATTATCATTATTATCTTCTAAACACTTTAGATACTTGTCAAGGTCTTGCCGATCTTTCTCACTTAAATTATCTGGATCTTTTAGATTATCTAAATCGCGTTCTGCTTTTTCTAATTCATACTTAATGCAGTAATCTTGGCATTTGTTTTCGCATGCTTTTTTGGATGGTGATCTACATTGACGTGTGCATATAAGATCGGGACTTTCTATTTTTTCTTTCATTCATAAGTAAAAAAGAAAAGCGTGAAACTAGGAAAAGGAGCTTTAAGAACGATGATCTTGGGTTTCAAGGTCTGCTGAGTTTTCTACAAAAGCATAATGTGGAAGAAGTAAAGGCATGCATGTGGTTGTTATAGCGAAGCTTTGGCTGAATTTCTGCACAATGCTGGACATTTTGTTAGTGTTGTAAATCCTTATTGTATTAAATCTTATACAAGGAGTAAGCTCGTAAGACAAAAGAATGATCAGACTGATGCAGAAATTATTGCTGATTATTGCCAAAGACAGGAACCAACTCGTTGGACACCACCTTCTTCTGAAATGAAAAAATTAAAACATCTTTATCGTTGCTCAGTTGCGTTAAAAGAATTAGTAAATAACCACCTAGAAAAAAAAGAGAGACTGCCTAAAGAAGTTGCAAATGCTTGGGAGGATCTTGCAACGAATATAGTTAAAAAAATAGAAATAATAAAAAACTCCATACGCAAACTATTAAAGCAGCACAAAGAATTGTTGGAAAATTTTCAGCTTCTATTGACTATTCCAGGAATAGGAGAGGAATCAGCAATAGCTATTTTAGCTGAAATCCCTGACATAAAAGCTTTTAGAGATGCCAGGCAATTGGCAGCATATACAGGAGTTATACCGAAAAATATAACATCAGGTTCATCTGTACATTCTAAACCAAGATTAAGTAAATCAGGTTCACAAACATTACGTAAGGCCCTTTTCTTTCCTGCCATAGTAGCCAAGAATCACAATCCTATCATTGTGAGTTTTTGCCAAAGACTAAAGAAGAAGGGTAAGCATAATATGGCAATTGTGGGAGCGTAAGCTACTCCATATCATTTTCGGTATCCTGACATCCAAAAGTGCTTTTGATCCAAATCATATCAAGAATTACAGACTAGGATGTTGACTGTAGTTTAAAATCAAAAAATGCTTCCAATCCATTCAACATATTCACTAACTGTAATCTGTGTACTGTTACACAATCAGAAGTATTTTTTGATTTTATGATACAGCTTGAGTAATTTTTTTGTTGACTAGCAAGACGGTATCTTTCTTATTCCACTTTTCCTTAACTTGACGCCTATGCTTTTTTTGAACATTCCCTTCAAAATGGGTAGAATGTAGTTTTAGGTGAATAAAATATTTCAAGTGGTGGCAGCTACCTTAGCTGTAAAAAACAATCTACAACTTAAGAAAATTTTATTTGAAAAACAGTATAATCTTATTTCACTCTTTACTCTATAAAAGACTATCTTCAACTTGAATATGTTGAAAAATATTTTGCGTATTATCCAAAAAGTTATTCTTTATATTAGTTAATTCAGATTGTTTTTGGGATAAATTATCCTCCATTGTTCTGTTAAAACAATCAAGATCATTGCACTTTAATTGAGAGTGCATGTCTCCATTTTCATATAAACTTCGTATAACATCATAATATGCTCGAGTTTCATCAGTTTCTGGTTGTTGCTTTTCCCTGAGTATTGCCTTTAATTTCGAATCTATGTCTAATTCTTTTTTTATAGCTTCAGTAGCATTTTCATGATACTTTTTATAATCCTCAAAACTCTTTAATATTTTATCTTTTACTTCGTTTTGTAACATTTTTAGCAAATCTTTAGCATGAGGTTTTTCAATTTTTTGCTTCCACTCATCATATGTATATTTTTGTTTCCCACCATATTTTGTACCATAACACTCGCCTCCTACATTAAATATTTCTTCGTTGCAGGTTTTATCACCCTTATAAAAGTAATCGCTTATATTGATTTTATCGCGAGTTACAGTTTGTTTAATTGCTGCTTTGTTTTCTCCAAGCTCTTCTCTATATTTGCTAATGCAATTTGACAATTCTTTTGTGCAATCTGTAGTCATAAATTGGTTCCTTTAATAAAACAAAATCTTTAGCACAAAATAATTAATACTTTGTTACTAATGTTAGGTATCCTAAGGTAGTAATAAGAAGTTCAGTGTCTACAAAGTTTATTTAAACTGTTTTCAAAACGAATAAAATATAATTTTAGGTAAATAAAATGAATTACGATGTAATCATTTCAGGTGGTGGGCTGATTGGTCTTATTACTGCTATTGGCCTCAGTAATGATTCTGTATCTGTAGCCGTAATTGAAAAAAATAGTCTACCACGTACAGTTAATGACAATCGAGCATTTGCCATTTCTCAAGGATCAAAAAAGATATTGGAAAAATTAGGGATCTGGCAGTTCTTAGAGGGTGAAACTGAACCAATACTTGATATATGCATATTAGATGGAGATAGCCCATTTACTGTGCACTATGACCATAAAATGGTCGGTGAAGAACCAATGGGTTATGTAATCAACAATGCTATTATATGGAATGCAATCAATAATAATTTTTTGCATAAACTCAATATATATTCTCCACGTTCCTATAAAACAATTGCTTGTGACGAAGGATACGTGGAGGTTGCTCTTGATAATGATCAGCAATTGATATCATCGCTATTTATCTGCGCTGAAGGTAAAAACTCTAAGTTGCCAAAGTTGTTTTCTATACCAATGATAAAATTTGATTATAAACAAAATAGTATAGTATTTAATGTAAAGCATGAATTGCATCACCAAAACTTAGCTGTAGAGCGGTTTTTTCCTGGTGGTCCATTTGCAATTTTGCCAATGAAAGGTGGCTATACTTCTTCAATAGTTTGGACAGAAAAATACGAAATTTCAAAAATGCTAATGAGCTTATCCGAAAAGGAATTTATCATAGAGCTCAAAAAAAGATTTGGTTCTTATTTGGGAGAAATTGAGTTAGAGAGTGAAAGAAGATCTTACCCTTTGAGTTTTACTTTTGCGAGAAAGTTATATAAAAGCAGAATTTTGCTTATTGGCGATGCAGCACATTCAATCCATCCAGTTGCAGGTCAAGGACTTAATCTTGGAATGAGAGATGTAGAGAGTGTTATAAGACAAATAACTACTGCAAAAGTCTCTGGTATTGACGTTGGCAGTCATTACCTATTGAAAAAAATTTCACGTGACAGATACTTTGATAATTTTACCATGGCACTTGCAACTGATGGGCTAAATAGGATATTTTCCAATAGAATATTTTGCGCTAGAGCATTTGGTTTAATGGTAGTTGAAAATTCAGATTTTCTTAAAAAACGTTTCATTCGGCACGCTATGGGATTTATGTAAACTACTGTTGTATCACAATGTTTGTACAGTTATGTGTGTTCCACCAAAAGTGTCATACCAGTACTTCCTCTCTTGTCATTCAAGTAGCCTTTTCTTGTCATCCCAGTGCCTAGACACTGGGATCCAGAAAACTTAACTTTAAATAAATCTGGATTCCAGCGTCACGCGCTGGAATGACACCCATTTCTTTCCAGTACTTCCTCTTCTGTCATGCCAGTGCATGACATTAAATGATTTTCCTTATTTTAGCATTAAGCGCGATAAAGAAAATCATTTATAATTGCTATAGCAACTAATGTTGAAACCTGACGTTCCTTGTGATTTGATAGATAGAGGTTTTTATCTGACTTCACAACAAGGGCTTCTGGATGACTTTGAAAGTAAATATTACCATGCTTATCTTCAATAGCCTCTATTACCCCATCACTCGAAAATGCTGTAACTTTATATCCAAGTAACTCCAATTTTCTTCTATTTTCTGGTGTATTGCTCACTGCTCCCGAGTGAGCATCTGGAAAACATGTTGAAAACCAACCATTTTCGTCAGGTGATAAAAATCTAGCAACCACTTCGGCTAAACGACTGTTGGGAACGATCTTTATCTGCTGGAGAGGTACATCCTCTTTCTGTGGATTAGGTGCTGATTTTAAATGAGATCTTCGCTTCTCTTCATCACTCACAAGATTTGCCACACTCACTACTTCAATTCCCTTTGCATTCATTATGCCTTGCAAACCACCACATATGCCAAGTAAATGAATTGCAGGGTTATCATCAATTATTTTTACAATTGCTTCAGTAACAAGCTGGCGACAAGGAGTAGGAGGAAAAGGTTCGGAGTGTAAATTGTAGTAATTTCCTGGAATGAATATTCTATTTATTTTGTGTTCTTTAATAAACTTTGCAACTTTAACTTTTATTCGGTCTAATGTTAACTTTTTTGCCAATGTTTCATCTTGTTTTGCGAGATTAAGTGACTCTGTCTGAATTTTTTTAAGGCTAATTATTTCATTATAATCAATCAGTACAATTTTAACTCTAAAATTATTAAGCATCTCGTAGACACTTTGAGATAGCCCAAGCTCATGCGGGTATGTCTCTTCTTCCGTTTTTAACAAACCAACAACTATGTCATCATTTACTCTATTTTCTGCCGTCAAGGCAGTTGATGCCGGTTTTTCACTAACGCCAGCATAAGTAATATTGCTTAATAATAGAACTATAATTAATAGGATATTAAACACTTTGCTATAACATTTATACATATAGTTTAACTTCTTAACACTTATATCAATATCATAACATATTATAGAATATTTTGCAATAAAAAGGTAAATTTGATAAGAAAAAGAATGTGGCCTGAGCAGGAATCGAACCAGCGACACAAGGATTTTCAGTCCTTTGCTCTACCAACTGAGCTATCAGGCCAACTACGTACTTTCATTTTTAGATAAAAAACGTTATCATGTCCATCAAAAGTTTTTGAAGTATAGAAACAAAAAATGAACACTAATAACAAAATAGGAATCTACCCTGGTACATTTGATCCTATAACCTTTGGGCATCTTGACATAATAAAAAGAGCATGTAAGCTAGTCGATAAGTTAGTAATCAGTGTTGCAGAAAATGTTAATAAGCATACTGCTTTTGACATAAATCTGCGCACAAGCATGGCTGAAAATGAAGTGAAAGGACTAGGGATTGATGCAAATGTCATATCTTTCAATGGGTTATTAATGAAGTTTGCCAAAGAGCAGAATGCCTCTGTTATTATCAGAGGGCTCAGAGCAGTATCAGATTTTGATTATGAGTTTCAAATGAGTTGGGTAAACTACAAACTCTCTCCTGAAATTGAAACTATATTTCTTCCTGCGTCTGAGGATACTCAATTTATCTCATCAAGTTTTGTAAAGGAAATAGCGAGATTAGGAGGAGATGTTAGCAAGTTTGTATCAAAAAGTGTAGAAAATGAATTGATTAACCTAAATAGGGTAAAAGATGGATAATAAATATCCGTTGTCTTTTTTATTTTCAAACGAGTATGTTCAATGTATAAAATACTATAAACTAAAGGAGCGACATGTCAGAAGTGAGGGATAATAATTTAATAGTTTGCTGCCGTGGTGATGAGAATGATGATGGTTCTGGTCATCCAGTAGTATATTTACATAAAGAAGGAGAAATGTGTTGTCCTTATTGTAATAAGCCAATGAATGAAATAGTAAACTTCGAAGAATTTCAATCTATTGAAGTGAAAGCAGTGAGTGAAAAGAAAAGAACCCAAATTTAATAGTACTTCATTTTTTTAGCTTATGTAAATAGCAATGAGAGGGGCAGTAAAAATGAAGCTATCCATACGGTCAAGTACTCCCCCATGACCAGGTATTATACCTCCACTATCTTTAACATTGTAAATTCTTTTGATGAGTGACTCAGTAAAATCTCCAAGTTGGGCTAGAATAGCAATTGTAAAGCCAATTATTGGAGAATAAAGAATTGGAAATAAACTCAAAAATATTGAGCCAAAAATTGTACACACTACTCCAGCTAAAACTGCACCAAAAAGCCCTAACCAAGTTTTGCCTGGGCTAATGATTGGACAAATTCTAGTTTTACCAAAATTTTTGCCGAAAAAATAGGCAGCAATGTCGATACTCCAAATAGTTAAGACGAGCCATATTAGTACATATTTTCCCTGTGGTAAGCTATAGAGGTATATTAACGAGGCATTTGGTAATGCAATTAATAGTAATGCGAAAATGTATAAGATTCTATTGCCCTGAGTTAGGTTATACCATTCAAAAGAAGATAAAACTGCGATTGAAAAAATTAGTAGATAAAATGATAAATCACTGAAATATGTAGCAAAAGAAAATATGAGTAATATTACTATTGAGGACAATATTCTAACCATAAAGTTATTATCTACCATATTTTTTCTCTCTTTTTGTATAATCTTCTAGTGCTTTGGTCAAATCTTGACAAGAAAAATCAGGCCACAAAGTATCACAAAAATACAATTCAGCATAGGCTGCTTGCCATAATAAAAAGTTGCTTAACCTTTTTTCGCCACCAGTGCGAATTAATAAATCCAATTTTGGCAAATCCTTAGTATACAGAAATTTTTCAAATTCGTCTTCCAATACGCAATCGATATTTCCTTTTATGATGTTGTTGATAGCATGTATAATTTCTTGCTTTGCTCCATAACTAACTGCAACAGTAAGTAATAGGCCATCGTTCTTATGTGTCACTTCTTCTGCCTTTTTAATTTGATCGAATATTTTACTGGGCAATAGACTTAAATTGCCAATAAAATTCAGTTTAATGTTATGATTGTAAATGAAATTGATTTTATCTTCATTGGTTAAAACGGAATAAAATAAATCAAATAGGCAGTTAGTTTCGTTTTTAGGTCTGAGCCAATTTTCCATGGAAAATGCATACAAAGTTAAGTAAGGTATGGTCAAGATTGTGCAATGCTTAGCAATATCACATGCAACCTCACTGCCTTTTCTATAACCATCAATTTTTATCCTTCCTTGATTGTTTGCCCACCTACCATTACCATCCATAATAATTGCTAGATGTTTTGGCAGAGATTCTAGATTTAACATTTGAATTCAACCTGTTATTCGGTTTTACCCATCCTAACAATATCAATTAACTTAACGTCTATATCTCTGTATGAAGCGTTCACTACATCAACCTAAAACTATATTATTACTGAAAAATCATTGATAGTCTATACTCTACTCTATGAATAAAGTTTTCTGAACCAGCTACTTAGATGATAGGTGGCAGAAAAACTTGGTACTTCTAATGAATTTATTAGTTTGTTATACACTTCTTTTCATGTATAAATTTATAGAAAGTTTTATACGGAAGTTGTTTTATGAGCAAAATTATAGAAGTCAGAGCACCAAAAACTCTTGGTGGTGAATCGATCACGGAAGGTATAGTCAAAATAAAGAAAAATATTGGCGAAGCAGTAAAAGTAGATGACTTGATCTTTGAAATTGAAACTGACAAAACGGCGTTAGAATTACCTGCAGAAGCTTCAGGACAAATAACTGAATTTTTTGTGAAAGAAGATGATGTAATCAGCCCTGATCAATTACTGGCAAAATTTGCTGTAGGAGAGGTAAAAGAAGAAGTAAAAAAAGAAGATAAAGGCGAAGGCGCTGCTAAAAAAGACGCTCCGTCAGCTCGTAAAATTATGGAAGAAAATGCAATCAGTGCAGAAAGTGTAAAAGGAACTGGCATGGGAGGCAGAATAACAAAAGCAGATGTGATAGATCATATGAATAAGGCTGAACAACCTGCGGTCGAACTACCAAAAAGTGTAGTAAGTGGAGAGAGAAGAGAAGAACGAGTGAAAATGAGCAAAATAAGGCAAGTAATTGCTGCTCGTTTGAAAGCATCGCAAAATACTGCTGCAATACTGACCACGTTCAATGAAATTGACATGAAAAATGTCATGGATCTCAGGGCAAAATATAAAGAAACTTTCGAAAAGAAATATGGAATAAAATTGGGTTTCATGTCGTTTTTTATAAAGGCAGCAGTGCAAGCACTGAAAGAAATTCATGAGATTAACGCTGAAATCTCAGGTGATGAAATCATATATAAAAATTATTATGACATAGGTGTTGCTGTTGGCACTGATAAAGGTCTTGTTGTGCCAGTTATTAGAAATGCTGACCAAATGTCATTTGCCGAAATTGAACTCACTTTAGTTGCCCTTGGTAAAAAAGCACGAGAAAGTAAGCTGCAAGTGTCAGACATGGAAGGTGCAACATTTACTATCTCAAACGGTGGTGTATACGGTTCACTCCTTTCCACTCCGATAATAAACCCTCCGCAATCTGGAATACTTGGCATGCACTGTATACAAAATAGGCCAGTTGCTGTAGGCAACTCAATTGAAATCAGACCGATGATGTACATTGCTCTCTCTTACGACCACAGAATAGTTGATGGCAAAGGAGCAGTTACTTTCCTTGTTAAAATCAAAAATTACATAGAAGATCTAAATAGATTGGTTTTGGAAATTTAAATAATATCAGTTGTTAAAAGCAGCAGGCAAGTTTTTCTGAAATTTTCAAGATGGGGGAATTGTTGTTACAGATATTTGTTTATAAAGGCAATTTATACGAAAAATGGTCAGTGCTTACTGTACGAACATTGTGATTTAGGCCTAATAAAGAGGGTGTCATCCCAGTGCTTGACACTGGTTCTTTTTTTCTGGATTCCAGCGTCGCGCGCTGGAATGACACCATTTGCTATGCAATTTACCTTCAAAAATGAATGTTCGTACAGTTGTGCGCGTGACACTTGAACAACACTATCTGCTATTTTTACTTATAACTACCTTGCCTGAACGAATACGAAAACTTAGTTTCAAATAGCTAATTATAGAAGTAATTGTATAAAAAAAAAGAAGATACTGAGTATCTTCTTTTTTTACTGTGGTTAAAAATGCATTGGATCTAGATCATTTAGCATAAAGAATAATCTTGCGCCCTCACTATGGATATTCATTGCACTATTTTCTAATCTTGCGCTCTCATCAAGGATGATTACCAATACTATCTTCTAAATGCAAAATTAGTTCACCTGAATCCTTTATTAGGTATTTTTGTGGACTATAGCTTAATTGATCTTCCAACTTTTCTGCTGGATCTTTGTTTTTGCCTGTAACACGATCCAAATTATCCTTGAAATTATCCTTAAGATCCTTTAAAAAACCTCTTTGTAATGACGGCCTATCACCATCAGACCAAAGTTTTTGCTTTGAACTATAGCTTATTGGATATTCATGTTGTTTCATAATATACTCCTTAATTAAAAATTTAATATAATATTAACATATAAATACTAATTTTATATTTTAATCAGTATAATTACTTTTCAGAGCAGTAATATATTTTCTTTATTGAAAAATTCAGAAAAATGCTATCTAAAACATTAAACATAAGATTAGTAATTTTACCATTTCTATATAAAGTTTAATTGAGAGCCCTTTCAGAAATTTGTAGGGCTTTTTTTTGTTGACCTCTCATTAAAAACATTTTATGTTAACGATATTTATAGAGAGGTATATAATGTTAGGTAATCCAAAAAATTCTGAAGTTGTAAATCCAGTTTCTTTTTGCAAGGAAGCTTATGCGTCTAAGCATGAGGATATTGAAGAAAGGAAAAAAAGAGAAGCTTCTGAGAAGTTTCTTGTTATTAATAATCAGGAAGAGTGGGAGAAGTTCTTTAAAGCGCAGAATGATACTTCTACTAATACCACTAATAAAGTAATACAAAAGCCTCATGTTCATAAGAATAGTGAGGGTATGTATAGGTACACTGCTGAAGGGAATAAGTATAATGGTAAGGGGATTACAGGCAAAGTTGCTGAGCAGATTAAAGAGGAGATAGCTAAAAATGTAAAAAGTAGTGTTATAAAACTCAAGGAAAGTAAAAACGCAGATAATAGTGTTAAGCCTGTTGTAAGAATTGTGCTAGATGATAACACAAAGGAAGTAAATTTGATGGGTCTTATAAGTAATGATGTGTGTAAAAAGTATGAAGTAAAAACAATTACGCTGTGCCTTCCTGATAAAAGTCATACAAGGGGAATACGTTGTCAGATTGATGAGCATGGAGCAAGAATTTATGAAGTAGCTAACGGTTCAATGATATGACCTTGAATTGGTATGTTGAAGGAAAAGAGTGTAAGATGAAAATCAATATTAGTGATGACGGTTCTGTAAAGCTTATTGAAAGCAATGGTTTCACTTGGGATCAGTTAGCTGCATACCAAGAGGTAAAAGTAGGAAGGCAATATGAAGCAAAGCCTCTATATGAAGCATTATCGCATTTAAGACAAGAAGGTTCTGAAATAGTAGAGGTTTCACATAAGCCTTCAAAAAGTGTGGAAAATGTGATTGTGGCACAACCTGCTCAAGTAATAAATAAGTAAGGATAAAAAAAGAAGTGAAAGCTGCTTGCATTTGCAGGCAGCCTATATCTTAGCGTCCTTATTTCATATTCTTTAAAGTATTTTTATTTTCTGTGCTTTCTTTATAAAAACCATAGGCGCCAGTGGATTTTTGCTAAAGTAAAGGTCAAGTATCTGGAATTCTGGACATAAAATCCTCCTGTGTAAAAAATAAAATGCAGTGCACATACGACAGAGATTAAGTATATGTGTATACACTGAAGAATACATTTTTTATTGAGTTTGATTAAAAAGTCTGCAGACAAAGATAGATTTTGAGCTCTTAAAATATCTCTATTTGTAATTATAATTACATTGAAAATATGCGGAAGCAATTTTTTTTTAATATACGTTAGCTACAGTTAAAACATAATTGACTTTGCCTAGTTAATATTCCAAATTATAAAAAAGGCAAATAATTTTATGGTATTGCAGGGCAAAAAAGGGTTAATAACTGGAATAATGAATAAAAGGTCGATAGCGTATGGTATAGCAAAAGTTCTTTCAGAGCATGGAGCAGAATTTGCAATCACTTATCAAAATGAAACAATAAAAGAAAAATTATTACCAATAGCGAATGAATTAAATGTGGAGCTAATATTGCACTGTGATGTTTCAAATGAGGAAATCATAGATAATGCTTTTAAGGAAATAGAGGAAAAGTGGGGTACTCTTGACTTTTTGGCACATGCAATAGCATTTTCCGATAAAAATGAGTTAAATGGTAAGTATGTCAATACTTCACTAAACAACTTTTCCAAGGCAATGCATATATCGTGCTATTCTTTTACTGCTTTAGCACAAAGGGCCGAAAAAATGATGTTAAATGGTGGTAGTTTACTTACTTTATCTTACTATGGTGCTGAAAAAGTGATGCCAAATTATAATGTTATGGGTTTATGTAAAGCAGCACTTGAAGCAAGTGTAAAATATATAGCATGTGATCTTGGTCCGCAGAACATCAGAGTGAATGCAATTTCCGCTGGTCCAATCAGAACTTTGGCATCTTCTGGAATAAGTGATTTTCACTTCATATCAGAGTGGAATAGAAATAATTCTCCGCTTAGACGCAATGTTACAATAGAGGATGTTGGTAAGGCAGCACTATATTTATTAAGCGATTTAAGCAGTGGTACAACTGGAGAAATTTTGCATGTTGATTCAGGGTATAATGTTGTAGGAATGAAAGTAGTAGACTAATAAAGTACTGCAGATGCATGTGAAACCAGTGTTTCTTTTCTTGTCATGCCAGCTTCCATAATGTCATCCCAGTCTGGGATCCAGAAAAATTTACAAGCAAACTGATTCGGTAAGCTTATGAGCTTGAATGAAAAACTGGATTCCAGCATCAAGTGCTGGAATGACACCCATTTCTTTTTAGTGCTCCCTTTCTTGTCATTAGAGTAGCTGACACTGAGATCAAGATTAGGCACTAAGTTGGTAAACACTTTACAATGTTTTTGATGGAACGACGCGAAAAGACTGGATGCCAGGAGAGGAAGTACTGGAATGACACCATCATAAAGGAACCAGTGTCAGCTACTCTAATGACAAGAGAGGGGAATGACATTTCACCATGTCATTCCAGCACTTGATGCTGGAATCCAGTTTTCTTTACCAAAAGTGCCTCATTCTATAACGCAAAACCCATACTCCAATTAATTACTTGCAATCTGGATCCCAGTGTCAAGCACTGGAATGACATCACAAAGGCTACTCGAATGACATCTTCTTACGGATAATGCTCATGCAGCTGTGTGTCACGCACTGACCATTTATTCCTACATTTTTTTGCCTATCTTATTTTGTCACTCTGCTGAACAGATACTAAAGTACTAGCTTCTTCGGGTTCACGCACAATTCTATCAGGAGTTTTGTGACTGTAATTGCAGAAAACATCGAGCATAAGACTCCTATTGATAAAGTGACAGAAAACCCTCTAATTGCTCCGCTACCAATAATAAACATTATTCCCGCAGCAATTAATGTAGTGAAGTTTGAATCAAGGATTGTTTTTATTGCATTTTTGAATCCTTCTTCAATGGCACGAGCTGTTCTTTTTCCTGCTCTTATTTCTTCGCGAATACGTTCAAATATCAAAACATTTGCATCTACAGACATGCCAACAGTTAGTGCAATGCCGGCAATTCCAGGGAGAGTAAGAGTTGCTTCAAGTAGGGTGAGAATGAGTAGTATGGAAGTTACATTAAAAGCAAGCGCAACAGACGCCAACAAGCCTAACTTGCCATAAATAATCATTATAAATAAAGCAACAGCGATAATTGAAATTATCGCTGCTCTTTTTCCTGCTTTTATTGACTCTTCTCCAAGGCTTGGACCAATGTTTTTTTCTTCAATTATTTTAAGTGGTGCAGGTAGTGCACCAGATTTTAAAAGTATTGCAAGTTCGCTCGCTTGTTTTTCAGTGAAGTTACCGCTAATTTCTCCCTCTCCATTTAGAATTGGTTCACGTATCGTTGGTACAGTTAAGACTGTGTTATCTAGAACAATTGCAAAAGGCTTTCCTACATTTTCTTTAGTGATTTTCGCAAATCTTTTACTCGCTACGCTGTCAAATTTAAAATGTACTGTTGGTTTACCTAAATTGCTGAATCTAACTGATGCATTGACCAATGAATCACCGCCTATTTCAGTCTTGCGGAATATTGGATAGGAATTACCCAAAGAATCCTTGAGCATAACCGTAGTTTCATAGTCTATATCTTGCAACTTTGCTACGTTAGTGTTTGCAAAATGGAAAGCTAGCTTAGCTGTTTTGCCAAGAAGAGATTTTATCTGCTGAGTGTCTTCTACTCCAGGAACTTGGACTAATATCTTATTCTGTCCTTGTTTTTGTACACTTACTTCCTTAGTACCAAGCTTATCTAATCGCCTTTGGACATTAATTATCGATTCAGAAACTACTTCATTGATTAATGAATTCTTATAATTCGGTTTATATGAAATGAGAATTGAAGCATCCTTTCTACTCAGCTCTAAGTTTGGGTTTATTTTGTGGATTAACGTTGAAACTTTTTTGTAATCATCAATATTACTTAAAGTTACAACTATTTGTTTATCGTTTTTTATGCTACTTTGCGTTAACAGACCTTCTTTTATCTCATCGGCTAGCATGCTAGATTTTTCTTTAAAGTAGAAATCTAAGTCTACGTCCAGGAGCAGAGATGATCCACCTTTCAAATCAAGCCCTAGATTTATTCTCTTTTTTGAGATGAAAAACTTATTATCAAAGAAATTTGGCAGTATTATGTATAAAGATAGCAAAAAAATTAGTAATACCGAAAGAGATTTAACTATGAGCTTGCTTAACATAAATTTAAACTATACTAGGTGCATTGTAAACCGAATAGTTGCTAATCACAAGTACCTAAAAAAGATTAAGACTACTTAACTATAATTGACGGTCTGCAATTTGCTCTTCTGAAACATTATTTACTGAAATGTTATAAATGTATGAATTAGGTTCAGAATTAGCTTTAAGATTCTCTATTTGTTTATTTCTTCTAATACTATCAATCGGAAGGTAAATGCATAAACCAAGTATTGAAAAAGTAACTATAGTAGTTGGTATGTGAGTAGTAAGAAATTCACTATAACTTGGACCTTCCCAATTGAGATGATTAGATAGAGAAGGATGAGAGAAAAAACTGGGAATTGCTACTGCTGTACTTAATGCTGTTAGAACACTAGCGACAGTGAAACTGAAAAGGGGTAAAGCATTTTTTTTATTAAATCTGCCATTAGAATCTTTTAAAATATCAAACATATAAACTCCTCAATTACTAACGCGCGTGATACTAAGAGCTAACTACAAAATGTTCAATAACTAAATTGGAGATAATAAAAAATAGGCATAGAATATAGACATACAATATGAAGAATATATGCTAGTTAAAATAGGTACGAGGGGAAGCGACCTTGCAATTGCCCAAGCTTTGGAAGCAAAACAAAGATTATCAGAGTCTTTTCCTAATCTATCCTTTGAGATCATTAAAATTAAAACTTCTGGTGACAAACATGCTAATGTAAACCTTGCTGAAATAGGAGGTAAGGGACTGTTCCTCAGAGAGATTGAGGCTGAATTGCTTGAGAATAATATAGATATGGCAGTTCATTCGTTAAAAGATGTACCTGCATTTTTCTCGAAGGATTTGGCAATCCCTTGTGTTTTAGAGAGGTTAAGTCCATGTGATGTATTTGTTTCTCATAAATATGAAAGCCTAAAATCTTTGCCACAGCAGGCTATGATTGCAACTTCTTCAATAAGAAGAAAAGTTCAATTGCTAAATTTTAGGCCAGATCTGAATATAGTACCACTGCGTGGAAATGTGGCAACTAGACTGCAAAATCAAAATTTTGATGGAATAATTCTAGCTGAAGCAGGGCTGATAAGATTAAAAAAACATCACTCAATTACAGAGGTATTGCCACCAAAAGTCATGTTAAGCGCGGTAGGGCAGGGGGTAATTTGCATTCAATGTCGAAAGAATGATGTAAAAGTTATCGATCTTTTAGAGAAAATTAATAATAATATGTCTTTTATAAGGACAAAATCAGAGCGCAGTTTCATGAAGACAGTAAATGGTTCATGCTTTACGCCGCTTGCAGCCTTGGCAGAATATGTGAGTGAAAACATGCTGCATCTTTATTGTATGTTAGCAGACGAAAGGGGTATATACTTTACTGAGCGCACTTCGTTTGTAGAAGATGCAGAAAAAATGGGTATGGATGCAGGATTAGAGTTAAAGTCAAAATGCTTATAAGCTTACCTAAAGTACGCGGAATCTATCGTTATAATGTTTTAATGTCTAAAATGACATGGTTAAATGTTGGTGGCCAAGCTGATGTACTATTTAAGCCACGTGACATTGAAGATCTAATGTGCTTGATAAAGGATACTGAGTTACCAATTAGTGTTATTGGTGCAACATCTAACATAATAGTGCAAGATAGTGGCATTCGAGGAATAACGGTGAAATTAGGTAAGGAATTTGCGTATATTAAATGTAAAGATAATAACTCCATAATTGCGGGTGGTGCTGCGCTGCTTAGTAACCTTGCATACTTTGCTGGGGAACAAGAAATTAGCGGACTTGAGTTTCTTGCTGGAATTCCAGGAACAGTTGGCGGTGGAATAGAAATGAATGCAGGTGCATATGGTAGTGATATTGCAAGTGTTGTACAGTCGATAAGAGCAGTAAATCTAGAAGATGGAAATTTATATGAATTCTCCAGCGAAGAAATGGGATATTTTTATCGTGGACATAGTCTAAAAGGAAGGTGGATTTTTGTTGAAGCTGAGTTTAAAGGAGTAAGTTCAGAGTATGAGCTTATATTGCAAAGATTAAAGGAAGTTATTGATAAAAAAAACAAAAGCCAACCAGTAGGAGGAAAAACTGCTGGCTGCATATTTAAAAATCCAAGAGGCTGCAAGGCATGGAAACTGATTGATGAGTCCGGCTGCCGAGGATTAAATAACGGCAGAGCTAAAATTTCTAAGAAACATTGTAATTTTCTGCTCAATTACAATAATGCAACTGCATTTGACTTAGAAAACCTTGGCAACAGAGTAAAAGATGCAGTAAAAGATAAATTTAACGTTGAACTTGAGTGGGAGATAAGGGTTTTGGGTAGATAGCTGCTTCCGGTTATTTTAACCTAATTCCAAAAATTATTGTATAATATGGTTTTGAGGTTTTATTTTCGATGCACAAACTTGCAATACTCTTTTCTATATTGCTTGCAGTCGTTGCTTACTACTTAAATAATGAAGTGATATTTGAAGTTGCAAAGCTATTTAGCGATATATTCATCAGTCTGTTGAAATTGATTAGCTTACCTTTAGTTTTTCTATCTATCGTGTCCACAATTTCCAGGCTTAAAGACTCAATTGAAATTAAAGTTTTACTTAAGAAAACACTGTTTTATACGCTGCTTACAACCATTATAGCTGCGTTTGTTGCGCTATCTTTCTATTTACTCGTGGATCCAGTGAGAAAAAATTTCATAAGTAACACAATAGAAAGTGTGAGTGACAGCAACCACAATTACTTTTCATACTTAAAATCACTCATTCCATCAAATTTTGTGCAAGTTTTTCTTGAAAATAACGTTATTGGTAGCATATTGATTGCTTTTTTGATGGGTGGAGCTATTATTTCGCTCTCAAAAGAAAAACAGGATATATTACACCAAATATTCTCTGCACTGTTTGATACACTTCTTAAAATTGCCCAAGGGTTATTAAAGTTTATTCCTCTTGCTGTATGGTCTTTTATCACATGTTTTTTATACGAGTTAAAAGGTGGCAGTGAATTCCATAGTCTTTTTTGGTATTTTGCTTGCATAATGTCTGCAAATTTCGTGCAAGCATTTGTGATTTTGCCACTACTTATGTGGTATAAAGGCATATCACCAATTCAAACGATGAAGGGAGTTATGCCAGCACTCACACTTGCATTTTTTTCTAAGTCATCCAGTGCGACGCTGCCTACAACTATAGAATGTGTGCAAAATCAGCTAAAGGTACCAAAGAAATTATCGTCTTTTATTCTACCAATATGCACAACAGTCAATATGAATGCGTGTGCTGCATTTATTTTAATCACAGTGATGTTTGTTGCAGAGATGAATGGGCACGCATTTTCCTTAAGTGAGATGTTCATATGGATTTTCTTAGCTACAGGAGCTGCAATTGGCAACGCTGGAGTGCCGATGGGGTGCTATTTTATGGCAACTAGTTATCTGGTATCAATGAATGTTCCTTTGTACATTATGGGACTGATTTTGCCTATTTATACAATCATCGATATGTTTGAAACTGCAATAAATGTGTGGTCTGATGTCTGTATAACGCAGATAATTAATAAAGAATGTAAAACTTAAAATGATACTAGACAATCCGATAATAAAAGAATTTGAAGAAGCTGGTGCGATTTTGCACGGGCATTTTGTACTCTCATCAGGGCTGCACAGCGATACGTATATACAATGTGCTAAGATCTTTGAACATCCAAGCAGAGCGATGAAAATTTGTGAATTATTGGCAAATAAAATAAGAAAAGAGATTATTGAACCCATAGACTTAATACTATCTCCTGCAATTGGAGGGATAATAGTGGGTTATGAGATTGGCAGACAGCTTGGAATCAGAACAATGTTCTGCGAGCGTGTTAATGGTAAGTTTGAATCGCGCCGCGGATTTAAAATCAAACAAGGTGAAAAAATATTACTAATTGAAGATGTGATAACCACAGGTAAATCTTCACTTGAAGCAGTAAAATGTGGAGAAGAGGAGGGAGGTAAAGTTGTTGCTGAAGCTTCTTTGATAAAGAGAAATAGTGAAACAAAACTACCTTTTCCTATCATATCTTTGATTGAACTGAACATCAAAAACTATAGCGAGGAAGAACTGCCAAGTGAATTAAAACAATTACCCATAACGAAACCTGGGAGTAGAGAATATTTAACAAAGTAATTCTATATATGGCTAAGGTTTTTATGGGCTTTTTCAATTTTGCCCATAAAATCCCTAGTACGAAAACTCCTGTTGTGATTAAAAATACACTAAATCTTGATTTTCACATGTTGCATTTTCTGCCATAAGAGAAAATAATTTTGCGCTCTCATGGAGACTGTTTGCACTAGCTTCTAAGAGATCAGATTTTACCTCTGTAAGTTCGCATTTAATCTGATCTATTTTTCCATTTAAATTTTTATGTGCATCTTCGATTAATTTATTCATTTCATATTCTAGAAATTTGCTTGATTTTTCACTTTGTGCAGTGACAAGATCATCTATTTTGCTTGTGATCTCAGGTTTGATAAGGCTTTCAATTTTTTCTTCACTGTATTTTTTGACTGCTTCTTCTATCTGAGTCTTTATTTCTGGCTTCAGCAGATCTGCAACTTCTGGTCCTACATTTTTTACTGCTTTTTCAGCTGCTTTTTCGGCACTTGCATCTACTGACTTCAATATACTTTTTTCTATTTCCTGAGCTTTTTTGTTTATTTCAGCTTCAGCTGTTTCTTTAGCTGCCTTTTCTAGCTTCTGCCTTTAAATCGTCACTCATTTCGGCTATTACTTCTCCTGCAGCTTCTTTTGCTGCCTTACTTACGCCCAACACGTCTCTTATTTTACTACCAAAGTTCCAGCTATATGCTAAAGGTTCATAACTCAATTGACTTTCTGAATTTTTTGGTTCGTTCGGATCTACTTTCCATACTGTATTCTGTGTGTCGTACCTCAGTTGATCATCCCAGTTATATTTTGTCATAATATACTCCTTAACTTAAAAATAATACTAATATTAATATAAATATTATATTAATATTAGTATTACTTTTCAGAACAGTAGTATGCATAGCAAATTGAAATCATTTATGGTACCTTTTGAAAAAAATTCATGACTTGACGACAAAGAGCATTATATTGGTATCATGACTAACTTAGAAAAGATGAGAGAGAAACTGCAAGATCAAATTAATTATCATAATATCTTATATTATCAAAAAAGTAAGCCAGAAATAAGTGATGCTGAATATGATGAACTGAAGAAAAAGTTAGCTGGAATAGAGGCACAACTTCCACTTCCACGAGATTATGCAACACAAGATAGTGTTGGTGCTCCCCCTGATGAGAGATTTTCTAAGGTGGAACATCAAGAACCTATGCTTTCTCTTGAAAATGCTTATGATGAACAAGGTGTAGAGAAATTTTTGTCTAAAATAAAGAGGTTTTTAATTAAGAATGAAATAGAGATACTATGTGAGCCAAAAGTTGATGGATTGTCGTTTTCTGCAATTTATGAAGATGGAAGATTTGTTAAAGCTGCAACTCGAGGTGATGGTTTTGTAGGAGAAGATGTAACTCACAATGTTGCAACAATAAAAAGCTTTCCTAAGTTTTTACAGGGTGTGCAAGGAAGGCTAGAAGTAAGGGGTGAAATATATATCAGTAACAGCGATTTTTTGAAGTTAAATGAAAACAATGAGTTTGCTAATCCTCGAAATGCAGCCGCTGGTTCTTTAAAGCAATTGAATGCGAACATTACAGCAAAGAGGCCTCTTAGATATTTTGCTTATTCTTTAATTGGTGAGATGGAGAAAAGCCAAAGTGAAGTACTAGAAAAGCTTGAGAAACTTGGTTTTTGTGTAAATGAGCATCGTTCCTTAACAAGTAGTTTGAATGGAATGCTGAAGTTCTATAATGAGGTCTATGATTGCCGCTATAACTTGGATTATGATATCGATGGAATAGTCTATAAAGTAAATGATTTTGTGCTACAAAGTCGTCTGGGAAGTACACACAAAGCGCCACGCTCAGCACTTGCATACAAGTTTTCTGCGGTTTATGCAAAAACAAAGTTAAATAAGATATTTATACAGGTGGGTAGAACGGGAGTTTTAACTCCAGTTGCAGATTTAGTACCAGTCAACATTGGTGGGGTGCTAGTTAGCAGAGCAAGTCTACATAACCAAGATGAGATAAAACGTAAAGACATAAGAGAGGGAGATGTTGTAACAATTAAAAGGGCAGGGGATGTGATTCCTCAAATTGTCAAAGTAGATGAAGGTTCTCGTCACGCAAATACGCCTGAATTTGTGTTTCCTGACATATGTCCTGAATGTGGTAGTAAAGTACAGATTGAAGGAGTAGCAGTAAGATGTCCTGAGGAATTTGCCTGTAAAGCTCAAATAATAGAAAAACTAAAACACTTTGTGTCAAAAGATGCATTTGACATTGTTGGCCTTGGTGAAAAACAAATAAAGTTTTTTTATGATCTTGGCCTAATAAGACAAATTCCAGATATTTTTGCTTTAGAGGAAAGATTAAAGGAATTTTCCTTAGAAGAGCAGCATGGTTGGGGCGAGAAGTCAATAGCCAATCTATTAAGTGCTATACAAAATAGAAGAGTAATCACTCTAGATAGATTTATATTTTCTTTGGGTATCAGATTTATCGGCCAAGTTGCAGCGGAATTGCTCGCAAATTATTATATTTCTTACGATAACTGGTATGATTCGATGTCATCAAATGCTGCTGAGTTAGTAGGTATAGATGGCATAGGAGAAAAAGTAGCTGAGTCTTTGAAATCATTTTTTTCTCAGAAATGTAACATTAAAATGTTAAATAATCTTACCGCATATCTGCAAATTCTCCCTATGAGCTCCAACTCTAGCGATTCTGTTTTAAATAACAAAATTGTAGTGTTTACTGGTAAATTACGTGCTATGAGTAGAGGAGAGGCAAAAGTAAGGGCTAAAGCTTTGGGGGCAAAGATTAGTTCAAGCCTTTCTGCTAAAACTGACTACCTAATTGCAGGAGAAGATCCAGGATCAAAATATAAAAAAGCAATTGAGTTAGGTGTGGAAATTTTAGATGAAGACCAGTGGAATAAAGTGGTGAGTTAGGAAATGCACCAAGTTTGGAAGAAATAGTATCAAGAGAGAAAGGAGAAGATTATATGGTTTTACCTTTATTGATGTATTAATTGAGAAGAGTTCTTAAAAGTTAGTATTTTGTTAGTTATCTTATGTTAAAATAAGCATATATAAATAATTAGAAGAATATTATGCGGTCTGATTTAAATTCATTTAACAAATACGGACACATATATGATGCAAATGAACTACCTCACCAACGAATGGTAATGTCTGATGATCTAGGAAGGTATGAAGCTGCTTACATTCCTTTTTTCGGTTCAAAAAAACTTCCAAAAGAAGAATACAGAGCTGATCAACCTTATCAACAAATGTATTATCTAGACGAGTATAAAGCTGCTGATGAAGATATGATGTACCAAAAAAACTATGGTATTGTTCGTAATATATTGAAGGAAGCAGTAGGTCTGACTGAAGATACAGTAAAAAAGTTAGCAAAAAGTACAGCAGATAACATTATTATACCTGTTGGTAGTTATGTTGCAAAAAACATCGTTGCTCCGGTTGGGGAACATGTTGCAAAAGAAATCGTCTTTCCAGTTGGAAAATACGTTTCAAAAGAAATTGCGGTGCCAGTTGGAAAATATGTTGCCAAAGAAATTGCGGCGCCAGTTGGAAAGTACGTTGCAAAAGAAGTTGCATTGCCTATTGCAAAGGAAGTTGTAGCAGAAAGTCAAGATATAATAAAAGAGATAACAGCAGAATCTATGAAGCTCACGGAAAATTTTATTAAGGCACGAATAGAGCAATTAAAAGAAGACATAAAGCAAGAAATAAAAGAAATGCCAGGTAAAGTGATAGAAGGTATAAAAGGTAAAATAAAATTGCCTTTTTCTAGAGTAGAAACTTTGGATGAAGCTGATTATGATGCTTATGTAAAAGATCAGGATGAATTTGCATGGTAACACTAACAAGCTTCAGGGTTTAGCAAAATTTGTTGGACTTGCTTTTGATTTATATTGCTTGAGGTTAATATTTTTTTATCATTGACCTTAAGCCTTTTACTATGAGCAGAGGGGAGGCAAAATAAAGCTTTGGGGGCAAAGATTAGTTCAAGCCTTTCTGCTAAAACTGACTACCTAATTGTAGGAGAAGAACCAGGATCAAAATATAAAAAAATGGAATTGGGGGTGGAAATTTTAGATGAAGAACAGTGGAATAAAGTGGTGAGTTCAGAAGAGAAGCGGTAAAAATTATTTTAGATACTAAACGATAAAATTAGTAATTTATAGACTCTTTAAAAAAAATTATCTTATTTTAGATCAAGATTTCTTAAAAAATAAATATAACAAATAAACCTTAAATGGTTGCTATATTGGGCGTATTCTCTTAACTTGACGCGTATGGTACTCCCTATGTCTATTTTCGAATTTGCCTCATAAATCCCTCCCTCCACTGCTTCTTATACATCGCCATGCAACAAAGCCACCACATTTGAGTAAATATTGCTATGTAAACGTTTTTTGATAGTATGCATGTTGCTTTTCAGAAAAATATTAGTAGTATTAAACAAGATGCTGATATTAGTTTTCAATTCTTCTGTTAGTTAATTCACACCTGTCAGATCAAGTCTAAACTATTACATTTTAGTTGTATTAGATAAAACTTAAGCATGCCTTTTTAGTTAATCTTGACTTTAGCCATCCTCCCGCCCTTTTTCTTACCGTTTATCGCAAATCTCCCTAACGTTATCTCTTATAGATTCATTCAAACTTAATTAAGTGGGAGTATTGTTAATGCGAAAGAGGGAAATGGTATGGCACGTGAGGAAGACATACATCAATTAGTAGAAAGTGGTTTTGATATTAACTCAAAAGATGCAAGCGGAATCACTCTCTTGCATAAGCTCACAAAAGAAGGTGATTTAGTTGGAGTAAAATCATTACTAGAGCACGAAGCTGATTTTAATGTTGTGGACAACGAAAACAGAAATCCACTGCATTATGCTATTATGGATGGACATAAAAAAGTTGCTAAACTTCTTGTTAATCAATTAACAATTAATTCTAGAGATAAAAATGGATTTACTCCACTGCACCTTGCTACATTACAAGATGACACAGAGTTAATAGATTTTTTAATAACAAAAGGGGCAAAAATTAATGAAAAAGATGCTGAGGAGGGCTACACTCCTCTTCACATAGCTTCATTATACGGCTCTAAAAAGAGCGTCCAGACTTTAATTAATAGTGGAGCAAATCTCGAATGTGAAGATAACAACTTTCGCACTCCTTTATTTTTGGCCATTTATCAATGTACTACACATTATGAAAGTAGAGCAGAGATTATAGAATATCTGATAAAGAAAGGGGCAAATATAGAGGCCAAAGATTCAGAAAATAATACTACGCTTTTTCTAGCAGCGTATAACAACAAAATACAACTGGTAAAGCTTATTGTAAAGCAAGCAAAAGCTAGGTTGAAAGAGTTTATTTGCACAAAAAACAACCATGATTTTGATGCACTGGATTGCGCTATTGAGCATAATAATAGGAAAATGGTAACATACCTTGTTTCAAAGGGAATAGAAGCAGATGACCAAGATTGTAGCGGTAATACCAGGTTACATAAAGCTAGCTATAATGGTGATACTAAAGCAGTTAAGCTCTTGCTGGAGCTTAAGGTAAATGTTAACGCCGTCACTAGATGTAACAGAACTCCTCTGCTACTTGCAGCTAAAAAAGGCCATGTAGAAATTGTAAGAATGTTATTAGCAGTAAAAGCCAATATGAATATTTGTGATCAACAAGGTTTTACACCTCTGCATCTTACTATTCAAAAGGATTATTTTGATATAGCTCAGCTGTTAATAGAAAAAGGAGCAATTAATTGTAGTAATGATTATATTGCAATAGATATGTTTATTGACAAGGCTCATAGAAAAAAAAATATCGAAGAAAATTACAAAAAATTTTGTAGATTTTTGATGCTTTACCTGAAAGAGCTAAATAGTAAACACAAAGCCTTTTGTGTACTTTCAATCCTAGCTCTAAGCTTAACAATTATAGGTTTACCATTTATTTTCAAGCCTATTATAAAATATAGAGAAAGAAGTAAAATATATAAAAAAATTAGGGCTATGCTGATCTACATTTAAATACAAGATAGAGTGTGCAAAACATATTAGCCGCGGTGCTAACGAGTAGCGGAATGACGGTTGTCTAAGTCACTTTAGCTATAGCTAATATATGATAACTATCTGCTCGATGAAAATGAAATTAAATACATTTTTAACATTTTTATAGAAAACTATTAGTATAGACTTGTATGCTGCCCTCATGGTTATTTTTAGATGTTTAATACTCCTTTTTATTATTTCTTGTACACATCTACCTACCAAGCAATATCCTATTAACATAAACAATTATAAGCACAATTACTTGTTGCAACAATACAATACTCCTTTGGAGAATAATGAACCAGCAATACCAGAAATGATACCTTTGCCGGTAGAATTTCCCGATCTTACAATCAGTAATCAGTTTCTTTCTATTAATGTTAATGAAGAAGTATCAGTAAAGGATTTACTGGTTGAGATAGGAAAACTTTCTGACGTTAACTTGGATATAGACCCCAAAATATCAGGTAATATTATTTTAAAGCTAAAGGATAAGAATATAAATGAAGTAATTCAGAATATAGCCAACAGTGCCAAATTGCGTTACTCAATAAATAATGATGTAATTAGAATTGAACAGGATTTGCCATACGCACAAAATTATTACGTAGATTTCATCAATATTCAACACTCTGCTCAAAGCAATTTTGTCATTGGTAACAATATTACCGACAGCGATGCTGATAGAAACTATAACAATGTTACGAAGTCTCAATATAGTAGTGACTTATGGAATTCGTTAGAAAAAGGCTTAAACGCAATAATGGATGTTAACGGAGTGGATGATGGTGAATTTCTTTCATCCAACAGAGAAGCTGGTGTCATTATTCTGAATGCTAGAAAAGATATTCACAAAGCTGTTGAAGAATATATTAATAAAGTTAAGAAATTGGCGTCTTCTCAAGTAATGATAGAGGCCAAAATAGTTGAAGTTATATTAGACGATAAATACCTTTCTGGTATCAACTTAAATGATTTGCATAATGAAACCAAATCTATGACAAATCAAGGTAACTCCATTATTGACCTAGCGATAAACTCTGATCTAGGGTATTTAGTAAAAAATCTAAATAAATTTGGCACTTCAAAGGTAATTTCAAGCCCTAGAGTACATGCTATAAATAATCAGCAAGCAATGATTTCATTTACTAAAAACCATATCTATTTTACTTCCGATATACAGAAAGATACCAGAAATTCTTTAATTACCAAGATGAATAGCACTCCAATAGGTGTGGTGTTAATAATCCACCCAAGCATTAACATTGATACTAATGAAATATTCATGGATATACACCCAACTTTATCAAGGATTAACGATTACACTAAAGACCCAAATATAGAATATGTCGCACAGCAGAATAAAATGAAATTAAATAGCAACATTCCAATTGTTGAAACCAGAGAAATGCACTCTACTTTAAAAGTTAAGAGCGGCGAAGTTATGGTAATTGGTGGGCTTATAGAGCATAGAAAAGATACTTCAAGCTCACTGCATCAAAAATCAAAGAAACTGGCTAATAACTCCAAGACAGTAGAAACCGTTATCTTCTTGAAAGCAACAATCGTACCAACACTTGGTTTGTTAGACATAAAAGATAGGAATTTATATATATATTAAATGTATCCGTTCAGCAGAGTAGCAAAATAGGTAGACAAGATAAACCAAAAAATCAAGAAAAAGTGAGTTTACAACAAATGCAAGTAGCTACTGTACGAACATTTGTTCGCGAAGAAATATTATAGTAGGTTTTGTCTTAAACACAAAGGTGTCATCCCAGTGTCAGCTACTTGAATGACAGGGAAAGGAGTACTGGGATGACACCTGGTTATGCAAGAAATCTATTTCCAATTTTAATAATATTTAAATTGCTACATACGAACCATACGCTTGAGTTGCAAAATTCCAAAAAGAAGCCAAAATAAAAATAAGCAGACATTTACAAATTAAACTAAGTGTACAATCAACAAACAAGGGTATTGATAGCAACGATACTCTGCAGAATCGCAATATGGTATGACCATATGCTCTTTATCGATCTGGTTAACATAATTAGTAGAGAGTTTTGTTGTGCAAAAGATATCTACTACAGCATCCTGCAATTGTTTGGAATTGCAGGATTGGGTGCTATGGTAAGGCCACTTGGTGCATCTGTATTTGGTCACATTGGTGACAGGTATGGAAGGAGAATGGCGTTAACGATTGCTATCTTGCTAATATCGATTCCGTCTAGTCTCGTTGCGTTTATTCCAAGTTATAATAAAATAGGTATAACTTCTACTGTATTGCTTCTTACAATCCATCTGATACAAGGGATTGCACTTGGCGCTGAACAAGGAGGCAGTTCTGTTTATCTCATAGAGCATTTACCTAATAAGAAAAAACTAGGAATGTTTTTTGGAATAATAAGTTTTGGTCGCTCCATTGGTATATTGCTCTCTGTAATTGCAGTGATCATCTGCAAAAAAAACACTGATTTTAACGCTTGGGGTTGGAGGGTGCCGTTTACTTTTTCAGCTATTTTAGGATTAATCAGCGCATATAGTATATACACATTAGGAGAAACTCCAGCGTATGAAAAAAATCGAGAACAAAGAAATTTACCTAATTTACCAATAATAGAGCTTACAAAACGCTACAAGAGAGCCCTGATACTTGCCATTTTAATATCTGTACCTGTTAATGTTGCTGTTGGATTTACCATATTTCTTAGAACAATTGCAAAAGAAATAGTGTCGGTTGAGACTTATGTAACAACGTATGTCAACGAAGTTGTGCTCGTTATAACCAGTATATTAATGCCGATATCTTCAATAGTGCTTGGAATTTTAGCTGATAAGGTAGGAAGAGAGCGTACAGTAATCTTATTTATAGTGATCACAATGGCACTATGTTGTCCTATGTTATCTATTGCATATTACTATAAGAGCTATCTTATAATTATGTTGAGTGTGATGGTTCTTTCTATAATAGAGAGAGGTATCAATCCTATAGGGATAGTTACTGCTGAGCTTTTTCCTACCAATGTTAGATTTAGTGGTGTGAGCTTATCACGCAACATCTCTTTTGCCTTGCATGGTGGATTCACTCCTATGATATGCACTTGGTTTACTATAACATTCCCTAAAATAAACTTTGCTGCTGGGCTTTATATAGTCTTCTGCTTATTGGTCAGCCTGATAGCAATATTGCAAATAAAGCCACAAGATAAAAAATGTGATTGGTAATTTTCTCTTAGCTATATGGTCCCAGAGTGCAATGGTGAGGGTTTAGTATAAATAAATCAGGAGCATTGAGAACATATAAATTCAAAAGGGGTAAGACCTTTGGAAGCAAAAGGCCTTTTCATAATCTTCTATCTATCGTTTTTTAAACCACTCCCCTAAACAGATACGTGAGAAGTGGCTAAGGATTTTTATTTAGTCTGACTGCATCCTTTACCTTATCTAATAACCCATTAATAAAACCAATTTTGTTTGGGGCATCAAGTAAATCAGATGCAATGTTAGTATATTCATTAATAATAACTGGGGCTGGTGTATCACAATTAATTAACTCACATACTGCAACACGCAAAATAGATAAGCTTATAAGATTTAATCTTGAAAGTGACCAGCTTGAGTGTAAATAAGACTCTATTATTTTATCATATTCTTCACTACTTTTTATAACTTTATGCAATAAATTTTCTAAGAACTGATAGTCACATTCTTCGCATTCCAATATATTCTCCAACTTACTTATGTAGTCTTTAAGCTCACAATCTTCCAATTTAAAAGTGTAACCTATGAAAATATTCGAATAAACAACCTGTACGGCAAGAAATCTTGCTGTACTTCTTTTTATGCGCCAACTTTTATCTATATCCATCATTTTAATTTATTGTGTAAATCTATCATACGCAAAACAGTTGAGGCTGCATGGCCACCAACGTTCTTTTTGTTTTTGTCAGCTCTAACTAGTGCTTTATCTTTACTATCTGCTGTGATTATGCCCATACCAAGAGGTATTGCATAACGCATAACAATTGCATTTAAGCCTTCGATTACTCCTTTGCAAACGTATTTATAATGATCAGTTTCACCGCAAATTACGCATCCAAGAGCTAAATAACCGTTATAATTAGTATTCTTGCCTTTGATCGCAAAGAGAATTGTAGCTGGTATTTCAAATGCACCAGGCACTTCAATTATCTCATAATTAATATTATTTCCTTTGAATTTATTAGTTGCACCCTCAAGCAAAAGGTTTGCTATTTCAGTATAATAATTTGAATTAACTATTAGTATTTTCGACATTCATCCCCACTTTTCTTGTTAAGAAGAACTTTATTAAGGATTGTTGAATTAAAGTTATAATATTACTAAATATCCAATATATCACCAAGCCGGCAGGAAAAGAAGAAAAGATAAAAACAGAAATGTAAGGTAAAAATTTCATAACATTTACTTGAATGTCATCTTTGCTGGGTTCGCTTAACTTTTGCTGAATTATCATAGTAATACCAAAAACTATAGGTAAAATGCCTATAGAAATAGGAAAGTTATAATTAAACAACCCAAATAATGTAAAAATGTTTGTTGGATCAGGAGCTGAAAGATCCTTAATCCATAAATAAAAAGGGGCGTGTCTCATCTCTATAGTAACAAATAATACTTTATATAGAGCAAAAAATACTGGTATTTGTATGAGCATAGGGAAAATGCTCGACATTGGATTTACATTATTTCTCTTGAACAACGCTATTGTCTCTTTATGCTGCTTTAAGCTGTCACTTTTATATAACTCTTTTATACGAGTTAGTTCAGGTTGAAGACTTTTTACCTTAAACATTGAAATATATGATCTATTAGACAAGGGAAGCATCAAAAGCTTGATTACTAAAGTTAGCAATAATATTGCTAAGCCAAAATTTTTCAAAACAAAGTTAAAATATTCAAGCAATAAAAACACTGGCTTGGTTATAAAATAAAGAACACCAAAATCTACAGCCTTATCAAACAAAGGTATATTGAGAGTGTCTTTATAAGCATCAAGTAAATTCAATTTCTTCGCCCCAGCAAAAAAGTAGTTCAGAGTAGAAGCACTTGCACCAGGGAGTATATGTTTGTAAGGTCTAACAAAATCTGCTTGAAATTTATCAATATTATTAACATTCGTATACTTGATGCTTACATTTATTTTATCAGATTTTTCAGTTATGATAGCTGTAAACCAATATTTATCAGCAAAACCAAACCAACTTTTTTCACTTGTGCTTGTCTTTATTAAACGTTTCTTGGAAATATCCTTATATGTCCACTCCTCCAGTTTATTGTTAAATGCACCTAGTACTCCTTCATGTGATATCCAATAGGATTCGTTAATATTATCACGTTTACGATTGATTTTACCATAAGGAACTAAAACTACGTTATTTTTTGTGTTATTTTCAACAATTTGCTCGATTTTAAACATGTAGTTATCATCAAGGCTAATTTTCATTCTAAATACAATCCCATTGTCATTATTCCAAAATAAATTGGCCACTTTTCGACTAGCCAGCTCAGTCTCATCCACTTGCCAGACTGTTTTAGAATCTGGAATTTTAATTTTGCCACTTGGATCGAGCCATCCAAATTCTGCAAAATATACATCTTTTGATTCTCCAGGTGACAGTAAAACTACTTGTGAAGAGGAAGAACTCGGTTCTAAGTGATAATTAGTTAAAATTAAGTCATCAAATCTTGCACCTTTCAGAGAAATCGATCCTTCAATCATGTTATTGATTAAATTAACTCTCTGTTCTCGAGTAGAATTAATAATTTCAGAACGATTTTGATGTATTATAGGAGCAAGGTCGTTAGAAGATTCAATATGTTCAATCGATGGCTGGCTTTGGCTTGTGTTAAGAAAATTATCATAAATAATATGCCATAATACCATAATTAACATGGAAAGAATTGTTGCTAAAATTAAATTTTTTGCTTCTGACATGAAATTAAATCGAACATACCTCCTTAAAGTATATATTAAATATTGTACTAAAACAATAAAATTTACTTATTTTTAATAATAGCTTTTAACGCTAATCTTAAAAATTTACTCTTATGGCTTCAAATGTTAATAGTATGAACGCAGCAAAAAATCTAGTTATTTGGCTACTGATAATAGTCATTACTGCAATGTTCATTGATTCACAAGGAGATAAACTAAGCAATAGGTTTCTGAGCACTTTTCTACCATATAAAGGAAGAGTTCAAGATGGCGGAAGTATCGAATTTACAAAATCATACGATGGACACTTTTATATTCAGGCTCAAGTCAATGATCGTAATATAACGTTTCTGCTTGATACTGGAGCAACTGATATTGTTCTATCACAAAAAGATGCGTTACATGCTGGTATTAACTTACAAAACATTCAAGATTTTAAAATATATGAAACTGCAAAAGGTCAAATAAAAGCTGGTGTTGTTCACATCCCTCAGGTTAAAATAGGAAAGTTTTTAATCAATGATGTGCAGGCTAGCGTTAACACTCATTCTATGTCCCATTCATTACTTGGAATGAGCTTTTTGAGGTATTTTCATTTTACTATTAGAGATAATAAGTTGATATTACATCGTGACTAGAGAATGCTACTGATGAGTAGTAATTCAATGCATTCGATGCTGATCCTTTAAATTAGCTGTACATGCATTAGAAAGCTCATCCTTGGTATCGGAATTTTCTTGCTTCCCTTCCCTAATTTTATCACAAAGCCATTCAATACCACGACCTGCCAACATACAGACTACTAAAGATGTAGCTAACACTGCCATCAAACCAATACAAAGAAAATAACTGTCTGCTGTACTCATATGAGTTGTAGAGCCAAAGTATAAAATACCGATGCATAAACAAGGGCCAATAACTGTACCACAGATAAAACCGGCTATTTTACCTTTATCATGACAGTGGCTTTGATGTTTTATCATAAAAATACCATAATTTATTAATTATATAACTATCATAATTGAGATTTTAGTAAGTGTCAATTGATATATTAACTCTTATGCTTCACCTGCTTATTAAAGCTCTGCAGGTCAATATAGGAGCAGAGATAAATATTGCAGAGCAAGTGCCAATTGCAATGCCAAAAAAGATGATCAAGCTAAAATCTTTAACTACACCTGTACAAATCAGCACTAAAGGAAGAGCAGCAAGAAGAGTAGTACCTGAAGTTAACATAGTGCGAAATAGCGTAGAATTAATACTAGCATCAACTATTTCATCCATTGCTGCATTTTTTCTACTCTTTTGATACTCTCGAATCCGATCGTATATAACCACTGAATTATTGATTGAGTAGCCAATCACGGTAAGTAGAGCTGCAACTGATGAAATATTAAACTCAATACCCGTCAAGCTGATAAAGCCAAGAGTTAAAATTGTGTCATGAATTAGTGCCGTTACTCCACCAAATCCACATTGCCAATTAAACCTAAGCCAAACATAAAAAAATATTCCAACAATTGCAATTAACATGGATGATATTCCTTCAAATATCTGTGTTGAACCTATTTGTGGACCAACATAGTCTATTTTGCGGTAAATTATTGAATTACCCAGTTTTTCTTCTAGTATATTTTTGACTTTTTTAATTTTATCCTCATCTCTCTCGTCTTTAAACCGCATAACTAAATTATCACTAGCTTTTGAACTCTGTATCGTAAATCCATTCTCTCTTAATATATTAAGAATGGTATGATCCTCACTTGAGGATTTTATCTCCATCAAAATTCCACCTGTGAAGTCTATGCCTAAATTTACTCCACGCAGCACAACAGTAAGCACTGAAAAAATGATAAGAATAACGCTAATAAACGCTGTCAATTTTCCATATTTACTAAATTTGATATCAAGATTGTCTGGAATAAGTCTAACTGCCATATTTCCTACTTAAATTTTGATTTTATATACTTTTCAAGCAATCGACTAGCCATTTTCTCTTAGCTTACTAATATTGATCCTTGGTTCACTTAATCTATTTGAAAGAGAGGGAAAGGATATTCGATCAAAGAAATGAAAACAGCCTGGTTATCATTAATAAAGTGCTACTTAAACACCTTTTTTAATCGACTGATTTCATCAGCAAATTTTGGGTCAGTTCTTATAAAATTTTCTACTTGTTTGACTGCATGTATAACAGTAGCATGATCTCTGCCACCAAAGCTTCTTCCAATATCTGGTAGGCTTTTTTGCGTAAATTTCTTGGCAAAATACATAGCTATTTGTCTCGGTCTCGCAAGACTGCGGAGCCTTCTATTAGATTGCATATCTGCAACCTTTATATTGAAAAATTCAGCTGTTTTCTTTTGTATTTCTTCTGTTGTGATTGACCTATGATTTGATCTAAGAAGATCAATTAGGGTCTCACTAGCTGATTCTACCGTCATACTTCTTCCAATTAACGAGGTATGGGCAACCTTATTTAATGCTCCTTCTAATTCTCTTATATTGGATTTTATATTCCTTGCCAAAAACTCTAGGACATCCTTTGGAACATACATATTCATTCGCTCCACCTTCGCCTGCAATATACCAAGTCTTAATTCAAAAGTTGTTTCATTAATATCTGCAACTAATCCCCAACCAAGTCGTGATTTTATTCTTTCTTCTACTCCATCAAGATCACTAGGAGACCTATCAGCTGATATAACCAATTGTTTATTTTGGTCTATCAATGCATTGAAAGTGTGAAAAAATTCTTCTTGTGTACTATCTTTACCACTGATAAATTGCACATCATCTACCATCAATACATCTACTGATCTAAATTGCTCTTTAAATAACATAATATCTTTGCTCCTCAGCGCTGTAATATATTGATACATGAATTTCTCTGCCGATAAATATACCACTTTTCTTTTTGCTGATGGAGAATTGACTATGTCCCAAGCTATAGCATGCATTAAATGTGTTTTACCAAGTCCCACTCCGCCGTATAGAAACAAAGGGTTGCTTCCTGATATTGGATCTATAGATTCCGCTACACGCTTTGCTGCTGTAAATGCTAACTCATTTGACTTTCCTACCACAAAATTATCAAAAGTGAATCTGGGATCTAGCGGTGAACCAAGATTATGATTATTTTCCTCTCTATTTTTTAGTATCGTATTAGAATTTGAACTCCTTTCTTCAATTACTTGAATATCAATAGAACATACACTTTGATCTTCGCTTCGCCATAATGATAATATTTTTTCCATGTAGTGAACTGTAATCCACTCTTTTATAAATCTTGTTGATACAGATAACAAAACTTCTCCATTTCTGCTGCTGACAAATCTCAGTGAACTCAGCCAGCTGTTATATGTTGCTTCTCCATAGAGATTATAAAGACAATTTTTGATTTTTTCCCAAGTAACATTGTGGTCTGTTACTGTAATAATCTGATCAAAAAACATAGTAGAAACCTTAGGGCTAATTAAGTTCATATACCACACCAAGAAAAACTAATAATCAGAAAAACATAAGATAATCAATAGCTTATTGTAAGATGAAAAGCTAATACTACTTAATACATACTAAAAATTATGTAGATTTTTTGGTGATTTGTAAAGGATATAAAAACACTAAAATTAATCATTTTTTTGAAATAAAAATGATCAATTTGTAAATGTCGCTTGTACCGAGGATTAGAAGCATGTTATTAAAAACAGTAATACATTATGTATAAATAAAATATTAAATTTACTGGCAAATAAGTAAAGTATTCATATAAATATAGCTAATCTAATATAAATTTATTGAAGTAAATTTGTGATTATATTAAGTAATTTGAGCCATCATACTGTATTCGGTATTGAACTGGAGTTTTACACTGAGGGAATAAAAAAAGAATATTTATTTCTGAGTAGCATCAAAAATAAAATAGCTTCACTTGGATTTTTTTGTGAGAAAGAGAGTTCTATAAATCAATATGAGATAAAAAGTGTTTGTTATACGAATTCCGATAATTTAATTAAGCATTTTGAGTTAGCAAAACAATTACTTACTGAAGTAGCACAAAAACTTGGTGGAAATGTTTGTTTTAAAGCAAAGCCCTATTTGGATAGAGCAGGGAGTGCATTAAATGTGCATGTTAATCTCGTGAATTCAAATCACGATAACTTATTTTATAGCAACGAGCAAAAATATAGTGACTACCTGATTCATAGTATTGGTGGATTATGTTCAATGATGAAAAAACATATGTTGTTTTTTGCTCCAAATGATGAATCATATTTAAGGTTTCAACACCCAGATATTCATACTCCAACTACGATTAGTTGGGGAGTAAATAACAGAACTGCTGCAATAAGAATTCCCTATTTTGGCAACGATTTCAAAAGGTGCCGACTGGAGCACCGTGTTCCCGGAGCAGACTGTAACCTTGAACAAGTGCTTATAGCAATAATTGAAGGTATAATTTTTGGTATAGAGAACAAAATTACCCCGCCAGATAGAGTCTACGGCATTGCATCTGATCCTCAATATGAGATGGAGAGGTTAATATAACAACTATCTGTCAAATCCTAATCCGTTAAACCCCTTTTGGGTAATTGATTATTCTAATACTCTTCTCACATCATTATCTACATTTCCGTACTGTAATAACAAGTCTGAAGGGGAGGGTTTTTGCGTACTTTGAGATCTAAGCCCTGTATTATTAGTAAGGTTGCCCGTTGACTGCCCAAAAACTTGATTACCAAACACATCTATGCGTTCAGGTAAAGATCTCATTTGATTCTTTACAGAGCTAGAATTATTTTGTGCAAAAGTTTTATTATCTGGCTCACCAAGAACAATTTTGTCAGGTACTGCCATAGTTTTTGTATAATTAACAGAATGACTGCACTCAGTGTTCTTGATTTCATCAAGAATTGGTTCGCCAAATGCGTTTATAGGACCACCAAGTAATCTTTTCTCCATGCGTTCTTGTGCTCTTTTATTTTTTAATTCTTCTTCTAACTCAGCTTCAGTTTTTTCTGGCTCTTCTACGGTATCTTTTTCTTCACTTTCATACCCTTCATCTTTTGATATACCATGAGTTTTAGCAGATCTAGCTTTTACTTTATGAATCAACGAAAGTAATGCGTAAGTAACTGCAGCAGCAGTAACCATAATGGCTATCTTTGCAGCGATGTGAATCACTGTTAAAAATACTAAAGTTGATGAAGCACCAACCAACCCAGATACAATAACTTTATTCTTGCCTTCTGTTACACTTAGAACTGCTACCATAATAACTCCTCAAATACCACGCTAAAGTTATATTATATAGAAATTTTCTTATGCTTGCAAATCTGTAAAAATTTTGATCGTTTACATAAAACTGTATAAGAATTAATTAATATATAATTTATCTTAGCTATAATATGATATAAATGCGTATAATGTCTGGCATGAAAAGCTTACTTGTAGAGAGGAATAGAACAGTAATATTATTGCTCATATTGATTTTTACCTTCGGCTCATACACTTATATAAAAATGCCAAGAGAAAGCAACCCTGATATACAGATTCCTATAATCAGCATATTTGTCGGGCTTCCTGGTATTTCTGTCGAGGATAGTGAAAAGTTATTAGCTATTCCAATAGAAAATGAACTAAGGTCTATTGAGGGCGTGAGAGAGCTAAGGGCACTTGCAACTAATGACGGTGCTCACATGATAATTAAGTTTGGCACAGAATATGATACCAAAGAAGTACTTGATAACGTCCGTTCAAGGCTCTCAAACATAAAATCAAAGTTACCTATTGAAGCGGAATCTCCGATAATCAATGAAATAAACTTGAGCTTATTTCCGATACTAAACGTTGGCTTGATTGGTAATTTGCCGGAAAGAGCTTTAACTGAAATAGCGCGCAAACTAAAGAAAGAAATAGAATTTCTGCCAAATGTTCTCAAAGTTGAAGTAGCAGGTATACGCAAAGAAACAGTAGAAGTTATAATTGAGCCTACAGTTCTAACAAAATATAACATTCAATCAAATGAGATATTTCAAGCTATATCAAACAACAACAGATTGGTGAGAGCCGGATCACTAGAAAATGATACCGGTAAATATTCGATCAAAATATCAGGGTTATTAAAAGACATAGAAGATATTATGAATATTCCTATTAGATCTCAAAGTGATGCAGTTTTGAGAATCAAAGATATAGCAAAAGTATACCTTGGGTTTGAGGATCGCCAAGGATTTGCTCGTATTAATGGACTACCTAGCATTGTACTAGAGATTTCAAAACGTAATGGAAAAAACATAATAGACACGGTAAATCAAGTAAAATACTTAATGGACAAAGCAAAAGATCAATTACCTGAAAATTTAAAAGTAGTTTATTTAAATGACCAGTCAAAAAATGTACGTGATGTGCTTGACGATTTGGAAAACGGTATAATATTTGCGGTATTACTAATATTAACCATAATAATGCTCTTTATGGGAACAAGGACTGCTATTCTTGTTGCACTATCAATACCTGGCTCCTTCCTCATGGGAATAATAGCTCTTTACCTCATGGGTATTACTCTAAATATAGTTGTGCTCTTCAGTCTAATTATGGCAGTCGGCATGCTGGTTGATGATGCAATTGTAATCAGCGAATATGCTGATAGAAAGATGATTTGTGGCATGGATAAAGTAGAAGCTTTTTGTACCTCAGTTCATGATATGTTCTATCCAGTTTTATCATCAACATTGACTAAATTAGCAGTGTTTTTCCCTCTGTTACTCTGGCCCGATACGGTCGGTAAATTTATGCAGTACATACCAATTACAATAATTCTAACTTTGACTGGATCGCTCATTATGGCTTTAGTTTTTATACCAACACTTGGTGCAATATTTGGTAAGCCTTCGATAACTTCAAAAAAAGAAATAACAAGAATGAGTGCTATAGAAAGTGGTGAGATAAAAAATACTGGGCCTATAATAAGAACTTATGTACGTATGTTAGAGAAAGTCTTAGATCACCCCAAAAAATTTGTATGTGTTGTTGTGTTTGCTTTATTTTTGTCTAGTATACTATATTTTACTTTTGGTCCTGGGTTGAAGTTCTTTCCAGATGTAGATTCAGATAACATTTTAATCAGCGTTAAAGTAAAAGAAAGCTTATCAGCCAAAGAACGAGATTTGATACTTAAAGAAGTAGAAGAACGCATTCTGGGTGTTGAAAAAGAAATTTATGTTTTTTATACTAGATCGAGAATATTTTCAGACAACGTTATTGCCAAAATTCAATTGGAACTTGTGGATTGGCGCTGCAGGCGCAAAGCTAAGCAAATACTAAATGATATAAGGAGCAGTGTGCAAAACATGAAAGGAGTAATAATTGATGTACAGGAACAAAAGTCAGGACCATCAGCTGACAAGCCAATACAAATTAACTTAAGCGGAAGTGCATCCAGTTTGAATTCAGTAGCAGAGAAAATCCTAAAAATCATGGACCAACCTTCATCCGGATTTATAAATATTCAAGACAGTAGATCAGTGCCTGAAATAGAGTGGAACATGAGTGTTGATAAGAGTAAGGCTACAAGCTCTGGAGTAAATGTTGCAACCATTGGCGATTTTATAAAGATGGCTACAAACGGAGTATTAATTGGAAAATATAGACCAAATAACACAGATGAAGAAATTGATATTGTACTACGCTTTCCCAGAAAGAGTCGCAGCATGAAGACTATAAATAATCTCTTTATTAATACAGTAAATGGACCGTATTCTATGAGCAGCATAGTAAAATATGTTCCCGAAAAAAAGGCAAACAAGCTAAGTAGGATTGATGGATCACGCACAGTGACAATCTCTGCTGATATTGATACTGGCTATCTTGTTGATGAAAGAGTAAAACTCATTCAAAATTCTATTAGCCAAGATTGGAACAAGGAAGTAAGAATCGATTTTAAAGGTGACAAAGAAGATCAACAAAAATCAGGAGCATTTTTACTAAAGGCTTTTATATTAGCAATTACATTAATGATATTAGTGCTAGTGGCACAGTTTAACAACATATACTATACATTTATAGTAATGACAGCAGTATTTTTATCCACAACATGTGTATTTTTCGTTTTCTTTCTTATTCAGCAAGTTTTTGTAATTGTCATGTGCGGAGTGGGAATAATTGCTTTGGCAGGAATTATAGTGAATAATAACATACTATTGCTTGATGCCTTTCATCAACAAATTAAGGTACACAAAAACAGCATTAAGCAATGTGTAATAAACGCTTCAATTTCTCGTGTCAGGCCAATACTCCTTACCGTTGCAACTACAATTTTTGGCTTAATACCAATGATTACCAGATTGAATATCAACTTTTTTACGTTGCAAATCACATATGATGCTCCATCAAGCCAGTGGTGGGTTGATATTTCAGCAACCATAGCAAGTGGAGTATTGGCTGCAACGATTTTAACCTTATTCTTTACTCCTGCGCTGCTCGTCATACAAAAATATGAAAAAGCTTGACTTAAATTAGCAACTATTTAACATTTTAGATAGCGTTCTTTGCCCGTTGAAGCTATAATTATAACTAATTAAATTGGATTTATTTATATGATTGCTAATCGTAAAAGCAGTGTTAAGCAGAAAAGCAACAAGAATAACATAGTTGGAAGCCTTGATGTAATCAGAACAGCAGGAGAGCTCTCACTTCAAAAAGGTTTAGATTTTGATATTATAATAAATGCACTTAAAAGTGCTATCGAAGCAGTGGCTCAACAAAAGTATGGCAGCAAAAGTAAGATTATAGTCAATATAGATAGAAACACAGGCAAAGTTACCTCATATAGACAACTAAAAGTCATTGATGATGAGTCAAAAGAAAATGAATGTGACTTAATTAAGTTGACACAAGCTAAGTTAAAAAAAGGAGATGCAAAAGTTGGAGACACTATTAGTGAGTTGATTTCTCTTGATACTGATCTTGTTTCAGCAAGGATTGCCCAACAAAAGATTTCTCAAATAATTAAAGAGGCAGAGTTAAAAAAGCAATATGAGGAATTTAAAGATAAGGTAGGAGAAATGAGGTATGGCATCGTTAAACAAGTAGAATATTCAGATCTTATTATAGACATAAATGGCATTGGGGCATACCTTCCTTTGCGGAACTTGATTGGTGGCGAGTCATTTCGTGAAGGAGATAAAGTAAAAGCTTACATACAGTCTGTTAAGCGCTCTGATGATGGACGTCAAGTCATTCTTTCTAGGACTCATGAAGGTTTTTTAGAGGCATTGTTGCATCAAGAGATACCAGAAATTGCTGAGAGATTGATAACAATTAAAAGTATAGCTAGAGATGCTGGTTCAAGATCTAAAGTTGCTGTTTTTTCACCTGATAAGAATATCGATCCAGTGGGTGCTTGCGTTGGAGTTAAAGGAGATAGAATAAAAACTATTATACACGAATTAAACGGTGAAAAAATCGACGTCATACATTACTCATCAGATTTGGGTCAATTTGTTATTAAAGCCATTACTCCTGCAGAAGTATCAAAGGTCATTATTGATGAAAATGAAAATTGCATAGAGTTAATAGTTGCTGAAGATCAATTGAGTTTAGCTATAGGAAAAAAGGGTCAGAATGTAAGATTAGCTTCAGAGCTTGTTGGATGGAAAATTGAGATATTAGGTATTCAGCAAGAATCAGAAAGGCGAAGTAAAGAATTTAATCAATGTTCAGCTTTATTTGCTGAAGCTTTAAACTTAGAAGAGATTATGGGCCAGTTATTGGTAACAGAAGGCTTTTCAAGTGTAGAAGATATATCTAACACTTCAATTAAGGAGCTTGCTTCAATAGAGGGCTTTAATGAAGATATTGCAAATGAACTTCATAATAGAGCAAATAATTACCTGAAAGCAGAGAATGATAGAAAAATAGAAGAGCTAAAAAATTTAGGTATGGAAGACGATGTAATTAACTTAACCTTATCAATAGATAATAAAATTGCTCTTAGTAAACATAATATTAAAACTTTAGAGGACATAGCAGATTTATCAAATTATGAGTTTTGTAGCATACTCTCTTCCTCAACTAATAATAAAGAAAATCTAAAAGATACAGCGGATTTAATAATCATAGAAGCACGCAAAAAGCTTGGGTTAATAGAATAAACATATGAATAATGAAGATATCAGTAATAAAAAATTGACCATCCAAGGCTTAAGCAAGCTTAAATTGGACAGTAATTTAAACTCTTTAGCTAATCTAAGTACTTGTACTACAATAGTAAAAAAAAGAAGAAAAATTCATTCTACAGAAGAATATAATTTGTTTGACGAGAGTAAATTAGGCTCTTTAACTGAAAAAGAACAAATTTCCCGCATTAATGCTGTGCAGAATGCAGCTTTGCTGAAAGAAAGAAATCAGAGAGAAGAAAAAGAAAAAACAATAAAAGAAGACAGCCATAAAGAGGTTGAAGATAAAAATGAAGCGGACTCTTTGCCTAAAGAAATAAATAAGAAAATTTTAAGTAATACTAACTCAGTTGAACAAAAAGAAGATAGTATTGAATATGAGAATAATGATAAAAAGTCTTTTAAAGCTAGCAAAGATATATACTCTAAGCATTCTAAACTAGTCATTACACAGGCAATAGATGAAAAAACTGAACAACTCCCTGTATTTAAGCAAAGATTTGGTATAAGAAGTAGAAAGTCAAAATTTACTAAGGGTAAAAATATATCAAGAGAAGTTATTATACCAGACAAAATAACTATCAGGGAGTTATCTATTCGTATGGCAGAAGATAGCAAGAGTGTGCTAAAAATGTTCAAAGAAGAAGTCGGTGAGAGTTATAGAGTAGATGATTTGGTGGATCCAGATATAGCATCTGAGATAGTGGAAAAATTTAATCATACGGCTAAACGAGCAAGTGATGCTGACAAAGAAAAGAATTTACTCTTCATAAGCAACAGAGAAAACTTACCTAAAAGACTCAAACCACCTATCGTTACTTTTATGGGACATGTGGATCATGGTAAAACCTCATTGCTCGATGCATTTCGTGAATCTAATATTGCAGAAAGAGAGTCAGGTGGCATCACTCAACACATAGGTGCTTATCAATTGACGACAAAAAATAAGCAAAAAATTACTTTCATTGATACACCAGGGCATGAAGCGTTTACTGAAATGCGTGCACGTGGTGCCAATATTACTAATATAGTTGTAATAATAGTTGCAGCTGACGATGGAATCATGAAACAAACAGTTGAAGCAATAAACCATGCAAAAGCAGCAAATGTCTCTATTATAGTTGCCATTAATAAAATTGATAAATCACAATCTGGTGATGTAGAAAGAATAATTAATAGTTTGCCTCAATATGATCTAATCCCTGAAGAACTTGGTGGTGATGTTATAATTGTGCCAGTATCAGCAAAAAAGAAAACCAACTTAGATAAACTAGAAGAGGCAATTTTATTAATCGCTGAATTAATGACGCTAGAAGGGATAGAGGATTGTCGAGCACTTGGATGGGTAATAGAATCCAAAATAGATAAAGCTAAAGGAATATCAGCTACATTAATAGTTGAAGAAGGAACATTAAAGATTGGTGATATAATGATAATTGGTACAACATACAGCAAAGTACGCAGTATGGTTAATCACCTTGGTCAAAGAGAAAAAGTGGCACTACCTTCTACTCCAGTTGAAGTCACTGGTCTAAATGGTGTACCAAATGCTGGAGATAAATTTGTTGTTGTAAACTCTGAAAAGCAGGCTCGTGAAATCGTTGAATACAGGTTAGAAGTGCTCAAGAAAAAGAAAGAAGATTCAGACGACAATAATTTAGATATATTCAGTCGTAATGACGGTGAAATAACAGAACTATCTGTAGTTTTAAAGTGCGATGTAACTGGTTCTATTGAAGCAATATCAAGCTCAATTGATAAGCTTGGTAAAGACCAAGTGAAATTAAATATTCTACACAAAGCAGTAGGGGGAGTAACAGATTCAGATGTGCTGCTTGCAGAAGCATCAAGTGCAGTGATTTTAGCTTTTAATGTAAGGGTGGACTCAAAAATAAGAGAATTAGCAAAACAAAAAGGTATAGAAATACATACTTACAATATAATATATGAGCTTATTGAAGACATGAGGATGTATCTAACTAAAATGTTAAAGCCTGTTACACGAGAGGTTCGTGTTGGTTCTGCATCTATAAGGCAAATATTTAATGCATCTAAAGCCGGTAATATCATCGGATGTTATGTCACTGATGGAATTATAAAAAAAGATTCTTTAATTAAGGTAGTGCGTGGCGGCAAATTGTTGCATGAAGGAAAGTTAAAAGCACTACGTAGATTTAAAGATGATGTTAAAGAAGTAGGTGTAAATTTTGAATGCGGAATATCGCTAGAGGGTAATATCGATGTTAAAGTAGGAGATATTTTGGAAGCTTATCAATTAGTGCAAGAAGAAAGAACGTTATAGTAGCTGGACATGAAAAAGGAAATTAGAAACCTAAAAGTAGCATCAGTATTACATAAGGCAATATCAAAAGTCTTAATGGAAGGTAATGTGCTTAATGAAAAAGTAGTAGTATCTGATGTAAAGCTAAGCAAAGATTTGAAGAAAGCAGATGTATATATTGTGTTATCTTCATTGAACATCCAAAATGATAATGATGATATCAGCACTGTTATTAATGAAATGAACCAATCTGCATGGTCAATACGCAAATCTATATTGCGTTATGTTGACCTACGGTTTATACCTGAGCTAGTTTTCAAGCCTGATTTAGCATTCGATAATTTTGTTAATGTAAGTAAAATATTACGTAATTACACTTAATTAATGTATTTCAACCATTACTTCTCATTAATGAGAATACACAGTTTAACAGGTTTATGGCTTGTACTATTTCCCAGTTTGAGCGGTATTCTGCTAGCTTCAACTTTTCTATCATATCAGGCTTTTTTGCTCCTTATTTTGTTTACTATAGGTGCATTCTTAATGAGACCTGCAGGATGCATAATCAACGATATATTCGATAGAGAAATAGATGCACATGTTGAACGAACAAAATATAGGCCACTTGCAAGTGGTGCATTAAATATAAAGCAAGCTTTAGTTCTACTTTCACTGTTACTGTCTATTGCCCTGCTAATCTTACTATTAACTAACAGAACTACGCTTATACTTGGAATAGTTTCAATGTGTATGGTAGTTGTTTATCCATTACTAAAACGTTACGTTTGGTGGCCACAATTGTTTTTAGGGTTTACTTTTAACATGGGATCACTCATGGGCTCAGCAGCAATAACAAACCAGATTAGCATAGAATCCTTGCTATTTTATATAGGATGCGTCTTTTGGACACTTAGTTATGACACTGTATACGCTCATCAAGATAAAAAAGATGATGAAAAACTCGGAATGAAATCTACCGCATTATATTTTGGCAATACAACAAAATCTTGGTTGAAAAGATTTTACTTAATATCCTTAATGGCGTGGTTATACGCTGGTATACTATCATCATTAAATAACATCTTTTATATTGCTCTACTTGCTATAGGGTTCATATTTTACAACCAACACAAAAATTTCAATCCTGACGATTCCAGTCAATGCATGTTCATATTTAAAAATAATTCCCAGGTAGGACTTTTGCTCTTCTTCGGTATTCTTTTAGATAGAATTGTAAATTCTACTTTTTAGAACCTGTACATGATCTCAAGAAAGGAATAAAGCAGGAGATAGAGTATATAAATTATGAGAACAAAGTGACATAATTAGGGAAAAACCTAAGTAGAGTTCTGTAGAAAAAACAAAACCAAAAAGACTTATGATGTATTTTGTGGATTCTTAAATGTCTTGAAAAGCGGTTGTCAGTGAACCAAAAGAGTTTCCAAAATGGTGCAGTTGCTACGACTACTTTAAAAAATGGAGTGAGAAGCCTCAGGCAAATAAAAAAAGTGCTTTGAGCGTGTATTAAAATTGGTTAGACAGAGCAATGGATTGTTGTAATGTCATTTGAATCACACATGGAAACACTAATCAATTTGAAAAATTCATCCTGTATTGTATTATAGCAATCAGAAGTAAGAAAGACCATGCTCAACATACAAAATAACGCCACAACTTGCAAACAATGGATATTTTTGGCAGTATGTGCTCTTGCTTGTTCTGGATTGCTGTCAATAATTGTTATTTTTTTACGATTGCCTTTTATTTCTTCCTTCGTTCCTTCTGCACAATATATTTTTGATAATGCGCTGGTGATACACGTAAATTTATCAATTTTGGTGTGGATGTGCTCCATAATATCTCTGCTTTTTATCATTAACCTACAAAACACCAATAATTGGTTTAGCTTCCTATGGGTTCTATCAACCCTTTCTATGCTGCTGATGTTTATATCTGCATTTGTTCCAAACACTGAGGTTATCAAAAGTAACTATATTCCTGTGTTACAAAACAAATTATTTTTACTCGGACTAAGTTTATTTATTGTCAGCGTATTAATAAATGCAGTTCTTGCATATATGTCAAATAAGCAAACCTCATACCTCTATGTGGGACAGATTGGGCTAGTTATTATACTTGTTTCATCATTTCTTTGCTTTGTTTTAGCATATAATAATATGCCAACAGATATATATCACTCAGATAAGAATTTATTTTATGAATATCTCTTTTGGGGAGCTGGACATTTGCTGCAATTTGCGTTTGCTCAAGCAATGTTTTTAGTGTATTTAATCATGCTGAATTCCAGTGCCAGTCTGGCCTCAAGCAATAAAATTTTACCGCTATTTATCAACACAATCTTGGCTGTAGGTGCACCGTTTACATATTTTGTTTATACAGTGGATAGTGCTGAGTTAGTACAGTTCTTTACTTGGCATATGAGAATTGCTGGAGCAGTTCTGCCGTGCTTCCTAATAATACTAGTGTATCGCAATATAAAGACCCTACTCAATGATAAGGGCAATTATTTGCTTCATTCGTTTGTATTGTTCATCTATGGAGGTGTGCTTGGAGTGCTAACTATTGAAGGCAATGTCACAATTCCTGCTCATTATCATGGTTCTGTGGTTGGAATCACTATAGCTTTTATGAATTTCATTTATTGGCTATTACCTAAATTAAACTTTCAAGAAGTAAAAAACTCTAGCATAAAATGGCAGATTTATGCATACAGCTTGGGACATTTTCTCCATATTACTGGCCTTGTTTGGCTTGGTGGGTATGGTGCCTTAAGAAAAGTTGCAGATCTGCCAAGTATTTCATCGATGTTGGCACGTGCTTGTTTTATTACGGGTGGCGCTATATCAGTTATTGGTGGAATGTTATTCGTAATAGTTGTGCTTTTACATCTGCTTAAAGGCAAAGCGCGTACCAACTGACCCATAGAAACAAAACTAAAAATTGCTTTACAAACTCCGCCAACTCCATTACCATAGCCCTAAGGGTATTAAAACTTGTTTTTGACCTGTAGTAGGGTCGAGAGCTAGCGCGCTTAGGGCTTGGTGGCTGATCCATTATTTTCATCCTGGGCCTCAAGTGTCTGTTCAGGGTAGCGGTGAAACAAGGTAGACAAAAAAGACTAATCATAGAGTAGCTGTGAGGTAATATGGTTGATGTTTTAGAACTCTGCGAAAACTTAAAAATAGAGATAGAAAATTTAAAAGCAGAAAATGAAGCTCTGAGAACGCTCAATTAAAGGAAAAGCTAGGTTTAAATTCTAAAAATTCATCAATTCCCAGCTCAAAAGAGTTATACAAAATAAAAAAGGGCAAGCCAAAAAGTGAAAAGAGTATAGGTGGTCAGGTTGGGCACAAAGGAAGTTTTCGTGCCAAAATGGATGCAGATGAGGTGGTAAAAGTTACCTACTTGCAAATGCGAAGGAGAGATGGCAAAAACCGTACATTCATCAAAAAGTTGGAAATCAAGCCTTATATAGTGGAATATCAATTAGGTTGTCGGAGATGCGGAAAAAGAAAAAGTAGCAAATTTATGCCTAATGTTATTTTTAGATGGATTCATCATGAAGCTTCCAAACCTAACTTCTAAATTTGCTGTTCTTTTTATCTTTTGCAGGAATTTCAACTTCTATTGTACCTACAAGGCGAAAAGATTTCCCATAACTTCTTTTCGCCTTGTTCAGGATATCTAGATTTTTTATTTACTGTTCTATCTTTGCTAGCTCTCACGAGTACTGCTGAATTAAGGTTATGTGCAAGTTCAAAAAAGTCATAATTGGTTCTTTGAAGGTTTGTCATTTCTTCAGGTCTCGAATAAACTTTTTGATTCAGTATCCCTAGAACTAGACTTTCTGTACAGCAAGAGCTGTATGCATTATAATGCCTTTTGCATCTTGCTAATCCTTTTGTTTTCTATGCACTTTTATTAAGCGTTTTGCTCAAATTTATAAAATTCTCAATATTGTTCAACAACTCCATCTTACTATCCGCTTGCTCATTCTCAACCTTTTTAGATTTAAGATCTTTAAGTACATTATTAAAATCATCCATGGTCACTGTTATTTTTGGTTCATCTTCTGACTCTTCTTTGTAGATCTGATCTATAGCATGAAATTTTGCTTCATTTACCAAATTTTCTAGATCAGCTCCTGAAAAATCATTAGTTTTATCTGAAAGTTCTGCCAGATTTACATCTGATGCCATTGGTACTCCCTTCATATAAAGAGTCAATATTTTTTCACGTAGGCTCTTATCTGGTAAAGAAATTTCAATGTGTTTAGAGAGGCGACCTGGTCTAATCACCGCTTCATCTAAACTGTCTAGACGATTAGTTGCAGCAATCACTGTCACGCCTTCCATAGGATTAAAACCATCAAGCTCGTGTAAAAACTGATTTACAATTCGGTTGTGTTCTTCATTACTTCGTCCACTATTACTACGTTTTGTACAAACAGCATCTATTTCATCTATAAAGACTATGCAAGGAGCATTTTCTCTCGCTTTTTCAAAAAGATCTTTTATGTAATGTGCGCTGTGTCCAGCATATTTTTGCATACATTCAGATCCAGAAACGCTAATAAATTTAGCATTAGCTTCACATGCAATTGCACGAGCAATAAGAGTTTTACCATTCCCAGGTAGACCATATAAAATATAGCCTGTTGGCATCTTGCAACCTAACATTTCAAGAGCTTGCTTCTTCTTCTCTGATATATGACCACAAATCATTTTTAACTCTTCTTTTACTTTCTCTGAAACAATAACATCATCAAGTGTTACTTTTTTCTGCTTGTATGGATCAACTATCTCTATTCTAGAAGAGCCTTTTATTGCACGAACAAGACCATCTAATTCTTTTGAGTGTGTTGCTTTGTTAACCGATTTTTTTTCATCACTCACTTTTTCAACATTTATTATGTCTAAATCTTGATCTTCTTCAATCTCATTTTTAGCATTCAGTTCAGCCACTTTGTACGTAATATATCTAGCTATAGATGCAAATGCATACAAAATACTTACATACAACAACACCTTTAATACAGGCACATCAGATGCAATTACATTAATCGCAGCAATTGATGTTGCCATAGCAGCGCCTAACAACGACATTGAGCAAAAAACGATATAACCTTGAATTTTCGCTTTTTTCAGCTGAATTAAGTATCCAGAGCCATTAGGATGCTTGGATGCATAAATATCCACTGGAGTTTTATCATGAAAATTCTTTAACCAAGGATCTGCATTTTTTCTTATTAGAATTGATATTGTTTTTCTATTTCCATTATCTGCAGCATAATGCAAAGGAGTATTGCCCTCTTTATCCATTACATTAACACTTATCCCTTTATTTAAGAAAAATTCTACTACTTCAGCATGACCATTTTCAGCAGCTAAATGTAAAGGAAACTTCTTGTGCTTACTATCTTTCTTATTAACATCAGCTCCTGCTGCTACCAGGACTTTTGCTACGTTTTCAAAGCCACCTCTAGCAGCTACGTGCAACAATGTAAGTTCTTGACTAAATAAATGATTTAAATCAAATACAGCTTTTCTCCACTCTTCATTAAGTTTTTGACTAAATAAATGATTTACATCAAATCCAACTTTTCTCCACTCTTCATATAGATCTTGATCCTGTTTCTTTAGTTCTTCTTGTATTTCCTGAATTATATTATCTTCATTTAAATCTGCCTTATCGTTAATTATACTGAGTACTTTTGCTAGTAATTGATCACTTGTCATAATCTTATCTTTAATCTTAAGTAATATATTTAATTATTATATAGCTATAATAAAAAGTCAATATTTATTTTAAATAAGGTAATAATTGGGATTGTGAATAGTGGTTCGGTCATTCACCCCTTTTTCGTCATTCAAGTAGACCTTCATTGTCATCCCAGTACTGGGATCCAGAAGGCTGATCAGGTAATAAGAACTGGATTCCAGCATCAAGTGCTGGAATGACATAGTGGAATGTCACACAATAGCCCCTTTGGGAGTACTCCTTTTTCTGTCATTCCAGTGCTTGACACTGGAATCCAGATCAAGTACGGCTATCATCCAAATAACCCTTCGTTGTCATTCAAGTAGCCCCTTCGTTGTCATCCCAGTGCCCAGACACTGGGATCTAGAAAACAACTTCACTTTAAATGAGCGCACCAAATAGAAACTGGATTCCAGTGTCAAGCACTGGAATGACACCTCTTTTAGGTTCTTTTAGCTATAAATATTAAGAAATTTACTAAATAAAAAAAGATAAAAAAACCCCCGTATAGCGAGTTTTGACCCTATAATAATTTAAATTGGCATTGTAATAATGTGCTAACGCTTATTTTAAGCGCGATTTGGCTGAATGTAGAAAAAATAAAAAAGACATGCAGCCGCTATAATTTTATGTAATTTGCCAATAAATATCTGAGTTTTTTTACTGAATTTTGTCGTTGAGCCCAAAAACAAGGATAAATACTCTCATTGATATAATAAGGAAAGTGAAAAAGTTTGTCAAGGAGTTTTTGGCATACTATGCACTGCAGGTTTTAACTTACTTTTATGCAATATTGATTGTTCTTAAAAAGCAATCTAACATTTTTTATTCCTTGATTACGAAGCTTTGATGCAGCTAATTTAGCAGCCTGAGCGTTTACAAAAAATGCGACATATCCCTTGCTTTCTGCACTATTTTGTTTTGGGTGACGTTTCTGCATTTCTTTTTCATATTGCCTTTTGTAATGAGGAGTATTTTGTATCAATTGTTCTGACCTCTTTCTTAGGTACTCGACTTTTACCTTTGCAAGCCCAGACTTATGAAGTCCTAAAACTTGTGCTGCCTTTTCTGATAGATCTATTATTCTACCTTCAACAAACGGCCCCCTATCGTTCACTCTTATAACAAGCTTTCTTTTGTTTTCTAAGTTAGTAACACGAACAAAGCAGGGTAGGGGTAAAGTCTTATGCGCTGCAGAAATCAAGTGACGGTTAAACACTTCACCGTTTGCTGTAAGTGTCCCATGATCTTCTATTCCATACCACGACGCTATTCCTACTTCTTCGTAACACTTACAGTATTTTGGATGATAAATGATACCATTTATTGTATAGCTATTGCCAATTTTATAATGACCTGCAGTCTGATTATACCTGTTGCTAAAACTACAACTGCTCATCAAAATGAATATTAGGCATGGAAAGGCTAGGTTTTTTATCATTGTATTTAGTGAAAGCCATGAGGATTTTAAATTATACTATAATAAATTTAGTAATAAGTAAACGTCTACTGCCAAATATGCACAGAACTAAAAAAGAAGTAATACATATAATCGGTATAGGTGGAATAGGAATGAGCGCAATCGCTGAAATTCTTCACAATTTCGGTTATAAAGTTCAAGGCAGTGATACGCGATTAAACGACAATATAGATAGGTTACAAAAACTAGGTATAGAGGTCTATATTGGTCACGATGCCAGTAGCATTAGACAAGCTCAAATAGTCGTACATTCTTCTGCAATAAAACCTGATAATGTGGAGCTAGTTGAAGCAAGAAATAACAATAAGACCGTTTTACATAGGTCAGATATGCTTGCTGAAATTATGAAAGGTAAATATGTGATAGCGGTTTCGGGTTCAAGTGGCAAGACAACAACAACAGCTATGATTGCTTCCATTTTTGATCATTATGGGACTGACGCCACTGTAGTTGTGGGAGGAATATTAAATTCCTATCAGAGTAATTCAAAATTTGGCAAGAGTGACATTTTCTTAATCGAGGCTGATGAGTCTGATGGAACTATGTTAAAAATTCCTGCAAATATTGCTGTTGTAACAAGTATTAATGACGACCATATAGACCATTACGGTACATTTAACGACATCAAAAATGCATTTTCTCAATTTGCAAACAACGCGGATTTTGCAGTTTTACCTGATTTTTTGGACATTGACTATAATGAAAGTAATTCTGTAACGTTTGGGTTTGGAAACGGTAAGATTAGGGCTAGCAATATCAAACAACACAATAATAGCATAGAATTTGATGTGCTGATTAGTATAAACGAAAATAACTTGATTAGATTGCCAACTACTCGAATAATTAAGAGTAATGAGGCAAAAGCAGCTCTTGATTCGTCTCTTCAATGCTTGAAACTGGACTCTCGTTTCAATGTTGAACAAAATACTATAGAATTCAAAAAGACAATCCCTAGAAAATCTCTACATCCCAAAAAAAGTAAATCGTACTAATGCTATTTGAACGAACTAGCGCAAAAGTAAGCTAAATTTTTTTGAGGCACAAAAACAGCAAGAAACAGTTATTTGAAAGAAAGTTGGAATTTGAAATGCCTTATGTTTAATTGACATAGTACCAAACTAGTTGTGTATCAAAGATATTTTACACAATTTTTTCTGTTGTTAGTCTATCCCCTTTTAATTAGACTAGTGGACGTCCTTTTTAAAATATCATTGTTTATTGAAAGTGGGATAAGATTGCTAAAAAAATGTTATATATTACAGGATTTCAGGTTATTGCTAAGCGTTGAAAATTGGCTCTAAACTAATAGTGGTGGTAAAGAAATGCATAATACTACTAATAATATGTATCTGTTCAGGGGAGAGGTTTAAGAAATGATAGATAGAAGATTGTGAAAAGGCCCTTCGTTTCCATGTTAAGTATAACGAAATTATCTGCTCAAGTTCCTGTTTCGATTGTGTAAAATATGAATTTTTGCGGTAAACAACATAATGTCGTATTTGCCGTTCAGCACGTCAGCAGCAGGATCATCCAAAAATTTCCAAAGATTTGCCTTTTTTTATCAGCAAAGTACCTCTCGGTTACTACCAAACTATTATGATTGCAGCATACATTGTTTTTTAAAACTTTCATTCCTCTTGACTCTGTAAGTTTTACAAAACTTGCTAAGCTGTAATAGTCCAGACTTAATCTGACAGGCATGAATTAACTGACAGAAGAATCGACGAAGTCAAAACCGATATCAGAATCTGTTCTAATGTTATCAATATTTTTTTGGTAGGCAATATGCATACTGTCAAAAAAGGTCTGCATAGCCATAGCAATACTTACCAGAATGAGGTCTAGCTCTATTGTAAGAATGCAACCAATGATCAACATCTAACTGAAGCTCTTCCAAAGTACTATAAATCTTTTTCCTAAAGATAATATTGTAACATTCATCTTCTTCTAAGAAACTTCCCATTAGTTATTCCTGTTGAACTAAGATATAACCGAATTCCTGTGCCTTTTTGATTAAATTTTTTACAACTTTCTCTTTGTAACGTGTTTCATAATAATCTATTCCTCTTTCTACATATTCTTGTCCATACTTCAACATACTATAAAAGATACATGCTATTTTCCTTGCAGTAGCAGTAATTGCTTTTGGTGCTCCTAGGTGCTTTTTTAATCTTCTACAATATGCACCCATTCCACTTTTGCTTTTTGATACACAGTGAGCAGCCATTCTGAAAGCATCTGCAGCACGATTCTTAACCTTACGAGTTCTTGTGCTAAACACTTTTTCTCCAGTGATTTTATTACCTGGGCTGCAATCAAATTAAATAGAACTTAGATTATATTTTTTATTAATCAAATGAAATTTGCTACATAGTGGTTAAAATTTTCGAAACAGTTTGTTTTTCTTTGATATATTGAACTAATTTAGATAGTTGGAGACGTAAGACCTACCGCAAAAATTGAATATTTTTTATGGTTAAAAATAATTAACACTCAATTGAGTACAGAAATTTGACATAGTGGCGGAAGGAGAGGGATTCGAACCCTCGATACGACTTTTCAATCGTATAACGGTTTAGCAAACCGCCGCCTTCAGCCGCTCGGCCACCCTTCCAAATTAATTACTATAATATCAAGACCTTTACTGCCTGTCTAATGCTTTTAACTGCAATATTAAAAACAACAATATTTTTCTAAGCAGCTCTAATGCAAACTAATTTCTACTTTTTTCAATGATTTTTTTTGCTTTTTCTACATCAGCCCATTCTCCAACTGTTACCGTTTTTCCCTTTTCTAAATCTTTATAATGAGAGAAGAAATGAGCAATTTTATCTAGTAGGTTTTTAGGTAAGTCAGAATAGTTCTTTATATTGTCATAATAGCTATCAACACTGGAGATAGGCACAGCTAATATTTTTTCATCCTCTCCTTTTTCATCCTGAGTTAGTAATGCACCTACTGGACGCACCGATATCAAAACCCCGGGCGCTAAAGGAAATTGAGTTAGCACCAAAACATCCACAGGATCTCCATCACCTGCACAGGTGTTTGGTACAAATCCATAATTGCAAGGATAAGTCATTGACGTAGACAAAAATCTGTCAACTTGTAATAGCCCGAGCTCTTTGTTAAATTCATACTTTACAGGTTCAGCATTTGCACTTATTTCAATTACTACACTTATTGCATCTGGCTTTATCGTTATTTTGCTTAAGTCCATAAATTACCTCTTATCAGGAGTGAGTATTATACAATATGTACCTTGAAGTTGCTACATTTATAAACTTATTTTACATGATGCTGCATCAAGTTCTCGTTTGTCGCTCCATTGATTATTGAAAGCGGTGGTTCTTGCGGTGGTTTCAGTAGTTGAAATAAAGCATATACTATTACAATAGTGAGTACTGCAGCAACCATCAGATTAGCTTGTGGTATAGTATTTGTTATTGAGTTGAATAACCTTTGTTTCATAAGGAAATAGTCAGCAGCATATAATCCAACAGATAATATAAACATACCTAAAGCTAGTTTACAGAACGTGTTTTTATACCCTCCTTTTTGTTTATTGTTACTACCTAATACATACTCACCCCTTTCTTGCGGAGCTAAGTAGCGTATATTTCTCAGATCTGTTACTCTTTCTTCAAATTTATTACTATTTTGCTTTTCTAGCAATTGCTTCAAGATTGGGCCGATGCTTTTAAAGGTTAAAAAATCTTGATTATTCTGATTTGCCAATATGTTAAATGTTCTGTTTACTCCACCTATCTTTTCACGGTTCAGCGTATATTTAGTAGGTCCATTCTCATTTGGTAAATCGATACATCCTAATATTTTAGTTAAGAATAATATTAACGGACTCCCAACTAGCTCTAATACTTCTCTTTTTACTGTTTTGTTAGATGATGAAAGTTTTTTATAGTGACTACCTATGGAAAACAACAATGCTACATCTTTATCTACTTTTATATTGTGGATGGAATAATAGCTGCTGATAATGCACTTATTTAATACAAATTCTCTGTCATATTCGTTTAATGCATTTTCTTCACTTAGTAACTTTCTAACATCAATAAGTACCTTATTTTCAAAATCTTCTACTGTTTTAAATATTGATTCTCTCTTTGGATTTGCCAAAACGTTAAGTAAATCTAATTTTCTTCCATCTACTATTTCGTGTATGTCTTTACCTAACTCAGACTCCTTAATAACTTTATATATTTCATCTATGATATCTTGAGTGCTCAGATTATTACTTCTGCTTAAAATTTTATAAGCTTGAGTATAAATTAAGAACAACCCTTGTAGACTAAATTGTAAGTTAAAATATTTATCTAATGATTCCTCTTTTTTTCTAACGAATGAAGACAAACCAATATGGTTTCTGTGGTCTATTTTACCAGTTAAGTTAGCATGTTGAAAATTGCCTAAAAAAATAAACAAGGCCTCTAATAAATTGCCTTTACCAACAATTTTTATTAATTCTTCAACTTCTTTAACCATCCCTCTAGTCCACAATATAATAATTACCTTTGTGGTATATAGGATAAAATAGCAATAAATATTATTGTACGTTTACACTCTGCATTAAAAAATTAAGCTACCAAATTAAGAGCATATCCACCCTCCACCAATAACTTGTTCGCCCTTATACGCTACACAGGCTTGACCTGGACTGATGCCAAAGTAATCGTCGTTTAAAATGACACAGGCTTTATTTTTTTCGTCAGTTGAGTGTATTGTTGCTAAACTTCCCGCATGTGATGATCTCAGCTTCACAGTTACTTCCATACCTTCCTTTGGTTGTTCTAACCAATTTAACTCTTTGATCAATATCTTTTTTTGCATTAACGCGTTGATCGGGCCTACTATAACCTCATTATTCTCTGTATTAATTTTTATCACGTAAAGAGGTTCACTGTACCCAACACCTAAGCCTTTTCTTTGCCCTACTGTAAAATTCACTATGCCACTATGCTCACCTAGCACTTTTCCATTCACATCCACAATTTTTCCTTTCTGTACAGATTGTGGAGCTAATTTAGCTATTGTTTTACTATAGCTTTCGGAAACAAAGCATATATCTTGACTGTCCGGCTTTTCAGAAATTTGTAAGCTGAAATATTTTGCTAATTTTCTTATATCACTTTTATAGAACCCACCTAGTGGAAATCGCAAAAGCTTTAACTGCTCCTCAGTAGTTGCAAACAAAAAATAACTTTGATCTTTACTTTTATCAATGCTTCTGCACAACTTTACCTCACCATTTTTTTCTAACCTTCTCACATAGTGTCCTGTTACGAGCACATCCGCACCAAGATTTTTTGTAACTTGCAATAGATCACGAAACTTTACTGTTTGGTTACATCTTACGCATGGTATGGGAGTTTCCCCACGCATATAGGTACTCGCAAAATCCTCTATTACTTCCTTTTTGAATATTTCCTCGTAGTCTAAAATATAGTGGGGAAAGCCAACACTTTCAGCCACGTATTTGGCATCATAAATATCCTGTCCAGCGCAGCATGCACCTTTTCTTGCGTTAGCATTACCGTCGGTGCCATAGAGTTGAAGAGTCACACCTATCACCTGGTACCCAAAGTTATATAGCAGTGCTGCAGCAACGGAGCTATCAACTCCACCAGACATTGCAACAACAGCCTTAGTTTGATGCGGAGCTTTATCTTTTAACAAAGGTTCAATTTCAAATTCTTTTAGCATAATCGCCTTAATTTATAAACGCAAATCTTGTGTCATTCTAACATACAACTGTGCAAACGTTTTGATTTGGGAGAAATTTACATAGTAGATGATGTCATTCCAGTGTGTGACACTGGAATCTAGTGTCTATTTATACAAATTCATTAAAACAGCATATTTATTTGTAATCAAGTTTCCTGGATCTCAGTGTTTGGACACTGAGATGACACCCCTTCCTTATGAAAATTGCCTTCAAATTACTTGGTGCGTGACACTGGTATCTCATTTATATTACATAATTCCATCAAAACAATTCGATAAACTACCTTCAAAAACAATTTAATCTTGCTTGAATAAAACATGGCCAAAATAATCCATGTTTTCAAGCACTTTTCCACTACCCAAGGCAACACAACAAAGTGGATCATCTGCAACGCGAACTGGTAACCTTGTTGTTTCACTAATAACTTTACCCAAGTTACGCAATAATCCACCGCCACCAGATAAAATTATTCCTCTATCAACTATATCAGAAGAAAGTTCAGGTGGAGTACTCTCCAGTGCAGTCCTAATAGCAGAAATTATCTGATGTACAGGTTCTATTAGACTCTCTGCAACTTGGTATTCTGATAAAAGCATTTCCTTTGGCATGCCACTCACTAAATCCCTGCCTTTAATTATCATTCCCTCTTTGTTATTTTCACCTGGAAGACTGGCTGAACCTACATTTTTCTTAATTTTTTCAGCAGTTGTTTCACCAATTAATAACTTGTGATTTTCGCGAATATATGACTTTATTGCCTCATCCATAATATCACCACCCACTCTGGCAGAACGTGAATAAACAATTCCACCTAAAGAAATAATTGCAACTTCAGTTGTACCACCCCCTATGTCAACAATCATAGAGCCTTCAGGCTCGGTAACAGGGAGTCCAGCGCCAATTGCTGCAGCCATTGGTTCTTCAATTAAGAATACTTCGTTTGCACCAGCACTTTCTGCTGCATCTTGTATAGCACGCCTTTCAACTGGAGTGGACCCAGATGGAACACATATGATAATATTAGGTTTATTGACAGTGAATTTTGTGTTTGCATTACGTATGAAATATTTTAACATTTCTTCCGCGCTTTTAAAATCAGCAATAACTCCATCTTTCAATGGCCTTATCGCTTCTATTTCTCCAGGCGTCTTTCCAAGCATCATCTTAGCTTTTTTACCAAAAGCATAAGGAACGTAGCTTCCTTTTTCTTTTACTCTCGCTACAACAGAAGGTTCATCAAGCACTATCCCCTGACTTTTCTGATAAACTAAAGTATTTGCAGTACCAAGGTCTATAGCAATATCGCTAGCAAACAAACCTTTGAAAGTAAAAAGGCTATAAAACTTTCCGGTTAATTTTTGAACAAAACTCATACACAACTCAAGAAAACCATTTATTGAGACAAATTATACTTTTCAGATAAGTAGCTAGTGTAGCATTCAATATCTAAATCCCTGCCTGTTACCTTTTTTAGCTGTTTCAAAAAGTCATACTTTGCACTGTATACATTTTGAGAGAACCAATCGATAAGTAAACTAAAATCTCCTTTTACTATAGCATCCAAACATTCGTAATGATTCTTCTTAATGAAAGAAAAAAACTGCACAGCAGCGATTAATGCTATAACTTTAATAGGAAAGTAGCCTATAACACCACTTGTCCAATGCTCATCTTGAAAATAAGTGTCTAGCTCATTTTTAGCTTTTACTGGAATTTTATAGTGCTTAATACCTTCAAGCCATTTATCATGCAGATCTTTGATTTCTAACGTACCATTTATTATATCCTGTTCTAACTTAGTTCTCATCATAATATGTGCTAATAAAGTGAACTCATCCGCATTCTTTAAAAAAGATGAAAGATTTACTTTATTGAAAATCAAGTACAAATTTTCAACACTGCTATTAGTTTTGCCTTTTATAGCAAATTTCTCTTTTATGTGTGGTTGGATGAACTCAATAAATTCTCTAGATGTTCCAATCATCCTTTCCATGAATAACCCTTGAGTTTCATGCATAACATGTTTCGTAATGGAGCTCTTTATAGAATTTTGCGCTAAACATTTTTGATGAATTGCATAACCATTATGCCGTAAAAGTAAAAACAAACCACAACAAAAATCAGATTCATCATAATCTATAGGATCATAATAAGAAGTGGAAATCTCATTTAGTGTAACACTCATTTGATGTAAGCACGACGAGCCAAGTTCAATCTGTTTCTGAATTGCAACTTTTTGTATACTGGTAACCTTATCTTTCTTCTGCTTTTCAATTATTTTCTCTACGTTTTCACTAAAAAATTTGCCTAACTTAGGAAATATTTCCTTTATGTTCTTTTCTGTGATATTAGAGTCATAGTCAGCAAGCAGTGAGTCATATTTTGAGCACTTTAATTGCTGCGATTTTATAGAAGCTACTTCACGAATGAGTTTGATTAGATCAGCAAAGCGTTCTTTTAGCTTTTCTAAGTTACTGACTTCATAATTAGATAGCTTCCATAAATTTTGACATTCAATCTTAGCTTTGGACAAAGATTTGACTAAATCAACAGGAATAGCACTATTGCTTTTATGTATTCCCTCTATTAACTTTAGCTGCGTAGCGTCTGCACCCTTAGTATTGCTAAGAGCATCTGCTAATGATTCTTTTATTGCATCATGAGAGATAATTTCATGTCTAATTTCCTCTAGAAGACACATTTGTTCGATCTTATCCTCTATATCCAATTGGCTTTTGCTTAGTACTTTGAGTGTATTTTCGATATTCCTTACCTCACATAATACTTTTTCTAAAAACTTACAAGATCTCATTTTTATTCATTGTTTTGAAAATATCTGTTTAACATCGTAATAGATTAATAATAAAGTTAAAAGTATATTTGCTTACAGTACAATAAAAAAATTGTATTTTTATTCCTTTATTGGATTTTTCAACGTAGGGTCGAGAACCTTACTATTACCCATAAGTATAAAGTTCAGTAGCAAGCCTCCATCCTTCTGATAAATCAAAGAGACGTCTCCATCCTTTCCAAAGAGTAATGGGGCCTGGTTCTGGGTCATTTTTTCTGGCTAAGTGGCCTCCAAGCTGAGCAATCCATGAAACAACCTCTTTTATAGTAGGAGTTACATTTGGGCATTTGTGTATTTTCGCGTATAAAACTTTCCACTCTTCTTCAGCTAATAAAGTAGTGTTGGATTGGTTCTTGCAATTGTTGTAATAAAAAAAATTCTCCAAGCAATAACACTCATAACCGTTAAATACCTCATTAATCTTTCTGCTGTTTCAAGTCTACATTCTTCAACTTTAAGGCCAGATTTTAAAATTTTATGAAGTATCTCTATCTTCCATCTAAGACAATACCAACTAACCTTTTCAACTGCCTCATTAAAAGTATTAACAGGAAGATTCGTTAAAAGCATCCACTCTAGCGGACTTGCTTCAGGAGGACAGAACAACATAAACTGCATAAAGTGGTAGGTTATATAACTCTTTATACCTTATGTGCCTTTTAGGCGGATCCATCATAAACTTCCCAAACTTAACCTCTAAACATGCTGTTCTTTTTGGCTTATTATCTCTAACAGGGATTTCAATTTCTATTGTACCAATGCTAGAGAAGTCTTCAAAAAATTCCATAATTTTTGTTTATCGTTGGAAAATCTGGATTTTCTATTTATATCTCGATCTTTGGAAGCTCTTACTAAAACTGCTGAGTTAAGATTACGTGCAAGTTCAAAAAATTCATAAATATCTGCCTCTCTATCACATACAGTTATAGCTTCAGTTTTAGTTGAGTCTATAATGCTATCTGTTTTCTTTAGGCTTTCTAGCCACTTTATACTTTCTTTATCTTCAATATGTGCTCTTTTACGATTCCTCTCTTTTAGCTCTTTGGCTTCTTCAGAAACAGGTGGTCTCGAGTAAATTTTTTATTCCTAATGCCAAGCCTTCTGTACTAACAGCAAAAGCTGTATGCAGCATAACACCTTTACTACGTTTTCTTGAGATAATTCCCAACCCACTTGCCATTTTTATACCCTCAATATTTGCAAACTTTAATATTCTAATACTTTATTTATAAGTCCATTTATATTTGTGGGTAATAGTAAGGATTTAAATACTGACCTTACCCAGAAAAAGTAGAGAGGAAGTTAAGGCATTTTTATTATGAAAATGATGAATCAAATTTCTCAGGAATGCAATGTAGAATGTCTACGCTGTTTGTTATAAAAATTTCTATGTACTCAAATATAGCAGTTCTAGTTTGCTGAGCAGAGTGTTGCGAAGTATCATCAATAAGAAGCTCCCGTTTGAGTGAGCTTTTCAATAACAGAGTTGTCATAACAACAGCCTGTATGCTGGAAATGATGTTTTTTGTGTTCAGCAAAAACTGATAATTTTTAGAGGTAAACCTTGATCACTATGAAACAGTAGATCTTTGGCGGGTTTGCGTTTATTAACAGCCATAAATAAAGCATCTATAATTAATTGTTTATCCATTGAACTACTCATTAACTACCATACGTGAATATAAGTCAATTATTGCTGCCCAATATAGCCAGCCTTCTTTGGTTTTTATACAAGTAAACCCATACCTTATTGGGCTGGTCCGTAGTAAAATTTTGATCCAGGATATTTGGAGCTATAATCCTACTGTCTGTTTGCTGTTTTTTAGTTTTGAATCTTCTTCTAAGCTTAGCTTGTTTTTTGCATTACATCTTGCACTGTTTTGATGTTGCAATTTTTACCTAAAGCCTTTAGTTTAGGTGCCCCATATCTACAATTAGATGCTTGGTATATTTTTTGAATATCTGCTAGAAGCTGCTCCCTTGTTGCTGCTTTTCTTCTTACTAGTCCATAGTAGCCGCTAGCAGATACTTTCAAAATCCTGCATAACTCCTGTACTTTATAGTAGTTTCTATGCTTTTTGATAAATAAATCTTTGTAACTTGCAAAATATCCCAGGGCTTTTTTTGAAATGTCTCTTTCTCTAGTAACTCTTGTTAGTTCTTTCTTTAATTCAAACTTTTCTTTATCACATGGTGCCAACTTTCCCTTACCAGGAAATGCTTCTTCTATTGATCCTTTTTCGTTATATTTTCAGTCACTTAGTGTACTGTTATCTATTCCTAAATCTTTAGCTATTTTGCTTGCCCCGTTTCCTTTACCAACTTTATTGCCTCTAATTTAAATTCCACTGTGTACTTTTTTCTGTATAATAAGCCCTCATAATCATGTTTTATTTTACCTCAAAAATGGCTGTGTGCTGCAGCAACAAGCAGAATAATGTTTGTGAGAAGCTTTATTGAAGATGAAGGAAGGTCCTTCGAAATCGGTTTTCAGGAGCAGGTTTCAAACCACCTTAAGTGGCTCTATTTAAGAGATAGGGTCATAAGCGTTAAGGAAAAATCAGCGTAAGAGCTGGAAGGTGAGGATCAGAAAGGCGAACGTAAGTGAACCACTGATGAACGTGTCGAAATGGGAAGTGAACATCGAAAGGGGGAGTGAGTCGTTCTCCTCTTAATGAGCTTACAAGAAACCTGATTACTGTGTAGGTGGTGTTCGGCATAAAGGTAGCGCGAGTCTGATCTGGGCTTTAATAAGGAACTGCAGGAACCAGTCGATTTGATGAAAAGCGAGATAAGCAAGAGGCTAATCCTCAAGCTTTAGAGTAGCGATGCAAATCACTGGGGCGCGTAGTAGTGAAGAAGTGGTTGTAATGACCATGGAGCAAAGGGGTTGAACTAGTTGATTTTAGTAAATCATTCAACTTGAAGGAGGATGAAAATGATTGAAAGAACAAAGCCTTTTAACATACCAAAATCTCTAGTGTTTTTGGCTTATAAAAGAGTTAAAGAAAACAGAGGAGGAGCAGGTATTGATAATTGAAAAGTTTGATCAAGACTTAAGCAAGAACCTTTACAAGCTATGGAATAGGCTATCATCCGGTAGTTATTTTCCACCTGCAGTGAAGGCTTGTGATATAACTAAGGCAGATGGAGGGACAAGGACACTTGGAATACCAACTGTCTCGGATCGTATAGCACAGGAAGTTGTAAGAAGTGTTTTAGAACCAGAACTTGAGAAGGCATTTGATGAAGATTCATATGGTTATAGGCCAAATAAATCAGCATTAGATGCCATAGGACAAACCAGGAAGCGATACCAAAATTGGTTAATAGAGTTTGACATCAAGGGAATGTTTGACAACATAGACCACAATCTACTGATGAAAGCAGTCAGAAGACACACTACAAACAAATGGGTTATCTTATACATACAAAGATGGCTAAGTGCAGATATGCAACTTGAAGATGGAACAAAGATAAAGCGTCTCGGCGGAGTGCCGCAGGGAGGTGTAATTACCCCGCCAACAATGTTGCAAAAAACGTAAAATTAGAGAAAAGCATTTCTCGAAAACTTCTATGTCCAAAAACAAGAGTGCCATTTATTTATAGTGCCAACAATCAATTAACCATCAGTTTCAATGAATGATATGAACATATTATTTCAAGGAAAGTTCATGGGGAATAAGAGATTAGCTATACGGATTAGCTGTAGCTATGAAACTAACCAGTTGGCAGAAAAGTATTTGTTAGATGCTTATGAAAAAGCCGTGTCAAAGCAAGTAAGCCAAAAAAATTTAAAACATAAAAATGGGATTCAAGGAGGATCAAATGGTAACAGTGAGTTTATATGCAAGAGTTTCTTCAGGGAAACAAGCACAAGAAAATACAATAGCAAGTCAAGTTGCAGCTTTAGAGAAGCAAATTAGTACGGATGGGTACAAGTGAGTATAAATTTATTGACAATGGCTACAGTGTTAGTCCGTCCTGATCTAGAAAAATTACGTGATAAAGTAACAGAAGGTAAAATTGATAGATTCATTCACCTGATCGCTTATCTAGGAAATATGCATATCAAATTTGAAGAATTTGAGAAAGCAGGAGCAGAAACGGTTTTCTTAAATTATGAGATTAACAATAATCCAGAATCTCAGTTACTGTTACAAATGCAAGGTATGATAGCAGAATATGAACGAGCGAAAATTATGGAACGAAGTCGTCGCGGAAAGATTTACGCAGCTAATAAAGGTTGTGTAAGCGTAATGGGAGGAGCTCCTTATGGTTATCGTTATATAGATAAATATATGGGAGGAGGACAAGCTTTATTTGAAATAAACGAAGAAGAAGCTAATGTTGTTAGGAAAGTATTTTTGTGGGTAGGAAGAGAAAGTTGGGGAAGTGTGTCGTCGGCTAAACACTATGTCTATTATAACACGAACAGGAAAAAAGTGCTGGGATAGAAGTGTGATTTGGGGTATGTTAAAAAACCCTGCTTACAAAGGACAAGCAGCTTTTGGTAAAACAAAAGTAGGTACAACATATCAGACCACAGAAACATTCTTGTGAACAACCGAAAGATAATTACTCTACCTATTCTGTTGAAAAAGCAAACTGGATTTATGTTAAAGTGCCAAATATAGTGGACGAAGATGTATTTGATATAGCTCAAGAACAATTAGCTGAAAATAGAAAAATAGCAAGGACAAGAGAAAGAGGAGCAAAACATTCACTACAAGTATGTAAGCGTTGTCGTTATGCATATTACGGAAGTCCTGTAAGAAATAAGCGAGGAGAAAAAATTGATCATTATGCTTATTATCATTGTATAGGTAGAGATTCTTACCGTTTTGGTGGTAATAAAATTTGTGATAATAAACACATTCGTACAGATGCATTAGAAACAGCCGTGTGGGAAGAGGTTAAGCATTTATTGAAAAATCCAAATAGGGTTTTAGAAGAATACAGGCGTAGACTTTCAGAGCTTAAAAAATCATCATGGGATCAAAAAAGCGATTTACTAGAGAAACAAGAAAATAAATTAAAACGTGGTATTGCTAGACTTATTGATAGTTATGCTCAATAATCAAGAAGAATTTGAACCACGAATTAAAGCAATGAAACAAAGTTTAAAAACAATTGAAGAGGAGAAGAAAAGGATATTCGATCAAAAGAAATTAAAACAGGAATTAACTTTGGTTGTAACCAATTTAGAAGACTTTTCTTCCAATATTACATCAAACCTTGATAACGCAGGCTGGCTAACTAAACGTGATATTATTAGAACGTTAGTCAAGAGAATTGAAATTAACCTTGAGGACGTAAATGTGGTATTTCGTGTAAAAGAGCTACCAAACTCTCCTGGAAATAATCGAGAAGAAAAGAAAAATTTGCAACATTGTTGGCGGGGTAGTTAGTCCTATCTTAAGCAATCTATTCATGCACTACAGCTTTGATGCATGGATGAGAAGAGAATATCCAAGTGTAAAGTGGGCAAGATATGCTGATGATGGTGTTATACATTGTGTACCAAGCACAACTAATTTTAACTCAACTTGAACAGAGACTGAAGATTTGCAAATTGGAAGTAAAGCATACAAAGACCAAAATTATCTACTGTCAAGATGGAAAACGAATGGATAATCATGAGAATGTGTCATTTACATTTCTTGGATATGAATTTCGAAAAAGACTTGTACGAAATAGAAAAGATAGTAGTCTGTTTGTAAGTTTTACTCCAACTGTAAGTAAAGAAAGCCTGAACAAGATGAAGAAAGAAATTAGAAGCTGGAAATTTGCTAGAAGAACAAACTTGGAAATAGAAGATATATCACGAATATGTAATCCAATCCTGAGAGGGTGGTTTAACTATTACGGGAAGCATCATATAACTGCACTAGATAGCATAATAAGAATGTTTAATAGGAAACTCAGAAAGTGGTTGCAGACAAAGTACAAGAAGCTGAATAGGCATAAGACCAAAGCAGCTAAGTTACTAGAAAGAATCGCAAAGAGTAGACCAAATCTTTTTGTGCACTGGAAATTAAGTATAGGATTAGGGCAATGACTAGTGGGAGCCTTATGAGGCAAGAGTCTCGCGTAGGGTTCTGCGAGGGGCCAGGAGGGAAGTTCTCCTGGTCTACTCTCCTTGAGATTGTAGACGGTAGAATTGCGGGCAGTTGTCACGGCAATTCTGAATGTGATAGATGCGTAGAGGCGGTGAATAACTCTATAGTAGATAGAGAACTTTTCTTTTCTGCTTACAATGTGTCAGTGCCAGAAAGTACTGTTTATATTATATGAAAGTAGTGAAATATGTACATTGTTAGTACACACTTCATTTTATGTTTAATAAATTTATTTACTAATGGAGTCATTTTATGTTAAAAAGTACCTATTTTTATTCAAATCAAAAAAATACAAGTCGTGCATGTTCATTACCACCTGATACATGTTCTGTTAGTGACATGGTGAAAGTTAATTTGTTCACAAAGTTGGATGATTGTAAAGTCAATAAGAGTAAGTTGATTTATGATAAATGTGGTAAAGATCTTAAGTGTAAGATTGATGATAAGACTAAAAATGAACTGAAAGAAGATATTAAGAGTGAGCTAGAGAAAGGTCTTAAGTTTGAGATTGGTGATAAGACTGAGAATGAATTGAAAGAAAAGATAAAAAATGAGATAATGAAAGATCTTAAGTTTGAGATTGATGATGAAACTAAGGATGAATTAGAGAAAAAAATAAGCGAAGAAGTAAAAGCAAACATAAATTGTGACATATTAAAAAAGTGTAGCCTTGAAGAGCAAATTGATGAATGTGATCGAAGAGGATGTGAGAAGAGCAGACAAGATGGCGAATATATTGATATAGATAAAAAGTATACGATTCACATAAGAGAAGCGTTAAATAAATTTTACCCTAACTTAAGTCTAGAGATTATAAAAAAAATTGAGGAGGGAGTCTTGGAAGCAGTAAAAGATTTAGGGTATGGCGATATAGTGAACTCTTCGTTAAATTCCTGTAGAGAAGGCTGTGCAGAAAATCAGGGTGCTAGTATGAACTCAAGTCACTCAGTGCAGCATAGCAAGTCAAGTGGAAATAGGAGGAGTATAAGTGCTCCAGGTTAAAATAACAGGGGAGTGTTAAATAAACTGTGTCAAACCAAGAAATAAAAATATAATTGATATAAAAAAACGGAGGTTTGACATGAGTCAAGTAAATAAAACTACCGGTTTGGTAGATTATAAAGATGTCGTCTATACGAGAAGGAAGACCGCTAACAGGAAGAGATAACACCGTTTATAAAAAAGCTGCTTGAGGCAAGTCTGGAAGGTGAAATAGAACACCACTTGTCTGGTGAAAGCGAAGAAAATAATCGAAGAAATGGGAAAAACTTTACGTACAACTCATTTGAGTTGTTAACACCTAGAGACAGGGAAGGAAGCTTTGAACCCCAAATAGTTAGAAAAAGACAAACAACAGAACTTGAAGCAAAGGTCTTAAGCACATTTGCCAGTGGCATGGAGATATAGCGTCACATATTGAGGAAATTTACGATCACAAAATATCGGCGGCAGAGATATCAAGTATTACTGACAAACAGTAATCAACGAATGGCGTAGTCGTCCGCTGCAGTCTGTATATCCGATAGTTTTCATGGTTTTTTAAGGAGTTGTGTAAGTAAATGTATGTATAATATATTAGCAAAATGGCAGAAAAGAAGTTTTATTTAGCTGAAAGTGAAGTTCTGGTTGGGAGTACTAAATGATCTCAAAGAGAGAGGAGTGGAAGATATTCTAATTGCATGTGTAGATGGGCTAAAAAGCTTTCCTGCAGCAATAAACGGTGTGTTCCCTAATGCAGAATGTGTATAGTGCATCAGATACGTAACTCACTGAAGTATGTAGCTAGTAAAGAGTTTTTTGAGTGATTTAAAGAAAAGCTTCAAGTAAGGAAATTGCCGAGAATTATCTGTTGGAATTAGATGAAAAATGGGGCACAAAGTACCCTATAATCTTGGCAGAATAATTGGGAAAACCTATCTGGTTATTTTAAGTATTCCGACCCAGTTAGGAGGATAATCTATACTACTAATCCCATAGAGGGGCTACATAGGCAAATTAGGAAATTCACCAAAACCAAGGGCTCATTTACTAGCATAAATGCCTTGTATAAACAGGTATATTGTGCTATAAAGAAAGCGGAGGAGAAATGGACTATGCCTGTACATGATTGGGCATTGACTATATCTCAGCTCGACATTTTCTTTCCCAACAGATTGAAAATTGAGTTGAATTAAAAATGCAGTTTGACACAGTTTATTTAACACTCCCTCTTTGGAATTATATCCCGTATGCAAGGTTAGTCTAACTCTTAATTTGTTATAGTCTTGGAGGCAATGTTATGCAAGCAAATGCTGTTTTAGGTGTGGACATCTCTAAAAAAAAATTTGATGTTTGTTTATTGTTAGGCAACAAAGAACGACACAAAGTCTTTCAAAATCACCATGATGGTTTTGCAAAGCTTGTAGCTTGGTGCAATAATCACAGAGCAGAGCATATTCATATGTGTCTTGAAGCGACAGGTTGTTATAGTGAAGATTTAGTTAATTTTATGTATGATCTGGGACACAATGTAAGCGTAATAAACCCAGCCCAAATCAAAGCTTTTGGCAGAAGTGAGCTACTTAGAAATAAAACAGATAAGTCAGATGCTGCTATGATTGCTAGATTTTGTATTGCTAACAAACCTAACCTTTGGAAACCCGCCCCTTCTGAAATTAGGCGTTTAAGGTAACTTTATCGTTGTTTGCAAGCACTTAAAGATGACAAGTTGCAACACGTTTGGAAAATAAAAATATGTATTCCAGTTGCAAACAAGCCATACTTGAGGTGATTGCTACAATAGACACACAAACTGCTTCCATAGAGAAAGAAATTAACGAGCATATCAATAACTACTCACACCTAAAAAATATGATAGAAAATCTTAAGACTGTAAAAGGTGTAGGACACCTTACTGCTATTGCTGTTATTACAGAAATGCCATTAATTGATAATTTTGATCATGCTAACAGCTTTTGCTGGTTTAAATCCTCAATATTACCAATCAGGATCATCCGTAAGTAAAAAAAGCCGAATATGTAAAATAGGATCTGAGCGTATCCGCAAGGCTCTTTATATGCCAGCTATAGTAGTCAAAAACCGTAATTCTCACTTTCAAAAATTTTGCCAACGTTTAGCAAGCAAAGGAAAATGTCCAATGGTCATAATTGTTGCGCTGATGAGAAAACTAAAGCATGTATTTTTTGGTATTCTTAAAAACAATCAACCATTCAATGGTAATTTAGTGAAATAATTTTGACAGTAAGGAGTAACATGAGCTTATGCTCAACAGTTTTGAAATATATGCTATTTAACATAAAAGACTGTGCTTAGAGTTTTGGTGCTATATAGCTACTATTTCATTTTGATAGAGACGCTTGGTTATTTTAAAACAAAGCCCTATTATATAAGAAGACACAATGATAAGTTAGTGTAACTGTGCGCCTATACAAACAAAAGCACAGTTACACTAATTTATAGAAGATGTAACCTTAAATTTTTTTGTTATTTTTTATCTTTTTAGTCAAATAATTTGTTGACAGTAAAGACAGTATCTAGAGAAGTTTTATGGATTAGTGTTGTAACGTTTATAAAGGAGATCACTAATGCTCACAGAAACTTATACTCAAATATGTAAGGATATTAACATAAAATAGCGAAGATCTTGATATATATTAACAAACAGTGAAAAGCAGGAAAATCTTCCCAGTAAGGAATGACAAGTTACTTGTGAGTTTAGTTCAAAATTTTAGTTAATAAATTAACTTATATAAAAATATTAGTTACACTATTAGTAATTTATTAATAAAAGAGGCTAACATCATGACAGACTTTATAGATTTTTTCAATAATGATTCAGAATTTGTTGATGATAACTTTTATTATGAAGTACACAAATATAATAAAGATGGTCAGCATATTAAAGATGATTTTTACTTATACTCGCTGGTGCTCCACGCGTGTGGAAAAGAAGATGAAAATTTAGCATTTTCTCATAAAGATCATGAGAGAACATCTCTTATATGGCTAGACAAAGAGTATTTGCAAATATCAGAGGGTAGCTGGAGAAGCGGAAGCTATTCTAGTGATCTTTCGAATTCTGACTATGTGGTAAGTGATGTAACTTTGGATAAAAACATAGTAGAATTTAATGTAACTCCAACTGTAGAGAGCTACTCACAAGAGGTAAATAAAATTGTAATCTCGAAAATCGGCTTGAAGAAAGGTAATTTATAACCCTTGACCTTGCCTAAAAATCTGTTATTGGGAGTGTTAAATAAACTGTGTCAAACCGAATTTTTAATTCAACTCAATTTTCAATCTGTTGGGAAAGAAAATGTCGAGCTGAGATATAGTCAATGCCCAATCATGTACAGGCATAGTCCATTTCTCCTCCACTTTCTTTATAGCACAATATACCTGTTTATACAAGGCATTTATGCTAGTAAATGAGCCCTTGGTTTTGGTGAATTTCCTAATTTGCCTATGTAGCCCCTCTATGGGATTAGTAGTATAGATTATCCTCCTAACTGGGTCGGAATACTTAAAATAACCAGATAGGTTTTCCCAATTATTCTGCCAAGATTATAGGGTACTTTGTGCCCCATTTTTCATCTAATTCCAACAGATAATTCTCGGCAATTTCCTTACTTGAAGCTTTTCTTTAAATCACTCAAAAAACTCTTTACTAGCTACATACTTCAGTGAGTTACGTATCTGATGCACTATACACATTCTGCATTAGGGAACACACCGTTTATTGCTGCAGGAAAGCTTTTTAGCCCATCTACACATGCAATTAGAATATCTTCCACTCCTCTCTCTTTGAGATCATTTAGTACTCCCAACCAGAACTTCACTTTCAGCTAAATAAAACTTCTTTTCTGCCATTTTGCTAATATATTATACATACATTTACTTACACAACTCCTTAAAAAACCATGAAAACTATCGGATATACAGACTGCAGCGGACGACTACGCCATTCGTTGATTACTGTTTGTCAGTAATACTTGATATCTCTGCCGCCGATATTTTGTGATCGTAAATTTCCTCAATATGTGACGCTATATCTCCATGCCACTGGCAAATGTGCTTAAGACCTTTGCTTCAAGTTCTGTTGTTTGTCTTTTTCTAACTATTTGGGGTTCAAAGCTTCCTTCCCTGTCTCTAGGTGTTAACAACTCAAATGAGTTGTACGTAAAGTTTTTCCCATTTCTTCGATTATTTTCTTCGCTTTCACCAGACAAGTGGTGTTCTATTTCACCTTCCAGACTTGCCTCAAGCAGCTTTTTTATAAACGGTGTCATCTCTTCCTGTTAGCGGTCTTCCTTCTCGTATAGACGACAGGTTTCTAATTCTTTATAATCTACCAATCCGGTAGTTTTATTTACTTGACTCATGTCAAACCTCCGTTTTTTTATATCAATTATATTTTTATTTCTTGGTTTGACACAGTTTATTTAACACTCCCAGAGAAGAATTGCCATTTCATTGAAAAATTTGTTGAGGTCTTTTGATAGGCAAGTTATTTTATTCATCGTTACTTCTCTCACTAAAAACATATCTGTGAGAACTTATTATTCTATCTCCTCATATCTTTTTCCTTAACTTGACGCGTATGGTCTACAGGTAAGACAATTTTAATCAATATATATAAAACTGCAGCAGTTTTGTATATAGGTTATGAACAATTTACTTAATAAAGGTAATACATTTTATTTTATAGCTAGTTCTCTAGCTACTCTTACATTACTTACATCTTTAGTGCTTATTAATGTACCTAGTTCTTTAATTCTCGCTTTAGCTGCATTGTCTGCTTTGGCTCTTATGCTCTTATATAAAATAATGAGTAACAATAGGAGAATAGAGAATAAATTTACTCAAAAAGAGCGAGAGTTAGAAGAGAAAATAACTCTGGCTGCAAAAAAAATAGAAAATTTAAAGGATCAATTAACCAGAGAAGAGCAAAATCTAAACAGGGAAGTAAATAAGGTAAATGTGTTAGAAAGTAAGTTAGAAAGTGAGAGGGAATCTTTAGAGCGAAAATTAGAAGCTAAAAAGCGCTATATAGAAAAATTAGAAAAAATAACGAAAGATAAGTTTGATGAATTACTTTCTGAGATCTTGCTTTTACGTGAGCAGTTACAGAAAAAAGAAGCTAATCTAGCCGAAAAAGAAAAATGCATAACGGAATTGAAAAGGAAAATAGACAATAATAAACGTACAGAATTGAAAAATGCAAAACTGCATAAGGAAAAGGAAGTAGAAAAATTATCTAAAGAAAAAGAGGATTTACTCAAGAGAATAGGAAAAATATCTAAAGATAAAGAAATATTAAGCGAGGAAATAGAAGAATTACATAGAAAGAAGGATACATTAAATAACGAATTAAGTGAACAACAAGACAAAATTAAAAGGCTTACAAAAGAAAAGAAATATTTATCTGAAGAGTTAGAAAAGAAATCTGAAGAGCTAAATCAAGCAAATGGTTCTATTGAAGATCGGTTCCTTGACTTAACAAAAGATTACGATAATAAGGTGAGGAGTTTTAAAATTTCACTCTTAGAGAAAGATGATCAAATTAATAAAGTAGTGAATTGTATAATATACAAAATAGAAGAAACAAAGAGCGGAGATAGTAATACAGAAGCAGTATTAAAAGAACTATTTAGTGAAATTCAAACAGTGTTAAAAGAGTTAGAGGAAAAAGATCCTGAATCATCAGAATTTGAAGATTCTGGATATGCCAACTTTTCATCGACTCCTACCAAATTATTGGATTTAGTGTGTACAAAGCATCATGAGTATCTGGATAGAGATTGTAGAATGTGATGATTAGCCTTATTATAAAAAAAATTATACAAGATAATGAACCCAATAATATGCGCACTAGATACACAAGATTTGAATAAAGCTATATCTTTAGCTAATGCTCTGCGTGATAAGGTTGGCATGGTAAAGCTTGGGTTAGAATTTTTTGCTGCACATGGTCTTTCTGGAGTGGGAGAAGTTGCAAAATGCAATGTACCAATTTTTTTAGATCTGAAATTGCATGATATTCCAAACACTGTAGCCAGAACAATTGAAGCAATAAAGGTTCTAGATGTTGAAATGCTAACATTGCACATCAGCGGTGGGACAAAAATGCTTGAAGAAGCACTAAATGCAGCGCAAGGCACTAAGATAAAGCTAATTGGAGTGACAGTACTAACTAGTATGGGTAATGAAGATCTAAGCGAGCTTGGAGTAGCAAGAGAAACAAAATCACAGGTAATTTTACTCGCAAAGCTTGCAAAAAAGGTTGGACTACATGGAATAGTCTGCTCTGCATTAGAAGCTCAAGAAGTACGCCAAGAATGTGGTAAAGACTTTAAAATTATTACTCCAGGAATCCGTATAGATTCAGGTCATGATGATCAAAAAAGGACAGCAACACCAAAAGAAGCAATAAATTTAGGAGCTGATTATATCGTAATTGGCAGGCCAATTACAAAAACCGCAAGTAATGCAGAATTAATATTGAAATCCCTTATTGATTGAAGCAGTTCAGGTAAATAACTATTAAGATCAAATGCTGTCTTTTACAGAGGGAGTGTTAAATAAACTGTGTCAAACCAAGAAATAAAAATATAATTGATATAAAAAAACGGAGGTTTGACATGAGTCAAGTAAATAAAACTACCGGATTGGTAGATTATAAAGAATTAGAAACCTGTCGTCTATACGAGAAGGAAGACCGCTAACAGGAAGAGATGACACCGTTTATAAAAAAGCTGCTTGAGGCAAGTCTGGAAGGTGAAATAGAACACCACTTGTCTGGTGAAAGCGAAGAAAATAATCGAAGAAATGGGAAAAACTTTACGTACAAGTGCAGGCTCATTTGAATTGTTAACACCAAGAGATAGGGAGGGAAGCTTTGAACCTCAAGTAGTTAGAAAAAGACAAACAAGCCTACATCCCGAACTTGAAGCAAAGGTCTTAAGCACATTTGCCAGTGGTATGGAGATATAGCGTCACATGTTGAGGAAATTTATGATCACAAAATATCTGCAGCAGAAATATCAAGTATTACTGACAAATTGCTACCGATAATCAATGAATGGCGCAGTCGCCCACTGCAATCTGTATACCCGATAGTGTTCATGGATGGCATGTTTTTTAAGGTCAAGGAGGATGGGCATTGTGTAAGTAAATGTATGTACAATATATTGGGCATAGACCAAAATGGTAAAAAAGAAGTACTGGGCTTTTATTTAGCTGAAAGCGAAGGAGCTAACTTCTGGTTGGGTGTATTAAATGACCTAAAAGAGAGAGGTATAGAGGACATTCTGATAGCTTGTGTAGATGGACTAAAAAGCTTTCCTACAGCAATAAATAATGTGTTTCCTAATGCAGAAGTACAGCTATGTATAGTGCATCAGATAAGAAATTCATTGAAATATGTATCTAGCAAAGATGTGAAAGTTTTTATGAATGATTTGAAAAAAATATATCGTGCTACAAGTAAAGAAATTGCTGAAAATTATTTGCTTGAGCTGGAAGAAAAATGGGGCGAAAAGTATCCGTTAGTTGTAAAATCTTGGCAGAATAATTGGGAAAATTTGTCCAGTTATTTCAAGTATTCAGGTCCAGTTAGAAAGTTAATTTATACTACTAATCCTATTGAGGGGCTGCATAGGCAGATCAGAAAATTTACTAAGACCAAAGGCTCATTTACCAACACAAACGCCTTGTACAAACAGGTATATTGTGCTATAAAAAAAGTAGAGCAAAAATGGGTCATGGCTTTGCCTAATTGGGCATTAACTATTTCTCAGCTTGATATTTTCTTTCCTAACAGATTGAAAATTCAGTTGAGCTAAAAATGTGGTTTGACACAGTTTATTTAACACTCCCTTTACAGATTAAAAATACATGAACTCTTGATCTTGCATTTCATCTGCGATAGACAATAACTTTACGTTCTCATTAAAGTGTTACTTAACGAGAAGCTTTTTAAAATAGATAATCTGAACTGGGTTGACCACCTGAAAAACAGTATTCAAAATCATCATCATTATCTTCTAAACACTTTAGATACTTGTCAAGGTCTTGCCGATCTTTCTCACTTAAATTATCTGGATCTTTTAGATTATCTAAATCGCGTTCTGCTTTTTCTAATTCATACTTAATGCAGTAATCTTGGCATTTGTTTTCGCATGCTTTTTTGGATGGTGATCTACATTGACGTGTGCATATAAGATCGGGACTTTCTATTTTTTCTTTATTCATAATCTACTCCTTAATTTTAAAAGCAATATCTATATTAGCATATAGGTGTAAATATTGTATTAATATAATTACTTTTTAGGTATATATGACAGGTTGAAATCATTTCTGGTACCTTAAAAGAAGCAATGAATTCAGGAGCTGAGTTTATTGTAATTGGCAGATCCATCAGTGCAGAATTAATATTGAAATCTCTTACTGATTGAAGCAGGAGAGCGGCAAGGTAGATAAGGTAGCATAGAGTAAAAGCAACAAACGGTATGTATCCGCTCAGCAGGGTGGCAAAACAAGGTAGACGAGAAAAGACAACTATGGGAGCAAATGGGTGTCATCCCAGTGCTTGACACTGGTTCTTTTTTTCTGGATTCCAGCGTCACGCGCTGGAATGACAAAGAACAGTGAGCTGCTAATTTTTCATATGGTTATGCAAGAAGTCCATTGTATTTTAACATAAAGCAGCTACTTTGATACTTGTAATTTTGAGGATACTCAAAGGATACCATTTATTGTTTTGGCAAGTTTGTACAGCTACGTACTTTATTTGCACATTCTCCTGAACAGATATGCAGCGAAAAAAAGTGCTTGACAGGAAAAAATAAACGCTGTATAGTGTTGATAGTTCTTTAAATTAGGTACACAGTGTCATCCTAGTGCTTGACACTAGCATCTAGCCTTTTCATAATCATCAAAACGTTGTATTTTAACATAAAATAGCTATTTTTATGTTTACTAACTTAACTGGATTCCAGCGTCACGCGCTGGTTTTCTTGATTCCAGTGTTAGCTACATGCATGACAATGAAAAGGTACTGATAAAGATTATCCTCAAATTACAATAACTATTCTAATTTTATTTTTAAAGGAGGCTATTATGTCACTTACTGATATCGCTCACCGTGTCAATGAACTCGCTTCATCATGGGAGCAATTTAAACTAATAAATGATCGAAAACTAAAAGAAATTGAAAGCAAAGGGCCTGCAACAATCGAGCAGCTATGTAAGATAAATAGTAATATTGATAATTGCAAAGAGCGCTTAGATTTTATTGAAACTGCAGCTCAACGTCCAGAGGCGAGCACAACAAACGACAAACATTTTTCTGATTATGTCCGCAAGGGCGATTTATCGCATAAAACCCTCAGTGGAGATGATAATGATATTGGAGGGTATTTAGTTACTCCTCATATTGTAAAACGGATAAACAAGCGTATAGCTGATTCATCTCCAATGCGGCAAATATGTTCCAATCAAAGAATCTCTACTGAAACATTGGATTATATTATAGAAGATTGTGACCGTGCTGGTGCAGGTTGGAGTGGTGAAACAGTAGAAGATGAAGATGGTGGCTATAAATCCAAGTATGATTTTGCACAAGACACAAGTACACCTAAAATTCAAAAGATTTCCATCACAACTTATGAGCTCTATGCTCAGCCGCAAATATCACAAAAATTGCTCGATGATGCATTTGTCAATGTTGAAAGTTGGCTTGTGGAAAAGGTTGCCGAAACTTTCAGTAAGAAGGAGAATGAAGCCTTTATTAAAGGTGATGGCACTTTTCAGCCTAAAGGAATTTTAGCTTATGAAGATAAAATAGAGCAAATTAAAGCTGATGAGCTAGATAGTGATACCATAATGATATTGTACTATTCTCTGAATGAACATTACTCTAAAAATGCATCATTCTTGATGAACAGGAGTACGTTAAAGGACGTTAGGCTACTAAAATCTGAAACAGGTCAATATCTTTGGCAGCCGAGTTTATCTCTTGAAACTCCAGATACTTTAATGGGAATACCAGTATATCAATCTGCTGATATGCCACCTACAGTGATTGCAGTAGCAGATTTCAAACAAGCTTATAAGATCGTAGATAACAGAGGGATGAGAATATTGAGAGACCCTTATACAAACAAACCTTATGTTAGATTTTTTGTCACTAAGCGCGTTGGTGGAGAAGTTGTAAACACCAGCGCTATTAAATTGTTAAAAATTGCGAGCAAGTATTAAAGTTTTATAATATTCTCTAAAATAGTTGACATACCATGTTTCTTATGAAATAATTAAGTTAATATATTATTAATTTAAGGAGTACAATATGTGGAAAAGCATAAAAAAGTTTTTTAAATGGATTGCTGATCACACAGGAATTTCATGGATTTTAGGAAAATTAGGCTGGAAAAACCATCAGTCTACTGGTCAAGAAGAGGATTTTGTCTTTTTAGATATGCCACAATCAGAAGCACCTGCTAAAGGTAAAACAAAACATAATGTTTTATTAAAGTTTGTCGATGGTAAAATAAAGCTGGTTACATCAGCTGAGAATTATGAAACACTGCAAGAGCATTTTAAAAACAAAAGAGGGGATAGCACTGTAATTGATGACGAGTTTTGTTTAAATTTAAATAATGATAAACAATTGTATATCACAGGTCGTTATGACTCGAAAACGACAATGAAAAGTGGTAATATACGTCTATCTATAAATTCGGTTGGGACTCTAGATGGCAAAGAAGTTTATGGTGATAATGAGCCAGAAAAAATGAAAGGGCTGCTAGATTTGAGCGATAAAAAAAGGTATATAGAAATAAATCTCAATGCACCTAAAGTTATTGCAAATAGTAACACACCAAATTCAGAAACTACTAATCCAGAAGCAGAACAACACGCTGCTGGTGCTAGTCAATCTCTTAATGTATAGTCATTATAGCAAACTGTTAAAAAGAAGCACCTCTTTAGGTGCTCTTTTTTTCTTTCTTATATAAACAAAAATCATATAGAATTGTAAACGCAGTTTTTTTATTCTGATGCTTCTCAATTCTATAGTTCTTGTTCTCTCCTTATTACTATTTCTCTATATCATTTCAAGAAAGAATAGAAAGCTAAGTAAGGAGCTTGAAAGGAATTTACTTAAAGTAGAACATGAACTTCAAGAGGCAAAGCAAACTTTACTGAATAAGAATGAAGAGATAGTTGATTTGAAAGTGAGGAATGCAGAGCTTGAAGTAACTCTGCAAAAAGAGCGTGAGGAAAAGAAAAAGGAAATAGAATTACTGACAAAAGCAGAGGAGAGACTCACAAACACTTTTAAAGCACTTTCTCTTGATGCTTTGCAGGTAAATAATAATAATTTTCTGAACTTAGCAAAGGAAGTAATAGATAATAAACTAAAAGAAACAGAAAGTGACTTCAAAAAAAGGCAAGCAACAATCAACGAAGTTGTAATGCCAATAAAAGAAAAATTAGAAAAATTCGATAGTGAAATACGTGATCTAGAGAAAGAGAGGGTAGGGGCCTACGAAGGTTTAAGGGAGCAAATTGGAGCATTAATGAGTCAAACCTCTAACCTTGCTAACGCCCTGAGGAAACCTCACATTAGGGGCAAGTGGGGTGAAATGCAACTCAAAAGAGTAGTAGAAATGGCGGGAATGATTGAATATTGCGATTTTTTTACTCAAGCCTCAGTAATTGATAAAAATGAGGACAATTTGTTACGTCCTGATTTAATAATAAAAATGCCATCTGGAAAGCAAATAATAATAGATGCTAAAGTACCACTTGATTCTTATATGGATGCTATGTCACAAAATGATTTGCAGATACAAAGGGAAAAATTGAAGAATCATTCTCTGGCAATAAAAAAACATATAAATGATCTAGGTAGAAAGGAATATTGGAACCAATTTGAAAATACGCCAGAGCTTGTGGTGCTTTTCTTAACAGGAGAAGGGGTTTTCAGTGCAGCACTGGAATGTGAGCCAGCTTTGATAGAAATTGGAATAGAAAAAAAAGTGATTATTGCAACACCGATCACTTTAATCGCGCTGCTTAGGGCAGTAGCCTATGGATGGAAGCAAGAAATGATAGCCGAAAATGCGAAAAAAATAAGTGAACTAGGCCATATTTTATATGAGCGAATCTGCACGATGGGTGAAAACTTTGACAATTTACGCAGGAGCTTAAAAAGCGCTGTAGATCATTACAATAAAACTGCTGGTTCACTTGAAGCGAGAGTGCTTCCTGCTGCTCGGGAATTCAATAAGCTTGGTATACATGCAAAAAATAAAGAACTAGCCGCTGCAAAAGAGCTGGAGTCTTTACCACGCAGTTTACATGCTGAGGGGTTGAAAGTAGACTAGCTTCATTTAAATATTTTTTCTGGTCTCCTTAACTGTATCTGTTCAGCAGAGTGGCAAAATAAGATAGACGAGAAAATAGGAACAAATATCCCAGCGTCAAGCACACAACTGTACGAACATTAACCAGAACTTGACACTGGGATCCATTTTTCCATTTAAGCTCATCAAATTTAGCATAAGCTTACCGAATAGCTTGCTTGTGAATTTTCTTGGATCCCAGTGTCAAAGCACACAACTGTACGAACGTTGCAATGTGACACGATGTTGCATAATAAATGATGTCATTCCAGTGCGTGACACTGGAATCCAGTTCTTATTATACAGCTATCTGGTGTACTTATTTAAAATTAAGTTTTCTGGATCTCAGTGCCAAAGCACTGGGATGACACTCTTCCTGGCGGAGATTATTCTCAAATCACAATGTTCGTACAGCTGTGGATCCAGTTTCGTTGTTCAATTTCATCAAAAGTGTTGTATAGCGTGCTTATTTGCAATCAAATTTTCTAGATTCCAGTGTCAAGCACTGGAATGACACCCCCTGATGGGCCCAAATCACAATGTTCGTACAGTTGTGTGTCAAAGCACTGGGATGACAACAAAAGGGCTACTTGAATAGAGGCTACTTAGGTGACAAGAAAAGAAGCATGGGTTTCAATATTTGCCATGCATCTGAACGGGTACCTAGCTGTCATTTAAATATTTTTTCTGGTCTCCTTAACTGTATCTGTTCAGCAGAGTGGCAAAATAAGATAGACGAGAAAATAGGAACAAATATCCCAGCGTCAAGCACACAACTGTACGAACATTAACCAGAACTTGACACTGGGATCCATTTTTCCATTTAAGCTCATCAAATTTAGCATAAGCTTACCGAATAGCTTGCTTGTGAATTTTCTTGGATCCCAGTGTCAAAGCACACAACTGTACGAACGTTGCAATGTGACACGATGTTGCATAATAAATGATGTCATTCCAGTGCGTGACACTGGAATCCAGTTCTTATTATACAGCTATCTGGTGTACTTATTTAAAATTAAGTTTTCTGGATCTCAGTGCCAAAGCACTGGGATGACACTCTTCCTGGCGGAGATTATTCTCAAATCACAATGTTCGTACAGCTGTGGATCCAGTTTCGTTGTTCAATTTCATCAAAAGTGTTGTATAGCGTGCTTATTTGCAATCAAATTTTCTAGATTCCAGTGTCAAGCACTGGAATGACACCCCCTGATGGGCCCAAATCACAATGTTCGTACAGTTGTGTGTCAAAGCACTGGGATGACAACAAAAGGGCTACTTGAATAGAGGCTACTTAGGTGACAAGAAAAGAAGCATGGGTTTCAATATTTGCCATGCATCTGAACGGGTACCTAGCTGTCATTTAAATATTCTTTCTGGTCTCCTTAACTTATGTTTGCTGATTAAAACAACTTTCTAAAAATTTTTTTTATATAATTCAACTCTTGTACATCATTTGCTGCATAAACAGGTATAGTTTGTTGCTCAGTACCCGGTATTTCTACGAAGATTTTGCCCACTTCTTGACCTTTTTTAATTGGTGCAGGTACCATATCTTTATATTCAATACGCACTTTAATTTTGTCGTGTAATTTGCGGTTATAAGTTATGGTAACATCGTTTGCAACTGTAACAGGCACTTTTTTATCTTTTCCATAAATAATATTTATTTCTTCAACTACACTATCCTTAGCAAATATTTTCTTGCTGTGAAAATGATTTAAGGAATATTGTATTAGTCTTTTGGCTTCTTCTATTCGCTCTTTTTCAGTGTTTAAACCATTTACAACAGCAAAAATTCTCCTATCGTTCCGTTTTGCAGATGCTATAATGCCATAACCACCAGCACTCGTATGACCTGTCTTTAGACCATCAACTCCAATATCATGGAAAAGTAAAAGATTTTTATTTTTTTGTACAATGTTGTTATATGTCAAGTATTGTTCAGAAAATAGATCATAATATTCAGGAAAATCAGTAAAAATCCTTTTTGCCAGTGTTACCAAGTCTTTTGCGCTCATAAAGTGATCTTCATCTGGCCACCCGCTTGAGTTGACAAAATGACTATCATTAAGATTCAAATCTCGTGCAACTTCATTCATTTCAGCAACAAAATTCTCTTCTGATCCTGCAATACCCTCGGCTAGCACTATGCATGCATCATTACCTGAGGCAATTGTAATCCCTTCAAGTAGTTCTTTTACTGTCACAGATTGACCTTCTTTTAGGAACATAGAAGAGCCTTTCCTTTCCCATGCTTTTCTACTTACTCGAAATTTATCTTCCATGTTTATTATTCCAGCCTTTAGATAATCGAAAGCCACATATAAAGTCATTAACTTGCTCATTGAAGATGGAGCCATTTTTTCGCTAGAATTATGGTCAAAAATGAACGAGTCTGAAGCTAAATCTAAAACGACTGCTTGCTTTGCTTTGGTTCTAAACTGGTACGAGTATGAGTCAAAGGGGAATATAAAAATTAATAGCAAAGTTACTAATTTGCTTAACATATTTATAATTTTAAATTTATAGTGTACTAATTAATAGTATGATTTTGCAGGAGTATTTCAATAAATCTCTTACCATTTAAGTAAAAGACAAAAACTCACCTTTGTTGTCATTCCAGCACTTGATGCCAATTGTACAAACATTATCTGTAGGATGCCAGACTAGTATCCAGTTAAATTTAAGAGTATAAAAGTAATGTTAAAATACAATGTTTCTGATGATCAGTGTCACGCACTGACCATTTACTACGCGAATTGCCACAATGTTCGTACAGCTGTGCACTTGATGTAGCCTTTCCCACTAAAAACATTATAGAACTATTATAAAGCATAAAAATTTAATAACTTGATTGCCAAATCCAGCATATTAACAACATTATGATTTAAATTTCTACCCTATCTTCATCAATTTTGCATACAGCCTGTCTTTACTCATTAGAGAGTCATGAGTTCCTACTTCTTCTATTGCAATGCTCGAAGATAGAAGAGAAGAGCCACCATAGCTGAAGAGTTATGCCGGTAGTTGGGAAAATGCTCAATGTTACCCCTATGTTTATTATGAATTGTGTAATAAAAAAACTACTGGCCAGACCAGAGTTTAATATTCATTTTGTTCCAATGTGTAATGCCACTATTCCATAGCTCATATTACAAAACTCAACATTCCTAAAGCCTACCTCTTCAATTTCCATTTTAAAATTAGTCTGAGTTGGAAATTCTCTGATGCTTCTTACTAGATATTCATAAGAACTCTTGTCTTTAGCAACTATGCTGCCAATTTTAGGAATTACTTTAAATGAGTATAAGTCATAAAATTTGGTGAATATCTCATTTTGATAATGCATAGGGGCAAACTCCAAGCAAATAAATTTCCCATCTGGCTTCAATACCCTATATGCTTCACTTAAAGCCTTCTTGCGGTCAGAAAAATTTCGAATACCAAAAGCTACTGTATAATAATCAAATTCAGAATCTTCAAATGGTAAACTCTCTGCATTTGCACATACCCAATTGAAATTGAGCTGATTTGAATTTATAGCTTTGTCACATCCTCTGTTTAGCATGTTTTGATTTATATCACATACTGTAACTTGAGCACTTGGTTCCCCTTTTGCTATTCTTATAGCTATATCTCCGGTTCCTCCAGCAATGTCCAAAACCTTGGAGTTCTTTTTAAAATGCACACTACTTACCATCTTCTCCTTCCATAGCCTATGCATTCCAAGACTCATTATATCATTCATGATGTCATAGCGATTAGCTACAGAATCGAAAACCTCTTTAACTAATTGTGATTTATCCATATTTTATACAGAGATTAGCAGTTAAATTAATATACTAATGAGAAAAATATACTACAATTAAACATATTTAATCCAGTAAATCATTAGTGTTGACAGCTTTTTCACAAAATATCATCTCTCTTATTATGATATTGTCTGTAGCAATTGTCGATATGGCAACAGACCTATACTCAGTTGCATTGCCAAGTATTGCCAATTATTTTAAGGTGGAAGGTAATATAGCGCAGCTTACAATCAGTTTAAATTTAGTAGGATTTGCAATATCTGGATTAATTTATGGCCCACTGTCAGACTATTACGGTAGGCGCCTAATAATGCTGATTGGTATGGCAATTTTTACTTTGGCAAGTATCATGTGTTGCGTAGCTGATAATATTATACTTTTAATATTAATCCGTTTTATACAAGGAGCAGGAGCTGGTGTTGCAGGCGTTGTCGGATATGCAGCAATCAGGGATATGTACTCAGGTAGTGAATACTCAAGAGTAATCTCAAAGTTAAATATGGTAGTAGCACTTTCACCTGGAATAGCTCCAGTGATAGGCAGTTATATAATTTCACATGGTTATAGTTGGAAATTTTTGTTTCTTATCATATCAATTGCAGCAATTGTTATGCTCATTTTTATTTACTTGAAGCTGCAAGAAACGCTCACTGTAAGTAAAAACCAAACCAACATAGCCATCAATATCTTCAAGCAGTATATGTCAATGTTCAAGAATTATCGTTTCCTTGGGTTTTCAGCCATTCATGGATTGACTTTTATGTGGCTTTGGGCGTACATTGCTAATTACCCGTTCATATTTGAATCAATAGGCGTTGAAGTACAATATTTTGGCTATCTCATATCAATTATAGTTATATTTTACATAATTGGCACTTTAATCAATAGAAGGTATGTACCAAAAATAGGAGTGAGCAAGATGCTAATCATAGGTTTGGTATTACCGATAATATCCGATGGTTTGTTGATATATTTTTATCTCATAAACAAATTGAGCATACTTATTCTTCAAATTATTTGGATTCCAAGCAATATCGGGCTTGCACTTGTAATCAGCAATAACGTAACTTCTGCTTTAGAAACAATCAAAGGTATAGGTCTTGGTAGTGCAGTCCTCTCATTCTGCAATATGATGTTTGGAGCTATTGGAATATATATAGTAGGGAAATTTTTTCGTTATGGTATTTTACCGAATCTACTGTTAACAGTTGCATGTTCTATAATAGCAATTCTTATATATAGTTTACTCAAATATACTGAGAAACACGGAGAATAACCATTATTTGTATAACCCAGAGCTCATAAATTATTAACTACTTTACTATAATAATACAATTTTATAGAGAAGCGTAGGATGAGTGGCAATTCTTTTGATTATAAATATTATAACAGCTCCATACTAAATCAGGGTGAGAAAGCTCGATTAGCTAGAAAGACTCATAAAGTTGGGGAAATCTTCTTAAAACATATCAGCAATGATGTCCCTGGTATGTCAGTTGACGTTCTTAATATCAAAGACTTTGGAAAAGAATATAATTATGCATTCGAACGGCCAAACAGTATTCATGCACGATTTAAAAATGATTACGATCTAGATAAAGATAAAGTATTGATTTACTCATGGCCTCGTTACAACGAGTTTGATGAAAGTAAATGGAATAATTTTTTATCACAACTAAAAGAAAGTGATTACGATCTAAATTTTATTGGAACTGGTCCACTTAAGTTTAAATATAAAGGTTTTAACTACAGTGTATATCCTCCAGCTTTCAGCTTTTCACAAAGAGAAACACTTTTTTCGCCAGCAAGCAATGAAGTTTATACCCTTCTAGAAGCAAAAATTTCTAGTGACTACAAAGATTATGAATCTTTCGCTTTCAGCTTTTCACAAGAAGAAGCAAATGAAATTATAGAAAATATTAAAAGATCTCATCAATCAATAAAAAAGAAAATTATTGATCATTATCAATCACTAGGAAAAGATTTTGTTAAAAATGATTCAGATTACATAGCGATTGTTACTGATATAAATAATAAAACAAGACTTAGTTCTGTAATATACTTTAACGAACGCAATGGTATTGATGAAGTTAAACTAGAATTATATAAAGCGACTCCCTTACACTTATTTGCTAAGTACAGTCTTTCTCAGCAGCTAGAAGATAGACTAGATAAGGGAACAGATGTTAATGCAATGGATGAAAGTGAAAAGACCCCTTTACATTATGCCGCTGAAATGGGCCATGTGAAGATAGTACAAATTCTATTAGGAAAAGGAGCAGATGTTAATGCAAAAGATGAAGATGGAAATACTCCTTTTGATTTAGCTAGCGCAGAAGAAATAAAAGCTCTATTAAAAAAAGCCGCAGAAAAAACTGATGACAGTTCAGTATCGACAGATAATGAAGTAGGTCAAGAGGAAGATGTTGGACAAGAAGGTAATGCCCAACTAAGTTTACAAGAACAAAAGGAAGAACCACAGGAGATCAGTGCAGAAGAAGGAAATGACGTAAAAATTGAAGCTGCTGATAATGGACATCCTACTGATAAAGCACTTAATATGCCCAAACAAAATAGTGTTAGTCCACAAAGTGAATCATCAATAAGTGAAGAACAGCCGAGCTCTTTTTTTGGTAATTTGTTTAGTATACTTATGAAACCTTTTTCTTTAATAGGATCATTTTTTGGTGGCTTTTTTTCATGGTTGTTTGGATCTGATGAACCACCAACTGTGTTAGAACAACTGAGTAACTCAGGAGGAGAGGAGCTAGCAAACTATCAAGAGAATTCCGATGATATCATATAAAAGAATATCTTAATTTTTATTAGCTGTAGAATAAAATTTTTTATTTTAATGAAAAAATTGCTTCCGCATACTCAAGATGCCATTATAATGATAGTGGAGATATTTAGAGAGCTCAAAATCTATCTCGGTCTGCAGACCTTTCAACCAATTTTTCAGTAAAAACTTCAGCGATATCTGTTGTATGTGTACTCTGAATCTTTTTTACACAGGAGGATTTTATGCCTAGAATTCCAGATACTTGACCTTTACTTTAGCTAATAACAGGCGCCTGTAGTTTTTAGATTAGTGTTAACACGGTTTTTCTGCTTTTTTTACTTAATGTCTTAACTCAATGCACACCAGCATCATTTACTGCTTCTATTGCTATCACTAACGATATTGTTGTTTTATGCTACAATGTAGATGATGCAGATTTTGCATCGTAATAACATTTTTGTATGATTAATGTTAAGTTAATTATTAGCCCAGCAATATTGCTAAGCACAATAAAAGTTAACCCCTCATAGAGACCATAGATAAGCCAAGAAGATGAACAAATAACAAAATTATCAGCATCGATATATCACGAGTAAGTTTAGTAATATATGATTTATACACTTGAGGTAATAATCCAACTAGAGACGAAATTAATGCAATGAAACCGAAGCACTTTCCTATGCTTATATACATACACCCTCCTTTTATTAATATATTAAATTTAAAATGTTGATAATATTGAATGTCTTTAAACTATTACTAAACTATAATAATTATATAGCTTAAATCAAAAAGAATTAAAAGTATACCTAAGCTAATTATTATCCAAACTAATAGTCGGCTGTGCATCCTGCTCAGAGATCAGAGCAACTAGCAAATTGTTTATCAATTGAACCTTTTGTTTTCCATCCAATTGTAAGCTTTTATTTTTTTCAAAATGGGCTATTACTTCTTCGATAATTCCTATTGCATTTTGCACTATATGCTTTCTTGCAGAGGTGATGGCATGTGCTTGTTGACGCCTCAGCATTGCTTGTGCAATCTCAGATGAATACGCCAAATGCGATATTCTCGCTTCTGCAATCTCAATTCCAGCAATATTCAATCTTTGTTGTAACATTGACCGCAATTCATTCGAAATTCTGTCAGAATTTTTACGCAAAGATTCCTCATCGCTTTCGCTGTCATAAGGATAATTGCTTGCCAATTCTCTAATTACTGAGTCACTTTGCACAAAAACGAATTCATGATAATTATTAACATTATAATATGCCTTTGCAGGACTGCTAACTCTCCAAACAATCACTACTGATATTTCTATTGGGCTCCCATTTGCATCATTCACTTTTATTTTTTCTGTATTGATATTCTGAAATTTCAGAGAAACAACATGTTTGTTTGAAAAGGGAAGCGTTACACATATTCCAGATTTAAAATAAGTTCCGATATAATGACCAAAAAACTCTATCACTCTTGCTTCATTAGGATCATTAATGAAAAATCCTTGAGAAAAAGCCAATATTGAAACAGCAGTAACCCCAAGCGCAATTGTACTGTCATACGCTACAAAAAGTACCAATAAAACTAATCCTAGCGCTATTAGTACAGGAAAAGCCTTTAAATTTCTATCATTTATCGTATTTTTATCTGTACTGTTTTCATCAGATTTCTTTTTCACTTGCACCCTCTCTGCTGATTATTTTATCTACCTTACTTACAAATAATTTAAACTCTCTTAATTCACGATCAGGCAACTTTATCTCAGTTCTATGAGCTATTGTAAGCGGATCAATGTGCTTACCATTATACATAACTTCATAATGTAAATGAGGTCCTGTTGCAACACCAGTGCTGCCAACATAAGCTATAACCTGACCCTGCTTTATTTTAGAGCCTAACTTTATATCACTACTAAATTTACTTATATGCGCGTAACAGGTTGAATACCCATTTTCATGTTTTACTTTAATATACTTGCCGTAACCTCCGTTATTTCCTATATATTCTATTATACCCTCTGCAGCAGCATGTATAGGAGTGCCAAGTTTAGCTGCATAATCTACTCCTTTATGAAAAACAACTTTACCGCGAATAGGATGCTTTCTATTACCAAATTTCGAAGATATACGATAATCTCCGTTTAAAGGACTTACGAAAATTTCGCTACTTGTTAAGCTTATCCCCTCTTTATTAAAGTACCCCCCTTTGCCGCTCTGTGATTCATAATGATACAAGCTAATGGCCTTTTTATCTGTTATCAGTGAAGTATATAAAATTTTTTCTTCAGCTTTCTGATTACCGAGCGATTTCTCAAAAAGAACCTCCAACTTACTTTTTGGCACAATGTCTTTTTTAAAATCTATACCATAACCTTTATATATGTCGATTAATCTCATCACTGTATTTGGCGCCAAACCTTCTGTGTCAAAAAAAGAGGATTTTATGTCACTGGATATGAATAACAACTTTCTATCACTTTCTGTAGCTTTTTTTTTCCTGATCCCGTGCTGAAGTAACGCTGGAAAGTGGTTTAGGTTGCTTTCTGTCATTCCAGTGCTTGACACTGGAATCCAGTTTTTATTATACAATCTCTTGGTGTGTCCATTTGTAATTGAATTCCAGTGTCTGGGCATACAACTGCACGAACATTGCAATTTGCGGGTGGTGTCATGAAAGTAGCTGACACTGGAATCCAGCTCTTTGACTGACAATGCTGCATAGTGTGCTTGAATTTTTCTGGATCCCAGTGTCTGGGCACTGGGATGACACCCTACACGCTGTGCAGATGTTTCAGTAGCATATGCTGGTAAAGCACAAAGCAGCAGAAGTATTACCAGCCTCATAGTTCATCAGCAAAAATAAAATTACCTTCCACATACTGCACATCGTCATTATCTTCTAATTCTTCAACTAATGCAGATAATTTATCAATTAATTCTTTATCGCTAACTTTAATCAGATCTTTTGGCTGCCATGAAAGACGAGCAAGTTCTGGTTCTCCAAATTTTGTATAGAAAGCATCACGCACTCTACCAAATTCTTTTACTTCACAAGTTATAATATACAATCCTTCTGAGTTATTCTCCTCAACATTCAATACTTCTGATTCAATTCCAAAGTTAAATAAATCTTCAAAATTCATACCCTCTGCTTTATAGATAATCAAGCCTACATGATCGAAAAGGTAACTTACACCTCCTGTTTCCCCCAAATTACCGCCCTTGCGAGAAAAGATATAACGTATCTCAGAAGCAGTTCGGTTGCGGTTATTTGTTAGGGCATGAACAATAAGTGCAGTACCATAAGGTCCGCAGCCTTCATATTGTATTTCTTCATAATTTTCTCCAGCAACGTTACCAGTTGCATTTTTTATTGCTGTTTCTATTTTATCTTTTGGTAGATTTTCCTTACGCGCAGCAAATATAGCAGAGCGAAGACGTGCAGAATCAGGCAGCCCTTGTTTTGCAGCAACTGTTATTTCTCTAATGAGCTTTGTAAATTTTTGAGAGCGCTTTGCATCCTGAGCGCCTTTCCGGTGTTTTATATTTGAAAATTGTGAATGACCAGCCATAAGAAAACTAATTCAGACCTTCTGCTAACATACTTTTATACTGCTCAGCTTCTAAGTCAAGGCCAAGAGCTAAGTAAGCCGAGATTAAATGGTTAATAATTCTAGGAAAATATTGAGAATCTTTATCGCTTACCATATTTTGAAAACGTTTAATTGCCGCTAAATATTCACCACGCCTTAAATAAAATCCACCAATAGAATACTCTTTTTTTGATATATGTTCTGTGATTAATTTTGCTTTTTCTTTGATCTCGTCTATATACTCGCTATCTGGGAAAAGGTTAATGTACTCAGTAGCTAGCTCTAAGGTTTTATATGCAATTTGTTGCCCAAGCTGCACTTTGTTAATTTGCATGTAATAAGATAATACTCTTAAGTAATATATATATGGTAAATCTTCACCATTTGAATAAGTGTATATATAATCATCCATATCACTTCCAGCACTGCTGTAGTTACCCATATTATAGTGAGAAACTCCAGACAATAATTTTGCTTTCATTGCCCAATAAGACAAAGGATACAAATCCTCTATCTTTTGAAATGCTCTAATAGCTTGCTTATATTTTTTCTCGTCAAAAAGCCTAACTGCTTCCTCGTATAGTTCGGCCTCAGTGTGTTCAAGATCATTCGCATACGACTGCGTAAAGGGGGAAATTAGAAGAAAAAAGCATATGGTTAAAGTCTTATACATAAGATTTTTTTTCAATCAAAGTAAAGTATAGACTAAATATTATCTAAATAAACAAATTTTTGAAATTATCATCGAGCAAAAAGCGGCTCTTGGCCACCATTCCTTACATTACCCGCACCAGCACCTGTTGAAACACCTTTTCCACTCACTTCTACGTCCTCTAGCTTTCTACTATAAGAATGTATGATCAATCCACTTCCTGCCATCAAAAGAGCAATACCTACTAGACCTAAAGCAGGTCCAACAGCAGATGATGCTAATGCTACTAACATTATCTTCCTTACTAGTAATAAAGAAGAACCAGCAAAAATTAACTTAGCCGCAGACATATTGCTTGTCTTTTTTTCAGACCTATCATCAAAGCCTTGCTCTTTTTCTACCTCATGTTTTTTACTTTTCTTGTACTCACAATAGCAGAGAGTAGCACTCGCCACAAAGTAAAATAGACTGGAAATTGAAAAAACTACGTCTTCTATTATTCCTTGTTCCAATGCTTCGCTTACTATGCTGGCCACAATAACTAATGTAACTAAAGCAGCATCAGCATAGTTAAAGTAATCATCAATTGTATAAGGAGAGTCTCTCTTTTCTTTTTCTCCCCTTTCAATATTCTCCAACTCTCGTTCTTTTTGTGCTATTTTCCTATTATTGTAAATTAAATATAGCGTACAAATAAGAGATAGGACCATGAAAGGTAATATAGTGTGGCTTAGCGCACCACTTATCACGCCAAGTAATACCTGATCGCTACATGTTTTTTCCAGTTCAATAGCCATAAATAATGCAAATGGAACCATTGTTGCCAATGATACATATTTTCTATGTAGCTCTCTTTTTTTTAACGTTAATAACTCTTGTTCTAGCTTCTTCTTTTTTTTTTCTTCTTCGAGTGTTAATAACTCCTGTTCAAGTTTCTTTTTCCTTTCTACTTCTTCTTCGATTCCTGACCAAAAATCCCGAAAAAAATCCTCCACTGTAGCATCTTTTCCAAATCCTGATCCTTTAGAGAAGTGCTTAGTATTAAGGCTATCTGCAGTAATAATAGTCATATGAATCGACTAATTTATGAACTAATACATTATACAGGATTTTAACTACTCAGTCAATATTATGAAATTATTAACTGCTTTTAAGCAATTCAGTCAATCTGTTTGATGCCAACTAGAACGTAATTATAACCTGACCACACAGTCATAATAGCCGCAACCCACAAACAAATCACACCTACATATTTAGTTGCTTCATAATCACTCATTATTAGCGCTACTACGGCAACCATCTGCAAAAATGTTTTAATTTTCCCAGCTTTGCTCACAGGTAGGATAACGTTCTTAGCTATCAAAAACTCCCGCAGACCTGAAACTAATATCTCCCTACAAACAATTATAACTGACGGTATAATTGTAACATCATCTATCTTTTGCTTATAGACTAGCATGATTATTGTTGAAACTACTACTAACTTATCGGCAATTGGATCAAATAACTTGCCAAAATTCGATTGGACTTTCCATGCACGCGCTAAATAACCATCAAAAAAATCTGTAATGCACGCAAACATAAAGATCAATATTGTTATTAGATTTGCATACTTACTTTCTATATAAAAGCTTAATATTATTGCCGGTATTGCGAGCGCACGAGAAATTGTTAGCAAATTAGGCACGTTTTTCTTAAGCATGTACATCACTCTCCTAATAAACTCCTTCAATTAACTGATCCTTTCTCCTAAGAAACTCCTTGAACTAACTCATCTTTTTTTACCAGGATATAGCCAAATTCAGAAGCTTTTCTACTTAGATTTTTCATAACCCTGTCTTGATAAAGTTTCTCATAATAATCAATTCCTTTTTCTACATATTCTTTTCCATATTTTAGCATATTGTAAAAAATACATGCCAATTTTCTTGCTGTAGCAGTAATTGCTTTCGGTATCTCTAGTCGCTTCTTTAAAACCTCCTGCAGTATGCACCAAGTGCAGTCTTGATACACAGCAAGGCATTCGCAGCACGATTTATAACCTTACGTGTTCTTGTTCCAATAATTTTCCCTCCTGTAATTTTATTAGTAGGACTCAACCCGAGCCATGAAGAAAAATGCTTTTCTGTCTGCCATTTATTGCGATTTATACCTGTTTCTGAAATGATAGTCTGTACACTTAATACATCAAGTCTTGGAACTTTAGTAAAATCCATTCCCGTTATTCGATATAAATCTTCGTCTACGGCAAAATCTGGACTATTCTTCTGCTTCCGCTTTTTTATTTTATTCAATGTTCCGTTCTCATTCAACTTTGTTTCAAATATTTTATAGTAATTTTCTATACTTTTATCACATTCGGTTTGAAAAAAAGTATATGCTGCATATTCTTGTTTCAATACAAACAAGTGTTCTTCTCTATATGATCATAAATATAGAGAAGTTACCGTATGAAATATCACATAAAAAAAGAAATTTGGAAGCAAATTTTGCATTTTTAAAGAGCACAAAAGGAATACACAGTAAAAATGAGGAGAAGTTAAGAATATTTATGGAAGCAGTGTGGCAAAATGGCTGCCAATGACCAAGAATTTACGGTAATTACAGGAGTATACATAGGAGGTTTAAAAAGTGGTGCGAAAAGGGAATTTTGGTAAAATTACTTAAGTATGCACAACAAGATCCAGATTTGGAAATCTCCATAATTGATGGAACAATCATCAGATCTCATTCATGTTCAGCTGGATATAGAAAAGATTCTCAGGCTCAAGAGGCCTTAGGGCGGAGAACTGAAATTCATGCACTTGTTGACGCATTGGGAAATCCACTCAAATTTATTCTGACCTTAGGCCAAAGGAACGCAGGCATCACAGTTCTGACTAAAAATGTCTCTAGCCCCACTGTAGCGGCCGATTGACCAAGCTGTTTTGATAATCCTAATTTTGGTTTCAGTATTTTTGTTTCTCATATCTAACACTCCTTTTTTTATGTTGTTTTAACTTACTTTTTTTAAGTTAAGTCTTGTTTAATACAAAAAATATCTGTACTCATAGCTACCAGTGTAGCACTTAAACCTAGTGCTCAACTTTATGGAACACAAGAACCACAAGGAATAGCAAATGAGAGTTCAGTAACTTGACATAGTTGTACTGCCTTCCCACGTTTGAAGCAAGTTATTATTCCATCTCAAACCATAGTACAGAGTAAATATGACTAAAATTTTCTGTTTATGAGTTATTTATGTAAAGATACTATTTGACTTTGAGCTTTGAAGGTACTATGTAATAGTATTATTTAATATGCGAGGTTTATTTATGGGTATGAACTCTAGTGAAAGGGCAAAGGTGCTCAAAGAAAGTAAAACTCAGTCTGTGTCGCCAAAAAAGTTCAAAAATAATCAGTCCATGTTACCAAAACGGAGTCGGAATTCTGGTGAAAAGCTATGGAATGCATCAAAAGTATTAGAAGATACAAGAGTAGAATTAAAAAAAAGACGGCTTGAAATAGAATTAAAAAAAGACCATGAAATTTCAGAAAAACTGTCAGAAGAAGAAATAGAAAAAATAGTGAAGTTGGGAGAGGAAATAGAAGAAGAGGTACAAGAAATAGCAACGCCAATACCAATGTTACTACTTAAGGAAAAAATAACACAATTACGAGGAGGAAAAACAATAAAATTTGCTGAACAAATAGAAAAGCAAGCAAAAGAAATGCAAGAATTATATAAGAAACTAGAATTAAGTGCTAAAATAAAAGAAGAAGATCTAAATAAGCTCAAGGACATAAAGAAAGAATCAGCAGAGTGTTGCAGAGAGTTAGTGAGCTATATGCCTAATTCAAATCCTAGAATGTTGTACACTACTGTTATTGGTGTTAGTCTTGCTGCTGGGTTGGTAACAAGTACTGTACTTGAGCATACAACTAGACTAAGTATGTTAGCAATAATCAGTATGGCAGCAGTATCTGCACTCGTAGCCGGTTACGTTACATATAAAACAATAGAACCTAATACTAAAGTAGATGAATCAAGAGAATCACACATAAGTAGTACTAGTCATTCACTTCCTCAATCTGATGGATAAAATTTTATCAATTCTTTTTAAGTTGCTTCTTAAAAGGAGAACATCAACGATGTTCTCCTTTTAATTTGGTTGAAATGCAGAAAACTCCTATGTTGAAGTTCACAAAGTTGTTAAGTGTTGCCATTAAGTCCTAGCTAGTACAACTAGGCAAGTGTTCGTGTATCTTATTGACATATTTAACTTATTCTGTTACAATTTTTAGTAGTATGTTTAGAGGTAAAAAATGATGAAAGGCTTTAGATTGCTAATTAATCAAATCAGGCTTTCATGGATTAGCTTAATATTAAAAATAAAGAGCTTCTTTCAAATTCACAACACACATCATCAAACAACCGCTAGCAATGGAAATGACCATACAAAAAAAATAAGTATAGAGAACAAAATAGAAGCGCAAGATAATGAAACTGATTTAGAGGATATATGGTATGATGATCTAGAAGAGCAAGAATTAGATAGAGAGGAATACTTTGACGCTGTTGAGAGTTTGGATGAACAGGAAAATAGTGCTAACATAGAAAGAGATGAAAGCAATAATTTTTATAGTGCTAAAAATTTGCGAAGGGTACAAGAATTTATTAACCATTCAAATACTTTTGCAATTGCAATATTTGAACATTCAGTAAACAAATTGTCTGGGCATTATAATGATGGTAATTATCAACTTGCAAGTCTTCAGCTAAGCAATGATAGAGAAAGTAGAGCTTGTACACTAAATCTTGAGAGTAAGCAATCTAGTATCAAAATTAGTTCTAATCACATGCGGCTATGGATGCCATTTTATTTTGAAAGTAAAAAGCAAGAGTCAATAGACTATCTTTTCCAGTATAGAAATAAAAATGGTGATATAAGCACGCCTGGTATAGTAATGCTTCTAGAGAAGCCAGATAGTATCAACCTTAATCCTAATTTCTGGTTTCTACATCGTACTGTTTGAAACAAAATAAAAGAAAGTGAGACAAAGAAGTCAAGTAGAATACCGAAAGCTTTGTTTCCCACTTTTACAATCAAGTTATCAGAAGGGCAAAGTTTAAGTCTCTCAATCAATAAAAATGCTATTCCAGAAAGTATAAAGAATTTAAAAGATGAAAAATCCACTATTAAAACACTAGAAATTCCTTGCGTATCATCAATTTTTGGTAACATAGTTAATGATATACTAGATAAAGTAATAGGTAAAAAGGAGAAGACGAGTTTTCATATTAGAGATATTTTAATAAATGGTAAAATAATTAATGAATTACAAAACAGTAAAGTAGAAGTTAAAGAAAAAGTGGATCATGATCCTGAACATTTCGAAGTAGTTGATGTGGAAAATGTGTATCAGAGTCAAAGGTTTCAGCCTAACATGTAGTTTTATATTCTTTCATTAGCATGATATAATTTTGTGCAGATTGTGTAATGTGGTTTATTTCTTCACTTGACATCTTTTTGAAGAATTTTGCTGGCCTGCCAGCCCATATTTCCCCACTTTTTATCACTTTTCCATGTGTCACCAGTGAGCCAGCAGCTACCATAGCTCCAGACTCCACAATCGCATGATCCATTATGGTAGAGCCCATACCAATAAACGCTTTATCATGCACCGTGCATGCGTGTAATACGCAAAAATGTCCTACTGTCACCATACTGCCAATAATCGTATCACCACCTGGGTTTCTATCTACATGAATTACGGTACCATCTTGAATATTCGTTCCATCGCCTATTTTGATTGATCCGACATCTCCTCTAACCACACAATTAAACCAGATGCTCGAATTCCTTCCTATTTCAACCTTACCTATGATACACACACCACCTGCAATAAAAGAACTTTCATCTATTTTTGGTTCATAATCTTTATATTTTAAAATGTGATAGCTCATAATTTAAATAAGGTTTAATACATATTTGGATTCCAGTAGTCAAGTTACTCGGGTAAAGATATTCTTGACTTATGAGCCTTACGCTCCTAAAATCTTTATTTTTAGCTCTACTCATAATGTCAGTAACAGTACTCAGTGTACTTCAAATAATATTAGTTGTTGTATTGGTAATTTTAGTGCTCCTACAGCCACCTGGAAGTAGTTCATTAAGTGGCTTTAGTAGTTCACAGCAAGGAGTCAATTCGATAATTCCAGTAAAGTCTTCTGAAAATCCACTCAGCAGAATAACGGCTATAGTTGCTGGATTATTTATTATAAACACATTGCTATTGTCAGGATTATGCTCAAAAGACGTACATAAAAAATCGATTGCAGAAAAGATTATATTAGAAAAAAAACAAGAAAACAAATCCACTTCTGTTCCATTTGAAAATTAATGAAAGAGGCTAAATTTATTTTTGTTACAGGTGGGGTTGTATCATCGCTTGGTAAAGGTTTAGTTGCTTCAAGCGTAGGTGCACTTCTTCAAGAATACGGCTTTAAAATCCATATTAGAAAACTTGATCCATATCTAAACATTGATCCTGGAACAATGAGTCCAACTCAGCACGGGGAAGTATTCGTTACTGAGGATGGCGCCGAAACTGATTTAGACCTTGGGCATTATGAGCGTTTTACTGGAATTAAAGCAACTAAAGACGATAATATAACAACTGGTAAAGTGTACCATGAGTTACTAAAGAGAGAGAGACGTGGTGATTATTCAGGCAAAACTGTACAAATCATTCCTCATGTGACAGATTTAATTAAGTTGTTTATTTTTAATGGTACGGAAGATTTAGATTTTATAATATGTGAAATAGGTGGAACTGTAGGTGATATTGAAAGCCAACCGTTTTTGGAAGCCATACGCCAAGTTAATTACAAATTAGGAAAGCAAAAAGTTATCCTTATCCACTTAACTTTAATACCATATCTCACTGCAGCGCAAGAATTAAAAACGAAGCCGACACAGCATTCAGTTCGAGAATTAAACTTTGCGGGATTACAACCGGATATTATAGTATGTCGCTGTGAAAAAGAAATTTCCGATAATCAAAAAGAAAAGATAGCTAATCTTTGCAATGTTTCCTTATCTAATGTAATACCTGCTCCTGATATAAATCATATATATGAGCTGCCGATCTTGTATAATCAATGTGGGCTTGGTACACAAATTTTGGACCACTTTCATTTGAGTAAGCCAAAACCACGCTTAACTAAATGGGACAAAATAGTACACTCTATGAGACACCCAACACAAGAAGTTATTGTTTCCATAATAGGGAAATATACTGAATTTCCTGACGCATATAAATCACTGATTGAAGCACTAAATCATGGCGCAATTAGCAATAAAGCCAGAATAAAGGTAAATTGGGTCAACTCAAGAGAAGAGAATGGAAAATCTATAGATGAAAAGTTTATAAGAGAAAAACTACGGAATTCTCATGCAATCCTTGTTCCAGGGGGATTTGGTGATAATGGAGTAGAAGGTAAAATATTAGCAATAAACTATGCCCGTACAAATAATATTCCATTTTTAGGAATATGTCTTGGTATGCAGCTCGCAGTAATTGAATTTGCTCGCAATGTTATTAAGCTTGAAGATGCACACTCTGAAGAATTTCATAACTGTAAACATCCAATCGTTAAGTTAGCTGGCGATCAGGACGACGATCTTGGTGGAACCATGAGACTTGGGGCGTACAAGTGTAATATAAATGCAAACTCTAAAATGATGGATGTATATAGTAACACTACTATTTCAGAAAGGCATAGGCATAGATACATAATCAATTCAGATTATAAAGATGATTTGGAAAAAAATGGGCTTCTATGCAGTGGCATATCAGAAGATGGAACGTGCATAGAGGCAGTGGAGTTAGAGAATCATCCGTGGTTTATTGGTGTGCAGTTTCATCCAGAATTTCAATCAAAGCCGTTTTCTCCTCATCCTCTCTTTACATCATTTATTAAGGCAGCTATTGACAATAGAACTTAATAGATAAGATTCTGAATAGAGAGGTAAAAAATGCTACTAGGAAACAGTAAAGACACCATCACATATAGACCTGTAACCTTCGAGAAGTTGCATAGGCATATAGAGCAAATAATATATAAATTAGAGGAGGATCAAGTTATAGAGGACATAATTGATATAATGGAAGAAGTAGGTGTAGCCGTAAACGAACTCAAATCGGTAGAAGAAATAAAAAAATATTTAAAGCGAGGCCCTGTAAAAAGGACAATGGTCTCTAGTAAAGTCTATAATCTACAAAAAATAGAAAAATCAAGAAAAGAAAATTATATTTGTCTAAGCACCTAATGTTTAAGTACCAATACATGGAATTTGCCATAGAGCAAGCCAAACTTGCTCAGAAAAATGGTGAGGTGCCAATAGGTGCTGTAATAGTGAGTAGAAACAATATCATCTCCTCTGCACACAATATATCTAATGACCCAACTGCACATGCAGAAATGTTAACGATTAGAAAAGCATTTTCAACATCAGTACTTTATGATGCTGACATGTATGTAACGTTAGAGCCGTGCCCGATGTGTGCTCAGGCTATCTCTTTTGCAAGAATTAAACGGTTGTACTTTGGAGCTTACAATCCCAAAGGCGGAGGAGTTGAAAACGGTGCTAAAATATTTCAATTCTGTACCCACATACCTGAAGTTTATGGTGGAATATTGGAAACAGAATGTTCTCTTTTGTTAAAAGATTTCTTTGAGAAACTAAGAGCTTAGTGAGTGATTCATAGAGAGTATTTCAATATTTTTTGAGTAAAATCTGTATTATAATTGTATCAACTGCAGTGGAGTCTGATAAATAAGTTCTAAGTACTTTTCATAAGGAGTTTTTCCATAGATCCCTTCTGTGACAATAGGCTAGAAATCGCAAGTGACTACGATGAGGAATATGATGAGGAATATGATGACCCCATAATGTATGACCTCTGTAATCGTGATATCCTGCCTGATACCTACGAGAAGCAACGTTACCATTCTCTAGAGATAAATGTTAATCATTTGAAAGTTATTGAATGGTTTGAAGAACAATTGGCAAATTTAAACATCACTTCGAATAAAGTAGCAACAGGGGTTTATTATGTTATTGTTGGCACAAGCCTTGTCAGCTTAATTATTTCGGATTGTTGTTCTGATAAATCATATCTAACTTTAGATAAGCTCAAAACTAATCCTACTGCTTTGATCAGTTTCAACGAAAAAAACTTTAAATCGTTGTTAAATCTATACATTGTTCCTATGGCTGATTTAATTTGCGAATGTCGAACTCTAGATCAAATACTAAGCGAAGCAGTTGAAAAAGGAGTACCAGAATTATTACCTAACGTTTCTTTTCAAGCATTTCCTTGTATTCCACTACAAAAAACAGTTCATCAGGAGAAAAAAATATTAAGGTTGAAAATTATAGATAATACTATTTATGTTAATGACGTTGAAATTATAGGCAAACAAGCAACTTCAAGCATCCGCATCTTTAGAGTATTACTTAAACAATTTTTACGTGATTTGGAAGCAGCTAAAGAATATAAATTTCTTAGTATCATTCAAATAGCAGATAGTTTAGGTATTGAAGACCCAGAACAGCAAGTACGCAGACCTCTTAATAGAATGCAAAAAACAATAGCAGAAAAGCTAGCTAGCACCTTGGGACTAAATATAAAACGCGATGATGTGATACAAGCATGTAACTGGTCAGGCTACCGGCTTAATCCATCTACCATTAACTTAAGTGCTAGCTAAACTTCTTTAGTTAATGTTTTACGAAAAATACAGAAGGATACTTGCTTAATTTATATAACCATACTAAAGTTTGCATCACGCTAAGAATAGTATAGAAAGAAAAGTAGAAATGCTATTAAAATTAGCGTAGAAAAAACAAAGAATTTCAGAAGATTGATCCATGTTTATAAATTTTCAATATTGACTAAATTGACATTTATGCTATAGTAGTACCATTAAAAAAGTGGGGAAAGTAATGTCTAATGTTGGTCATGTAGTTATAGTTGGTTCTGGTCCAGTTGGGTCGTTTATGGCAGTGCTAACTTCACGGCTTGGTGTAAAAGTTACTGTTTATGAAAAACGTGAAGAATTTACAAGAGAGATTAACGTCAAAATAGATAATGGATTTTTTAAAAAGGTTCAGCAAATCTTTGATAGATTGGAGATAGATAGTAAATTCTTTGAAGAGCTGAACAAGGACTTAAAGAAAAGTGGCAATAAGATAGTTATAAAAAATCTAGAAAAAAAGTTCAAAGAAGAAGCACTATCAACTGGCAATGTTGAGTATAAAATGGAGAAAGTAAAAAGCTTTGAGGAAGTAGATGAAAAGCATAAGGATGAGAATCCAATAATACTGGATTGTACAGGAAGTAATAGCATGCTTCGGACTAATAAATTCGGCAGCAATCGAGATAACATGGTTACTATTCCACTTCAACATGCAATGTACATCAACCTTAAAGCAAAGAATGGTAAGCCTACTGCTTTGCATCAAGTAATGAAGAATATTGGAGATATAAAGCTTGCTGATATTGTGGCAAGTAAACATGAAAGTGAAGTGACTGATGTAACAATTCCGGTCTTTATAAGTAATGAGCTAGCAAAGACATTTGATCAAAATTATCCTAATATAAACACAAACCCTTTATATCCTTTTCAAGCTTCTAATCAAGTGCCAGACAAAATACTTTATCCGATATCTTCTATCATATCAACTCTTATACTGAAGGATTGGGAAGTAGACCTAAATAGTGTAGTAGTAAAAAAGATAGAAATAAATTGCGGCTATGCTAAAAAGAGGAGTGAAGATCATTATATTTGCCTTGGTGATGCAGCAGTTAATTTAGCGTTCTTTAGGTCTTTAAATTTTGGTTTGGAATATGCTTTAAAATTCTTTATGAAATTATCGAGCTGTTATGGAAAAATTGAAATACACGATTTAAGCAAGAAGGAGACTGAGGAAATTAAAGGACAATTTAGGCAAGATAATCCACATCTAAATCCTGTAGAAGTGCATAAAGCTTATGGAAGAAATTCATACTTAGTGGTAACCAAAGTAAATCGCTATGGCTGCTTTTATTATAATGCAACAAGCCGCAAAACAGAAAAGCTGACTGGATTTTTTGGAGCTGAACACAAACAAATCAGCCGTGAATTAGATAAGCTCAATAAAAGGTTAGATAATTGGAAATACGTGCTGCAGGAGTTTGAGCTAGAAAGAGATAGAGGTATAAAAAATGAAATAAAAGGCAATAAGCACAAAAACATTCGATACAATTTTTTAGCGAAATTAATAAGCAAGTTTACTGTTTCTTCTGCTGTAGCAGGTGAGAGCATAAAAGAAAGAGTATATGTACGTCCATTATATAAAAAGAATTATGAGTTTTTCTCAAACTGTTTTGAAATTATAAAAAAGGAAAATATATCAGGTGCTAATGTAGATAAGCAAAAAACGATAGATTTAGTTGCAAAATTACTAAATAAGTATAAAGAATCACAGAAAGAAGTGGAGAGTAAAACTTTGCTAGGTAAAACAAGGAATTTCTTTCTGAAATATATCAAAAAAATAAAAGAGTTTATTATCAGTATTTTTAGTGATAATGCTCTTAAAAAAGATAAGTTATTAAATCAGCTAGCAAATATATGTGCAGAAGATACGTCCCCTGTTGAGAAGATAAATGCAATAAATGAACTGACAAAAATAACAGAACCTTTTATAAAAAAAGATGTCGAACTGCACTTTATTGTAAACTTAATTAGCAATAATATTCTAAAGCAAAGTGGGGCCACAGGCTTAATGAACGAGGAAAGTGCTTTAACACAGAGTCAAACTCCAGAGCAAGAAAAAACTGCTTTAAAAACTCCAGAGAAAAAAGAAAGAACTAAATCACAGAGTGTAGTAGGCACAGTTATTGATAATGTAAAAGATAGTAATACATTACAAAATCCTTATAAGACTCACTATTAGGTAAATTGATATTCTTCAATTCTGTCACGTTTTCATCTCTTTTTGTGATTTATTCATAATAAGAGATGTTGTTCAATAATTTATTATGAAAAAAATATTTTATGCAGGATCAAAAAGGCATCCAATCAGCTTCAGAATTCTTATACTGTTCAGGAGTAACAACTGCAGCAATCTTATTCCTGTCTCCATACCTATTATCAGTTTCAATACCAACTTTTGCAGTAAACTGGAGAGTAGACCGGCGGAACTTCCCCGCTAGCCTCTCGCAGATGAACCTCTCGACTCACACAGCTCCCATTATTCGGCTCTTGCTACTAATTATAGCATAATCAAGGACTCTGTTTTAATCAATTGCTCATCCCATTTCTGGTTAACAAATGACTAAACTAAATCCCTTCGCTCCATCTCCATTACAGAAACTTCTTGAGCTAATCCGCCCCTGTTTTTCGCATCGGTACTCTCATCCTCAGAGTTTGGATTTCTCCCTTATCATCGAAACGACAGGTTCTCGCAGTTCCACGCAATAGCCCAAAATAGATTCACGCCACTTTTATGCCGGACGCCACCTACCCAGTAAACAAGTTTCCGATAGGTTTATCCCAGGTTAACGACCACTGCCATTAAGTTAAGGGAAAGTGATGGACTGTATTGTAAAATCAGGTAAGATCCACAAATTAAAAGAAGTAATGACATGAGTAAAAAAAAGAATAATCATGTTTATAAAAAATAAATTGATGAGTTTAAACTTTATAAACGCACACAGAGCATCCTCAAAAGACTTCTCACGAAAAAGAAAGCTGCCCTTCATTAATGTATTTCTCCTGATTTTTAGAAAGAGTGTAAAGTCATTACAAGTAATGCTTAATGAGTTTGTTCTGCATACAAGAAAAGATTACACAATTACGGCAAGTGCATTTACTCAAGCAAGAAAGAAGCTAAAGCATACTGCGTTTTCAGAGTTAAATGATGATATAGTTTCCCTATACTACCAAGATCAGGAATTTAAAACCCACCATGGCTTCAGAGTACTTGCATTTGATGCTTCAATACTGATTCTGCCAAAGAGCGACAAAATAATAGGCGAGTTTGGCTCAAGAGCAGTATGGAATGGAATCCAGAGATTTGAAGACTATACAAGTGCAACCTTTGAAGTTTGCTACGATGTGCTAAATAATATTGCAATAAAATCTGTGCTAAGTAGAGGTGACAGCTATGAGGTTGATTTAGCGATCGGTATGCTTGAATCCATAAAATCAGACGATTTGTTAATCTGTGATAGAGGATACGTATCTTATCGATTTCTTGCTGAGCTTACAGGAAGGAAAATCAATTATATAATTCGCTGTCCAAGTTCGTCTTTCAATGAAATAAACGCTATGTTTAAGCCGGAAAGCCCATCTAGTATGGTGGTAGCACCTATTAAAGTAGCAAGACAGCTACGAAAGCTAGGATTACCTGATGAGATGAAATTCAGGTTAGTCAAAATAATACTTTCTTCTGGAGAAGTTGAAGTGTTAGTAACATCTCTGTTAGATGAGCAAAGTTTTACAGTCGAAGAGTTTGAGAGATTATATTACTTGCGCTGGGGAGTAGAAACATTTTTTTCTAGGCTGAAGGGAAGATTAAATTTAGAGAATTTCACAGGAAAAAGTATTGAAACTATCAAGCAGGATTTTTGGTCAACTATCTTCATCAGTAATCTAGAAAGTATCATGATAGAAGATGATGAAGAGACATTGAGCGCACAGAATAGTAAACTAAAAAAAAGCATCAATAAATCTGTCTCATTTAATGCGATTAAAAACTTAGCCTTTGATATTTTTTCTACAGAGTCAGACATAGACTGCATTATGGATCGACTATCACAGTTATTTTTGATGAACACTTTAGTGGTAAGAAAAGGGAGAAGAGTTGATCGTCATAAGATATCTGATATTCGTTCACTCAACTACCAGAAAAGAGCTAGAAAACATGTGTTTTAAATTCAAGATATCTTTTCAGTATCATTGCATTAGTACATTCTTTGCAAAATAACCTGCAATTATTACTTTTTTAAATAACTTGCACTTTTCAGACTCCCTTTTCTTAAAAATTCACCCTAGTATTTACCATAATTATCAATCGCTTCAAATTTTTTGTCCAATCTTAACTTCTCTTTCCCTTAACTTAATGGCAGTGCTGGCATACCCTCCCTATTCCTAATGATGTCTTGCAATACTATACTTAGTCTGTGTCATTTCTCCTTAACGTCAGCAAAAGCTATATACTAAGTCTGGAATTGTTTGTCAATACAGTTCTTTATTGAAAAATATAGCTCACATTTTTCTTGGTCTTGTTTTCTTCCTGCTGCTCTCCAATATTGGCCTGATTTTTTCAAATTGCTCTCGATTTATATCACTTGTTTTGCATAGATATACCTCATTCTTAATCTATGCCTATTTTACCTCATGATCTAGAGATTCTTAACAGGTTTGAATTTACACATTCAACCTTATTTTCTCTCATTTCTCTATAACTTGGCAATGTAGAACTTGCTATATGTAATCCGGTTACTATTGCAATCAAGGTAGCTGCAACACTACAAACTACTGCACCAGCTACAGATGGAACCATCACAGCAGCAGTAATGAATAATCCTGTGATAACAACTCCAACAACATCTTTTGCTAATGAGGTGTAAAAATCCTTTGTGCTTTCTTTATATTTAGTTTCTTGTTCATTTTGTGGAGAAAATTGAGGATTTGTGAAGCTATTAGTTCCCTTACCACTATTTGGTGCAGTAGTTGGGCCACTCCTTGTTGATACAAGCGTTTCATTTTTGTTATTATCACCATTAGTACTAACTGGAGGCACTGTTGCTACAGATCTATTATCAGCATTTCCATTACTTCTACTAGACCCTTCTATATTTCCCTCTACATTAGGTGCTTTTTGCTTTTCTTGTTTCTCCTCTGTCTCTGCTGACAAGAGTAACGTAACAAGTTCTTCATTCTTTTTATTGTCCATAGCCATGTTTAACACCCTGCGTCCTTCTCTACCACTTTCCTGAGCCTCGGGGTTTGCTCCAGATGCTATAAGTAGTTTCACTGCTTTAGCGTCACTTTTTTCAACAGCAGTAAATAATGCATTGTCTTTTAACAGTTGACACTGTTTGTATAGCTCGCTTTCAGGTTCTAGCTTTAATTGTTCTACGTCAATATTTTGTAAAAGTAGATTTAAAACTTCGGCATTGCCAGAATAAATAGCATGACCTAATACAGCTCGACCATCTCTAGTTTTGGAAATATGGTATGTTCCTTCTTGCTGAGAAACAATATTAATAATTTTTAGCTCATTTTTAAAGAGAAATTTTATGAAATCTAGATTACTTTTTTCAATTGCAAGTGCTAATAGTAAATCCCCCAACGCATGGCCATTATGAAATTTTTGCTTTAGATCAATTTCTATATTTAACTCTTTACTTAATTCTTTGAGACTTATTTGAGGCTTCTGTTTTATAATCTTATCTATCTTTAGATACAAATTTCTAACACCATCACTACTATACAATGTGATAAATTGAGTATCTTTAGAGTTACTAGAACCTACTTCATTACTGTCTGCTCTACTCTCCTCCACATCAGGTGTGTTTTGCTCCTTCTCTTCCTCAGGAAGCTCGAATCCATTTTTAAGGAAAAATTCCCTAACACGTAGGTTGTCATTTTCATCTGCAAGTTTTAAAAGTAAATCTCCTAATGAATGGCCTCCTTCACATTTATCTTGAAAATTAACTTCCTTCCACTTTGGTTCTTTTTGCAAATCTTCAAGGCTGGTAATTTTGTAACCGTATTTATTGCTATTCATTATACTCTGACATATCTTTTGATATAACTCTCTAATATCATCATTACTATACGGCATAACTGCAATCCCACTACTATAAATATAACTTATTATACCAGTTCCATCAAAGTCAGTCAAGTAATCTTGCAGTCTCAAATGGCATGATATATATTGATTTATGATTCTCGAGCAAATGATGGAAGATTTAGCCTACAAGTTAGTGAAAGTGACTGAAGCTGCAGCAAGTGCTGCACATAAATTGGCAGGATTAGGGAATGAAAAAAAGGCCGATCAGGTTGCAGTTGATGCAATGCGGAAGGTGCTAAACTACATGGAAATAAATGGTACGATTGTGATAGGCGAGGGGGAGAGGGACGAAGCACCGATGCTATATATTGGAGAAAAAGTTGGCACAGGAAGTGGTCCTGAGATTGATATTGCAGTTGATCCACTTGAGGGCACTACGATTTGCGCTCATTATAAACAAGGAGCAATGTCCGTTCTTGCTGCAACGAAAAAAGGCAATTTTTTGCATGCACCTGACGTTTACATGGAAAAAATAGCAGTAGTTCCAGAGGGTGTAGTCTCACTAAAAAATAGCATTGAGAAGAATCTAGACAATTTAGCCAAGGCAAAAAAATGTAAAGTAAATGATCTTACAGTAACTATACTTAATCGTGAAAGGCATGATGAATTGATACTAAAAATCAGGAATTTAGGAGCAAAAATTAAGCTAATAGATGATGGTGATGTTGCGGCCGTAGTTTCACTAATAAATGGCAATCACGATATGTACATTGGCACAGGAGGAGCACCAGAGGGAGTGCTTGCAGCTGCAGCGCTAAGTTCAATCGGTGGACAGATGGAGGGAAGATTAATATTTGACACGGATCAATTAAAAGAAAGAGCAAAAAGTCTGAATATTCATGACCCAGAAAAAATCTACACCATAAAAGATATGGTAAGAGGTGAATCAGTTTTTATCGCAACTGGAGTAACAAGTGGAGAATTTGTGGATGGAGTAAAATTTAGCCAAGATATTTGTCTGACTCATTCATTAATAATATTGCCTGGTAAGGTAATAAAAATACAAACAAAATCAATATCTTGAACATTTATTAATTGAAAATTTTTTGTAGAAGCTATCTATAGCTGTCCTATAAAAAAATGAGTTTACATATTAATTTTAGCTTTACAACATTTGGCATTAAGTTATAGTTAAGTTTATATAGTAATATAATAAGAGGTATGGAATGTTTAGTTGGTTATTTACCAATAAGTCTGAGGAAAACAATAATTTTCTTCCTAAAGGAAAAGAAAACGTAGTTACCCCACCTCCTAAAACAAATTCTCAAATTGATCCTGCAATGCAGAGTGTACTCCGGGATTTTGAGAAATTAGATTATAATGATAATAAGTGTTTTAACAAAATAGCAGAGAAGTATAAAAAAGAGAGGGGCCTTTTTGACTATGTAGTGTTAAATAAGTACAATAAAATAGTCAATATATTAGATAATAAGCTTCCTGATCTCAAAAAACAAGAAGAGTTTAGAAAGAGATTGGGTGAGTATATTCATTCTAGGATTAGAGAAGGGATGAGTTATGGAGAAAAGCTTCAAGATAAACTTGAGTTTTTCAAAGATAATGTAGAAGAAGTATTATCAGATTTTGAAAAATTGAGGTTCAATTTTGAGAGCAATAAATGTGAAGACTCTAATGATTCTGTAAATTATAATGGCGGCCGTCCGGCAGATCCGTTTGATAAAATAGCAAATTATTATCGAAGAAAAAAGGATATTTTTCTTTTCAACTATGCGATATTAAGTAAGCAAAAAGAAATAATGAATATATTAGATAAGAAGTTTACTAATGAAGATCAGAAAAAGAATTTTGAAAATAGGTTAGGTAGGTATCTTCTTCGAATGAATGAAGGGATGAATGATGCAAAAGAATTGCTAGGAGAAGATAATCTAATAGGTTTCTTTGATGGATGTTATTGGCCAGATGAAAAGGCAGGGCGTTTTGTTAATCATTATAATAATCTTAGTATAAATATTATTAAACCTGGACAGAGTTTAGAAACCAGCCGTCTTTTCACTGACAAAATTGAAAGGATGGAAAAGAATAAAAATGAGGTAGAAAGAGTAAAAATACACAGTAATGGTAAAAGAATCGTAACGATTGAAAAGAATGAAAAGCAACAAAGAAACTACTGCTTTGAAGAAGATGCAATATGCAACTTGGAAATTAGATGGGGTGCAAAAAATGAGAAAGTTAACTGCTTTATTAGTTTAAATGTAAATTCTGGGAAAATTGAGATTGGGAAGGCAACTATTAATGATAAAGATGTTGAATTAGACGAAATTTTGAAATTAGCTGAGCAAAACGAAGATGTGCTTATAGAAGGTAAAGCTTTACATGAGTTTTTAGCAGAATATCTGAAACAAGATGTACAATCGCAGGAAGAGATAATAAAGAGATGTGATGAAACCCCTGGAAGTAAACTTGATAACGTAAAGATAGGGCGATTCTCTTTCTCTCCTTTATCTGAAGAGGAGATAGATGAAGAAGAGATAAGAAAATTTCGTATTGCAAGATTATATGACTGACTTTGATGGAACTGGTATAATAGATTATATTTATAGTAGTGGGATTGCAATTATGCCGTGTAGTTATGAAAATTCACGGGCTGCATCAGGAAGGTGCTAAGGATTTGTGTATTAATTACAAATTAAACCTAAAGTGCATTATATCACCATCTTGCACTATATAGTCTCTGCCTTCGAAGCGAATTTTGCCTGCATCTTTACAGGCTGATTCGCTTCCATATCTTATATAGTCTGCAAAGCTTATCGTTTCTGCTTTTATAAAGCCTTTTTCAAAATCAGTGTGAATTACACCTGCTGCTTTGTCAGCTGTTGATCCTATTTTTACTGGCCATGCACGTGCTTCTTTAGGGCCCACAGTAAAGAAAGTTATCATACTCAGCACTTCATACATAATACGCGCTACTCCATCAAGTCCTGATTCTTGTAAGCCAAATTCTGATAAAAAACTCTGTTTTTCTTCTTCGCTACCAAGATTTGCAATATCTGCTTCAAGTTTTGCTGAAATGCAATAAAATTTGCTTTTATTTTCTTCTGCCATTTTTTCCACCCTTTTAGATAGTTCATTACCAGTTATGATATGCGTATCTTCAACATTACAGACGTACATAACAGGTTTTGTTGTCAGCAATTGAAGCGACTTCATTTCAGTGTCATCCGCGTTTTCCAAACTTCTTGCAGGCTTACCAAGTTTTAAGGTAGCTAAAACTTCCTGAGTCAACTCAAGCTGTTTCTTTAGTTCTTTATCACCTTGCTTTGCTTTTTTTTCAAGTTGTGGTAGCCTTTTTTCTATACTGTCAATATCAGCTAGAATTAATTCCATTTCCACCACTTCAGCATCTGATATTGGATCTATTTCATTGTGCACGTGGCTAATGTCGTCGTCTGTAAAGCATCTGAGCAGATGAACGATAGCATCAACTTCTCTGATATGACTCAAAAACTTATTTCCGAGCCCTTCACCTTTGCTCGCACCTTTTACCAGGCCTGCAATATCCACAACTTCTAATTGATTGTAGATTATTTTCTCTGAGTGAGCAATTGCGGCGATTTGTTTTAAGCGTTGATCTCTTATTGGCACTTTGCCAACATTTGGCTCGATTGTACAGAAAGGATAGTTTGCAGCTTCCGCTGCACTTGACTCTGTAAGCGCATTAAATAAGGTTGATTTTCCTATATTTGGCAGTCCAACTATGCCACAATTAAAGCTCATATTTACTATATAAAACTATAATTATTGCATAATTAAAAAATTTTTGCTATACTTAATTAGTTATTAACAATTTTATTAGTATATAGCTTAAGAAGGTAAAAATTATGATTATAGCTGAGAAACAAAAATTACCAAACAATCCTCTTGATGTTGATGCAAAAAGGCGCAAGATTTCAGGGAGTGATGTAGAAGAAGAACTTTCTAATAGCCAAGTAGTTAAATATGATACTGTGGGTGATGGCAACTGCTTTTTCCATGCAGTGTTTGGTGATAACAGCTCCGGTTCATATAAGGCTGAAAGAGCGCAAGATATGAGAATGGAATGGCACAAATTTTTAAGTCGATTTACATCTTTAGGTAATGCAAGTATGCCAGCTCCTTTAAAAGATCAGCTAGAAAAGGTTTTTAATATGTTTTTTAATAAGCCAGGGGATTTAACTGGCAAGTCTGATAAAATAAAGGAGCTGGTTGAGCAAACAAATAGGAAAATTGAAAATGCTGAAGGTAATGTGAAGAGGTTAGTAAGTAAAGCTGTTAGCAAATTTAATATATCGCATGATCAGGCTATGTCTAATCTAAGTGAATATGCAGAAGCTCTTTATGGCATTGGTGAAAATGACTATAATGCCGAATATAACAGTGATTTTAGTACATGCTTATTTCTTAATGAGCCTGAGCTCTACCGAGCTTATCTAGAAGCAATAGAAAGTAAAAGTTATTTTCCTTTCATTGAAGAAGTTCAGATATTAGCTTCTTTAGCTAACATTGAAATTAATGTCCATTGTGAAGTTAGCGGTAGAGAAAAGTTTGAACCAAATCCTGAAATGATACAACTAAATCAGGTATGTAATCGTGAGAGTTATAAATTAAACGATAAGTTATGGGGTAGTAAAGAGCGAGAAACAATATATCTTGGGGGGAATCATTACTCTAGAGCTAAGGTTGTAACTAAGGAAGTTCAAGAGCAAGAAGACTTTCTATTAGCAAAACAACTTCAGATAGATGAGATCTTAGAGTATTGTAACCTTCCAAAGGATATCTCTGAGAGGGTAGAAATTGAGAAGAGGTTTGATGAATTATTGAGAGAAAATCTTGGAGGAAGAGTTCACGATGTTATAGAGCAGTGCGTTAGTGATATAAAGCAGCGCATAGAGCGCTCTGAGAAGCAGAAGTTTTTGAGTCCATCTTGTAGCATGGAAGAAGCAAAAATACAAGGACTATCTAGTCAACAGCAACAAATACTTGTGAAATAATAGCTCTATTCAGAAGCATGGTTAATGTGTGAAGATTTAAGTAAAAGTGGTGTTATTCAAACTTTTCTATCTAATGCTTAAGCTTAGATGTTTTTATACGATACAATGGTGTCATCCCAGTGCTTGACACTGGGATCCAGGAATTTTATTAAGTTGGTAAGCAGAAAAGTAGCCGTTTTATGTTAAAATACAACATTTTGATGATCATGAAAAAACTGGATTCCAGTGTCAAGCACTGGAATGACACCGTCTGCTACGCGAATTGCCTACAAACCACAATGTTCGTACAGTTGTGTGTCTGGACACTGGGTTTGTTGTAGACTTACTTTTACTTTGCCTACCTTATTTTACCACTCTCCTGCCTATATATTTTTATATGGGGCTTTTTGCAAAAATTTTGCATTTTGTGTAACATGATCTTCAATGTGTATAACCTAAATGCGAATTGATCACGAAACTAGTGTAATTATTGATGCTATAGAGAAATTTGGTGGTGAGGCAAGGCTTGTTGGTGGGTGTGTTAGAGATTCAATTTTGCAGCGTGACGTTCACGACATTGACCTTGCTACCAATCTTCTGCCTGATCAAGCAATTAAAGCGTTAAAACTCCGTAATATAAAAACTATTCCAACTGGCTTAAAACATGGAACTATCACTGCAATCTTAAATCAGAGGTCTTTTGAAATTACGACACTAAGGCATGATGTAAAGTGTGACGGTAGGCATGCAAAGGTAGAATTTACCAATGATTGGCAAGCTGATGCTTCAAGGCGCGACTTTACGTTTAATGCTCTTTATGCAGACAAGCATGGCCATATATACGATTACTTTGGTGGCACTCAGGACTTGAAGGCGCGAAGGTTAAACTTTATAGGCAACGCTGAAGATAGAATTAAAGAAGACTATCTACGTATTTTAAGAGCATTTCGTTTTCACGCTAAAATATGCATAGGAGATTTAAGTGATGAAATATTAGATGTATGCAAAAAATATTCACACATGATCCAAAATCTTTCTGGAGAGAGAATAAGAGAAGAAGTATTTAAACTGCTGGAGTGCAATGATCCTGTTCCAACACTTAAGAGCATGCAAAAATCTGATGTTCTACAAAAAATTATTCCAAAAGAAGTAAAATGTGAAATTTTATTCTCAAAACTTCTTCTCGGCGCTGATGCATTAGTAAAATTAGCGTTGCTTCTTAGGACTGCCGGAAGTCTTGGAGAAGACGTGAGCAAGTTTTTACGTCTTTCAAATAAGCAAAAGAAAAAGCTATTATTTTTACTATCGAGCAATATCAAAACAGAGCTTTCAGAGAAAGAGCAAAAAAAATACATATCTTTATTTGGTATAGAATTATATTGTGATTTAATGAAGATTTGTGGTATTGAGTCTGAAACAAATGTTGATGAATATATTTCATTTGCTAATACATTCAATATTCCAAAATTTCCTTTATCTGGCAATGATTTAATAAGTATAGGTCACCAGCCAGGAAAAAGTTTGGGTAGGAGTTTAGAATTGCTAAGACAACACTGGGAAAACAGCTCCTACACTTTAACAAAAGAGGAGCTGATACTTTATGCTAAAAGTTTTATTTAGACGTTGCTGCTTGCTTCATACTTAACAGAGTACTATTAGTGTGACTCATGGAAGAACTAGGCTTTTTAGCTTTTTCTGTTAATTGGTATTCATTTTTTTCTCCTGGAATTTTACTGCACATTTTCTGGTCTGGAGATAAAAATTTATCTCTAATACTTAATGCCAGTTGTAATCCTTGAATCTTATTTGAAAAACAATTCATTCTACCTTGCGTTAGCTCCTTCACAGTAACTTCTCTGACTAAATCATTACTGCTATTATTTCTGCCGCGAAAATCTTGCAAGACAGAATCTGTGATTGCAGCAGCACCTTTTTCATCCCACCTTAATTTTTTCATGCATTCATTAATAGAAGGTAATAACTTATCTTTTAACATTCCATCTAGTAGTTCTTTACCTATATTTTTTCCAATTTTACAATGTTCGTTGACAACTTTTTTAACCTGAGTTTCTATGATCTCCCTTGCGGATTGTTTCAAATTGCTTTCTAATAATTCAAGCAGCTTACTGCTTTCAAATTTACCATCATCTTGATTTGATAGAGACTTGATAATTTCATTAAGCACGTTATGGCAAAAGTGTTTCTTTTCAAATTCAGGAAAACTTTTTTTCAACTCTTTATTTTGATCAGATAAAAAGGCATCGAGGTTCTCATTCTTCAAAAGCTTGTTAGACAATTTTGAAAGAGTTGATTTGGTAGTTGACTTTGCAATAGATACTCTACTCATTGTATCTAGCTCTTTAGCTTTTGTTTGCTCTTGTGTATCTTCTGTTAACTTTCCATTTTGTTGTTCACCTCCAGCTGTTGAATTTTCAATTTTCTGTATTTTTAACTCGTAATTTTCTCCAAGTGTTTCTGAATGTGCTTGAATCGATGATAGTGCAACACTGTGCGAAGATTCTAATTTTTTCCTCAATTTATCTATTTTAACCAATAGACCTTCTTTTTCTTCCTGTAGTTTTTTAATATCAATTTTCGATTGATCTTCTGCTTGCTTCCGTTCCTTTTGTAACTGCTCAATTTGCTTCTCTTGCTTTGCAAGTTCTTCTTTTAACATTTCTGTTAGATCAAAAGAAGTTTCCTTTAAGCTATCATCTATTCCAGCTGATTCCCACTCTTTACTTTCTTCTAATGTCCGTACTTGTTCTTGTAACTTGGTAACTTCATTTTCTAACCTCTTGTTCTCTTTTTCAGCAGCACTTAACTTACTACTTGAATCTTTTAATTTATCTTCTAAATCAATTTTCTCTCTCTCCAATTGTTGTTGAGCGCTTTGTAATTGAACAGTCAATATATTTACATTTGATTGTAGAGTTTCTTTTTCTCGACTTAAGTTACTAATTTTGCTTTTTAACTTACTCTTAAGTTCTATTACTTCTGTTTGTAGGGTTTTATTTTTATCATTCATTGCTTTTTTATCTTGTTCTAAAGCTTTATTTAATTGCGTTAAGCTGCTTATTTTTTCGTCTTTTTTTTCCATCTCTACTAAATTTTCCTTTATTTGTTCTTCATGTAATTTTTCTATTTGATTTGTAACGCTTTTTAGTTCTACATAATCACTTTCAAGTTGTGATCTTAATTGCTCAGTTTCTTCTGACACTGAATCATTTATGGATATTGTTTGTGGTCCATTATCCCAAAGGAGTTCGTTTTGATTATCTACCTCTTCTTCTTCATCCACCTCAATATCAGAGCAGTCTTCATCAGTGGATTCACCACTTACTTTGAAATAAACTCCTTCATCTTCACTCTCTTCTTTTGTAACTTCAGGAACTTGAACACTTTCATCTACTGTTATAAGACCGTCTGTTTGCGTTGCCATATATTGAAATGTAGTTTCATCTTCACTCATTATCTCACTCTGAATCTCTTGTGCTACAACTTCAGGAACTTGAATACTTTGATCTACTGCTTTAAGAGCATCAGTCTGATCTGCAATAACTTTATTGTAATATAGGATATTCTCTGCCCATTTACTCCATCTCTTTGGCAGTATTCGTCCAATTGTTTTTAGATATAGCCAAGCAAGCACAGTAGATAAGCTGTATTTTTTTTCCTTTTGTTTAATATTAATTTTGTAGTTAACTATATTGTTAGTATTCAGCATAAAATTACCTCATTTTCTTACTTTGAAATTTTTAATGGTAATAAAATTATATATATTTGTATTAATATTAAATAAATATTAATACAAATGTAAAACTATGGTAAAGTTTTACACACTTCAAGCAGAAATACACGTGTTCGTAAGCACAGAATTTGCTTTTTCTATTGCTCTTGCTAACATTTCTTGTTCATTGTGCTGATTTTTCACATTAATTACCTGAGCTGCCAAGTTTGCAGGAAAAGTGACCAAACTAACTTCCCATAATTCCACTTGCTTTAACACTCGAGCTCCGCTTTCACGATCAACATCATACTCTATAGGTATATAACCAATCGAAAGCCCGTTAATAGTCTCAGTTTTGAGCATTAAATATATTTCCTCTGCTTTTTGGATACCCAAAAGCAAATGTGCAGTTATATATAGGCCAACATCATTTTCGCAAATATCTATAATATTACCTATAGGTTCGCTTGGATTGTGCTGCCAAAGAAGTTTTATCTTGTTTTTATTTAAATTTTCCTTAAATGCTCCAGGTAATATCAGATCATTTTGCTTATCAACTATGTTAAAAACGCTCGCATAGCCAGAAAATACACCATTCTCTCCTATGCTTTTTATTGACAATGGTGAATAGAAAAATTTCTTATTCATAAAGCCTCCTGTAGTATTGGGAATTTTGTTTTGCAACGCACTGCGATATAATTCTATTATATGCAGCGCTCTGAAAATGGGGAAGTACTTTTTTTAGTTATAAAATTTGTCGTTTTATATACAGAAGGGTAGGGGAGCTAGTCAACAAACTTTCCTGTGAATTTTCTAATTCTTGTGTGTCCATCACTACCCCACTATTAAAGCTTAAGTGTAAATGATACAGCACTATAGTTGTGTAGTCAAGGTAAATACTAGTATATTAAGGAAATATTTATTATATTAATATAATTACTTAAACTAACAATTAATCACTAAAAGAAAATAAATTGAGCTTTTCTAGACTGCAAAATCCAGCTGTATGATTTGCAATTAGTAGGTTAAGTTACAACTATATGAACATTATAGATAATTTGCGTAGTAGATCCCAGTGTCACCTGGGATCATAATAAAGGAGAAAGTAGGAAAGAGCTATATGTTCTGTCCTTGCATATTTTGTTGTTCAGTGGTAGCGTTTTCCAAATTTGTAGAGATAGTAGCAAACATCCTTCTCGCTAAAGCTGTTGACAATGCAGCACCAATTCCAGCTCCAGTTGCAGCTATAAAACCAGGGCCTAATAATTCCATATTTGTTTCAGCGCTGCTGCTAGTTATATTGTTAATTAACATCATCGCGCCTGCTCCTAAAGCTGCTACTAACCCAATCCTCGATGGTTTACTTGTTGCATCAAGAGAATATTGTACTACTTCTCTAAGCCCTGAATTCCTGTTTTTTAACGCTACTGCTATTGATGCTGGTAACATGACCATTATTGGCATGGATAATAGTCCTCCAAGTGTTGTACCAATAATTTCACTCACTTTTGATTTTCCAAGATTCACTCCTAAGGCTGTTATACCTAATACTCCAATTGAGGTGATAATCCTTACATTTCTCTCTTCCATTTCTCTCACATGCGCCTCATATTGTATTGCAGCTTCTGCTAACGCTAACCCAATACTATTTGGTTGCTGTGGAATCTGATTTACTCGCCCTAACTCTTGTGAAGTTTTCCCTCCAATACTTTTGACGGCATCTTCTAAGTCTAACAATGATCTGTTATTTAACCTTACGTTATCTTGACTATCACAAAGGATAATGTAGCCTAAAATTGGCATTCTCAGATCACTCATTTCTATATCATCATTAATATGATCTTTTAATTCATCAATAATCTTTAATGCTCGCTCTTTCATATCTTTTTCCTCTTCTGCATTAATTGGTGCAAGTATGAAAAAAATTATTCCAAGCAACTCTTGTTGTAAGTTTTTTAAATCCATGATAATTACCATTAATATTTAGTTAAATAATATAGTGCTATAGTTACTTAATCAAGTTAATTATTAAGATATTAAAGAATAAAATACCAAAGAGTAATATCCTTAGCCGTAAAATACAAAAATAACTGACGGGTTCTTTATAATTAGAAATATTAAGGAATTTACTAAATAAAAAAGGTAAAAGAAGCCCTAATTGTTATCTACTTTTCAGAGTCAGCTATTTAGCTAACTCTGAAGAGTAGGAAAGAGCTATATGTTCTGTCCTTGCATATTTTGTTGTTCAGTGGTAGCATTTTCCAAATTTTGTGAAGATTCAAATTCTTCTTGCATATCCAGTATGTCTTCTATTACTTGCTGATCTTCATCTCTTTCTTCTAATTGAAATGCTGCTGCTTCTTGAGGTGCTTCTAGCAGTTTTTTTAATATTTCTGTGCGCAGTTTCTCTGTTATTGATTTCCACTGTAGCATTACTAGCATTTCATTGTGCAGCACTGACATTTTCTGTAGTGTTTTCACTTTTTCTGACAGTCCTTTATTTTCTTTTTGCAATGCTTCTATTTTTCTTTGCTGATACTGATTATCTGAATTTGTCATTGGTAATCCATGCATAACCTACTCCAAGTTAAAATTTAGATATTATTAATTAAGTGATACAGTTTCTTTAGTCAAGATAAGCATCAATATATTATAACATTAGGATTAACAACTAAAAGAATAGAATGAAATATCAGGCAATATTCCCTATAATTAAACTTTTAAGATGGAAAAATGACAATTCGTGTAGGAATTAATGGTCTTGGTAGAATAGGCAGAAGTGTATTGCGTGCTATTTTTGAAATAGAAAAATATGGTGAGCAAATAGAAGTCGTAGCTGTAAATGGGTCACTCAGTGCTGAGCAGCATGCACATTTGATTAAATATGACTCTGTTCATGGTAAATTCAGTGGTGATATTGATTTTAACGAGTCTGGAAATTGGCTATCTATAAATGGTAAAAAGTTTTCTTTATATAGAGAACGGAATCCTGAGAATATTCCTTGGAATGTTGATGTGGTACTTGAATGCACTGGTGCATTCAACAAGCGTGCGAAAGCAGCAAAGCATAATGCAGAAAAAGTAATTGTCTCTGCTCCAGTTTCAGATGCTGACGTAACTATAGTTTACGGCGTAAATAACGATATGTTCAAAAAGGAGCATAAAGTGATCTCAGCAGGTTCTTGTACTACAAACTGTCTGGCTCCAATTGTACACGTTTTACATTTTAATTTAGGTATAAAAAGCGGTTTTATGACCACTATACATGCCTATACAAATGATCAAAATATTCTTGATGGCAATCATAAAGACTTGCGCAGGGCAAGGGCTTGTGGCCTGTCTATGGTGCCAACTACAACTGGGGCAGCAAAAACTATTGGTTCTGTTATTCCTGAGTTAAAAGGAAAGCTAGATGGCACTGCCATTAGAGTTCCAGTTAGCAATGTTTCTATGGTTGATTTTAAATTTACGACTGATACGAAGGTAACAGTTGGAAAAATAAATGAAATGTTTAAGAATTCAGCAAATCATGTACTTTCCATATGTAAAGAACCTTTAGTTTCAATAGACTTTGTTCATAACCCTTATAGTGCAATTGTGGATTTAGCTGGTACATATGTCACAGGTGATATCTGTAGAGTTGCAGCGTGGTACGATAATGAATGGGCTTTTTCACTAAGGATGTTAGACATAGCATTATTGTAAAGTATGAATAAAAAATATGCTTCATTTTATGAGCACTTTGCGGAACTCAGAAAAAGGGTTATTTTTTGCTTTCTATTTTTTTGTGTTACTTTCGGTTTTTGTTACTACTTTAAAGAAAATATATACCGTTTTTTACTTGCACCTTTAATAGAAGTTACAAAAGATAGCGATGATTTTTCTCTAATCTATACAGACTTAACAGAAGCGTTTTTCGTATATCTCAGGGTTGCAATAATGAGTACACTTTTGTTTTCTTTTCCTGTGTTTGCATGGCAATTCTATATGTTTCTAGCACCTGGGTTATATAAACGCGAAAAGGCAGTGTTATTGCCATACTTAATTGCAACACCAGTTTTGTTTATAACGGGAGCTGCTGTAGTTTATTACTACATATTTCCCTTGGCCTGGAAATTTTTTATTGCTTTTGAACATAGTGGAAAGTCTTTCGGTATACCGATAGAGTTTATGCCATCAGTTAGTGAATATTTAGACCTTGTTCTCCAATTCATGTTTGCGTTTGGTACTGCATTTCAAATTCCAGTCATACTCACCTTAATGGTGAGGGTAGGGCTACTCACTGCACAAAGTTTGTCAAATAAACGCAGAATTGCAATAGTGGTAATTTTCATTATTGCCGCAATCTTAACTCCACCTGATGTACTAAGCCAAGTAGGGCTTGCAATTCCAATGCTGGTATTATACGAGCTCTCTATCCTAATATGTAGATATATTGAGAAGAAAGCAAAGGATTGAATCAAGAATATTAGCTATAAAAAAAGGATGAACACCAGAGCGCTTTTTCTTGCTTGAGTATATTAACATTGATAGTGGAATTATGTAAATTGCCCTTTACTAGCTACCTTATGGGCATCCCGGCGAGACAAAGTCTACCAAAATTAACAGTAGTCACAAGGCGTTAGACCAAATTAACATTAGTGTAGTAATCAAAAATGACCTAGAAGCTTTACAGTCATTAGTATCGAAAATTACATAATATACATTATGGAAAATATAAGCAACACAAGCTTTCAGCAAGAGAAAATGCAATTTTTGCTCTTCTCAAACAGCATAAAAAAGTGCCTGTTGCACCTCCAGATTAGCATCGAAAAATGCTCAAGTACTAATAACGCGTAAACTACGTATTCCACTGGATTATCAACTGAGTTATTCACAATGTTGTGAATAGCCCCAACACCAAGCGATTAACACTGCTAAAGAGCAGCCACAGATAGTTTTTGCTACCATCTTCTCTCTTTACTGATATTAAATACTCGCAGCATGCCTTGAAAGGATGTATAGTTTCACAATTTCTGTGGCAATCATGATGTGGATCGTATGCCCTAAGTATCGATGGAATCAAATCTTGTTTAGGTTTTAAATCATTTACCATAATATTTTCCTTAAAGTATTAATACTATATCGATAATAGTATAATTACTTTTCAGATACGTTTTTTTTATTGAAAATTTCAGAAAAATGTTGTATAGTTATTACTATACTTTTTTGGTAAAACTTATGGCAGATTCAAGATTTAGTATAACTTTCAGCAAAGAAACTTCGAAGTGCCTTACTGGACTTGCTGAAGTAAGAAACAAATCTGTAAAAGAATTAACAGAGAAGTTAATGCAACAAGCAATTGAACTTGAGGAAGATAGAATACTAATCGAGCGTGCTGCTGAGCTTGATGTTCCAGGCACGAAAAAGATTAGAAGCGAGGATATAAACTGGGATACAGTATTAGCTAAAAGAGTTGAGGGTACAAACTGAAATATAAGATTACTTATTTAGAAAACGTTGTTAAGAAAGATTTCCCTGCTTTATCGTCACCAATCAAGAAAAGTATTATAAGAGCTATAGACGAGCGAATTGCAGATGAACCAATGAAAGTTGGTGCACCATTGCTCTACGAACTTAAAGGGCACAGAAGGCTACAAGTTAGCGATTATCGTATTATCTATACAGTAGACATTGCAGAGTGCGAAGTAACTATCACTTCAATAAAACACAGAAAAGAATCTTATAGGAAGAAAAATTAAAGTCAGTTATACTACAAATTTACCTACAATACTGCCACTCCTCCTAACATTTGATTTATAGCTAGCCAGCAATCTAAATTGGTAAACACGAAAAATTGATTCCCATTATAACGTCTTAATGCTAACTCCACCTGCATATAAATTTGCATGGCTTTTTTCAGTATTAAGCAATGCAAGTCCAATATTGTCCACACTAGAGCGCAGTTCCCCTACTTCTTCATTATTTTCACTAATTACTTTAGTGCCAATATTTGGAAGTGCATTTTCTCCCTCAACGAGGTAAAGTTTCCTTCTGAATGCTTCTTGTCTGCTCATTCGATTTACAACTTCCTGACCTATATAGCACCCTTTATTAAAGCTTATGCCATTTATCTTATCAATTAAGTATTGCAGCGGGAATGACGAATTTTGCACCATATCTTTCGCTCCATCTGCAATAAGATTTTGAATTCTAACTTTTTCATATTGAGTAAAATCTCCAGCTAATTCCTTTATTTTACCCTTATGTATAATCCTCATTCCTAAAGATCTATGTCTTGGATCTTGGAAAATAACTTGCGATTCATTACTATCCTCCACTAATTTAGTATTAAACAAGACTCCAACCTCATGCAACGAACTAACATCTTTAATCCTCACTCTCAAGTAAGTTTTGAGCAAATCTAGTTTTTCAATTATTTGCTGCAGATGAGTGTTTTCACACTCAAGAAAAATATATTTGTCATACTCAATAAGAAAAAAATCGTATAGGTATTTTCCCTGAGGGCTAAGTAATAAAGAGTAAATAGCCTTTTGACTATCTAACTTATTGATATCATTTGTTATAATATCCTGCAAAAAACCTCTTGTATCTGGTCCATATAAAGATATTACACCACGATTTGGTAGCGGTATGTAACCCATAAAACTTCTATTCAAACCTTAAATTATACACTTTTTCTTGTATCTTACTAACCCCAACCCTTGAAATGTAACCTTTAGATGACTACATAGAATTGTAGGTTAGTTTGTTAATGAGGAAAGACAAATGTCAAACGTAAACTTAAGTGTATTAGATGATAGTGTATTAGTAAAGCCTATCAACGAAGAAAAACAAGGTGGAATTGTACTTCCGTCAAGCGCTGAAAAGAAGCCTACTAAAGGTGAAATTATAGCAATTGGCAGTGGTTCACGCAACTCAAGCGGAGAGCGCGTAGCTTTAACTGTAAAAGCTGGTGATAAAATATTCTATCGCCAATGGGCTGGAACAGAAGTAGAGCATGATAATGAAAAGTATATCGTAATGAAGGAGTCAGATATACTCGCTGTTATCAAATAGTTATCTCTATTTTACTAAATTAATGCGCTATATAAGTGCATTATGTATTTTAATATTTTAAATTTTTTATTAATTTAAGGGGTGATAAAAATGGCTAATATAGTAGTATCAGGCGAACAGTTACAAGAAGCCTTTCGTGAAGTTGCAGCAATGGTTGACTCAACGGTAGCAGTAACTGCAGGACCTAGGGGAAAAACAGTAGGAATTAGCAAGCCATATGGTGGACCAGAAGTCACAAAAGATGGCTATAAAGTAATGAAAGGCATAAAGCCTGAAAAACCATTACACGCTGCAATAGTAAATGTCTTTGCTCAGAGTTGCTCTCAATGTAATGACAAAGTTGGTGATGGTACAACAACGTGCTCAATACTAACTAGCAATATGGTAATGGAAGCTTCAAAGTTAATTGCAGCTGGAAATGATCGTGTTGGTATTAAGAATGGAATACAGAAGGCAAAAGATGTGGTATTAAAAGAAACTACGTCGATGTCTCGCACAATTTCTTTAGAGAAAATGGATGAAGTTGAACAAGTTGCAATAATTTCTGCAAATGGTGATAAAGATATTGGTAGTAGCATTGCTGATGCTGTTAAAAAGGTTGGAAAAGAAGGTGTTATCACTGTTGAAGAGAGTAAGGGTTCAAAAGAATTAGAAGTCGAACTTACAACTGGTATGCAGTTTGACCGCGGTTATCTCTCTCCATACTTTATCACAAATAATGAAAAGATGAGCGTGGAGCTTGATGATCCATATTTACTGATTACGGAAAAAAAACTTAATATTATTCAATCCTTACTTCCTATTCTTGAGACTATTTTCAAGTCCGGTAAACCTTTGTTTATTATTGCAGAAGATATTGAGGGTGAAGCATTAAGCACTTTAGTGATCAACAAATTACGTGGTCTAAAAGTTGCTGCAGTAAAAGCTCCAGGCTTTGGTGATAGGAGAAAGGAAATGCTCGAAGACATAGCAGCTTTAACAGGTGCTAAGTATGTCATAAAAGATGAGCTTGGAATCAAGATGGAAGATCTAACTCTTGAAGATCTTGGTACTGCTAAAAATGTTAAAATCACTAAAGACAATACTACAATTGTTAGTGAAGACAGTGACTGTGATAAACAAAACAGAGTAAATGCTAGAATTAACCAGATTAAGTCTCAAATTGAAACTTCAACCTCTGATTATGATAAAGAAAAGCTAAGAGAACGTTTAGCAAAATTATCAGGTGGTGTTGCTGTGCTCAAAGTTGGTGGAGCAACTGAAGTGGAAGTTAAAGAGCGTAGAGATAGAGTCGAAGATGCGCTGCATGCAACAAGAGCTGCAATTGAAGAAGGTATAGTTCCAGGTGGTGGAGTTGCACTTCTTTACGCTGCATCTGTTCTTGATAAGCTAAAAGGTGCAAACGATGTAGAACAAATAGGTATTAACATTGTCAAAAAAGTTCTCAGCTCTCCAATCAAAAGATTAGTTGAAAATGCTGGTCTTGAATCTGCTGTTATCATTGATCATCTAATTAAGCAGAATGATAAAGAGCTTATATACAACGTTGAGACTATGAACTATGCTAATGCATCAACATCTGGTGTATTTGATCCGGCAAAAGTAGTTCGTATTGCTTTTGAAACAGCAGTGTCTGTAGCAAGTGCACTCATTACTACGGAATCTATGATAGTTGATCTACCAAACAAAGAAGACAATGCTTCATCACCTATGGGTGCAGGAGCAATGGGTGGAATGAATGGATTCTAAATAAATAAAACAAGCCTTGGAGCAATTTGCTCCAAGGTATCTTTCCAGTTCTCGGAAATCTTACATTTATTAAAGATAGTAAGTTTGGTGTAGAAATGCACTACTATTTATATTCGTTATATTGTGACTGCTTAACAATAAAAAATAGCATATGAAAGTTATAATTGCTGGTATACTTGTATTAGTATAATACTATATTAATAAATAATTTATATAATATTATTTATTATAACAGCTAAAATTCAAATTATTTTCTTCGTAAATAGAGTATTTATGAAAATACGTATACATTCAATGCTACTTTTGCTTTTTTTTTGCACTCAATTGCATGCTGAAGAAGAAGTTGCAAAATTTGATCTGCTCATTGGTAAAGTAAATGAAGCAAATCTCGCCATTGAAGGCGCAATAAAGGTTACAATAAAACCGGGTTGGCATATATATTACAAAGATCCTGGAGATTTCGGCCTTCCCACTTCCTTTGATTGTAAGGGTAACACATCAAATATAGATATCCATTGGCCTACTCCCAAGGAACATGAAGATAAAGTTGGACAAGTTACATTTGTTAGTAACGTATATGAAGATATGGTGTTATTTCCCTTTAAAACTAATATAGTTCCAAATCAGGAATACGTTGATATTAACTTTCATATAAAGTATGCAATATGTAAAGATAGGTGTATCCCTAAAAATGCTGAGGTAAAAACCAGGCAACCGCTAAAGGATTTTATAGACTCTGATATCAATAAACTCATAAATGAGTGGTATGAAAAATAGAGTTCTCAGTGGGCAAGTAAGGCAATAGTTTAAAAATATTATTCCTGCTAATTTTTGAACAGATTGTTTAGTGGCTTTAGCTCATTCAATAAGCTGTTGTGAAGTTTCTGGGTTGACTAAACTTTGATAAGTTCTACCAAAGTTTATGGGTAATTATACAGCATTTTTCTGAATTTTTTAATAAAGAATTTGCAGATCAAATAATAAAAGGCATGAATTTTTTCATAAGGTATCATAATTTAGGAGAGTTTGCTAATTTAAGTTGACGCCATTGCCTGTATTACTAAAAATTCAATATCAAACCAGCTTCAATATTATGAGTGGATATGTCGTCTGCAACAGGTGTTGGAATATTAAAGTAACGATAGCCGAGAAAGGTTTTAACTTCTGGAATTATTGAATAATCAACACCAAGTTTTATTTGATAAGCAAACCAAGGAATATCCAGTGGCATTGAATTTTGGGGCAACCCATTAATCTTTTTTAATCTAAAAACTGTTGGTCCTATACCAAGACCAATGTACGGAGCAAATTGCGTATTTTGAATATTAGGGTTATAATAGAAGTTTAATAAAAATGCAGACACACTTGCTGATTTATCAAATACCGGAGGAGAATTACTATTTTCAATATTAACTTTAGAATATATGGTCTCAAAATCAACTCGGCCATTTTCTCCAGCATAGTAACCTAAAGATATGCTGTTAAGCCACTGGAAATCAACCGTACCATTAAAATCCAGAATTTTCTCAATTTCCCTTGTTGCTATATTTTTCACGATAATGTTAATGTAATGATCCTCTTCGATCAAGTTTAGGATTCTTTTTCCTATTGCTTGTATACCCTTTACAAATGTTTCTGAATTATCATGGTATACCTTACCACCGTTAGCGCTAACATAAAAATCAAGTTTTTTTGATTTCTTTTTTGTAGGCTCAGCTTGATCTGCAATACGTGGCCACATATTTTTCTGATCAGCTGCTTGGAAAATAGAAGGTGAATTACTTTCAAGTTCTTGACATTTTATTGGTATTTCTTTTTCAGCAACCTCTTCAGAATGTATCACACTTTCATTATTGTCTGTTTCTAATTTTAAGGGTTGCACTTGCTCAATGTGTGTATTGTTACTGACATAAGCAATAAAAAAATAGACACATGTAATGAAAATGAAAAATAAAGTAATAGATATTTTATTCATCACCAATGAATTGTTATTTATAGCATAACTACTTATATCATATATTTCTTTTATGTACAAAAATTAAGAAAGAATATTTCCAATTAAATAATTATTTTCTGTTCCTGTAACATGAGCTTTTACAATATTTTTAGCTTGAGCTTTTGATGTAAGTTTTATTAATGCAAAATTTTCTGCTCTACCAACATGATTTTGCTCAGCCAGAACGTTTTGTTTAGTACCGATCAAAGATTGATAAAAATTGCTCATTATTTCCTTATTTATCTCTCTTAGATGCTTTACTCGTTCTTTACGCACATTCTCCGGTACTTGCGGCATTCGTGCAGCAGGCGTGTTTTTCCGCTCTGAATATGGAAAAGCATGCAGGTAAACTACATTTATTTTTTTTAGTAGATCAACTGTATCCTGAAACATTTCGTTAGTTTCTGTTGGAAATCCAGCAATAATATCAGCACCAAATGCTATATTAGGCCTCAAGTTCTTCATTTTATGACAAAATTCTATCACTTGTTCTCTGTTGTGACGACGCTTCATTCTCTTTAGTATTAAATTATTACCAGATTGTAGACTCAAATGTAAATGAGGCATAAGTCTTGACTCATTAGCTATTAAATCCATTAATTCGTTGTCAACTTCAGCAACATCAATAGAGGAAAGTCTTAGTCTCTTTAACTGTGGTATATCCTTTAAAACTCTTCTAATCATTGAACCAAGTGATGGCTTATCAAACAAATCTGTACCAAAGTCAGTAATATCAACACCTGTAAACACCACTTCTTGATACCCATTGTCTATAAAAATCTTAATTTGCTCTATAATACTGTTTATTGGCACAGATCGATTATTCCCTCTTGCCTCAGTAATTGAACAAAATGTGCAGCTATGATTGCAACCATTTTGAATCTCAATAAATGCCCTCGATTTATCTTTAAATCCATTAATCAGAACAGGTTCTACTTGGTTATCACTGACTAAGATTTCATCATTATCTAGTAGATAATTTTTAGCTCTTAGCTTATCTTGATTACCCAGCACTTTACTTACACCAGGAATATCACTATAAGACTTAGGATCTAATTGAACAGCACAGCCAACTACAATAATTTCTTTACTTGGGTCATTTTTATAAATCTTACGTATTTTTTGCTTTACTTGACGCTCTGCTTCGTTTGTCACTGCACAGCTATGCACTACAACAACATTTTCTCTCTTTGCTTTTTTTAACGCTTCTTTGATTAACTCGCTCTCGTAAAAATTTAGACGACAACCAAATGTTATCACTTCATTCATATTCTTTGCTTCAATAGACCTAAATTATATCAAATATCCAAACAAAATGACTATTTTTTGGTAAATAAGTGCTTGCTGAATTATGTGCTGCGTTTAGAGAAATATAGCCAGAGCACTAAATCCTTATCTGAAATGTACCATATAACTATACTGAGTTGTAAATATGACACAAGAATTTAGATTATCTTAGTTATTTCATTGTATAAAGTACTTTTTTATCAATTAAAGAGGACTATATGAGTGAAGCAACTTTTTCTGAAAAAAATCAGCTTTCTAGAGAGGACATAGCAGAGTTAAAAGAACTTATGTGTCTTGAACGAAGTGAAATAAGTCAAAGTGGAGGAACAGGACTACTAGAACTTATAGCTGAACAGGAGCAAATGCTTGAGGATTTAGGGATAGAATCAAAAGAGCTTTTATGTTCTCAGCATACAGGAATGTACGAGAACCTTAGCCAGCCCTATTCTACGGATCTCGAAGTGTTATAATATAGGTTATCATCGTTATTGGATGTCATGTGTATTCTGTTTAAATAACTTGCAAGTGAATTAATAACTGCAAAAGTTGGGGGACATAAGACTTTGAACTGATCTTTGCCCCCAGAGCTTTATTTTGCCTCTCCTCTACTCATAGCACGTAGCTTACCAGTAAACACTATAATTTTGTTGTTTAAAACAGAATCGCTAGAATTGGAGCTCACGGAAAGAATTTGCAGATATGCAGTCAGATTATTTAACATTTTAATGTTGCGTTCCTGAGAAAAAAGGCTTAAGGCCAATGATAAAAAATATTAACCTTAAGCGATATAAATAAAAAGCAGTCCAACAATTTTGCTAAACCCTGAAGCTTACTATACTACCATGCAAATTCATCTATATCCTTTATTACATAAATGTCAGAATAAGCTTCATCCCAAGTTTCTTGGGAATGTTTAAAAAAGCATATGCGTCAAGTTAAGAGAATACGCCCAATATAGCAACCATTTAAGGTAGATATCTTATTTGTTAAGAAATCTTGATCTAAAATAAGATAATTTTTTTTTAAAGAGTCTATAAATTACTAATTTTATCGTTTAATGTCTAAAATAATTTTTACCGCTTCTCTTCTTTCTTATGCCACTTTTCCTTAACTTGACGCCTATGGTTCAAAAAAGTGTATCAAACTGAAAAAAAAGTAATAAATTGATATAAAAAATGGAGGCTTGACACACTTTTTTGAACATTCCTGGCTTTTTCTTTAGCAGTATCTACGCTACTTATACTCTGGATCTAGCAGACGAAAGAATAGAGGAGTAGGCACTAATGATTTATCATCTTTTCTGGTTTCACTATCCTTTCAAATTCTTCCTCAGTGAGTAGCTGAAGTTTTACCACTGCTTCTTTTAGAGTGATGTTCTCTTTATAAGCAAGTTTAGCTATTTTTGTTGCATTATCGTATCCTATATGTGTATTTAATATAGTGACCAACATTAACGACTGATTCAGTAAATCCTTTATTCTTTCTTTGTTTGCTTTAATACCAACTACGCATTTTTCTGCGAAATTTAAACTTGCATCAGCTAAAAGTCTTATAGACTGTAAAACATTGTAAATTATCACTGGCTTAAACACATTCAATTCAAAGTGACCATTTGAGCCGCCAATTGTCACAGCAACATTATTTCCCATAACTTGAGCACATACCATAGTTACTGCTTCACATTGAGTTGGATTCACTTTACCTGGCATGATTGAAGAGCCAGGCTCATTTTCTGGTAACATTATTTCTCCAACTCCGCATCTTGGACCAGAACCAAGTAACCTTATATCATTTGCAATTTTCATCAAACTGACTGCTACTGTATTGAGTGCTCCACTGAGCTCAACCAAAGCATCATTTGCTGCTAGCGCTTCAAACTTATTTTTTGCTGAAATAAACGGAAGATTGGTGATTCCTGCCACTTCTTTAGCAAAATCCTCGGCAAAGCCTTTTTTAGTATTGAGTCCCGTGCCAACCGCAGTGCCACCTTGTGCAAGTTCATATACGTTAGTTGACTTTACTCTCTCTATTCCCTTTTTAATCTGAACCGTATAGCCAGAAAATTCCTGTCCAAGTGTTAGAGGAGTTGCATCTTGCAGATGAGTACGTCCTACTTTTATTATATCTTTAAATTCCTGAACCTTATTATTTAGCGCTTTATATAATTCCTCAAGATTGGGAATAAGCAAGCGGTTTATTTGCTCTGCTACTGCTATATGCATTGCTGTCGGAAAAGTATCATTTGATGATTGACCATAATTCACATGGTCGTTCGGATGCACTGGAGATTTACTACCCAAATCACCGCCTAAAATCTCTATTGCACGATTGCTGATCACTTCATTTATATTCATATTGGTCTGCGTTCCAGACCCTGTTTGCCAAACAACAAGCGGGAATTCGTTATTGAATTTACCGTCTATTATTTCCTTTGCAGCTGTGCAGATTGCGTCCCCTACCCTACTATCTATGCTACCCTGCTTCATGTTAACATGTGCTGCTGCAAGTTTTACTATTGCTAACGCTTTAATCAGAGGCTCCGGCATTTTCTCTGTGCCAATTTTGAAATTTTCCAAAGAACGTTGAGTCTGCGCTCCCCAGTAATGTTCACTTAGTACTTTTACTTCTCCTAAGCTATCTGATTCTATTCTAACTTTTTTATCCATATTTCCTCCTTCTAGTACTTGACACTACATATGTAAATCATATTGGGTTTCAGTGTCAACTGCCTATTATCTTCCAAACTCCATCCATTTCAATACTAGATCTTGTATGTAACTGCCACTGCTATCACTATGGGCATTAACTCAACTACAATTGTCTCAGCTTATTAATACACACATTTGAGGTACTGCTGATGGGACCTAGAGGTGAACTACAGTGATCATCATCATCGCTATTAAATACGCTATTAAAGCTTGAAGATCTAGATTTTTTTTCTGAATCATCAATTTTTTCTGTAAGGTGATAAAACGTTTTTGAATGACTACACAAAGCCTCCTGTTTATTAATAAATAGTTGATCATTCGCTAAACTTAACATTTCTACTTGGCTATTTAAGTATTGCACTTTATCGTTTAGCTCTTTTTTTTCTTTATTTATTCTTTCAATTTCCTGAACTTTATCTGCAACTATTTGCATCAATTCCTCAATCTTATTGTCATATTCTTTAAACTTTAATTCCAGTAATGGATGATATTCATTTGTTATTTCTTCTTCTATCTCCTGCCGTAACTGTTCTCTTTGCCTCTCACTCTGTTCATCTTTAAGCTCTAGCTTGCTCTTTAACTCTCCATTTTCATACTTTAGTTGATCTATACATTGTTTATAAGATTCCAAATTTGTGTTGTACTCATCATCTAAGCTTCGCATTTGAGATTTTAAATTCGTTAACGATTTATCGTGTTGATATCTCATGCGGTCTACTTCATTTTCATTTTCATTTGCCTCTTCTTCTAACTGATTCACTTTACTTTTCAGTTTCTCTCGTTCTGCATTAGCAATTGTTAACTTTTTCTCTAGGTCTTCCTTTCCTTCATGCACACTTTCAAGTTCTTGTGCTTTTCCCTGCAACTCTGTTGACATATTTGCTAGCTTTTCATTTTTTTGTGTCAGTTCAGCTTGCAATTTTGCATTTTTTTGCTTTTCTTTATTATACTTCTCTAATTCTTCAATTTTTTGCTTAGCCTCCATGAATTCCTGTTCTGATTTTCCTTGCTTAATTATACGATTGCTTAACATTCGATTTTCTTCTTGCAATGATAATAACTTTTTTTCCAAATCTGATATTCGCTCCTCTTTGCTTTTCTTTATACTCTCATTATCGCTTCTTAACTGATCAAGATCGTCTTTCAAATGAAACCTTTCTTCTTCCAGATGAACTAATGCGTTTTGCAATTTGCTTAGCTCATTTATCAACTCTCTTCTTTCTGCATTGGCAACTTCCAGCTTTGTCTTTAGATCTTTCTTTTCTTCATGAACACTTTCAAGTTCTTGCGCTTTTTCTTGCAGCTCTGTTGATATATTTTCTAGCTTCTCATCTTTTTGTGTTAGTCCAATTTGCAATTTTACGTTTTTTTGCTTCTCTTCTCCAAGTTCATTCTGTAAATCACTATTATGCTTCTCTAACTCCACATTTTTTTGCTTAGCCTCATCGAGCCTATATTGTAAATGGTTCCTCTGCTCGTTTAATTCTCTAGTTTCTTGCTCAGCCTTTGTAAGCTTTTGATCTAATTGTTGTGAGTTAACTTCTGTTTGCACTGCAGCTTCTCGCAGATTAACTTCTGCTTGAATTGCAACTTCTTGCAAATTCTGAATTTCAGCTTGTTGAGAGCCAATTCCCGTTTGAGTTTCAACGTGCTGCACAGCAACTTCTGTCTGAGTTTCAGTGTGCTGTAAATTAACTTCTGTTTGAATTGCAATTGGATGAATCACCTGAGTTGCAATCTGCTGTGGATTAATCTCTGTTTGAGTTGATACGTTGTTGCCGATGAGAGAAAGAATAGAGCTGTTTTTAATATCATTTTCAAGGTCTTTCAGCTTTTCGTCTTGGCTATGTTCGTTATTTTGCAGATTACTAACAGCTGAAGCATTTTTATTCTTTGCCAATAATGCTTTTACAGCATCATGTAGAGAGAGGCCTTGAATATATAATTCCTCATTTTGTCTTATTAATTTCCAAAACTCCTTAGGTGGCGATTCAAAATCTTTACCATTAAACTGCAATACTTCAGTTATACCAGAACTACTTACATTCATAACCATAGTACAGGTAAAAGTTTTCCCATGCTTGTCCTGCACAGGCCAAGTGCTTGTCATTTCATAATATGCGTCCTCTTTAAATTCATAATGTCTTTCCTTACCTTTTCGATAAGCGTATATGTTATGCTTTTTATCGCAATAGATATTCAACTCGCTAATATCCCTTTCTTGCTGCAAGATATCGCTAATTCTTATTGGCTCACTTCTATTGTAATTAGTAAGGTTAATGTTTAACACTCTATTAGCATCTTCAGTCCCTACATAAAAAGCTTGAAGCTCTATGTCTTTCCTTCTAAAATACTTACTTACAGCTTTTTTTGCCTGATTTGCTAATTCTATAAGGTCTTTATACGCTTTTTCATCATTTGCCAAATCCATTAACGAGTCATAAAACTCCCATTTGCCCTGATAGTATTCTCCTAAAACAGTAATGCTATTTTTTCTTTTCAGCTCTGCTAATATGTTTTTTAATATCAGGAAATTTGTTGACATAGTACACCCCCTTTACTACATTGTTCTGGTAATACATCTACTTTAGGAATGACTAAGCTATCAGAACTCCTTTTATGTTAACCTTTGTAGTTAAATTTAGTTGCGTTAGGAGTAACTGCGAGTATTAAACCCGGCCTTAGTTATTTGCTTATTATTCCTCACTATCTATTTGTATTACTATACTAATATTAGCACTACATTTTAAGCTATGCAAGAATTTTTATTGGACGCGAAAACTATAAAGGTGCTACCTTCAAAAGCTTTGGTTTGACCTTGTCTAAAAAAGCGTTAGCAAGATCAATAACATCAGCTCACAACCATCCAGGAGGAAGATTATTTAGTAGAATAAAGCTTCAATCATTCCATGATTTCTGTATAGTTTTAAAAACTCAATGAGTATATATGAAAGCAATAATAGGCGGTGCCAGCAAAGGACTAGAAAATTCAATAGCGAGTGGGCTAAATGTTCAACTATTCCCTACTCGGGTGTTAAGATTTGCCGATGGTAAGGTAAATGTAGAAGTAGCAAATGGTCTACATAATCAAGAAGTATGCGTATTTCTCCACCTGTAAATGATAATCTTATTGAGCTTTTGCTTACAATTGATGCAGCAAAGAGGTCAAGAGAGTACAGCAATTGTTCCTTATTATGAATATAGTAGGCAGGATAGGGTTATTAAAAACAATAATATGCAATCTGCCTTAAGTGCTAAATTAGTTACAACCATTCTTCTATCCTTTCTAGTTGCTTGTAGCTGTTAAATCTTAGGAATTTATTGAAATACGGAGAGGCAATGAAGGGAGTAGTATCTCTTAAATAATTAGATAAGAAATTTGGTAGAATATTCTGAAATTCGTGCATTTTTTGTCTATAATCTTTCAAAGCAATAACCTTTATTTTATCATAATCAAGTTTCCAATAAGCAAGCTCCGAGACTTCTTTTTTTGTTGTGTACTCCACTGCTAAAGCTTGTAAAATTAACTGCGGAAAAAATCCTGACATAACTTCTTCATTGGAAGGGGGTGAACCAAGTTTATAGTCTATAATTGCTACTTGTCCACTTGGTAGATACTCAAGTCGATCGCATCTTGCTGTCAGTGAAATTTCTTCTGTCACTCGAGTAGCTTGACACTGATCATGAAATATTGGATAAGAAAACTCCTTCTCTAACTCGACATGATTGTTTCTCACTTCATCAAATTCGACAAAAGATTGAATTACCCTTTGCAGTCTTACCCACCATATATTTGAAAAGTGGAACTGACTAGACGAGAATACTTCTCGTGCAACACTCATTGGGAATTTTCTGTCACGTAAATATCTTGCAAGAATGTTGTGTACCATAGTGCCAAATTCCAATATCGATGGCTTGAAATTTAAGTCTCTTAATTGTTTAAGGCCCAGTATATATTCAACGTAAAATGAATAAGGATTACGAATTAGCTTTTCTATTGCGCTGCAAGACATTACCTGCATTTTTGCTTGCCTAACTTCAGTTTGAGGTTTTGGCATAGGCTGAGTACATGGAACAATGCACTCAGGTGTATTTAATATTCTTAGCCAATCGCGGTAAGGATATTTTGGTTCTTGTAACAGAACCTCCAAACGGCGCAATAGAATTGATTTTCTATCACTCATTAGCCTCGTAATATAAACCTTGCCAGCACCAAATAAATTGCGCAAAGTATACAAAAAATACCCTTGCTCTTCTTGCACAGAAGGAAGGTTGAATTTTTCTCTAGTCAGTGCATTCAAAAACGGATTCTGGAAATTTGGTATATCATTAAATCCAGCAAGTATTACAACTTTATTGTGATATAAGCTAAATTTATCGCAGTTATTTTCTGGAGAAAAAAACTTTCTTTTTAAAAATAATATCAGAATTTTACTATACAACTCCAAGGAACAATCAATTGCTATACCTTCGCATGCGTTCAAGAAATCACGAGTAAAATTACCTATTTCACCATTTAGCTCTGAAAAATTCACATTAGAAAGCACATTAATACACTGCAAATGAGCTGCTACTATATCAGAAATAGGGTGATTTATAAGATTAAGTAGAGAATTAAGTATAGCTTTTAAGCTATTGATAATAATTAATATATCTTCTTTATATTTTAGCTTTCTATGAGCATTGATAGCATTTATAATATCGCTCAGACCGTTTGTACTGAAGCTACGCAATACTTCTATCTCAAACTCAGACAAAATACAAGTGTATTCTTCTTGAGTGTAACCAAAAGTCACTAGACTATGTTTTAGTAGCGAAAGCAGCGCCACACTGTTCCAATTTGAGGTCAAAACTTCAATGCTGTAAAATAGGAGCGTTATACAAGAATAGTTTTTCGATATGGTGCACGCCATACGAGCTGCAAGTAATTTATCAAAGACAAACAAAGAAACATTTTCGTAACCTTCATTCTCTATAATCAGTGACGTCACTTGCGCTTCTTCCTCTCTGGAATCGCAAGTGATGACTTCAATATTGCCAATATGTCCATTACTAACTTTGCTTAGATCGGCAGTTGTATCAAAGACATAGTCAGTTATTTCATTCTCTATAGTGTTCAAGCAGCTAACATCCCTTCTATCCACATTTAAATAATCGAGCAGATCTCTCAGACAATATTGATAGTGTTTTTTATCAAGCAATTTCCAGTCTTTCTCTTTAATTTTCAAATTCAGATTAGGCAAAATTATTTTTCCAAACGGCAGGTCATATATAGCCTTAATTAACGACTTATCCTTTCCAATTCCAACAAAGATTATATGTTGGTCTTCTTGTAAAGAGATTATCATATTGTTTATGTAATCACTCTTATGTTCTAATATATCTACTACTCCTAAATCTTTTAAAATTTTACTCCATGTTTCAATAAGTAAATTTATGAAATTCTCCATTTTCTTTGAGTGCTCATCGAGCTGATAATAATCCGCTATTTGGGTATATTGAAGCAATGATGGCAAACTGCAAGCTAGATCGATTGGAAAATTATCATTGTTTTTTTTATTCCACTTCAATATGAATTGAATCAATAGCAGCATTCTCTTTGTTGGGTTGATAACTTTAACTCTATCAAGATTTAATATTAAATCTTCTTCATCAATATTCTCTAGTGAAACTATCTCTGGCAAAATTATAGCGCTGCAACTCTTGAATGCACTCAGTAATGCTATCACATCCCTCTTGCAGGGAAGTATGATCTTTATTTCAGGAATTTCTTTTCTTTCATATCCAGAAAATATATGCTGGACTAGCACATCGAAAAAGGATGCATCTACGTTAATGGTAAAAACTTTTCCCATGAAAAATGACTATTAGCACGATGCTTTATTGTACAGAAATTATCTAAAATATAAATGTGCTTGCAGTTTCTTATGCTATTATATATTAAAATCTTTCATGACATTACATGACTATCAGAATAGAAGTTTTAAATAAATGTGAGCAAGTTGGCCGCAAAAGAGTAGTTAATGTTTACTCGATTTACATAAGCAAAAAATTACCATCAAAATTACATGAAGAAATTTGTGGGCTATTTTATAATAAAGTCATACAAGACTGCCGTTATTATTTCTACAATGAAGACCTTGAAGAAGTTCAATATGACTTCATAGAACCACAAGCAAAGTGGGGCTTGGAGATAAGCTTCTTACCTGGCATTACCGACAATGTAGGCAACACAGCGAAACAAATTGTTAGAGAGTATTTAATAAGCAAAGGCTATGTCGATGAAGATGTTCATATAAAAGCAAGAAGTTCAAAATTGATTCTAAGTCAAGCAACTGAAGACGATATAAAACAAGAGTTCAACCCTATTACTGAGTATTGTACACTTATCTGCAAGAACTACAGCCGGAAATATTATGGTAAATCGAATACAACATCTGGTGTCATCCCAGTGCCCCGACACTGGGATCCAGAAAATTTCAAGCAATTGTATAATGCAAACTGGATTCCAGTGTCAAGCACTGGAATGACAGAAGGTAGGGTTGGGATGACAGAGGATAGTACTAAGTCTGTTGACCTCAACGTGAGTGACCAAGAGCTTGAAAAAATCAGCAGAGATGGAATCGATGGTAATGGCACTTTAGGGCTCTCTCTGATAGCAATGAAAGCTATAAAGGATTACTTTAAAAAGCTCGGTAGGAATCCATATGATATTGAACTTGAGTCTCTTGCACAGACTTGGTCTGAACATTGTAAGCACAACATCTTTTGCTCTTCTATTGATGAAATAAAAGACGGCTTATATGCACATTATATTAAGCGTGCAACGCGTGAGATAAATTCTGACATATGTGTATCAGTTTTCTCCGACAACGCAGGAGGAATAATCTTCGATGACAATTACTTGATTGTAGACAAAGTTGAAACCCACAATAGTCCTTCAGCTCTTGATCCATTTGGTGGAGCAATGACTGGAGTGCTTGGAGTTAATCGCGATATAGTAGGTTTCGGCAAAGGTGCAGAACCTATAATGAACACTTATTATTTTTGCTTTACCAAAGAAGCAAAAGGCAAACTTTATAGAGACAAAGAGCGCACTGATGAAATCTTACCGCCAAAATATATAATGAAAAAAGTGATCCATGGCGTTAATGTTGCTGGTAATTGCTCTGGTATTCCAACGCAACTTGGATCGATATATTTTGATGATAGGTTCTGTGGAAAGCCGTTAGTTTTTGTTGGAAGCGTCGGGATCATTCCACGCAATATAAATAATGCACCTTCACACATAAAAGAACCCAAAAATGGCGATAAAATTGTAATTATTGGCGGAAGAGTTGGAAAGGATGGCATTCACGGCGCAACATTTTCCTCAGAGGCGCTGTCAGGAAGCAGCCCTTCAACAGTTGTGCAAATTGGTGATCCTATAACGCAAAAAAAATTGTCCAATGCAGTTATAGAAGCAAGAGACCTCAGTCTTTACAATGCAATAACAGATAACGGAGCAGGAGGGCTGTCATCTTCTATAGGTGAAATGGGAAAAGATGGATTTGAAGTTGATCTAAGCAAGGTTCTACTTAAAAACGATGATATGGCTCCATGGGAAATATGGATATCAGAATCACAAGAGAGAATGACCTTAGCAGTGCCGAAAGAAAATCTCCTTATGTTCAAGCAGATTATGAAAAAACATGATGTGGAAGTCAGCGTAATTGGAGAGTTCAGCAATAGTGGTAAAGCTATTGTTAAATGTCCAAAAGGGAAAGTAATAATGGATATGGAAACTGAGTTTTTGCATGATGGCAACCCTAAAATGCATTTACAGACAAAGCCGTATTCTAAGGAGCCTGCTGTCATTCCAACACGCAATACAATAAATCAAGAGACTGAGCTAAAAGAAATGCTGAGCAGATCAAACATATGCAGCAAAGAGTTCATAGTGGCACAATACGATCATGAAGTTCAGGGCTCGTCAGTGCTGAAACCATTGCAGGGCAAGGGAAGAGTGTGCAGCGAAGCAATTGTTTCAAGGCCGGTTCTTTCTTCAAACAAAGGTGTTGTGAAATCACAGGGGTTTGGCTCAAGTTATGGAGAAATTGACACTTACCATATGGCAGCATGCGCGATTGACATCGCAATACGCAACTATGTAGCTGCAGGAGGAAATATAAATCACTTGGCGTTGCTCGACAATTTTTGCTGGTGTGATGCTTACAATCCAGAAAGGCTTTGGCAACTAAAGAGAGCTGCGGAGGCTTGTTATGATTATGCAACTGCATTTAAAACGCCATTCATATCAGGAAAAGACAGTATGTTCAATGACTTCAAGGGATATGATGAAAATGGCGAGAAAGTGATGATATCTGCACCACCTTCGTTACTCATTTCAGCAATTGGAATTATAGAAAATATTGAAAATGCAGTATCGCTTGATGTGAAAATACCAGGAGACTTAATATACGTGCTTGGAGAAACACTCGATGAACTTGGTAGGTCTGAATATCAGTTATATAGTGGAATAGGTAATAACAACGTACCAAAAGTAGATGCAAAAAAAGCCAAGAAGTTGTATGAGCTCTACAACTTGGCAATAAAAGATGGCATAATTGCCTCTGCAATTGCACCAAATTTGGGAGGATTGGCTGTTGCTTTGGCAAAATCGCTAATTGCAGGTAATCTTGGTGCTGAAGTTGATCTTTCAATAGTGAAAGTAGGAAAAACACAGAATATAGATCTAATAAACAAGATAATAATGTTTTCTGAATCGCAAAGTAGAATATTAGTAACCATTGCTCCGCAAAATCAGCGGAAGTTTGAAAAATTGTTTAAAGGTATAGTTTTTTCATGTATTGGCAAAGTGACAGAAGAGAAATTTCTAAACATAAAGGATATCTTAAAAGTAGATCTGAAAGATTTAGGAAGCAGTTATCGTAGCATAATATAAAATATTTTTTGTATTATGCTTAATAACTCTTTTACTATACGTAATGTTTACTTAGAATAAACGTATATTATTTCTGGGTAGGTAACCATGTCTATTTTATCGATACTCTTGTTTATCAGTCTTTCTTTACTCAACGCTTCAAATAAATTAATGATATGTGCTGCTTTATTTGTGGGAGCTGCTTTAGTTGTCAACTCAATGGTTGAATTTTATGGTAGAAGCAAAGCTACGTACAGCTTAATAGCATGTACAGTGATATGTTGTCTTTTTAAATTACAAAATTTTAGTTTGATGATATTGGTTTTATATACTGCAATTTTAGTCTCTCTTCTCTCAAGCATAATTATTTTTGAAGAACTAAAGTCCAAGTTGAATTTTCATATGGCAAATTTTGTTACTTTAATTATAGCATCAATTATTGATAGTACCGTTGTGTGTGTTGGGCTACTATACAGATTTTCTTCAGGTAAATGTTTATCAATATATATTCGAGATTTAACTTTTAAATTTTCTTATGCATCGATATTGAGTATCTGCTTATTTACAGGAATGTATTTATTCTGCTTAATAAATAAGAAATATTTTAAGATTTCTACATAACTTGTTATATCTAAGTTAATCATAAAATTAAAGTGGCTGGAATTTCAAAATTCTTCTCAAGAGAGCTAATGCAGTTTTTTATAAGTTTCATGTATGGTAAAGGTTTTATTTTTAGCCAAATCAATTGAACTAAACTACAAAACCTGCTAAAGTCAATTTTGTGCAAGCACCCTTAGCTCAGTTGGATTAGAGCATTTGACTACGGATCAAAAGGTCGGGCGTTCAAGTCGCTCAGGGTGCACCATATTTTATAGGAAATAGGAGTCATACTTGAAATTGATATATGCAATACCTATCTTTAAAGGCTAAATACTGAACTATTACATATGAGCAAAAAAGACTACTATGATCTGCTAGAGGTGAGCAGAAATGCTAGTGTTGATGAGATAAAAAAAGCATATAAAAAATTAGCATTAAAATATCACCCTGATAGAAATCCTGGTAATAAGGAAGCAGAGGAAAAATTTAAAGAAGTAACAGCTGCATATGAAGTTCTATCCGATTCTGAAAAAAGAGCAGGTTATGATCGTTATGGTCATGAAGGTGCTTCTAGTGGATTTGATTTCAGCCAAGCTGGAGGGGATTTTAGCGATATATTTAATGATTTTTTTGGTGGGGGATTCGGTGGTGGTACAAGTAGGTCAAGAGCAAAAAGAAGTACGACAGGAATATCTGGAGCAGATCTGCGCTACGACCTTGAAATTACCTTAGAAGAGGCGTTTAAAGGAATACAAGCACCTATACTTTATGTAACAAATGTAAAATGTAATACATGTCAAGGCACAGGTAGCGAAGGAGCAATAAAACCAGCTCAGTGCCACACATGCCAGGGAAGCGGTAGGATTAGGGCTCAACAAGGCTTTTTTACCATTGAAAGGACGTGCACTACATGCTATGGAGAAGGAGAATTAATACAAAATAAGTGTAAGAAATGCGGTGGGAATGGACGTAAAAGAGATGAAATAAATATATCCGTTTCAATTCCAAAGGGCATAGAAGAGGGAGCTAAAGTAAGGGTAAGCGGTAAAGGAGAAGCTGGAACAAGAGGTGGAAAAAGCGGAAATTTATATGTATGTGTGAAAATAGCTCCTCATCAAATCTTTACTCGCAATAGAGCAGATTTACACTGTAAAGTGCCTATAAGAATGACACTAGCAGTACTTGGCGGTGAAATTGATGTCCAATCAATTGATGGAACTAAAATAAAAGTAAAGGTCCCTGAAGGCACTCAAACCGGTACTAAACTACGTTATAGGGAAAAAGGTATGCCATATATGAACTCACATATTCGTGGCGATTTATACGTACAAGTAATAGTTGAGACTTTAAATCCAAAGAATTTAACTCAAAAGCAAATTGAGCTATTAAAAGCGCTTGAAGAAGAAAATGCAAGTGTGCAACAATCCGAAGGATTTTTTGGAAAAGTAAAAAAAAAATGAGAAATCTGTTAGATGACATAAAGAAATAGCTATTTACACTTAATTCTTTTTAGCAATTTGAAAGCCTTCTCTTTTAGTAAAAAGATTTCTTAAAGTTATGCAAAAGTGATAAATTTCTTTATTTAAGGTCGAAGTTTTGCTATCCTCACATTTTAATAATTTAAAATTAATGAACATAAACAAAAATGAGTTTTTATTTCTTCCACTTGGAGGAGTAGGAAGAATCGGGATGAATGTTAGCCTATATCATTACCAAGGCAAGTGGATTATGATCGACCTTGGTGTTGGTTTTGCAGATGAAACTATGCCAGGTGTTGAGCTGCTCATTGCTGATATAGATTTTATTGCTCAAAGAAAAAAAGATTTGCTTGGAATAATAATTACACATGCACATGAGGATCACTGTGGTGCAGTACCTCATCTGTGGGAAGAGTTGCAATGTCCCATATATACAACAAAGTTTACGGTTAATTTTCTCAAGGAGAAACTAAAGGAATTTCGATTGGAAGGTATAGTGCCTATGAAAGAGGTGGACATAAATGGCAGTATAAATTTTGGTCCTTTCACTGTTGAATTTATAAACATAACTCATTCAATTCCTGAGGCAAATTCAATATTAATTAGCACTGAAGTAGGTAGTGCGCTTCATACTGGAGACTGGAAATTTGATCCAAAACCTGTTGTTGGATTAACTTCTAATATAGAGCGTCTAAAAGAAATTGGCGATAAAGGTGACCTGCTTGCAGCAATTTGCGATTCAACCAATATATTAAGCAAGCATCACCCTGAGTCAGAAGGTGAAATTTATAATAATATTTATAACATAATAAAGCGGTCTAAAAAATTGGTTGCTGTGTCGCTATTTGCTTCAAATGTGGCGCGAATTGAGACTATCGCTAAAGCTGCACAAGCACTAAATAGGAAGGTGGTTTTACTTGGTAGATCCTTATGGAGAATAGTGAAAGTTGCTCAAGATAGTGGTTATTTAACTGATTCTCCTGAGTTTCTAGAAGCAAAGGAAGCAGTAAATTTTCCAAGGGAAGAACTGGTGCTACTTTGCACAGGTTGTCAAGGTGAGCCACTGGCAGCAACCTCAAGGCTTGCTAATAAGAGTCATCAAGCATTTAAAATGCAGCAAGGTGATACAATGATTTTTTCGTCAAAAATCATTCCTGGCAATGAAACTCGTGCACATAACATGCTCAATGCCTTTATTGAGATGGGAGTAGAAGTTGTTATTGAAAAAACAGAGAATGTTCACGCTTCCGGACATCCAGTAAAAGCAGAGCTAAGGGAAATGTACTCTTTGATAAAACCTAAGATGTCTATTCCGGTTCATGGTGAGTATATTCATACGGATGCACATGTAAAGTTCGCTAAAGAGTGCGGTGTGAAAAAAGCAATAATGATTGCACCAGGTGATATTGTTAATTTGAAGAACGGAGAAAAAGTTGATTCAATCGATGTTGACTACTTTGGTATTGATGGTATGTTGCTGCGTCATCCGGAGTGCAGTGTTATAAAAATGCGTAAGAAAATGAGAGATGCTGGAGTTATCGTAGTGACAGCAGTCGTAAACAAGAAAAATAAATTGCTTGCTAAGCCAAAAGTATTTGCACCAGGTGTTTTCGAAGCGCAAGAAGATGCAGCCATTATGCAAAAGATCATAGAGAAGGTTGAGTCAGCATTTAGCCCACAACCGATAAAAAAAATAAGAAATAAGATTGAAAGTTCAATATTTAGTATCTTAAAGGAATATTTACTAAAAAGACCTATAATTGAAGTCCAGATAGAACAGGTATAGAAATATACCTCTTTTTTTAACCATTATTTGAGTAAGAAGTTAACAATGTATTCTTTGATGTTATTTCAGCATGCAATACTGGAATCCGTAAAAACAAATCAGTGTCAAATCACACAACTATACGAACATTGTGATTTGAGTCTACCAGAAGGGTGTCATCCCAATGCCCAGGCATACAACTGCACGAACATTGTAGTTTTAGAGCAATCTCCACCAGGAGAATGTCATCCCAGTGCCCAGACACTGGGATCCAGTTTTTCATGCAACCTTGTCAAAGACGTTTGTTTTAGCATAAAACAGCTACTTTTATGCTTGCCATCTCAGTGCGCTTACTTGCAAAATTTCTGATGTCATTCCAGTGTCAAGCACTGGAATGACATCAGAAATTGATTTACTCTATTGTCGTGCAGTTTAACTTCAAAAATAAACTATTTGCTGAGATGACAGAAAGTAATGCAAGAAATCTAATGAAGCTATTCGTTCAGTTGGTGTTATTTATTTCGTTATTTATTCCTTATACCACAAAAGCTGTTTTATATGTTGATATAAAAAAAAGCAATATTGGTAATATTGATCTTGTTGTATCTAAATGTGCATGCAAGACAGAAGTGGAAAACAAACTAAGTGAAAGCATCACAAAGGTAATTGAAACAAATCTATCTAATAGTGGCTTATTTAATGTAAAATGTGGCATAGAGACTTGGAAAAGCGATACCATAGTCACAGTAAGTTTAAGTGAAGTATCAAACAGAAATTTAGAGCTATCGTTTCGTTTATTTGACAGTTTTACAAAAAGAGAATTGCTTACTCAGTCGGTTGTTTTTCCAGCAAAAGACTGGAAGAAAATTAGTCATCTTGTTTCAAATGTGATACATGATAGATTAATTGGCGAGAAAGGTCACTTCAACACAAAAATCACGTATATTGCTGAAGAAAAAGATAGCAATTACAAATCTGTGCGTAAAGTTGCTGTGATGAATCAAGATGGAAGTAATATAAGATACTTAACAAATGGTGATAAATTTGTGTCAACACCGAGATTCTCACCAAATGGAAAGGGTATTGTTTATATTTCATACACAAATGGTAAAAGTTATATAATATTAAAAAATTTAAAAGATAACACTGAATCAATAATCAGCGCATTTGAAGGAGTTATTTCTGCACCAAGATTTTCTCCTGATGGTAAATCTCTTTTAATTTCCCACTCATTGGGTGGTGAAACGAATATATTATCTCTAGACTTAAGTAGTAAACGAACAAAAAAAATTACTAAAGGTTCAGCTATAAGCACTTCTCCCTCTTTTTCTCCAGATCAAAAGTATATGGCTTTTAGCTCTGATATAAGTGGGAGTCAGCAACTGTACGTTATCGATTTTACTAACAAAAGTAAAAAACCTAAAAGAATTAGTTTTGGAAGTGGAAGATATGCTACGCCTGTTTGGTCGCCAAAAGGAGATCTGATAGCTTTTACAAAGATTCAGTCAGGAAAATTTTACATAGGAGTTATGAAGCCAGATGGCAAAGAAGAACGTCTGCTTTCAGAGGGGCATAAAATTGAATCTCCGGCATGGCTACCAAATGGTAGAGAAATCATTTTTACAAGAACAGAATCACCAAGCAACTCTAAACTATATTTAGTAGACTTAGTAAAGAAAAATCAAAAAATGGTTTCCACTCCCACAAATGCTTCTTTACCGGATTGGTCTTATTTTTGAAAGTAGATCTATTATAGATTTGATATGAGCCTTATTTTACCTTAATCGTTTATAACCTTTGGCACTACGAAATACCCATGCTCAGGTTTTGTATTGGACAATATCTCTTCTTTAATGTTTTGAGAATTTATAACATCATCGCGTACATGAATGTCCTTGTCTATACTGCCATAACGCATAGGAGAAACACCTTCAGTATTAACTTTCAACAAAGTATCATGTATCCAATCCAGCATTGTCAGTTCTTTAGAGTAGTACTTAATCTCATCATCGGATAACTTAATCCTCACAAGCTGTGCAGTTTTAAGCATTTCTTCCCTAGTAATTGTTATTTTTCTCTTGTTTGCAAATTCTATTAGCGAAGTGATAACATCTTCTGTTGACCTAGCTGACACTTTTACCTCCTTGCATGAAGCAAATTAAAATATTTGCAATTGAAACAACTTTTATCTTATCAGTTTTTTCGAATTTGTGAAGTACAGTATCCGTAATTACTAATTTATCCAGAGAAGAGGAAGAGATTTTTTCAACTGCATTACCTGAAAGTATGCCGTGTGTAATGCACGAAACTACAGACTTTGCTCCTCGGTCTTTTAAAGCAAGGGCTGCATTACATAATGTTCCGCCAGAGTCAACTATATCATCAACAATGACGCAATTTTTATTTGCAACCTCTCCGATTACATTCATTACCTGAGATGTACCTGCTTTTTCTCTATATTTATCTACTACAATAATATTATTATCCAACTTGTATTTTTCCTCTAAAATCTTTGCAAAAGCACGAGCTCTGCCAATTGCTCCAACATCAGGCGCAACTATTGCCAAATTTTCCTTGTATATAGAGTTAACAAATACTTCAAAACAGATTAGATTAGTAACTGGTATATCAAAAAAACCTTCAATTTGACTTGAATGCAAATCAATAGCAGCAACACTATTTGCACCCGCAGTTTGAACAAGATTTGCAGTTAATTTAGCACTTAAAGCAGATTGCATATTATTGTTTTTAATAACCCTATCCTGCCTACTGTATCCGTAATAAGGAATAATAGCCGTTATTCTCTTAGCTCCAGATCTCTTTGCTGCATCAATTGTAAGCAGAAGCTCCATAAGGTTATCATTTACAGGGGAAGAAAGAGATTGTACTACGTATACTTCTTGATTACGTAGATCATTTGCTACTTCTACATTTACCTCGCCATCGGCAAATCTTGACACCTGAGTAGGGAATAGCTGAGCATGTAGACCACTTGCTATTGAATCTCCTAATCGTTTACTAGCGCTACCTATTATTACCTTCATATATACCAATTAAGTTTTGAAAATTATACAGAAACCATGGAATGATTAAAACTTTATTCTTGCCGCCAAGTGGATCATAGAAACGAAAAAGTTGCTACAAAACATTTCACCATTCCTTATCATGCAACTCATTCTCACAAAGATACGTACTGTTTTTCTGCTTAAAAATAAAGTAAATTTTTTGTGATGCTGAGCATTTTCTATAATTTCTCATTAAATTTATAAAAAATTTGATAATTGTTAAAATATAGACTAAAATGTTTATATATTTAATGAAGAAACAAAATGAATTTTAGTAAATTTGCTCAAGGCGACTCTCTTGAGTTGCTACTTGAAAAAATAGCCGTAAGTGAATTAGTAAGCTTTTTACAGAGCAGTCCTAATATTACAAAGCTTAGTTTAAAAATCTGTGATATTGGTGATGAAGAAATAAAAGCTTTAGCTAATGGTAATCTTATAAACATTACTTCACTTAATTTGCAATCGAATAAAATTGGTGATGAAGGAGCTAAAGCTTTAGCTAATGGTAATCTTATAAACCTTACTGAACTTGATTTGCTTGGTAACAAAATTGGTGATGAAGGAGCAAAAGCTTTAACTAATATTAAAAAACTTACTTTGTGTCGTTTAGATAATAACAATACTAGCATTAAAGGTAAAGGAGATTTTGATACAATGAGCTTGATAAATGAACAAGGTGGCTCTCCAATAGAAATCTTTGATCCAACTCAATCGGAAAGTAAAACAACACTTGATGAGATTATAATTCCAGAAAGCTTGAGAAAGGAGCTAAACAAGATCCTTGATTTTATTCCAGAAGAAAATAAAGCATTACTTCAAAAGACAGGTTACAAACCAGAAAAAGGCTATCTTTTTTATGGTCCACCTGGAAATGGTAAAACCAAAATTGCTCGTGCAATTGCATGTCAAGCTAACGCAAAGTTTATTAGTGTTTCTGCCCCTGAATTTCTGAAATCGTATATTGGTGCAGGTGAAGCGCACGTAAGAAAACTTTTTAAAGAGGCAAGAGCAAATGCTCCTTGCATAGTTTTTATAGATGAAATTGATTGTATTGCTACAGAACGTGGTAGCGGTGGTAGTTCTAGTCATGCTCAATTATGCGACAGCCTTGTGAATCAGTTTTTAATCGAGCTCGATGGTTTCAACCCACTAGAAGGTGTAACAGTAATTGCTGCAACTAATCGTAAAGATGTTTTAGACAAAGCGTTTATTAGGCCAGGCCGTCTCTCTAATCATATTGAAATTCCTTTGCCAGATAAGACCCAGCGTGAGAATATATTGAACTTGTATATAAGAAAATTCAAAGATAATGAAAAGTTGAAAGTTACAGTAGATACTAAAAAACTTGCAGATAAAACTGATGGTTTCTCGGGAGCTGAGTTAGAAAATTTAATAAATAGAACAGCATGGGATATTATATATCATTCTAACATTAAAGAAGGAAAAGTCACTATTAGTATGAGTAACTTCATTAAGGCAATTAATGATCTTAAGAGGAAGAAATCTCAAGAGCCTGAAGGTAAGCAAGTTAATGGTGATCTAGAATTACTTAATAGTCCTAAACTTGTCTTACCCAATTGTAGCAGTGATGTTCATATTGATAATGCAGATAATGTAGAAAGTCATAGCTCTGCAAATAGTAGTTCAGATGTTGTAGGTACTCTACAGCAATGGAGTAAAATAGCAGCTGCGAAATTTGGGGATATACAAACTCAAATTAACGTTCTAGAGGAAAAATACGATGAAAAATTTGAAGAACTTGACTCTAGGAATAGTGACTTAGAACAGGGCCTAGATTGTGTAAGAAAAGAATTAACTAAAATAACTCAATGTACTGAAGAACACACTCAATTACAGGATACACTAGAGAGTATGGTAACCGAACTCAAGAAACATGAAAGCACATTAGAGAATCGTGTTAAAGATCTACAAAAACAATTTGAAGGTAAAAATAAAGAGCTAAATAGTAAATATGAAAAATTCTTAGGAGCAAGCAACAATAGTAAAAGGCAAGGTAGTTACGCCTCTATTTCTTTTGTATTATCTGGAGCATCTGCTGTTGGTGCAAGTTTGACAATGTTTCATTTAGCAATGTGTCTTTCATTCGCTGTAGCTGCATTAATTTTTCTTGCAGCAGGATGTTACTGTTTGTATAAGGCAAATACAACACTTAGTAATGTTGAAATTGATCAAACTACTAATCTTGTAGTTGCTTAAATGGTTTTTAGGATTTTAAATTTTCACATGTTTGGCAAGTTAAAAAGTTCTTGCTGGTGCTGTAGCTTAAATTAGAGAAAATGGCAGAAGTGTAGAGTAAGGTAGCTTTTGATTAATAATTTAAGATATTTTTTAAAAAAAAATTACCTTTCTTGACGCGTGTGAACACTCCCAAATTTTTTATAGGTTTGACTTCACCTGATTTACAAATAGAAATTGTTATGTTGGATGTTTGCCATTTATTTTCATAAACAGCATTCTGCTTTTTTTAGTATGTAGTAATTCCCTAGTTCTTGAATTCTATGATATTATTTTTTGTAACATTGTTATACACATCATAATAACGGCACTGGCCGAGTTCATTAAGTAATTTTATGCGCAGTGGAATGATAAGCGTTTTTACAAACACATTTTACTACATGATCGGCGTTGATATTAAAGTGCTTGTAAAGTGTTTTATAAGGTGCTGATTCTCCGAAACTTTTCATACCAATAAATATACCGTTTGAACCTATATATTTATGCCAACCCATTTCACTTCCAGCTTCAATTGCAACTTTGATGCTGTCATTATTTAATACTACCCCTTTATATTCATCACTTTGCTCGTCAAAAAGCCTCCAACACGGCATAGAAATGACCCTTGTACCTACACCTTTTTCCTGTAATTTTTCTCTTGCCTCAACTGCAATTTCAACTTCAGATCCGGTAGCAAATATCGTCACTTCTAGCTTCCCTGAATATTCGCATAGTATATATGCACCAAATTTTGATAGGTTGGCCAATTGGTCAGTATAAGAGTGCATGTAATTAATATTTTGCCTTGAAAGCGCAAATAGTGCAGGTGACTCTTTTTTTTCAAGTGCAATGCTAATGCACTCTAAAGTTTCAATTGCATCAGCTGGCCTAAAAACATATAGATTTGGTATAACTCGCAAAGAGGCTAAATGCTCTATTGGCTGATGAGTTGGACCATCTTCTCCTACTCCAATTGAGTCATGAGTCATTACATATATAACCTGCTGTTTCATCAAGGCTGAAAGACGTATAGCAGGGCGGCAGTAGTCGGAAAATACTAAAAAAGTTCCACCATAAGGAATAATCCCACCATGAAGAGCCATACCATTCATACAAGCTGCCATAGCGTGCTCTCTCACTCCATAGTGTACATAAGAGCCACCATAATCATTACTATCTATTGCCTGCATGTGCTTATATTTAGTACAATTTGAACCGGTAAGATCAGCAGAGCCACCAATTAGTTCTGGCATAGACTTAGTCAATATTTCCATTACTTTGCCGAAAGAAGATCGAGTAGCTTCGTTTGGCATGAGCTCACATATTTGTTTCTTCAGGTTAGCCAAATCACTCTCGATGTTATTCGGCAAACGTTTCTCAAGTCTTCTTTGTAGTTCTTCATTGATCAAGGATGTATAGTTTTGTTTTGCCCTCTTAACTGTTTCCATCCAAGCGTTTTTCACATCTTCTGGTACATGAAATGGTTCATAGTTCCAATTTAATTTTTCTCTCATCTGTTTTACATCTTCCTCTGTAAAGGCACCACTATGAGCAGAAGATGTGCCAGCACGGCTCGAAAATTTTCCGATAATAGTTTTGCAACAGATTAGTGTAGGTTTATCAGACTTTTGCGCCTGCTCTATTGCAAGGGATATAGCATCAAAGTCATGCCCATCGATTTTGTCAACATTCCATCCATACGCTGAAAAACGCTTTTCTACATCATCAGAGCAAGAGAGGCTAGTAGAGCCGTCTATAGAGATGTCATTGTCGTCAAAAAGTGCTATCAGCTTATTTAATTTAAGATGCCCAGCAAGGGACGCTGCTTCATGGCTTATACCTTCCATAAGACAACCATCTCCTAGCATTACGTAAGTGTAGTGACTGATTTCAAACTGCTTTTCAAGAATCGATTCAGCAAGTGCCATGCCAATAGCAGTGGCAAACCCCTGACCAAGCGGGCCTGTTGTTGCTTCTATTCCGGAAGTTAAGCCAAATTCTGGGTGACCTGGAGTTTTGGATGTAAGTTGCCTAAAGTTTTTTAGCTCATCTATACTAATATAGCCTGTCATATATAATATAGAGTATTGCAACATTGAACCGTGACCATTTGATAGGACGAAGCGATCTCTACTAAACCATTTAGAATCATCAGGGTTATGATTTAGATACTTAGCAAATAAAACAGTTGCAACATCTGCCATGCCAAGTGGCATGCCTGGGTGTCCAGAATTTGCTTTTTGTACTGCATCAATTGATAAAAAGCGGACAGCATTTGCCATGGATTCTAGTGGTAAATGATTCATAGAAAAACTTAAAAGTGAAGTATACTATACCATAGTGGCAAAAACAAGTTGACACTTAATGCTAAAATCATTAATAATTTAGAGTTAAATTGTGAGAATTTTTGTATGACAACTACTATTGAGAGAAAGTCCAGAATTTGCCGCAGGTATGGTGTAAATTTATGGGGTAGAGCAAAAGATCCAGTAAATAAGAGAAAGTACCCTCCAGGTCAACATGGTATTCTTGGATACAAGAAATTATCTGACTTTGGTAAGCAATTTGCCGCACATAAAAAATTTAAATTCTACTATGCAATTTCAAGCAAGCAGCTTAGGCGTACGTTTTTAGATGCTTACAAGAGAAAGGGTTATACGGCTGATAATTTTATCGGTGCCCTAGAATCAAGGTTAAGTTCTGTTTTATATCACTCTGGTTTTGTGCCAACAATTTACTCAGCAAAACAGCTTATATCTCATAAACATGTCACAGTTAATGATAAGGTAGTTAACATATCAAGTTATCGAGTGAAGCCCGGTGATATAGTAAAAATAAGGGAAAGAGCAGCAAAAATTCCTATAGTAGTAGAGGCTGAACAAAAACCAGAGCACAAAGCTCCAGATTATTTAGAGGCAGATAGTAAAGCACTTTCAGTGAAATATTTGAGAGTGCCTCAATATTCTGAAGTTCCCTATTCAGCAGACATGGAAGTCAATTTAGTAGTAGAATTTTATTCTAGATAGATAAAAAAAGGCCCGTGTGGCGGAATCGGTAGACGCAGCGGACTTAAAATCCGTGGGTTTTGCGACCTTGGGAGTTCAAGTCTCCCCATGGGCACCAGTTTAATTGATTGAAAAAGTATGAAATGGCTTGATATAGAAGATATTGCAGAAGCTCTAGAAGAGAAATTTCCAAGCGAGGATATAATAAGTATCAGATTCACTGAGCTCAAAAGAAAGGTCTTGGATTTAGAGGAGTTTGATGATGATGAAAAGCATTGTAACGAAAAAATACTAGAGGCCATTCAAGCAGCTTGGATTACAGAAAGATCTTAGAAAAACATAGTTCAGACATAACTGCATGAACATTATGGTATACGGTAAAAAATAATCTTATTTCTATTAGAAATACTATACTATACAAAATTTCTGGCAAATGCTAAGTTGAAATATAAAAATACTGCTTTTTATGGCATAATGATTTTAGCATTAAGTGTCAACTTGTTTTTGCCACTATGGTATAGTATACTTCACTTTTAAGTTTTTCTATGAATCATTTACCACTAGAATCCATGGCAAAAGATGTTTAAATATAGCGGGCCAAAGAAATTAAAATCTATAATAGAAAACTATGCATTAAAATGCATGAAAAATAAGATTAGTAAAAATGAAATACGTCTTATTTTAAACTGGAAGAGTATAGTTGGAGAGGAAATAGCAGAATGTACAAAACCACAAAAGATCTCATACGCACAAAATGTAAATTCGGGTGTGCTGTATTTGGTAGTAACAAATGGCAGTAAAGCATTGGAAATGCAGCATATGGTTTCTCTTGTAATGGAAAAAATTACGGTGTTTTTTGGCTATAAAGCAGTATACGGCATAAAAATCAAGCAAGGGAGTTGACTATTTAACTATATAAGGTTAACCTAGTTACATAGGATAAATTGGTATATTGAAGTGAGTAGAATTTGTGAATTAACAAATAGAAAAAAGTCCTTTGGTAATAAGGTATCGCATTCAAATCGTAAAACAAAGCGTGCCTTTTTCTTAAATTTGCATCCAGTTACATTGATGAGTGATATATTAAACAAAAAGTTTAAATTTCGTATAGCAACAAGAACTTTAAGAACTATAGATTACAAAGGTGATCTTGATGCTTTCTTGCTCAATACAAAAACAATTAAACTAAGTAAAGAAGCGCAAAAGATAAAAAGAAGATTAAAGAAAGTTTTAGCAAAACAAGAGGTGGAGTTAGCTGTTTCAGATGCATAGTAAGCCTACATGGCTCAGAGCAAAAGCTCCAGCTGGTAAAGTATTCAATGAGACCTTAAACACTGTTAAGCTACATAACTTACATACGGTATGTGAAGAAGCTGCATGTCCAAATATTGGTGAATGTTGGAATAAACGTCATGCTACTGTGATGATCCTTGGTTCTGTTTGTACTCGTGCTTGTGCGTTTTGCAACGTTGCAACTGGCATTCCTGATAAGCTCGATCCTCATGAACCAGAAAATTTAGCAAAAGCAATAAAAAAGTTAAATTTAAAGCACGTTGTCATTACCTCTGTTGACCGCGATGATTTATCAGATGGCGGTGCAAATCAGTTTATAAGGTGTATAGAGGAAATTAGAAAAATAACTTCAGAAACAACAATAGAAATTTTAACTCCAGACTTTTTAAATAAGAAAGGAGCATTTGAAGCAATTGCTGTTGCATCACCTGATGTTTATAACCACAACATCGAAACAGTACCAAGGCTGTATGCAAAAATAAGACCAAGAGCTCGTTATTTTCATTCACTATATTTGCTAAAGATGGTGAAACAGATCAATTCTAAGCTTTTCACGAAGTCAGGGCTTATGGTTGGTCTTGGAGAAACAAAAGAAGAAATATTTCAGGTTATGGATGATTTACGCAGTGCCGAAGTTGACTTCATTACAATTGGTCAATATTTGCAACCAACTCCAAAGCATGCAAAGATTGATAGATATGTTACCCCAGAAGAGTTTGAGCATTATAAATATATTGCTTATTCCAAAGGCTTTTTGGTAGTTGCATCAAGCCCATTGACGCGGTCATCGTACCACGCTGAAGAAGATTTTAACAGGCTCAAGGCTCGTCATTAATACTGACTTTTATTAATTACTGTAATATAATTAAAATATAAGCATTTATATAGTGAGTAGTGTGGGTATAAAAGAATTACAAGAAGAATTAGTTGAAAAAATTTCTCTTATTACTATTGAAGATATTAGATCCAACTTGGAAAGAGCATTGGAGATTATTAATGAATTAGGAAGAGATTATATTAACAATATTATTACCACTAATTATAAGAGTCTTACAGCTTTAGATTATGTAATTATTGCTGACAGTCAGGGAGTAATACAAGATTAAGTGAAAGGTCAAGATTAAATAACGCAATGTTAAAAGAGTTAGAAACCGCTATTAGAGATATTGGAGGAAGAACATCAGAAGAAGAGACTAATACGTATAGAGAAGCACCCACTAGTGATAATGTAACAGAACAAACAGTTTTACACCTCGCTGTTAGGAATGGTAATATTGATGTAGTAAGATCTCTAATAGAGAGAGTAGCTGGTATTAATGTAGAGAACAATTATGGAGCAATACCTTTACATTTAATTGCTGAAAGAGGTAGGCGTGAGATTTTAAGCTTTCTAGTAGAGTATACTTTTACTAATTTAGAAGGTGTTACTGTGCAGTCCAGTATGGAAGGGAGAGGTAATTCGCTCTAAAATTGAGTGCAAAGAAAATTATCTTAAGCAGCAAATGTGAATATTTAAAGGTTAACATGGCCTTGAGTGTTCCTGAATTGCTAGATAAAGCTCTAAAGATAAGAGAAAAGAATCACATCAAAGTTATTACGCTGAAGAAGATCTTAACAGGCTTGCTGCTGTTAAAATTTCAACCTAATTCTAACTGAGCGCAAAGCACATTTACATCACTTAACACTTTCAGTGGTTCACCTAGAGTATGTTCTACTTTTGTCTCAAATTTAAATCCTAAATTCCCACAAAATTCTTGGAAATGCTCAATAGTAATGTCAAAAAAATTTCTACCACTTGCTTTATAATTTTTCAGCTCTTTCGGAATAGTAAGAGATACTTTACCATCTTCATATGTTACATTTCGACCTTTACATTTCAGTTTAAATTCTATTGAACTGTGAAAACCTGGTGTTTTGATATCATTAACAAGGTCACTGCTGCGTACCTTTATACATTCCATGCTAAAACTGAGTTTTAGACAATTGGAGTTATGACAATCCATACTATAAGTTATCATCACGTCAGAATCTAACATAAGCAAGCCAAGTGAAGAAAGAGCCTTTAATATATGAAGAAACAGAAAATGATTATACCCTTCTTGATGATAGCTAGTTATCAATTCTTCCATAATAGAGTCACTCGGAACTGTTGCACCAGCATGTATAAATATTTCCATAAAAACTAATTTAAGAAATAAACGATAATCCCTTTTTCTTTTTTCATTCCCTAAAATGAGATCTTTATGTTTTGAATACAGCTCCTCGATAAGCTCATTGGCTATTTTATATTTGTTAATAGTAAGGTTGTGCGATCTACCAAGGTCAATATATGTGTTGTAACCAGAGTTCCAACAATCTGATTTTATTGGCACAGATTTTAAATCAGCATACTTGAGCTTTTCTACTTCAGATTTTAATGCATTAACTATTTTTTTTGCCATATCACAATTTTATATTATATACATATTCTTAGTTCAATCATAAGTAAAGGTTATGCTTCAAAGGTTTGCAATTTGTTACTTATTTTTTGTTCAGTATTAGGCTTCAAAACCATATATGTAGCTCCACCAATTGCTAACGCAGATATTGTAATTGCAGCAACTGCTCCCACTATAGGCAGAAATCCAACTGTAAATACTGTTGCAAAGAGCGTTGCCGCTACAGTTGCACCAAGTGCTGCTGTTGATCCACCACTAACAATACCCCACTTGGTTGCATCATATTCTTGTTGTTTTATTTCTGCAACCCTAAAAATCTGTACCAAATTTTCGTCTGTAGCCAACTCTCTTGGAGTTTTACCATCAATATCCTTCGATAAAGGACTTTTCCCTTTTTTCAGTAAAGATTCTACTATTTCTGTACAGTCGTAAATAGCAGCTAGGTGTAAGGAAGTACTACCTTTTAGTAACTTGTGCGTCTTGCTTTCTACTACACATCTCACTAAATGCTCTACGACTTCTTTCATTCTTGGCTCTTCTTCCATTAGGCACTTAACTATTTTTGTGTGATTGTTATAGAAAGCAATATTTAAAGGAGTATCTCCGTTCTTATTTACTGCACTCAGATCTGATCCTTTTTCCACCAGAAGTTTTACTATGTCTGTATGACCATTGGAAGCAGCCAAATGTAGGAGAGTATCTCCGTTCTTATTTACCGCACTCAGATCTGATCCTTTTTCCATTAGAAGTTTTACTGTGTCTGTATGACCATTGGAAGCAGCTAGGTGCAGGGAAGTATTTCCTTCTTCATTCACTACACTCAGGTCTGGTTCTTTTTCCACTAGAAGTTTTACTGTGTCTGTATGACCATTGGAAGCAGCTAGGTGCAGGAGAGTATTTTTGTTTTGATCTCTTATATCAATACTTGCTCCTTCTTCTAACAGCAATTTTGTAATATTTGTATCTCCAAAACTCGCAGCAAAATGTAGTAATGTAAATTCTTTTGAACTATCTTTAAAAACATAATTTATATCGAACCCGCATTTTTTCCACTGATCATATTCATGCATCATGTGTTTTATACTATGACGTTCCTGCTCTAATTTTTTGAGCTCTTCCTCGTATTTCTTGAATTCTACATCAAATTTTACTTTACTATATTCCAGATCATTATTATGTTTTCTATATTCCCAGTCGTAATCAGGTGTGTCACACTTCAATTCATTATTAGGCCTATTATTGTTATATAATTCCTTTAATAATTCATCATCAGACTTATGTTTTAACAAATTTATCTTTCTATTATAATCATTACTTAATGACTGTATCTCTCTATTGTAGTCGTAATTCAGTAGCTGCATTTTATGTTGAATAGATTCACGGCATTCACTAATTTCATTTGACCTTCTTGAACTATATTCTTGTAATTCATCTGCTATTACTGTAGCTATATCGTTGCTGTATATATTTGAGTTACGCTCTAACTCCTGTAATATCACTTCAAATTCACTTTCTATCACACCATACCTCACAGTTAAAACTCATACTTAAATCCTACATATATTTAACGAAAATGCAATGATTTTAATATTGAACAATCAAGCTAGTGGGCTTCTATAAAAATTTTTAATTTACTTTCTTAAAGAATGAATGTGTATATGTTTTTAGTAAAGCTATAGAAGGGCAAATTTCAATATCTTATCTTGAATTGTTTATTTTAAACTTTAAGATCAAGACCTTCATTTTCGTGTTATCCAATCGTAAGTCACTGCTTTAATGCAAAATCTTTTTCTTAGCTGCATTTCGAAGAACACATCCCCTACTCCGCACTGTTTGATGATAGAAAGTTCCAAAAATCTACTATAAACCTTTTATTTCAATGATAGCTTTTTCATTGCTGTCTGATCTACTTCTGCTTCTTCCAATCTACTTTCTATGTGGTATAAGTCTTTTCCTTTTGTCCAAGATAAATAGCCCATCTTTGGGGGAGCATAATTACCATTATTATAGCCAAAAGAGAATAATCGGCATTTGCCTTTGCTTTCTCACCAATTAACTGCTTCCTAATAGTCATTACTACGCTCTCTTGAGCTAAATTAAATTTACCAACAATGTAGTGAAAATTTTTCATATTATATAGCTCTTGTATTCCATTATTTTAAAAGCTTGTAAGACAATCTTTCAAATTTCTCTTCTTATACCAATTCTCATTATTGGCCAGTCAAATAGGAGAGTTGTTTAATTGTGGAGCTGGCAAGAGAAGTAATAAATTTGCACAAAGCACCCTCAAGCAGAGCAATTGTATCGTATATTTTATTGCGCAAAATGTTCTGTTTTATATATAGTCAAAGCCTCTCAACAGCAGGTGAGTATGGAGGTAGGTATATAATGTTGATATTTTTAGGTATCTTTAAATTTTTTGACTTATGCCAACTAGCACAATCCATGATAAGAAATGCCTCCCTTCTCAACAGTATAGGCTGAAACGCGTCAAGTTAAGAGAATACACCCAATATAGCAACCGTTTAAGGTTTATTTGTTATATTTATTTTTTAAGAAATCTTGATCTAAAAAGATAATTTTTTTTTAAAGAGTCTATAAATTACTAATTTTATCGTTTAATGTCTAAAATAATTTTTACCGCTTCTCTTCTTTCTTATGCCACTTTTCCTTAACTTGACGCCTATGGTTTATTTAACACTCCCATAACAGCTGCAGATCTTCTTAATGACAGGGTCGTACCATTTTTTGATGAAACAGATTGCTACGCGTTTTGACTGACCGTGGTACAGAGTATTGTGGCAGACCTATACTATATTTGGGAGTTGAAAATATTAACCATTCTAGAACTAACTCCACAGATCAATGGCATATGTGAAAGGTTTCATAGAAGATGAATGCTACAATATTATCTTCAGGAAGAAAATTTATACCCCTTTGGCAGAACTTCAGCTAGATGTGGATCAATTGGATGCATTCTTACAATAGATCTCGACCACATTCGGGTAAATATTGCTATGCAAACGTTTTTTGATAGCATGCATGTTGCTTTTCAGAAAAATATTAGTAGCATTAAACAAAATGCTGATATTAATTTTCAATTTTTCTGTCAGTTAATTCTTGTCTATTAGACTAAGTCTAAACTATTACACCTCTTATAACTTACCTTTAATCAGCCTAACCCATGCGTGCCAATCCCTCTCACCAAGATTGCTTTCGAAAGACAAAAGATCCTTTACAGCTTTTGAGCAAATTTCTTCACTTGGAATTGACAACTCCCTATTCATTGCTAGCGTCAAGCATTGAGTTTTGCAAGCCTGTTCTAAGTGATATGTGTAAAACATTGCTTCTTGTATAGTCCGACCACATGTTATAGATCCGTGATTGCGCATTAACATCACAAAATTTTCTTTAAAGTCAGCTATTAATCTCTTTCCTTCCGCATCATCAAGTGCAAGGGAATTATAATCATGGTAAGATACCTTATTATAAAAGTGTAGTGCCCACTGACTTGTTGGAAGTAGTCCATCCTTGAGAGAAGAAACTGCTACAATAGAAGGTGTATGCAGGTGAAAAACTGCTTGAATATCTTGCCTTGCTTGATAAATAAAGCCATGGATTACATAGCCAGTTTTATTATATTGATATTCTTTACCTTCGATTATATTTCCATCAAAAGATACTTTCATTAGTGAACTTTCATCCACTTCGTCAAAACGTATACCAAACGGATAAACATAAAATGACTTTTTATCTTCAGAACGTACGGAGAGATGAGTATATGTATGATCATCTAGTTTAAGGTAAGACAAGATCTGATAGGCGTCGACTAGGCCTCTTTTCAACTCACTATTTGTTAACAACATAACCACTGACTAAGATTTTCTAAAGATTTATACATGAAAAAAAGTTTGTTATAAAATAAAAAGTAAGCCTACGTCTAAATACTAAGCACTCTTGCACTATCACTTGTCTTAAGTGATTAGAGTTTATGTTTTTAGATTACATAATATTTTAACTATAAAAATGACTTTTTATGTAACATCTCATATGTTTTAAAGCTTTATTTTTATGTTATTATAAATGTAGGTTTTAACATTAAAAATAATATGGTAAATATTCACATAAAAAACCAGCTAATAAAGTTCTTTATATATATCACTGGTCTTTCAGGAAGTGGTAAACTTTCCACAGCAGTAACATTATCCAGTACGATAAATGCAGTAATTGTAAATAGTCACTTTTATAACAGCACTCAAATTTGCCCAATATACAATGACGCCTTTGAGCATAATCAAACTCCCAAAGAAGTTCAAGATAAAATATATAACACTGTACACGTTATGCTTCGGGCAATAGAAGCCTATCCAATTGACTCAAAAAATTATATATTTATTGATGAGTTAATGAAAAATAATGATTACAACGTAAAAATTTATAACTCAGTAGTAGAGCTTAGTAAAAAAATGGGCACAAAAATCCTTCCTGTAATACTTAGATGTAATCCATTGACATTACAAGAGCGTAATGCATTAAAAAAGCAAAGAAAAAATAGAAAGGTTATTAATATAAATAGTATTAAATTTAGGGTAGAAGATTTATTTGTACCACCGAATGCTATAGAGATAGAAAATTCAAATATGAGCATAAAAGAAGTAGCCGAAGAAGTAATAAGTCATATGTACAGACTTAGCCAAATTGACAGCGTTTACACAAAAGACGACAATTTCATATACTGAGGCTCATTTAAATATAGAGCTTCGACTCCATTTAATTTTTGTTTATTTTCTAGTCTATAACGGACTAATAGTCCTGCATAGCTAGCATCTAACTTCGGTAAACTGCAATCCATATATGTAATGCAGTCCGTTTCAGACTGGAGTTCACTTACTACAGCTGGATTTGATAGCGGTGACAAATTGAAATCAAATAACTGCGTATAAAACCTTTGATCATCTTCAATTATAGCTTTAATATTTTTTTTGCTATTTGCACAAAGCAACGATATTGCATATGCTTGAATCTCCAGCGCACTAACTCCGTATAATGGCTTATTTGCAGCAAGGTTTATACCTTGTGCTGCTGATATACCAACTCTAATTCCAGTGAAACTTCCTGGTCCAACTACTACCACTAAATGATCTATTTTATCATAATTATAATTGTGCTTATCAAACAAAGTATTCAGAATTTGAAAAAATGATTCTGCATGGTTGTTGCTGGCGGAATTGCGCTCTATAAAACAATTACCATCATAATCAACTATTGCTATTGAACTACCAGTACCTACAGTGTCAATCGCTAGAATGGACATTACTTAAGTTTATCATAGAGTTTTGTAAACATCATAGTAAATGCACCATTACCCATAACATTTGCTGAAGTTATTATTGGATCAAACACTATATACAATGCTGTGATTAATGAAAGCATCTCCGGAGAGAATTTAAGATACTTCTCAAGAATAGGTAGCATTACCATAATCCCTCCCGCTGGAACTGCAACGATAGCAAATTTAAATAACAAAAAGTAGAAAAGGAAAGTTACATAGTCTGTTGTGCATAATGAATAACCGGAGGCAGTTATCATTGATAATATTATGATAAAAAAACAATCACCTACTAAATGAAAGCTAGCAGTTATTGGCACAACAGACGATGCTATGTCAGGTTGCTTTACATTTTTTTTGCTTCCTTCAAGAGTAAGCGGCATAGTTGCATTACTAGACATTGTGCTCATTGCAGTAATAAATGCCGGTATCATATTGCTCATGCTAGCTATCCAGCTTGTGATCTTGAATGAATTTGCTGCTCCATATAAGAGAAAAACATAAAGGTAGGTTACAGATGCTATAATAATGAAAATTATTGAGTAATCCTTAAATATTATAGATAAAACCTGATCATGTTGCATTTTTAAAGCAAGCCCAAGTACAAATATTGGAATAATCGGCGTCAAAAATGTCTTCAAAATGAAAAGAGTTAAGTCTGATATTTTGCTCGAGAGCTCTTTGCTTTTCTTGGGTAAAAGTGTGGACACTACTATGCTGGACATAAATCCACAAGCAAGGGCATAAAAATTAGAAAGCAATGCAGGCAGCCTAAACGACCATAAAGGAACAATTGTTTCTTCATACGTTATATCTTGTATTGAATAAGTGTTTTGTATGATAAAATGCCCAACAGAATAAGCTATTAAACTTGAAGCCAGATTCGACAAGAAAATCGTTATAATAAGTAACAATATAAACTTTATAGCCGACTGCTTAAAATTGTTAACACTGCTAAAGATTAATGCAAAAACAATAAAAGGCATTATAAATAGCAAAACCTCTTTTATACTAAGGCTCATTGAATACAAGAAGGCTTTCACTTCCATTGGAACCAAACAACCAAAGAGTGCAACTGAAGTAATAACAGCAAGTAAGATGAATAGTTGTAACATATTCTAATATAGCAATATCCTATGGACATACATATGGTAAATTAGCTGCTAAGTAAAGTAAAACTGCCTAAAATATTTGCATTACTTTCTTCCATCCTTAGTGCTTGAATGAAATCAAAATTATTTTAAATTATAACGTTTCCACAAAGTATATAATTGACATCCACACCTTTGGCTAAGTTCCATTCACGCTTTATTACGTTATACTCCATACCAGCCATGTTTTGCAGCGTAACATTGTTTTCTCTTAGGTAATTTGCAATTTCTGACGGCTTGAGAAATTTGTTCCAGTTATGAGTACCCTTAGGCAGCCAGTTTAATATGTACTCTGCGCCGACTATTGCAAGACAGAAGGATTTAATAGTTCTATTTATTGTCGATATAAAAATTAGCCCTTCTGGCTTCAACAGTGCTATTGCTCTTTTCATGAAAAACTCTAAATTATCGACATGTTCAACCACTTCCATCAACAAAACCACGTCGTACTTCTTGTTATTGCTTAGCTCTTCAATGCTAGTGTGTGTATATTCTATATTTAATCCTACTTTCTTTGCGTGTGACTGTGCTACTTTTATGTTTTCCTCACATACATCTATTCCTGCAACGTCAATGCCAATACGCGCCATTGACTCTGACAAAATGCCACCACCACACCCAACATCAAGTAATGATAGTTCTTTTAAATCGCATTTTTTTAACTCTTTTATTTTCTCAATAATGTATGATACTCTCACAGGATTCATCATGTGCAAAGGCCTGAATTTGCCATTTTCATTCCACCATTCACCTGCTATTTTAGCGAATTTTGATATTTCATCTTCGTTATAAGTTTGTGTTTTTTTTTTCTTACTGATATTGCTAAGCTTATCAAGACGTTTTTTATGCCTGCCTTCTTTTGAAAATTCTGTTTCGAGGAATTTTTTTACTATATCTTTTGCTAATTCACTTGCAGTAAATCCTGCACCAAGACACAGTACATTTGCGTTGCCATGCTCGCGAGCTAATTTTGCGATCTCAACACTACTACATAAAGCGGCGTAGATTCCTTCAAAACGATTTGCTACGGTACTCATACCAAGGCCCGTACCGCAAATTAATATCCCGTAATTTGCTTTTTTATTTGTTATATCTTCTACAATTTTGACAGCATAGTCTGGATAATCTACACTCTTTTGCTCAGCAGTGCAGCCACAATCTACCACTGCATAACCCAGGGTTTCTAGGTAAGACTTTATCTCTGATTTTAATTCATAACCGGCATGGTCCGAGGCAATCGATATTACATCTGACATATAAGAAACTATGACTTCAAGGCATCTAACATGGATAATTTATTTTGGGTTTTTTGTCAAGCAGTCTAGTACTCCTGACCTTTTTAAAGCTTCGAAGCTTGAAATAAATTTCGAGTCAGGACAGCATAAATTCTATATAATTTTTATCCTACCACTACTAATTCGGTAAAATGGATCATATAGATATTATAAAGTCAAAATTATTGTTGTCCGACATAGTAGGCAAAAAAGTCAGGCTAATAAAAAGAGGAGATAGTTTTGTTGGACTCTGCCCATTTCATAACGAAAAAACTCCATCTTTTTCGGTCAGCAATATTAAGGGCTTATATTACTGTTTCGGTTGCTCAGCTCATGGTGATGCGTTTGAATTTATTTCACAAATTGAGGGCTTAAGTTTTAAGGAAGCGTTGGAAAAGTTGGCGTCTGTTGCAGGTGTTGAGTTACCCCAAAACCTCAGCGTTGCTAAAGAAAACGACAAGTTGTTTTCAGCACTGAATTTAGCTGCAAATTGGTTTACACAAAAAAATCAGGGAGTGGTCGATTATCTTAAGCAGCGCAAGATTTTACCTGAAATCATAGATAAATTTAGAATAGGTTATGCGCCAAGCTCTGGTTTGAGAGAATATTTGAACTCTTTCGGTATTGAAGACAAAATTTTAGCTGATATTGGGTTGATAAATAAAAATTTTCGTGATTATTTCTATGATCGACTCATGTTTCCTATACAGAGCATTGCAGGAAAAGTTGTTGGTTTTGGTGGACGTGCGCTGAGTCCTGAGCAACAACCAAAATATTTAAACAGTCCAGAGAGTCAGCTCTTCAAAAAGAGGGAGAATTTATACGGGCTAAACCTTGCCTTAAGCGAAATACGCAAAAAACAACACATATTTGTTGTTGAAGGGTATATGGATGTGATAGCACTACATCAAGCGGGAATTAGCAATACAGTTGCTCCGCTTGGCACTGCAATTTCTGCAGAGCAGATAAAAAATCTTTGGAAATTTGCTAAAGAAATTTCCATCTGTATGGATGGCGATAGTGCCGGACGTCATGCTGCTATCCGAGTTGCAGAACTTGCTCTGCCGATACTGGAGCCTGGATACACATTGAAGTTCGTGACTTTGCCGAGTAATAAAGATCCATACGATATATGTAACGAACTGGCATACAAAAAAGAAGACGTGTTGACTGCTCTTGACCATTCAACAAAACTGCATTCTGAATATTTATGGCATCACATAATCGATAGCAACTTGCAAAATTATGAAAAACTTGCTCCGGAAAAATATTCAATTCTTGAGCACAAGTTCATGGAATATGTAAATACTATTAGCAACAGCAGTATTAGAAGGTATTATAGAGATTATTTTTACAATAAGGCTAGTGAACTAAGAAGTAGCTTCAAAAAACAGATTTTTAATAGTAAAACTAGAGTAACAAAAGGTGAGTATCTTCATAACAAATCTCCAGAATTGATTGAAGCAGAGCAAAATCAGGCTATAATCCTGCGTATAGTAATAGACTTCCCTGAACTTTTAAATCGTCCTATACTTTTCGAGCAATTCTCCCATTTTGAATTTACTAATATAGAAATGAAAAGATTACAACAGTGTATAATTGATGTAACAAATAACGGAAGCGAACTCAGTAAAAAAGTTTTATCACAAAAATTAGAACAACTTAACGTCACAAAGTTTATACTTGAAAAAACTAATGTACTGAGCAGCCAATTAAACGAGAGAAAATCTGCAGAAATTGTATGGAATAACATAGTATTACTCAAAGAATTAAATGTATTACAAAAGGAAAAAATCAAAGCAAGGTTGAGCGGTAATTTAGATTTAGAGGAAAAATTGATAGAGCAAATAAAACAAATAGAAAGTAGTATACAAGAAATGCAAATGGAGTTTATTCACAAGTAAGTTGCTATATTATACGATATGTTTCCCTCTTGTCATTCCAATCTCCTATGATTATTGTCAATAAGAAATTTCATGTTTTGTAAAATTAAAGGGAACGTTCAAAAAAGCATACGAGTCAAGTTAAGAGAATACGCCCAATATAGCAACCATTTAAGGTTTATTTGTTATATTTATTTTTTAAGAAATCTTGATCTAAAATAAGATAATTTTTTTACATCGCCAACCATCTCAATACATTAATGCTCACACTATAATAAAACCTTAGTAAAAAGATTCAACCAAGATCTTTTCGCTTCTGTATTACCTAAAAGAAGATAATTTTACTGTGCTTTGGGCTTTAATCCATTAACGGCATATACATCTGGCTCATCTATCGCCTTCAGTGGCTTGCCAAGTTTGTGCTCTATCTTTATATTACACTCAGAATTATACTCTACTTTTGTATCAAACTTAAAGCCCAATTTCTCGCAGAGCTTTTTCAAATACTCAACAATCTTATTAATAACATCAGCAAGCTTATCGAGCAGACTGTCATCACCAGCTTTGTAATCTTCTAACTCTTTAGGGATTGTAAGCAGCACTTTACCATCTTCATATGTCACATTTCCATCCTTAAATTGCAGTTGAAACTCAATTGAGCTAGATAAATCGCATAGCTCATCTAATGACATACAACCGTCTGTAGAGTAAAGCACTCTCACGTTTTCTGTGCTAGAAAAGCATCTGAGATAATTAGGATCATTGCACTCCATGTGAATACTTATCCTTTCAGAGCAAGATGCAATTAAATCACAAGAGTTTAATGCTTCATTATAGAAGAGTCTAAAAAAGCCAGGATAACCCGCCTGATTATAATTAGTTATCAGCTCCTCAATAATCAAATCATTTGGAACTGTTGCACCAGCGTACTCAAACATTCCTATAAAGACTCTCTTGAGAGATAAACGACTGCTCTCTGCTCCATTTGCGTTTCTTAACAGCCCACTAATAACTTCATTGGTTATTACTCTATCATTAATTATAATATTATCCATTCTGTTAAGATCTTTATATGTCAGATCGCCAGAGTTAACTTCACTCCATCCTCCTGATGTTGTTGTTTGAGCTTTTAAGTAATTATATTCCAGCTCTTTTACTTTAGTTTTTAACGAATTAACTATTTTTTTTGACATATTGTACTACACGTTATTTATATTAATGTTAGCAAATATTGTGTTAATTGTCAATTTTTAGAACTTTTGCCTCCGTCATAAGTTAAAGTTTTGCTTTAAAGAACTTTCTATTTTTAATATAGAAAGTTCTTAATAACTGTTATGCAAGCGATAGCTTTTCCATTGCCATCTGGTCTACTTCTGTTTCTTCCAAATTGCTTTCTGCATAGTATAAATCATTCCCTCTTGTCCAAGATAAATTGCTCATCTGTAAGGGAACATAATTACCATAATTACAGCCAAAAGAGAATAATCGGCACTTACTTACTTCCTCGCCAATTAACTGTTCACTAATAGTCATTACTACGCTTTTTTGAGCTAAATTAAATTTACCAACAATGCAGCCAAAATTTTTCATATTATATAGCGCTTGTATTCCATTGTTTTTAAAGCTTGTAATACAACTTTTTAAATTTTCCTTTTTCCTTTCTACTAGAGCATTTCTATGTTCTTCATTACTCAGGAATACAGAAACCTCTTCATCAAGCTTCGCTTCTGTTACTAAAGATAAGTCTTCTTCAATCTTTTGACACATCACTTTTTGAGTTAATATTTTATCTTTATATAAAGGTAAAATATTAATTACTATATCTGGACTATCTATTGCAATACAATCATTATTTGCACATAACTTTGTAACTTTATATTCATCGTCACTACTGAAATCTTCTATGTCCATTATATCATTATACATTAATTCGTTCCCCTTTTTATCACGAACGAAAATTTGCCGAATATCTCCTAACAAAATTCCCATAGGGATTTCTATATCTCTCCCTATACTAACAGATCGAATACAACCAAATCTTCTTATACTCAAACTATTAATAGCTTCTAAAGAATCAAAGTCTATATATATTCCACCCTCATGTTCCGTAAACTGCTTCAGTAGCGCTAGAGCAATTAATCTAAAAGTATCTATTTCAATGGCAAAATACATTCTTTGCTCTTCTTGCATATTGTACATGTCTCTAAAGAAGTCTTTTATACTAATATCTTTGCCATCTATTTTCCATCCTGTATCTATTTCGCTCCAGTCATATTGGTGTAAATCTACAACATGAACTCCTTCAATTCCTTCCAGTTCACGGTTTAAACTATCTATTTGATTTTCTTCGAACCCAGGACTGTTGATAACCAAATATATGTCCCGCTCCTCTTTATTTGTTAATTTATGATTTTTAATTATTTCTAAATAATTCAGGGTACTATTTTTACCATCTGGTAAAGATGCACCACGTACTCTTGGCACCCATGTTAGTATTATTGGTGCTTCATTTGATAATTCTTTTATATTGTTAGCCATAATTTTACCTTACTATATTAATAATATAGTGGATTTTTTAATAAAGTGCAAATCAATATACCTGTTGGTTAGCTGAAGTTCTTGATCAATAGTTTCGCTTCCGTATTATTCAATGAATCACTGTAGGTGACTGCTTTCAGGTAAAACTTTTTCCCCCTTTGCACTTCAAAAGATATTATTGAATCATCAAGTAAAATAAATTTTTCACCTGCAGTGTGTTCATGTTTCTTAGTGCCTTCTTGCCCTCTAATAAGGCTACTAAGCTGATATTTATTCTTATCTATAAGCTTGGCACTTTCGAACTTTATTACCTCTTTGCCAACTAGTGCTAACACAGTTGGACTAATGACATTCAGCTCACCAAAGCGTAATACCACTACAATTTCGTCATTGGTAGATTCCATTACATGTCCGTAAGTAGATTGTTTGTTTGCGCTTGCGATAGGCTTATAATCTTTATCATTGCACGAAATAAAGAGCGTTGCTCCTTTCCAATTCTCTTCTTCGCCAATTAAAGTAAAATTTGCGATATCGTCTTTAACATACGGTAAATATATCATTTCTATGATAGTTTTACTAATATGAGAAGGAGGATATTCTTTGAGCATAAGTGATCTTGTTGAAGGAAAAGAGAGCTTGTATATAGAGCTGTCGTAACCAACAGCAATGATTTGAATAGCCATGCTTTCAAATTTCGTCTTTACAATTCTTACCGTATATTTTTTCTCACCGTCTAAAATCATTATCAAGTCGCTTGGCGCAAGCCACGCATATTTTATCGGCAACTTAAAGTTGTATATATTTCTCTCTTGCCATGAAGAATAAAGTAAAACTTCAGCTATATTTTGTGCCTCCCCCTCCTCCATAATGAGCGGTATTTCAACCGTTGCAGCATTGCCCTGCCTTGGCAGCTCAGCATATTTAACATCAATTGGATAACCAAAGTTGCGATTAAAATAAACGATGTTAATCCTATTGTTTAAATCTAATTGACTAAGCTGTATCAGCCTGGGATTGTGATTGAAAACAGTTTCTTCAACTGATATCTCAGTTGTAACTCCCCTGCCCTTTTGAATAAATTTTAGTTTAGAATTCTGTTCAACAACATCAAAAAAATAGCAACTTTGTAGCATTTTAATAATTGAACGTACAGGTTGTTGATCGTTTATTACATACCCAGACAACAATCCTTTGACATCACTTGTATCAAACTGATCGCTTTTTAAGCCTGCCTTTTGCAATAGATCAGACAAAATATCGGAAATATTAAGCTGTGAAATTTTTCCCTCAGTCCAATGCCCGGTCTGCCAGTTATGGCAGTCAGCCCACACATCACACAAGTTGGGAAAATATGGAAATGGCCTTGCATCCCATGCCCAGAGAAACATTTTCTCCACCATTTCTGAATCTCGCCACTTTTTTAGTGTGCCTTCAATTGCAATTTTTTGTGAAAGAAAGCTCACCTCTCCGTTTGAATATCGTGGATATTTGCTCTCTATGCTGCCTTTATCAACAAATACGTTTGGCTCATTAGTGCAACCATTCATACTGGGGAATCCATACTCAGTAAACCATATTTTTTTCATCTTTGGTTGCCATTTTGTTTTACTGCCATCTGGGTTTACATGAGCTTCACTCCACCATTTTTCTATGTTTTTCCATGCGTATCTGCTGTCATTATACTTTGTTTTCTCAGGTTCATTCTTTGAGTAATCATAGAAATAGTCATACCCCACTCCACTGCTCCAACCATCGATTACATCTTCCGCAGAATAGCCAAAAGGAGGCTCTTCGCCATCGGTAAGTGGAAAATAAGCATCGATGCCAACAACGTCGATGAATTCCGAAGACCAAAGTTCATCCATATTATACCAACCATCATATGAATGATACTCGCTCCAATCGGCAGCGTAAGTTACAGTTACTTCTTTCCCAAGCTGAAGTTTTATTCGCTTTGCAAGTTTGACCAGCTCTGCCACTGCAGAATAATTACCTTGAGCATCTTTTACTTTTGTAAGCTGAGCAAACTCAGAACCAATGATAAACCCTTCTACTTTAGTCCTTTTGGCAATGATCGCATAATGTTCTATGAATTTATTGTACTGATTCTCAAAAAAATCACTTATATCTTCAGGGGGTCCGCTCAAATTTCCTCGCCACTCTTTGTTTTCTGTGTCAAGCAAAGGCATTGGGTAGAGCATTACCTTATAACCTCTGCTATGCAGCTCTTCTATATATCTTATTAGCGCTGCATCACTAACTGTGCCGCCATATCTTGGATTGCCATTGTCATCCCTTGAAATAAGCTGCGCATTACCTCTGGTAATATTTCCCACTTGCCAATCATCAGGCACTATCGCAGAATCATCTTGAAATTCAACTGCAGGATATATTTTACAATCTTTGATATTTAAACTACTTGCAAACCAATTAACCACTACCGATGCCCATTCAACATTCGGCAAACCTTCTTTCAATTGATCCAAAGAAAGCATTGCATCGCTCTTTTTCGTGTGATTATTGTGATTTACTCTTTGTGCAAGTCCGTATGGAATATATTGGCTACTGCTTATTTTTTCTCGCGCAATTTTCTTCTGTATTTTCGTATCATACACAAATTCACCTGAACCTGGTATGATATTGATATTCGCAATATTTTCCGCCACTGAAAACCCACTGGGCTTCAGTGCAGTTTGCACTTCAAATGTAAAAACTGGAACACGATTGTTATAGTCTGCTAGAGGAAAATTTTTGATTACTATGTAAGATATCCCTCTGTAGGCTGGTATATCATCTTCGATTGATGACATAAACGGATCAGGGTTTTGGTCTTCTTTGCCGTGGTAAAAAGTATAATCTATTTCATCAAAACTAAGCGATTTTGTATTCGCCCAGATTCGATTTAATTTTTCTACTCCCCCTTTACAGATTGCAATTGCAAGCGTTGCATAGTAGTTGTACGCAACATTTATACCCCTTCCAACTTTGGTGGTTATTGATTCTTCTTTGATTGGCTGTGACCAAATAATGTTCCCTGCAACACGAGAAGTACCATAGATAATTGGAATTGCTTTGCCGTAGGTTGAGGTTTGGACTTGCAGATTCTTTAGTCTCGCCCCATGTGTCACCTTTTGTTCGACATCAAGACCAAATATTGCATTACCCAGCTGTGCACCAAGCAGAGCACCGAGTTCTGAGCCGACAATCTGGCCAATTGGACCAAAAATACTGCCCGCTTTACTTAAAATTGATGATAAAATTATTGTAGACATAATATTCTCCTTTTTGATAGATTGTTTTGAATTTTTGAAAGAAGATCCCAGACTGGGATGAAATTGGGACCTACTATATAGTAGTGTCATGCGACTGGTATCCAGGAAAAAAAGGATGTCATCCGAGTAGCCCTTTTCCTGTCATCCCAGTGCGTGACACTGGGATCCATTGTTCTTTATTTCTGGATTCCAGCGTCACGCACTGGAATGACATGATTCGAATTGTGTCACTTGCATGGCGTCATCCCAGACTGTGTAGTAATTCTCTTTATTCCCCGATTTGCCGCTTACTTTCTCGAGAAGATACATCACTCAATAAAGAGCTTACTGATGAACTTCTAGATAAGCTTCCAGATGATAGACTTATATCCTTGTTTTTAGTTTTTCCGTTACTATGTTTCTTATCTAGCTCATCTTTTATGTTATGCTCCTTTTTGAAATCTTTACAGAAAGTGCGAAAATATTTTATTTTGCCTTCCTTTTCTGTAGTTTCGTTTATTTTATTGATTAAGCAAATCAGATTTGCCATTGCGAATCCCTTACTAGCCTGTACAAGAATTTTCATATCTCTATCTTTTAATTTTTCGAGCCATTCTTGTAATATTTTTTGACGCGTATCGTCTTTATCCAGCCCAGGAACCTCAATACACTCCAAACGACCACCCCTAATAAGCGCAGGATCTAAATGATTCTTATGATTAGTTGCAGCAACTACCGTTATATTTTTTGAGGATAAAAACTCTCGATCCAATTTAGTGAGTAAATGAGTTAAAGGTCCTGCATTTTCAATGGAAGTGCGCTTTTTGCTAATGCCGTCAATCTCATCTATAAAAATTATACACGGACTGTTTGCCTCTGCTTTCTCAAAAACCTGATCTATATTTGATTGATTAGACAAGCAAGATGCAGAAACAGACATAAACGCAAACAGAGATTTAGTTTGATTTGCAATTGCCTTACTAATACTAGTCTTACCAGTTCCTGGTGGACCGTACAAGAGATATCCTCTGCCTTGTAACTTATAAATCCCTTTCAATTTTTCTTTTATGTCATTTGGCAATATAATATCACTAAATGTTGTATTCCACCCTCTTTCTTCACCTTTTGCATAAAATTCCATACTCAACTTTTCTTCTACTTCATCTATTGCAGTACTATTAATTAACTGTGCAGAAAGGTCACCAACCACTTTTTCTAACCCCTCCACTTTATCTTTCGTTACAAAACTATCTGAAATTCTCTCGACTTTTTTTTCTAGATCACTAAGCTTCTTTTTATTTTCTTTAGCCTCTTCATTCTCTAATTCTTCTTTAATTGGAGTTAGCTTATTTTCTTCTTTATTTGACTCTTTATTTAGCTCTTTGACTTCAGCTTTCGAGTTTTCTTGAGATTTTTTACTTTGTTTAATCATTTTATATGAAAACACAATTACTACTGCAGAAAGCGCAAATAAAATAAAAATAACAGGGGGAGCTATATTTAAAGCTGCAACTGAAGATAAAAATGCAACGTAAGGAGCTACAGCAAAAACTCCAGATGTAATTAATATAAGAGAAGCAATAGCACCAGCTATAAGAAAAGGCATATTAGTTCTACTAAACATATTCTAGCTTATAATTTATAAACAATAGATTTAAAGAGTACAAGCTTTTTATAGTAAAGTAAGACTAACTAAAGAGATAACTCAAGGTGTCCTTAATCAATCTATAATTGAGGTATTATGCGGTATTAAGAGATATCAGATGGTATGTACGACGTTGTATTTTGAATTCAGTGTTCTTTTTTCCTTCATCCCAGTGTCACGCACTGGGATGACAAAAAAAGCACCCTGGAATGACAGATATTATAATAAGAAACTCAATAACTTAAAATAGATAATTGAAGCTTTGAATTAAGAAAAATACATCACTAAATTATGTAGATATAGTTATTATAAGCAACACTGAAAAAGTGCGGAAGTGAAAATTTACAAAAGAGCATTATGTATATACACTTCTTGTAGATCTACATTTTGCCACTCTCCTAAGCTTTGCCGCCCTTCCATTACGTTTTGTCGCTCTTTTATTTCTTTTATCTCAGCATTAAGTTTCGATATTGCATATTTAGCGTAACCAGATGCTAATGCTGTTGTTACAAACGTAGCTATTGCTGTCGCAACAGATGTTAATGTACTTTCCACTGTCTCGGTTACCAAAAGCGTCGCTGATACAACACTCCCTAACACTACAACTGAACTGCTAACAATTATACTATCTCCAACTACCTTACTTTTCAAAAACCATTTTATATCCTCTACCGTGTCTTCCTGATGATTTATAATGGCATAATAGAAAGGAGTCTTCTGCTGCTCATCTTTTTCATAAACATTTGCACCTTGAGCTAATAGAGCATTTACTATCTCTACATAGCCATTTGTAGCAGCATAATGTAAAGGAGTTCTCTGCAAACTATCTTTTTCATGAACACTTGCGCCTTTCACTAATAGAGCATCTACTGTCTCTACACAGTTATTTACAGTAGCATAATGCAAAGGAGTACAAATATTTCCATCTTTTACATTAACATCCGCACCTCTTTTTAGTAGAACATGTATTACCTCTACGAGGTCATACACAGTAGCATAATGCAAGGGAGTCTGACCATTGCTATCTTTTACATTCATATCTGCACCTTTATTTAGTAGAACATTTACTGCATCTACAAATCCATTACGAACGGCATGATGCAAAGCAGTCCCCTTATTTTCATCTTCTACATTAACATCCGCACCTTTTTCTAGTAGAGCATTTACCACATCTATGAAGTTATATATAGTAGCATAATGCAAAGGAGTCTTACCACTTCTATCTTTTACATTAATATCTGCACCTCTATTTAGTAGAGCATTTACTGCACCTACACATCTACTACAAACGGCATGATGCAAAGCAGTCTCCTTATTTTCATCTTCTACATTAACGTCCGCATGCCTATCTAATAAAACATTCACTAAATCCTTATAGCCAGCTGCAGCAGCTACAATTAACAATGTAAATTCGGCATCAGGATCACTTTGAGTAAATATGTGATTTATACTAAAATTTTTATTTTCCCACTCTTGATACGTGTTTGCATCTTCCCTTTGTAATACTTCTTTTATTTTATTAATTACGTTATCTTTATTTACACTTGCATCCTTATCAATTGCACTTAATATTTTTCTAAAATTTTTAAAGTTCATTGTTACCTCCTATAACCTTATGACGCAGTTACTACACAATTACACACAAAAGTAAATATATTTTTAGGAGTTATTGAGAAAAGATTATAACCAAACTATAGGATAATGTGCAAAGCCCAGTAATTTGCAGTAAATAATTGATGTATTTAATTGAGAGAAATATGTGATGTAACTATAGTCATTATAAACAACAATAGAAAAACATGGAAGTAAAAAATTTATGTTGACCTTGTAATACTAATTCTGTAATATAATATTAGAAATAAAAACGGTAGTGAAAATGAAATTTGAGCTTTCAAAAAAAAATAGTGAAAGAGTCTTATCTGGTGTAAAATGGATTACTAATGCTGGCCAAAACTATCTTACATCACTGAATGGTAAATCAACTAGTTCTGGAAAAAAGTTAATCAATGCTTTTTTGCTTATTCCAGTCATTGTACCAACTGCTATAACAGCATTACTTTTTGGTTTGATTATGCTCTTTTTGAATGCTGTTAATACTCAAGGAAACGATTCTAAATTATCTAAAGTAGCAAAAGGCGTAGCTAGAATCTTAATCTGTACAGCTGCAGCAGCGATTTTAATTCCATGCATTATATTAAATCTAATAACTTCACTGATACCACTTCTTATTTTTCGAGCTATCAATAAAGATATATTTAGTCAAAAAGACATAGAAAAAGGTGAAGCTCAAACAGTAAATAAAATTGAGATAAATAGTGGCGAAAAATACAATACGTGTGTTAAAGAAGCAGTTAATAAGCTAGGGCAACAGGATCAACCACTAATGAGAAGTGATAATCAACCAAATATAGAAGTAATATCTCGAGTAGTGGAAGGTAAGCAAGCTATAGACCAGACTATCACGGCAAAAAACATAAACAATAATGGTATACGAGATGGTAAAGCAATGATACGAACAGTTGGAAATGACTGTAGTGTAAGCATGCAAGGAATCATGATTGGAGATCTTTGTGATCAACAAAAAAGTTTTGCTACTGGTTTCAAACTTCAATGCGATCTTCTTCCAAAAAATGGTTTAGATTTGCAATTTGGCATGAGCATGCGTACAGAAAATACTCAACAAGAAGCAAAACAAGCACTAATGCAAAGTGACTCATACGCACTTTGCTCTCTGGCAATCATGGAATATTGTCTATAGAGCATCCTGGTAGCTCACAACACAAGTAGTAATTTTTCCCGATTTGAGAATTATTGTCTGTGGTGCAACTATATGAACGCGTTGTAGTACAGACATTGTGTAAGTGAAACCAGTGTCAGCTACTTGAGAGGATACCAATTTAAAAAGGAAAACTTACAGAAATTAACTCAAGCTTTTAATAAAAAAATGCATCTATAGCAATTATGAGAAAGAATGAGAAAGCACGGGGATAAAAATTTTGTTGAAAAACAAAGGAAAATATAGTACAATAGCAGCATTAATATTAACTTAAACTAATTATGCCAGCAGTGGTAAATACACCAGATAACGTACAAAGACCGTCAAAATTAAAAAAAGCAAGAGATATTTTACTAGCTCCTGTGAGGTGGCTTGTCATCGGTTTAGCTATAGCATTACTTATAGCATTTACTGTTCTTGTCCTAGTATTGATTCTAAAGCTATATTCTCTTGCAGGAGGCAAAATGCCAGGATGGTTAGGGCAAAGGGCTGAAGCATTTATGGAGGCAGCACGTATTCCACAAACAACACATGATACTGATGTAAATAATGCAATCAGTATCAACATTCAAAAGCTAAGAGAAAACTATGGTGAGCTTGATGTTGAAGATGGATTTACACAAGAAATAGAAAATTTTATCAATGAGCTAGAGTGTATAGCAAATGGAGCGCAGAAAGCTGCAGATAAAGACCAACTTACAGAAGATGAGAAAAAACATGCACTTGAGTGTTTGAAGCGTATAAAGAATAACTCCGACCTAAATAGTGGAAGCAAGTTAACATTGAAGCAAGTTTTAAGTTTGGTCTGGAGAGCTTGTAATGATGAAAATAAAAAAAGTGCTGATCGTAATATAAATATTAATATCCGCATATTACAGAGAAAGTATCAACTGGTTAAACATTTAGTAGAATCGCAAACAGAATACGGAGTGCGTGGTGGAAATGCATGTTTTACTGGCACCTTCAATAGCATTGTCTCTTCCTTGTACACTTTTGAAGAGTTTAACTTCTTGCAAAAAGCGAATAAGGATACTATAAAGCAGGAATTCGAAAATGAGTTGCAAAAAAAGGGAGAAGAACTATTTAATCAGCTTTCCAATGACAAAGAAAAAAAAGAAGTTGCAGAAGCTTTAAGTAATCCTTCTACAAATTTCTTTATTAGCTTTATAGAATCATTTAAAAACCACTCTGCGCGTGCAGTTTTAGGCGATAAAGAATATAATGAATTAGTTAAAACTCATCTTAGTAATCTTCAGTACAACGAAACAATATCACGCTTTACCTAAGGTGATTATTTCACCAGCGGCAAAGTGATACCATGTTGGTTCATATATTTTCCCTTCATATCATCATATGATTTCTCGCACTCACCTTCGCCGCTTAAAAACACAAATTGGCATGCACCTTCATTAGCGTAAATTTTTGCAGGAAGTGGAGTAGTGTTTGAGAATTCAAGTGTGACGTGACCTTCCCATCCAGGTTCTAAAGGTGTGACGTTTACTATAATACCACATCTTGCATAAGTTGATTTACCAACACAAATTACCAGTATATTCCTTGGTATACGAAAATATTCCACTGTGCTGGCAAGTACAAAACTATTTGGTGGAATTATACATACATCTGTTTCCTTATCTATGAAACTATTCTCAGAAAAATTCTTGGGATCTACAACAGCTGAATTAACATTAGTAAAAACCTTAAACTTATTATCTACTCTCGCATCATATCCATAAGACGATAATCCGAAAGATACGACACCCTTACTGCTTTTATGATTCACAAAAGGCTCTATCATTCCAGAGTTTTCAGCTTTGTCCCTTATCCATTTATCTGGCATAACTGCCATAATTTTTCCTTAAAGTTTTGTAATACTTACAATAATATGAAATAAAATTTAAATGTAAACTGTGTTACTTGACTGTAATGAGAAATGTTAATAAATTTACTAAATAGAAAAAAGGCAAAAGAATCCCCATGTAGTGAGTTTGACCCTATAATAATTTAAACTGGCGCTGTAATAATGTGCTAACGCTTAAAATAAGCGCGATTTGGCTGAATGTAGAAAAAATAAAAAAGACATGCAGCCGCTATAATTTTATGTAATCCGCCAATAAGTACCCTAAGTTTTTTACTGAATTTTTGTTGTTGAGCCTGCAGGTCAAAAACAAGTATAAATACCCTTAAGGTTAAGGTAATCGTCATAGAGAGGTTTGTCAAGACCTAAATGACTCTCAGTAAAAATCACATGCAAGATGTTCGCTTTAATTTTTCCTACTAAGTAATAATAAGCTACCTATACAAAAATAAATTGGCAATATTTCAAGTCTGCCAAGTAGCATTAAAAATGATAGAAACAGTTTTACTCCGCCACTAAAGGAGGAATAATTACCTGAAGGACCTATTAGGTTACTGAATCCTGGACCAGAGTTTGTAAGCATTGCAGAAACTGAGCTAATACTAGTTACAAAGTCCGCATTGCTTAAGTAAGACATCACTATTGACGATACAGTGAACGTTAATATGTAAATTGCAAAAAACGTAAAGACAGATTGAACTTCATCATTCTTCAGGATTTTACCATTGAATTTTACTCTATCATTTGCACCTGGATTGAATAAAGAGCTAAAGTAATTCCTTATAGACCTTAGAAAAATGATCAAACGGAAGATTTTGATTCCACCACTGGCAGAACCACTACACCCACCAATAAAGGTTAGAAAAAAAGCTAAGACTGAAATAAAGCTCCAATCCAAGTAGTTGCACATTACATAGCCAGTTGATGTGATAAAAGAGGTAATAGTAAATGTGCTGTACCTAAATGATAAAAATGCTCCTAAGTTAAAATTTTTATATAACCAAAAATAAGCAAACAAAGATGAGATAATCAATATCTTAATAAAGCAAGAGACCTGTTCATCATGGTAAACGTCTAATTGTCTTATAATTTTTAAATAGCTAAGAAAAGGTAGAGAACCCAAAATCATAAAAATGATTGTTATGACTTCTAACATAGAGTTATTGTAGTGACCTATAGAATCGTTATAGTTAGCAAATCCACCAGTTGATACAGCGGACATTCCGTGACATATTGCGTCAAATAATGGCATACCAGCTAGATAATAGGAAAATATGCACAATAAAATTAAGCCATAATATATTTCTGCAATATGTATCACTACGCTTCGCGTATGTGGCAACCTTCTTTTGATAGCATCTGAATATTCAGAATAGAGTAAATTATTTAAGCTCAAAACCTTAAATATGGGAAAAGCTGCAATTCCTATAGTAATTACTCCAAATCCTCCTATACCATGCAGCATTGCTCTCCATAGCAATATTCCCGGAGATTGTTGTTCAATGTCACTGAGCACAGTTGCTCCTGTGGTTGTAATCCCAGATACTGCTTCAAATAGTGCATCGATGTAGCTTAGACTATCAAGATAGAATGGAATAGCTGCAAATAGAGATAATGCAATCCAGGTACAACTGGTAATCGCAAAAATTGCTGGCATTCCATGTAACTTATTTAGTTTACCCAGTAAAATAAAAATTGCACTAAATGTGCAGGTAACTATAAATCCAACCAGAAAATTTTTCCATTCGTAACCTAGATAATTATTAGTAATAGCAGGAATAAGCATTGCTAAGCCAAACAACAATAGGAAAATTCCCACAATAAACGCAATTGAACGTAAAGTTTGCAGATTTTCCATAGGTAGCACCGCGAAAGCTATATGTTATTTAAATTTCAACCGCTTTGCTAATTTTTTCTTTTGACTTAATATGCGTATCTACAGTAACTAAATTTATAGCTCTTTTCATAATAGTCCGAAAAGCTTATAGAAAAGCAGAATCAACAGCATGACGAAAAGATGTGATATAGAGGGATGTTTTTCCTAGCTCTGTTTTTTATAGCAAACCAACAATGCTCAATTTTGTTAAAATCGGGAGAATAAGGCGGTAGATATAAAATTTCTGCACCAACTCCTTTAGCAAGTTCAGTAATCTTATTAGACTTATGAAAAGTAGCATTATCAAAGTTTGTCCAGATCGGTGTCAAAAACTGCTCAAACCATTTATTAACATATTACAGTGGCCTTCAAATGTTAACGGAACAACTACCTTTCTTCCATTTAAGGCTGCAATCATACTGATTCGTTGAGTTTTCTTAGAACATGTTAAGAATCTCGGATAGATGAGGTAGAATAGGCATAGATTAAAAATGAGGTATATCTATGCAAAACAAGCGATGTAAGTAGAGAACAATTTGAAAAGATCAGGACGATTCTGGAGAGTAGCAGGAAGAAAATAAAACCAAGAAAGCTTGATTTATATGAAGTATTTTGTGGAGTGTTATACGTCCTAAAAAGCTCCTGCCAGTGGAGAATGCTGCCAACCAAGATGGGAAAATACATATTACTATTTTCAAATCTGGAACAAGAAAAATGGAGAAGAACCAAGTTTACTCGAACTGGTCTTAAAAAAAATTAGTTGGAGAGAACAATGGTCGGAAAGAGAAAACAAGCTTCTGTATAATTGATTCCCAAAGTGTTAAAAACACAGATACCGCTGAAAAGAAAGGATATGATGCTGGTAAAAAGATTTCTGGTATAAAACGTCATATAGCAGTTGATACTCAAGATTTACCACACGCAATTCATCTGACAACTGCAGAAGCAACTGATCGTAGCAGTGCTGTGAAAATGGTCGAGAACGCTAAAGAAAACCTCTCGGCAGTTACAAATATACTTGTTGATGCCGGCTATACAGGAGAAAATTTTGCAACTCAAATAAAAGCTACCATTGGTGCAACTGTTGAGGTAATAAAGCGAAGTGAATTACATTTTTTTGTTGTATTGCCAAAGAGATGGGTTGTTGAACGCTCTTTTGCTTGGTTGGAAAAGTGCAGACGATTGTGGAAAAATTGCGAACGTAAACTCAACACCAGCTTGCAAATGGTCGTTCTTGCTTTCACTGCTTTACTCCTCAAAAGATTTTAAACAGGTTCTTAGAGCAATTTATTATGGAATAAAGCATAATAATTCTGTTATGTGCAACATCGGCGTAATTTTTTTTATGATTAATCTATATACTAGGTTTTTTGAATATTTTAATTTTAGCAATACTCATTTTTCTGTGCTTTTTTCGATCTTAGGTGTAAGCTTATGGATTATAGTTATAAAAGCTGAAAAAATCTTCAATATCAGCTTAATTTATAACGAAAATCAAGCGGCAAAAGAGAGTTTACGAAATTTTCTTATAGATCAGCTTTGTAAATAGCCTAAAAAAGTTATTAGTGGTTACCTCTGCTACTTCATCCGGTGACTCATTCCACAGCTCTGCCAAACAACTCACAACATATTTTACCATTGCCGGTTCATTTTTTTTTCCTCTATAAGGCTCAGGTGACAGGTAAGGTGCATCAGTTTCAACTAAAACACGCTCACGTGGTACATTTTGTGCAATTTCTCTGAGTAAGCTCGCATTTTTAAAAGTAATAATTCCAGAAAATGAGATGTACAATTCTAAATCCATAGCTTTATAAGCAAGCTCTTTAGAGGAAGCAAAGCAGTGCATTACTCCATTAAAAGCGTCATTCTTCATCTCTGAATTTAACATATCAATCATCTCACTATCAGCACTTCTAGTGTGAATAACTAAAGGTAATCCTGTTACTCTTGCCGCTTCTATGTGTGATGCAAAACTTTTCTTTTGATTGCTTTTGTTATCAGATTTATAAAAATCTAATCCGGTTTCACCGATACTAATTACCTTTTGATCCTTAGTAAACTCCATCAATTCATCAACATGTATACACTCACCTTTTTCCACAGTAGCATCAAGCGGATGTATACCAACAGAGTAGTAGATTTGATCATAGGATGAAGAGATCTTTAATAACTTAGGAATATCATCAACGCTTATGCATATGTTATGCAAAATTCTCACACCATTTTGTTCTGCCCTTGAAATTACTTTCGGTATTTCATCATCAGAAAAATAAAGTAGATGACAATGAGAATCAACTATCATAAATAGATCCTTTTATGATAGAAGAAAACTCTTCTATCACTGTTTTATAAACTTCTTTTTTGAACGGTATGGCACTGGCTACCAAATCATCCACATTTTGCCAACGCCACTCCTTGAACTCTGGATGATCAGTATAGTTAATATTAATATCCTTATCCTCTCCATAAAATTTCATTAAGAACCACCTTTGCTTTTGGCCAGAATATCTCCCATTCCAGCATGTTGGTATAATTTCCTCAGGTAAGTTGTAGTGTATCCACTCTTTATTTTTAGTCACAACTTCTACTTTATCAGTACCAACTTCCTCCAATAGCTCACGTAGTGCTGCCTGCTTTAGCTCTTCACCATCGTCAATTCCCCCTTGTGGCATCTGCCAATAAGAGTCACTGTCAAAGCGTTTTCCAATAAAAACATTCCCCTGTTTATTAAATAGCATTATGCCAACACAAGGGCGATACTTTTTCTCTTGCCTAATCACAAATACTCTCTGTTACTAAATTATTTATCATAGAAGCTCCAACTACTTTATATACCATTTATTCTTTCAACAATTTTTTCTGCAACTTCCTTTCATTTGTAAATATATAATGCTTTATGGTATTTTTCCAATATTGCTAACATATTCTCTCTCCTAAGAAACTCCTTGAACTAACTCATCTTTTTTTACCAGGATATAGCCAAATTCAGAAGCTTTTTTACTCAGATTTTTCATAACCCTGTTTTGATAAAGTTTTTCGTAAGAATCAATTCCTTTTTCGACATACTCTTGTCCATACTTTAGCATATTATAAAAGATACATGCTAATTTCCTTGCCATAGCAGTGATCGCTTTTGGAGCTCCCAGTCGTTTTTTCCACTTTCTGCATTGTGAACCAAGAGCAGTATTACTTTTTGATACACATTGTGCAGCAAGCCGTAAGGCATTTGCAGCACGATTTACGACTTTACAAGTTTTCGTGCTAAACACTTTCTCTCCAGTGATTTTATTACCAGGACTCAGCCCCAACCAAGACGAAAATGTTGGCCATTTGTTATGGTTGATACCAGTCTCTGAGATTATGGTCTGTATACTTAGTACACTGAATCCTGGAACTCTAGTAAAATCTATCCCGATAACCCGGTATAATTCTTCATGCAAATTAAAGTTTGGATCATTTTTTTGCTTGCCTTGTGCTTTACTTGTTGATTTGCTCTCATCAGATTTTGTTTCAAATGTTTTATAGTAGCTTTCAACGCTTCTATCACATTCCTTTATTTGTTCCTGGAAAAAAGTATATGCTTCATATTCTTGCTTAAGTGTAAACAAGTGTTCCTCTCTGTAGTCACCGGTTAATGCCTTTACAATAGTAGATTTATCATTTCTTATTCGTCCATCCCTTAATTCAGCTAATTTTTCAGGATCTCTTTCACCTTCAATTATCGCTTCAATAATCCTAATACCTGTTACACCATTAATATCACTAATTGCCTTATGTAACTGAATGTTCATCTGAATTAATGCCTTTTGCATGCGTTGAGTGTGTGTACTTGCGCTTCTGATTAGATTATTACGTTGTCTGACGTAGCCACGCAGTACGCAAATTTGATCATCTGGTCTAAATGATCCTTGGAGCAGTCCATAGCTATGTAACTGTTGCAACCACTGGCAATCTTGAACATCAGATTTTCTACCAGGTACATTTTTAATATGCCGCGCGTTTACTAATTTTACTTCAAATCCATATGATTCAAGTATTTGAAATAAAGGAATCCAATATACTCCCGTTGATTCCATAGCTACCGTTTTAATTTCACACTTCTTCAACCATTTTGCTAAGTTATGCAGATCCACTGTAAAACAACCAAACTTTTGGATATGTTGCTCATCTCTTCCTTCTGGAACACATACATAATGTACAGATATCTATTCCTGCCGCATTAGGGTTCATTACTTCCAACTTATTTTTTACTTTTGCCATTTTATATCTTTAGTATATAATTTATCATTGAAGAAGCGCTTCAGCTTGAGACGGTAAAATTAAGGCACTCTCCTAAACGAGGTAGTCTGAATAGACTCCATCAATGGTTTAACCGTCACCTTCAAAACCATGCTAACCAACGGGCACTGTGGCACCATTGGGATATCGGTCATAACTGCAGAAGTGCTTCCTACGCAATTATACCAACAAATTACTAAAAACTTAAATTAGGGAGTTTCTTTTTGGTTTGACAGGTTTTGCCTGTTCGATGCTAATCACAAAAATTTTTTCCCATATTTCACTTGTAACCTCAGCGTTTCTTAAGTCAATCATATCAAATATAATATTACTAAACAGGTTATTGTCTACTATCACCCCATCAATAATATTACACATCTCTTTTACAATCGTAAGTTTGCCACTACCTGATTAAGTAAATGATCATATCATCAGAAAGCTATCATACATTACAAATAAAAGAATATGTATTATAAACGTTATGCTAAAAGCATATCAAAAATAGTTCACATTCAGAAGTTTTGAGTGTATAATCATAAATAAATTATATGGTTTAGAATAATGACTGGTGATACAGAGTCAATAAAAAGTACGATTGTAGATGTAATAGATCAAAACAAAGGTCACGATATAGTTACTTTTGATGTGCAGAATAAAACCGTCATTGCAAAATATATGATCATTGCATCTGGTGATTCGAGCCGCCATGTGAAAGCGTTAGCTGAGCACGTAATGGAAAATCTTAAGCAATATGATAAAATAGATGTAGAAGGTATGGATGAAGGTAATTGGGTAATTGTGAATTTTCAAGGCATAATGGTTCACATATTCAGGCCAGAAGTAAGGGAGTATTATAAAATAGAAGAGTTATGGAATTGATTATCCAGATAGCTGGTATACAATTGCTCAAATGTGGTAATTTTGAAGGCAACTCCTATGTAGATGGTAGTGTCATTCCAGCGCGTGACGCTGGAATCCAGTTTTTCATATCGAAAACGTTTTATAGTGTATTTGTTTATAATTAAGTTTCCAGTGTCTGAGCACTGGGATGACATCTTTCTCTGTGAAAACTGCCTTCACATTAATAACAGTGTAAGCTGAGGTACAAATGAAACACAAGTCCGAATTTTTAAACTTCATTCAAGAAAGAGGATATCTATATCAGTGCACAAACATTGAAGGACTAGATCAATTATTATTGCAAAGCAATTATATAGTCGCATACATTGGGTTTGATTGCACAGCACCAAGTCTTCATGCTGGTCACCTAATTCAGATTATGATGCTCCGTCACCTGCAAAAATTTGGTTATAAGCCGATAGTCCTACTTGGAGGTGGTACAACAAAAATTGGTGACCCATCCTTCAAAGATAAAACAAGAAGCATCTTGCCCGTAGAGAACATCAATCAAAATATATCCAGTATAAGGGGAATATTAGAGAGAATGGTGTCTTTTAATGACAGCAAGACTGGTGCAATGATAGTAAATAACGCAGATTGGTTGGATAACATAAAATACATAGATTTTTTGCGTGATATAGGAGCTTATTTTTCTGTAAATCGTATGCTAAGTTTTGATAGTGTGAAAATTAGGCTGGATAAAGAGCAAACCTTAAGCTTTCTGGAATTTAATTACATGCTATTGCAAGCTTACGACTTTACTGAATTAAACAAAAAATATGATTGTCGTCTGCAGATCGGAGGGTCAGACCAATGGGGAAATATAGTAAACGGAATTGAACTTGGCAAAAAGTTGAATTTACCTGAGCTGTTTGGTCTTACCATGCCTCTTTTATTAAATGCACAAGGAAAAAAAATGGGCAAAACTGAAAGTGGAGCTATATGGCTCGATGGCAGTATGCTAAAGCCTTACGATTATTGGCAATATTTTCGCAATGTTGATGATCAAGATGTTGGTCGTTTTTTGAGACTTTTTACCGATTTATCAATTGATGAAATTAAAAAACTAGAGTCCTTGAAGGATCAAGAAATAAATGAAGCAAAAAAGGTCTTGGCAACAGAAGTGACAAAAATATGTCATGGTTGCAAAGAAGCAGAACTTGCACGATCTGCTGCAATCTCTGCTTTTGAAAATGAAGACAGTTCATTGCTTTCTGGTTACACTATCACAAGAGAACAAGTTGCAAGTGGCATACCCTTGATAGACCTGCTGCATGACACCGGTTTTGAACCTTCAAAAAGTGCAGCAAAGCGTTTAATACAGGGCAATGGATGCAAGATTAATGATAATGTTGTAAACAATATTGATCATGTAATAAATTTCGAGAGCTTTAAAGGTCAGCCATTTATCAAATTATCTGCAGGAAAGAAACGTCATATCAAAGTTGTGGTGGGTTAGATTTTGAAGCGAGAAAGTAAATTTCATACAAATGAGAAATTGTGTATAAAACAACTGAAAAGATATTAGAAAGCGAAATTCTATTATATACAACTTCAAATGGAGATATACGGACTGATGTTTTGTATCATGCATTAGAACAATTAACGAGCATTTACAAAACATATTTCGTATCTGTTCAGGAAAGTTGGCTAATGTGCAAATAAAGTGCGTGGCTGTACGAACATTGTGGCAATTTGCGTAGTAAATGATGTCATTCCAGTGCGTAACACTGGGATTCATTTTTCCATCATCATCAAAAACGCTGCATTTTAACACAAAAAATTAGCTACTTTTACATTCACCAACTCAGCTAGTGTCTGAGCACTGAGATCTGATATGCTTAAATCATAATGTCCGTACAGCTGCGACCCTAAGACCCCAACTATGGATTAGCTAGCAAAGAAAGGAGTAGAAATAGAGGGCTTTTTCGACTGCATGAAATAGGAAATCAAGACAGAAAAACATGAATTAGGAAATTTATTGGTGATCTGTGTCTTGTATGCTCAATCTCAAACTTGTTTTTCAAGGAATCAAAAACCGTCTCAACAATCGATCTTTTTCTTAGCAAAATCTTCTCTTTCAGCGAAATCAGTGCGTTTTTCATACCTTTCTTCACTTTAGTGACGAGTTTTAGGCCTCTATTGAAGAGCATAGGCGTCAAGTTAAGGAAAAGTGGCATAAGAAAGATACCGTCTTGCTAGTCAACAAAAAAATTACTCAAGCTGTATCATAAAATCAAAAAATACTTCTGATTGTGTAACAGTACACAGATTACAGTTAGTGAATATGTTGAATGGATTGGAAGCATTTTTTGATTTTAAACTACAGTCAACATCCTAGTTCTGTAATTCTTGATATGATTTGGATCAAAAGCACTTTTGGATGTCAGGATACCGAAAATGATATGGAGTAGCTTACGCTCCCACAATTGCCATATTATGCTTACCCTTCTTCTTTAGTCTTTGGCAAAAACTCACAATGATAGGATTGTGATTCTTGGCTACTATGGCAGGAAAGAAAAGGGCCTTACGTAATGTTTGTGAACCTGATTTACTTAATCTTGGTTTAGAATGTACAGATGAACCTGATGTTATATTTTTCGGTATAACTCCTGTATATGCTGCCAATTGCCTGGCATCTCTAAAAGCTTTTATGTCAGGGATTTCAGCTAAAATAGCTATTGCTGATTCCTCTCCTATTCCTGGAATAGTCAATAGAAGCTGAAAATTTTCCAACAATTCTTTGTGCTGCTTTAATAGTTTGCGTATGGAGTTTTTTATTATTTCTATTTTTTTAACTATATTCGTTGCAAGATCCTCCCAAGCATTTGCAACTTCTTTAGGCAGTCTCTCTTTTTTTTCTAGGTGGTTATTTACTAATTCTTTTAACGCAACTGAGCAACGATAAAGATGTTTTAATTTTTTCATTTCAGAAGAAGGTGGTGTCCAACGAGTTGGTTCCTGTCTTTGGCAATAATCAGCAATAATTTCTGCATCAGTCTGATCATTCTTTTGTCTTACGAGCTTACTCCTTGTATAAGATTTAATACAATAAGGATTTACAACACTAACAAAATGTCCAGCATTGTGCAGAAATTCAGCCAAAGCTTCGCTATAACAACCACATGCATGCCTTTACTTCTTCCACATTATGCTTTTGTAGAAAACTCAGCAGACCTTGAAACCCAAGATCATCGTTCTTAAAGCTCCTTTTCCTAGTTTCACGCTTTTCTTTTTTACTTATGAATGAAAGAAAAACATCAAAGCGATCTTTTGATACATCAATTCCAAGAAAGTTGTTGATCATATATAACCCCATACATTACCATTTAAAACGAAAAGTAAGGCTTCTAAGAAACTCCCTCAACCAGTTCATCTTTTTGAACTAAGATGTAGCCAAATTCCTGTGCTTTTTTGATCAAGTTTTTTTTAACTCTCTCTTTGTAACGTGTTTCATAATAGTTCATTCCTTTTTCAACATATTCTTGCCCATACTTTAGCATACTATAAAAAATGCATGCTAGTTTTCTTGCGGTAGCCGTGATTGCTTTTGGTGCACCTAGTCGTCTCTTTATTCTTCTACAGTACGCACCTATTCCGCTGTTGCTTCTTGATACACAGTGAGCAGCTATTCGAAATGCATTTGCAGCACGATTAATGACTTTACGCGTTCTTGTGCTAAACACTTTTTCTCCTGTAATTTTATTGGCAGGGCTAACCACGATGAAAAGTGTTTTTCTGTCCGCCATCTATTAGGGTTTATGCCAGTTTCTGAAATTATTGTTTGTATGGTTACTACATCAAGTCCTGGAACTTTTGTGAAATCCCTACCTGTAATTCTATGCAGTTCTTCGTGTATAGCAAAATTTGGCCTATGTTTTGTAGACTTACGCTTTATTTTATTACATAGCTTGTTCCCACCTGACTTTGTCTCAAATGTTTTATAATATCCTTCAATACTTCTATCACATTCTGCTATTTTTTCCTGATAAATATTGTATAGCTCAAACTCTTGTTTTAGTGTAAACAGGTGTTCCTCTCTATAGTTAATGCTTTTGCAATGGTAGATTTATCATTTTTTATTCGTCCATCTCTTAATTCAGCTAATTTTTCTGGATTTCTTTCACCCTCAAGTATTGCTTTAATAATTTGTATGCCAGTAACTCCTGTTATATCGCTTATCACCTTATGCAATTGAATGTTCATTTGAATTAACGCTTTTTGCATACGTTGAATGTGTGCTGCTGCACTTTTTATTAGGTTATCTCGTTGTCCTGCGTAATACACAAATTTGATTATCTGGTCTAAATGCAGTCCATAGCTATGCAGTTGTTGTAACCACTGGCAATCATCAGATTTTCTTCCAGGCACATTCTTAACATATTTTGCGTTTACTAATTTTACTTCAAATCCATATGATTCAAGTACTTGAAACAAGGGGATCCAATACACTCCTGTTGATTCCATGGCTATTGTAGTAACTTTGCACCTCTTTAACCACTTTGCTAAGTTATAAAGATCTTCTGTGAAGCAGCAGAATTTTTGTATATTCTGTTTATCTCTTCCTTCTGGTACACATACATAATGCACAGATATCTATTCCTGCCGCATCAGACCTCTAATTTACTTTTTGTTTTTGCCATTTCTAACCTCCATCATATAATAATTGAAAAGCACTTCAGCTTGGAACGGTTGAATTATACGCTCTTCTAATCGAGGTAGTCTCAAAGACTCCATCAGTGGTTTTCTTTCCAAAACCATGCTAACCTACGGGCACTAAGGCACCATTGCCTACTCGGCTATAACTGCAGAAGCGCTTCTCCGTAAAATTATATTCAAAAAAGTAGAAAATAGGAGTTTCTTTCTGGTTTGACAGGTTTTATATCTGTCCGATGCTAACCTTGTGGATACAGAATTAGAGCCATTTAGGTCTTTCTACGATACCGTCCAGCCTATACTTTTGAGGAGGGAACTCTTATCTTTCTTACAGATTTTATATCTAAGAGGAGAAACAGAGTTCTTCCCTCCTCCACCTAATGCTTAAGCTTAAAACATTAGATGCTTTTTACAAGATACAAGAAGGGAAGCGGTAAAAACTATTTTAGACATTAAACAATAAAATTAGTAATTTATAGACTCTTAAAAAAAATTATCTTATTTTAGATCAAGATTTCTTAAAAAATAAATATAACAAATAAGATATCTACCCTAAATGGTTGCTATATTGGGCGTATTCTCTTAACTTGATGCCTATGGGTATCTGAAATGACCAAAGGTATTTTGCTTAATTTTCTCTAGCATATTCTTCTATAGAATTGCAAGACTATCTAATACCGCATACTGATTTCTCTTTTTATTTTGTACAAATTAATTAAGTAAAGTGAGTACAGTATCCACACTACTAAAAAAAATGTGGCATAAAACATAAACATTACAATGAGTGGCAACAGTAAAGAACTTTCTATTGCTACTCCACCTCTTCTTAGAATACTTGCTGGCTGATGAAGAGTAGACCATAAATTCACAGAAAATTTTACTATGGGAATATTTATAGCACTAAAAATGGCAAATACTGCTGCTGATTTTTCTGCCCTTGCTTTATTGTCAAAAGCGCTCCACAATGAAAGGTAGCCAACATATAGGAAAAATAAAATCAGCATTGAAGTAAGCCTTGCATCCCATACCCACCAAGTGCCCCAAGTTCCTTTTCCCCAAATGCTGCCTGTGATTAAACATATTGCCGAAAAGACTGTCCCTGCAGGAGCAGCAGCATGTGCCAAGATACTAGCAATGCTATTGTTCCACACCAACGAAATGAAACTGAGTGATGCAATAAGTCCATATATTCCAAGAGCAAGCCATGCAGAAGGCACATGAATGTACATAATTCGTACAATTTTTCCTTGTTTATAATCCTCTGGGGAAAAAAATAACGCCAAAAACATTCCAATTAAAAAACATGCGAAACAAATAACCCCAAGCCAAGGTAGTGCTTTTTTAGAAAAAGAAGTGAAATTTGTAGGCTTTAATAAAAACATTTGTTTTGAGGATAATTGTGTTAAGAATTTACCAATTAGTTTGACTTTTATCAACAAGATAGTTTTTCTATATTTACGTAGGTCAATAAATTAGCATAATTTCAGAGCAGGTTGCCTATTTGCCATATGACCCTTAAAAAGCTTAATCTACACTTAGTATCAGATTCAAGTGGTGAAACTGTTATATCAGTTGCAAAATCAGCCCTGAAACACTTTCGTTCTGTAGAAACGATCGAATATGTTTGGTCTTTCGTAAAAGGAGAAGAGCAGATTGACAAAATTCTGGAGGAAATTAATAGAAAAAGTGATGAGCATAATTTTGTTATATGCACTATTACTGATGATGAGCTAAGAAAATATCTAAAAGATAACTGTATAAAGCTGAAAATTCCCTACAGAGCAATATTATCACATATTATTAAGGAAATTTCATCCTATCTTGAAATTGAAAAAGACGAAAAGCTTGACTTGCATACTGAGATAAATAACGAATATTTTCAGCGCATTGAGGCAATAAACTACACTATCAATCATGACGATGGACAAAACATTCAAGATATTGATAAAGCAGATATAATTTTGGTTGGAGTTTCACGCACATCAAAATCTCCCACTAGTATGTATTTAGCTTATCGAGGCTACAAGGTTGCAAATGTTCCTTTTATTAGTGAAGTACCCTTTTATGTCGATTCGGCAAAATTAAAAAATAAGCTGGCGATAGGAGTAACAATAAACCCAAGTAGACTAGTAGAAATACGCAAAAATAGACTTACTTCAATTAATAACAAAGATAATAATATATATGCTGATCCTAGAAAAGTAGAAAAGGAAATTAAAGAAGCAGAGGAACTCTTTAAGCAGAATAATTGGCTAATTATTGATGTTACGCGTAAATCAATCGAGGAAGTATCAGCAACAATTATACAATATTTTAATAAAATGTGAAAAATTTACCAATTGACTAACTCTCTATAAATAATCATAATGTAGGGTAATTTAGTTCTTAATATAGATATGAAAGTTAAAGCGTCGCTAAAATCTTATCGCAATAGAGATAAAAATTGTAAAGTTGTGAAAAGGGATGGTAAGATTTACGTTATAAATAAGGTAAAGCCAAGATGTAAAGCGCGTCAAGGTTCTTAGCTTTTTATTCACCTTCTCATATCATATATGGAAGCATGGTGGTTGTATCTAGAAAGAAAAGTTGTTATACTTGAGTATAGCCTTGCTCATTTCTTCTCTTACATTATATTTTAGTATTAGCACGATTACAGGCAAACATGGCTTGTTAACATTAATCCACTTTAAAAAAGAAATCAATTACAATAAACTTTTGCTAAAGGTTATCTCTTTTGAAAAGGAAAAGTTGAACAACAAAGTATTCGGTTTATATTAGGAAAGCTTAGATTTGGATTTGCTTGATGAGCGAGCAAAAAATGCTTTAGTTTATGTGAGCCCTAATGAACTTGTGGTTGTTCTTGACGTACAATAGGAGTAGACTTCTTGCATAACCATTATTTAGATAGAGCTTGATGAATTAAATAATATAGTTAATAATTACATTAATTTGACATGTCATTAAAATACTATTAAGCTGTATGTACAAAACGATGAATTAGGGAGTTTTAATGTTGAGCAATATTATAGAATCTGACACGAAAGCATTAGCTAAGGTATTCAGTAACAAAGAACTTTATAGATCAGTTGATGGTAACAAAAAAAGATTATAAAGCTTACCTAGCAGATATAGTTTCAGAGGATCTACGTAAAGTAGTTTTACCAAAAGAAATAATACCTAATCAGGTTACCTTGAATGTCTTCGCTTTTGCTTATAGGAAAGACTCTTCAATTTTACCTATTTTGTTAAAGTATTTTACTTATAAAAATTTACTAAAAGAAGCAAAAGGAGACCTGGATAAGATAAATCAAAAGTTGCAAGGTGTAATGGATGAGGGGCTAAAAAAGCTGCAAGACGAGCAGAAGCTATTGCGCAAAGAGACATCTGAGTTATCTGGTAAAGAAGTGGATGTTAAACAGGGTAAAGTACTTGTTACAAAGAGTGAAAAAATAACCGAAATTTCATCTAAGGTCGAGAAAATTAAATTATGCAAAGAAAACATCAAAAACCTTCTCAACGGTGATAAAGTAAAATTAAGGTTTTATCCACCCCAGTATTTCTCTATACTAAATAGTGGGCTTATAGAGATAATCGAAAAAAAACTAACAGCTTATGTTAAGGATGACACTAATATTGAGAATATATATCAAAGTCTTAATAATAAAGCAAAAAAGATTATAATATCAGGAAATATAAAAATAGCATTACAGACTTCTTCCTTGCTCGTTTTCCTCCCTGTATTCACGTCATTTACTCTACTTCTTGCTCAAACGTGTGCAGGGCCTAGTCAACTCCACTGCCATTAAGTTAAGGGAAAGTGATGGACTGTATTGTAAAATCAGGTAAGATCCACAAATTAAAAGAAGTAATGACATGAGTAAAAAAAAGAATAATCATGTTTATAAAAAATAAATTGATGAGTTTAAACTTTATAAACGCACACAGAGCATCCTCAAAAGACTTCTCACGAAAAAGAAAGCTGCCCTTCATTAATGTATTTCTCCTGATTTTTAGAAAGAGTGTAAAGTCATTACAAGTAATGCTTAATGAGTTTGTTCTGCATACAAGAAAAGATTACACAATTACGGCAAGTGCATTTACTCAAGCAAGAAAGAAGCTAAAGCATACTGCGTTTTCAGAGTTAAATGATGATATAGTTTCCCTATACTACCAAGATCAGGAATTTAAAACCCACCATGGCTTCAGAGTACTTGCATTTGATGCTTCAATACTGATTCTGCCAAAGAGCGACAAAATAATAGGCGAGTTTGGCTCAAGAGCAGTATGGAATGGAATCCAGAGATTTGAAGACTATACAAGTGCAACCTTTGAAGTTTGCTACGATGTGCTAAATAATATTGCAATAAAATCTGTGCTAAGTAGAGGTGACAGCTATGAGGTTGATTTAGCGATCGGTATGCTTGAATCCATAAAATCAGACGATTTGTTAATCTGTGATAGAGGATACGTATCTTATCGATTTCTTGCTGAGCTTACAGGAAGGAAAATCAATTATATAATTCGCTGTCCAAGTTCGTCTTTCAATGAAATAAACGCTATGTTTAAGCCGGAAAGCCCATCTAGTATGGTGGTAGCACCTATTAAAGTAGCAAGACAGCTACGAAAGCTAGGATTACCTGATGAGATGAAATTCAGGTTAGTCAAAATAATACTTTCTTCTGGAGAAGTTGAAGTGTTAGTAACATCTCTGTTAGATGAGCAAAGTTTTACAGTCGAAGAGTTTGAGAGATTATATTACTTGCGCTGGGGAGTAGAAACATTTTTTTCTAGGCTGAAGGGAAGATTAAATTTAGAGAATTTCACAGGAAAAAGTATTGAAACTATCAAGCAGGATTTTTGGTCAACTATCTTCATCAGTAATCTAGAAAGTATCATGATAGAAGATGATGAAGAGACATTGAGCGCACAGAATAGTAAACTAAAAAAAAGCATCAATAAATCTGTCTCATTTAATGCGATTAAAAACTTAGCCTTTGATATTTTTTCTACAGAGTCAGACATAGACTGCATTATGGATCGACTATCACAGTTATTTTTGATGAACACTTTAGTGGTAAGAAAAGGGAGAAGAGTTGATCGTCATAAGATATCTGATATTCGTTCACTCAACTACCAGAAAAGAGCTAGAAAACATGTGTTTTAAATTCAAGATATCTTTTCAGTATCATTGCATTAGTACATTCTTTGCAAAATAACCTGCAATTATTACTTTTTTAAATAACTTGCATTTTTCAGACTCCCTTTTCTTAAAAATTCACCCTAATATTTACCATAATTATCAATCTCTTCAAATTTTTTGTCAAATCTTAACTTCTCTTTCCCTTACCTTAATGGCGTGGAGCTTGACGAGGCCCTGGACGCGTAAAAACAACACCTATAGTAAGGGAAAAGAAAACAGGATAATCGAAGAAATGGGAAAAACTTTACGTACAAGTGCAGGCTCATTTGAATTGTTAACACCAAGAGATAGGGAGGGAAGCTTTGAACCTCAAGTAGTTAGAAAAAGACAAACAAGCCTACATCCCGAACTTGAAGCAAAGGTCTTAAGCACATTTGCCAGTGGTATGGAGATATAGCGTCACATGTTGAGGAAATTTATGATCACAAAATATCTGCAGCAGAAATATCAAGTATTACCGACAAATTGCTACCGATAATCAATGAATGGCGCAGTCGCCCACTGCAATCTGTATACCCGATAGTGTTCATGGATGGCATGTTTTTTAAGGTCAAGGAGGATGGGCATTGTGTAAGTAAATGTATGTACAATATATTGGGCATAGACCAAAATGGTAAAAAAGAAGTACTGGGCTTTTATTTAGCTGAAAGCGAAGGAGCTAACTTCTGGTTGGGTGTATTAAATGACCTAAAAAAGAGAGGTATAGAAGGACATTCTGAATAGCTGGTGTAAATGGGATAAAAAAAGCTTTCCCACCGCCAATAAAATAATGGTGTTTTCCTAATGGCAAAAATAACAGGTTATGTTAAAAGTTGCCATCAAAAATAAAAAAAATTCATTTTGAAAAAAATGGTTATTCCTAAGCCCCAAAAAAAAATGGTTGAAAAAAATTTTTTTTTTAATTAAAAAAGGGAAATTTTTTTTGAAAAAAAAAAAAAAAAAAATAAATAA